>CAMKPE010000001.1 GCA_946414595.1 uncultured Clostridium sp.
AAGAAGCTCTTGATAAACAAAAAGGTAGAGGAATGGTTAAAGCTAAAATATTTGAGCCAGGAAAAAAAGAAAGTGAATAACTTTCTTTTTTATTCTAATATTCATATATTATACCATTTGCGGTATAATATACATAGGTGATTATTATGCAAATAAAAGAAGCAAGTATCAAATGGAATATAAGTGAAAGAAGAATAAGAAAATTAATACAAGATAATAGAATAGAAAAAGTAGAAAAGATAGGTAATACATGGATTATCCCAGATGATGCAAGTAAACCAATAGATAAAAGAGTAAAAGAAGATAATAAATATATTATTAATTTACCGAAAGATTATTTTAAAGAAGTAGATGATAAATTATCTTTATTAAATAAAAAAAGACCATTGTCTAAGAAAACAATTGAATCTATACAAAATGCTATAAATCTAGAATGGACTTATAATAGTAATGGTATTGAAGGTAATAGCTTAACTTTAAAAGAAACTAAAGTAGTATTAGAAGGTATTACTATTGGAGGAAAAACAATTAAAGAACATTTAGAAGCTATTAACCATAATGAGGCAATAGAATTATTAAATGAATTATTAAAAAATGATAAAACAATAAGTGAATGGAATATAAAAAATATTCATTCATTAATTCTTAAAGGTATTGATGATAATAATAGAGGTAAATATAGAGATCATAATGTAATAATAAAAGGAGCTAATCATATACCTCCTGATTATTTAAAAGTTCCTGAATTAATGGAAAAGTTAATAATAAGTTATTATACTTGGAATAATTATCATCCATTAATAAAAGCAGCATTGCTTCATGGAGAACTTGTTAAGATTCATCCATTTAGTGATGGTAATGGAAGAACTTCAAGATTAATCATGAATTTAGATTTAATGAATAGTGGGTATAATACAGTTGTTATAAAAAAAGAAGCTAAACTAAAATATTATGAAGCATTAGATAAGGCACATACTACAAATGATTATACAGATTTTGTTAAACTAATAACTGAATGTGAAATTGAAAGTTTAGATAAATATTTAAAGTTAATTTAAGGAGAATAATATGAGTAAGATTGAATTAATAAACGAGTCATGCGTTAATCAAATTGTTGATGCAATTGTTAATGCTGCTAATAGAGATTTGATAGCAGGAGCAGGTGTATGTGGTGCTATATTTAGTAAAGCAGGATATGATGAATTAACACAAGCTTGTAGAGAAATAAAAACACCATTAAAAGATGGTGAAGTTGCCTTAACAAAAGCATTTAATATAACTAATACAAAGTACATAATACATGCAGTAGGACCTAATTTTTGTTTAACACCAGATGCCTTTGAAGAACTATATTATGCCTACTATAATTCTTTAAAAGTGTTAAAAGATAATAATTTACATTCAATAGCATTTCCTCTAATAAGTTCAGGTATTTTTGGAGGAAATTTAGAGAATCCTGTTAGGGAGTCTGCTAAACAATGTTATAGAGCATTTAATAAATTTGTTAACGAGAATATAGACTATGACATAGATGTTAAGTTATGTGCTTATACTAAACAAGAATATGATGAAGTAAAAAAAGAAAGAGTTTAACTCTTTCTTTTATTTTCTTGGTCCTTCTAAACCTTCATCAGTAAATGCTTGAGAATGATTCATTTCGAAATCATTTAACTGAGCATCATACATTTCTTTTTCTCCAGGTTGTAATCTTAATTGTCCTAATTTATATTGCTTGTAGTCACCAGCTGACATACCTTGTAACTTTTCTATTTTCTCTGCTATTTTTCCCATAGCACCACTAAATACTTTTTCAACAAATGAACCTTTATCTTGGTTTCCAACAATTCCTCTTGCTACGCCATATTCATCATCATAGCATGTAGGATCAAATGTATTTGGACCATCATCCATGCTTCCAAATAAAGCATCCATTCCTCTTGCCGACCTTCCGTTCTTTGTATTCATAGCAACTAAGTCGTCAAATGATATTGATGCACTTGAATGTCTATCTCTATCTTGTTGAGTAAGAGTTCCTTCAAATTCCTTACCCATTGCTGCTAAAGCTTCCCATATACCAATTGATCTTTCTCTTTCATCGTTTAATGTTTTATCATTTGAACGTTCAAGATGTGTATAATATGCACCTCTAACAGAAGAATTAATTCTCTTAATTACTTCAATAAATTTAGATACTAGATCTAAACCTTTCATTCCAAAAGCACCTTGTTTTTTACTTTCAAAATATTTATCGTAATCAGTAATTCTACCTTTTTTAGCATCATCAATGATTTGTTTTCTAGGATCTCCAAATTCAATGTCTTGTGATGCTTCTTGTACATCAGCATCGAATGAATCATAGAAACTTGCGATAGCTGCAGCCATAGTAGGATCATCAAATTCTTGTTGTTCTTCTACTTCTTCTTCACCCATAGCACCAGCATCGACAACATCACCATTTTCCATATTCATTTCAATATCTTGACCTTCAGTTAATTCTTCAGCATCTACTCCAAATGGATCTACAAAATCATTAAAATTATCTGGAATTGATGGTTGCATTTCTTGTTGTCTAGCATTTCTTCTTTGTTCTTCTAATAATCTTTCTTTTTCTTCTAAGAATGCTTTAATAACTTCCACGATTGCTTCTTCAAAAGGAATCTCTCTTTTTTCTGCTTCATCAATAGCAGTAGCAAATATAGCTTCTCTTTCATTATCAGTCAAGTTTTTTAATATATCTAAATATTCATAACCCATATCTATTCACCCTAATATACTTATACCATACAAATGCATTACTTATTATAAAAATACAAATTTTCATATATAAAGTGGTGTAAAGTAAAAAACTTGTTATGCTAGTTTTTTTTACTTATTTGTGCTATAATATAGCACTAATTAGGGATGATTATATGAGCGCAAAAATAGATATAGAATTAGCAAAAAAAGTTATAAAACAAGATAGTTACATAAGGGAAATACATACTGATAGTTCTCCTATTTATAAATGCACTAATGAAAATATGAATGATTCTAATTACATAGAATTACTAAAGAATAATAAAAGTATTTTATCTGTTATAGGTAGTGGAGATCAAATACTTAATTCAATATTATTTGATTCATATGATATAGATGCTTTTGATATAAATAGATTTGCTAAATATTTTTTAGAATTTAAAATGGCAGCAGTAATGACATTAACTTACGAAGAATATTTATCTTTCTTTTATGATAATAAAACATTTAAAAGAAAATTATTTGCCAAAGTAGTTGATAATTTGAATGGTGATGTTAAAGAGTTTTGGCAAAATATTGCTACTTACAAAGGTATTATTTTTGGCAAAGATAAATATAGTCCTAATGATATATATCATTCTAATTTATTCGTTACAGGAAATATAAGTGAAGAAATGGCAACTACTAATAATCCATATTTAAGTAAAGTAAATTATTATTTATTAAGAAAGAAAATTAATGAAGCAAGAATTAGATACTTTAAAGGAGATATATTTGAAATAGCAAGTTCATTTGATAGAGATTATGATTTTATAAATTTATCTAATATATGCATGTATAAAAGAGATTTTTTATTGCCAGCATTTAGTGATGAACCAAGAGAAAAATATAAAAACTTTGTGAGTAATTTAAGACTTAATCCTAATGGTAAAGTACTTAGCTATATAATGAGATATTTTAAAGGAAGTTTATCTCATATATATGTAGAAAAAGCACTTATAAATGATCCTAATTATGAAATACATATTGTTAAAAATAAAGATATTCCAGATGATGCTTTAGCAGTTTATAGAAAAAAATTGTCTTTATAATATTAATGTGGTATATTATTTGAATTAAAGAGGTAATAATATGATAACTTTATTAAATAGATTTGATGATAATTATGTAATAAAAAAAGAAGATGTTTTAGAAATAACAAGTAGATATGCTATAGATAATAATTTATCTTCTTACGTAAATGATATAGTATTCACAGATGATGGAAACACTTCGTATGATAGAGATAGACAAATAATAAGTTATGATTTAGAAAGTATTATGGAATCTAATAATAGATTGTTTCAAAAGTTAAAGGAAGAATTTCAAATAGATGATAAGTATACTTCATATTATTTAAATTATTATTATCTAAATTATATCTATAACGTTTTAGCGCATGTTAAACAAAAAGCTAGTTATGCAAATAGAGAAGATATTGTCGGGTACTTATATGATTTAAGTCAAAGATTAATAGTAGATCCGCAAAGCAAGCTATTAATACCTATGGAAAGAGAAGCAAGTAATAATGGACTACTTACTGCATATACTTTGATGAACTATACAAAACTTCCTGGTAAAGAAGCACATGTAATGCAACTACAATATCTAAATGGTTTATTACTAAATTACAAAAGAAGAAATAACTTTCAAGTTACTTCTCCAATAGAAGTATTAAGTGACTTAGTACCAGATATAGATATTGATAGAATAAATGAATTATTAGATCAATCTAAACTATCTAGAGTAGATAGAATAAATCTAGGGCTTCCTATAACTCCAAAAGAATATGACGGAGTACAAAGCGAAGTAACAAAAAGATTAATAAAAACAAATCATAATAGTTAAAAGCTTATCAAAAGATAAGCTTTTTTAATTAAGAAAAATACTATACTATAAATCAAGAAAATATTATAATAAACATATAAGATAAAAGTAGGTGATAAAATGGTAAATAATAATAATTATAAAAATATTATTAAATATATATTACCATTTATATTTATTGTCTTGATATTTATAATTAGCTATTATTGGTTTGTAGTTAAATCAAATAGTTTTAATTTTAAAGACGATATTGAATTAAAAGTAGGAGATATTTATAAGATAAATGCAGTCTATGAAGCAAATAAAAATGCCAAAATAGAATATGCATCAGAAAATGATAAAGTTGCTACTGTTGATAGATACACTGGTGTTGTTACAGCAGTAGGTCCAGGAGAAACAAAAATAATTATTTCTTTAGAAAATAATTATTCAATACAAACAAAATGTAGTGTTAGTGTGTCGGATGTTGATAAAATTACTGTCGATGACTCTCAAGTAAACATAGATTTAGGTGAATCTATAGAAATAGCTTTAAATGTCGAGCAAAATGCTACATTTGAAAGTAGTGACAACAGCGTTGTTATGGTAGATGAAAATGGTAAAATTACTGCTGTTGGGGAAGGAACAGCAGAAATAACTGTCAAAACAGATGATAAGGAGCATACAATAGAAGTTGTAGTTAATAATAGCAATATTGAAGAAGATAAGGTTGAAATAGAAAATATTTCTTTTGCAAATAATTCAACTACTATTTATGTAAATGAAACAAAAACACTTGAGCCAACTATTACTCCTGAAACATCCTCATTTGATTCTCTTATTTGGGTAAGTAGCAATCAGTCAATTGTAATGGTTAGTCAAGATGGAATAATAAAGGGAGTTAGTAGTGGAACAGCTATAATAACTATTAAATCAAAGAATAGTAATGCTTCAGCGCAAATAAGCGTTGAAGTAAAAGTAAAAGAGAACACAAATACAAACACAAATACAAATACAAATACAAACACGAATACAACAACAAATACTAATACCAATACAAATACTAATACAAATACTAATACAAACACAACAACAAATACAACTACAAATACAACAACCAATACCAATACTAATACCAATACAAATACTAATACAGGAACAAGTACTAATCCAAACGCAAATACTAATACAAACACAAGTGTGCAAATAGAATATAGTGATTTTTTAAAAACATCAGGAATTAGATTTGTTAAAGTTGGTAGTGGGGATGCTGTTTTATTAAGAGGATTTAATCTAGGAGAATGGTTGAGTAGAGCACTATCTCTTATGCCAATTAGTAAAGCATATACAGCTAGTTCAGCATATGATAGAGAATATGCAGATAATAACCTACAAATCCTTTATGAACTTCAAACAAGATTTGGAAAAGACAAAGCATTTGAACTTGATGAATTATACTATAGTAATTTCATAAGTAGTGAAGATATTACTACTTTAAAAAATATTGGAGTAAATGTAGTAAGAGTACCAGTAGAGTGGAGTTATTTTGTAGAAATAGATTTTATAATACCAACAAATCCTAGTGATCTAAATGGATATAAATATACTTATAAAATGCTTACAGGTAATAAGCTAGAAAGAAGATTAAGTCATTTAGACTGGATTGTATCTGAATGCAAGAAGAATGGAATATACGTAATATTTGATTTACATGTAGTTGATGGTGGTCAAAATAATGGTGGAATAAGAAGTAGAAGAGGTGGATACACTTTCTTTGAAGATAGTAAAGCACAATCAAATGCAATTGAAATATGGAAGATAATTGCAAATAGATATATAGATAATCCTGGAGTTGCAGCATATGAGTTATTAAATGAACCAGGAAATAAAAATGTTAATGCATTAGTTAGTTTCTATAAGAATGCATACAATGCCATAAGAAATGTAGAAAAAAATGCAAAGAACAAACATATAATCATTATGGAAACGCCAATGTATAGTGCAACTGATCATTTAATGTCATATTTAAACAAACCATCTAGTTATGGATTTACTAATGTTGCATATTCTACACACGATTATTTCACAACTGATAATAATGTAATTCCAGCAACTGCTACTTTAAAAAATAATATTAAAAATAAAGTTGATAAGAGTGTAGCAACAATGAAATCATATAATATTCCATTATTTGTAGGAGAAACAAACTTCTTATCACAAGATATAGAAGAAGTTTGGAAATATGCAATGTCACTATATGATAGTAATTTTATAAGTTATGCTTTCTGGTCATATAAAGTAGCGAAAGAACCTACATTTGGTGTTATCTATTATTTGAACTCAAAGAAATATCCTAATTCATTAACAAATATTGTTGATGATTCTTATGACAAAATAAAGAGTGTCTTTAGTTTAAAAACAAATAATGGTAATTATATTACACAATCAAATAAATTTTATAATGTTATAAAAGGAAACTTTAATGATAAAAGTGGTAAACCGATAGTTGCAAGAAGTGAATATACTTGTTCTCCAGGCCAAAAATTAGTTAGTACTATTAAGGTATATTCAAGAAAAGGGAATGTAAAAATTTTAAATAGTACGGTTGAAAATAGTAATATTGCAACAGTAAATTATATTAGTCCTACTGGACCAATATGTAGCGGAAGTGATTGCCAAACAATTGAAATTGTTTGTAAGAGTAAAGGAACAACTAAGTTTGTAACAACCTCAACTTCTGGTATAACTACAGTTGCAACGGTTAAAGTTAATTAATAAAAAAGAACAATAATTATTATTGTTCTTTTTATTTTTATAATCGCTTAATTCAGAATCAATTATAGTCATTTTTTATTTGTGATATATATTATTCAAGGAGGAAATTATATGTTTGAAATTTACAAATTTTTAAATGACGATTCAAAAAAGTTCTTAATTGAAGAATTAGAAAAAAAGACAAATGATAAGTTTGTCTTAGAAAGGTGTTATAAAGAAATAGATATTTTATATAATTATAGTCTATTGCCGGTAATAGAATATTTATATATTTATAAAAATGATAATAAAAATATAAAAATGTTTATTACAGGTATGGCAGTTAATTTGCAGGTTCTATTTGTACTGGGAATAAGTGAAGTAGATGCTATAAAGTATAATCTAGATTATAAGTTATATAATGGTGGAGAATTTGGTGTTTATTTTGTTAATGGCTATTGTGTTGATTTTTTAAATACGATGGAAGTAATGTGTCAAGAATATAGAATAATAGAAGGAGGATGCAGCAATACAGAAGAAAAATATAGAAATCATTATCTAATTATGCCTAGTTATTACATCCCAACAGATTTATTATTTAGGTTAAATTTGATGGGGAAATTTGAAACAGTTGAAGACTATAGAAATTATGTAGATAAATATTTAATTATTAAAATTGGAGAGATTTGGCCATTTGTTAATATGGATGAAATAAGTTTAGATAATGTCTTTTATGAAGATGAAGAAAAAGAAGCATTTAATAAATATAAACCAAAAGAATTCGATCAATATGTTAAAACAAAAAGTATAGTAAGAATGGTGATTAAAAAGAATCCATATTTAAAGCTTTATGAAAAAAATATCAAAAATATGATAAGCAATAAAGAAGATTTATATGAGTACTTAATTAAACATGAAATAGAAAAGAATACTGCAATAGATATTACAAATTTTATTGCAAATGGAAAAGCATGCAAGATAGATTATAATGATATTTGGACCAAATATGTAGAAATATTAAGAGATCATAAATGTGCTATAACACTTATTAAATATTTAAGTAATATTAAATATTTAGCAAGTAGAGGAGAGATAATAGAAGAGTGTTTATTATCGATAGATAAGGATGTTTATATAAATGAATAATGATAATAGATATGATATAATTATTGTGGGTGATATATATGAATAGAGCATATAGAATATCAATGGATTACAATGAATTCAGTTTCGAAGATTTAAGACAAGAATATAAAAATAAGAAAACAGCAACTTGGTATATTAAAAGTGAAGATCCAGTAATAAAGTATGTTTTTAAAGAGTCTGGACCAGAAATCCTAGATGCTTACATTTATTGTTCAAACATGCCAGATAAACTAAACAGATTTGTTTTTAAAGGAAAAATATTAGATGTTACTGAAAATAAACTTGAAAGTGAAGCAGATAAAAGAAATGCAGATTATAAATATAAAATAGTAATAAATAATATTAAAGCGTTCGATAATAAAGATGCTTCAGCATTAGCAATTAGAAAAGATCCAGATAAAGGAATACAATTTAGACCTCAAGGTACTTATGGTGAATTAAATGAGAAAGTATTAGAGATACTTGAAAAGATTGAACCAACAGAAGACTTACAAGACTTTTTAGATAGATTCACTGGATGTAATTGTGAATTAGAAGGTTTTAAGAATGATGAACTTATGCATTCATCATTTAAAAAAGAAAATGATGAAAAGTACGTTGAATTTCACCACTTAATATTCAGAAACTTTGGTTATGATGATAAAGAATTATTAAAGACTCTTGATGCTTTTCAAGATAATTATGCACAATTATGTCCAGCATGCCATAGAGCAATTCACTATGGAAATAAAGAGTTAAGAAAAGAAATGTTAGATAAACTTATTAGAAATAGAAAAGGTAAGTTAGAAGAGTTATATAATAAATGTTTAGAGAATCAAAGTTTTAAAGAAAAAATCAGTAAATATAATCCAAAAGGTTTTAAAGACTTTATGTATAAAATATATGGAGTTATAGATTATTAATAGTTGATAACTGGAAGTAGAGTATGCTCTCTCCACCCGGAGGGTATACTCTTTTTATTTTGATAAAAATCAACACCGACCTGCCATCTAAATTCACACAAAATTAGATTTTCCGTGAGTTTTTTGGAAAATAATTACTATAAATATAATAATTATCAATATTGTAGATAAAATTAGAAAAAAACGGGATAAAATGGACGCTTAATATCGAAAATTGTACTTAATTATGATATAATTTTTTCATACATATATGTGTACAAACATTATGGGAGGGATATTATGGTTAAAGGAAAGCCATTTGTTAAATGGGCTGGTGGCAAAAGACAAATTATGAATGAGTTATTAAAATATGTGCCAGCGAATTATAAAACATTCTATGAGCCATTTGTCGGAGGAGGGGCACTTTTCTTTGAATTATTCGGATCCTATGGAAAAAAAGCAGTTATTAATGATTACAATAAAGAATTAATGAATGTATACAAATGTTTAAAAGACGAAGTATTATTTGAAAAAATGTTTAAGGAATTAAATACACATCAGACAAATCATTCTGAAGAATATTATTATGAGATCAGAAATATTGATAGAAATAAAATGAAATATAGTAAAATAGCTGATTACAAAAGAGCAGCTAGAACTATTTATTTAAATAAAGCATGTTTTAATGGACTATATAGGGTGAATTCTAATGATGAATTTAACGTTCCGTTTGGGAAGAAAAGTAAAGTTAATATATATGATGGTCAAAATTTAGGTATAGTTCATTGCATATTAAATATTAATGATGTTGAGATTCTTTCAGTAGATTTTGAAGAAGCTGTTAAAAATGCTAAAAAGGGTGATTTTGTATATTTAGATCCACCATACGATTCTGATACAAAAACGTTTACTGATTATACTGAAAATGGTTTTGGTAGAGATGAGCAAATTAGGTTAGCAGAATTATTTAAAAATTTATCAGAAAGAGGATGTTATGTAATGCTTTCAAATCATAATACAAAATTAATCAAAGAGTTGTATAAAGATTTTAATAGGCATGTGATAAGAGCTCAAAGAAATATTAATGCTAATGGTCAAAAAAGAGGAAAAGTAGAAGAAGTAATTATTACAAATTATTAAGAGGTTTCATATGATTGATTTAATTGAAAAAAATAAAATTGTTACTAATATAAAATTAGTTGAAGATAATACTGATGACATTCCTTTTCCTCAAGCCAATTCATTTGAAATAGTTATAAAAACTTTGGATTTATTATACTCAGATGTCAATACCGCTTCTTTAATATCTCAATGCATTGGATTTGCTGATAGAGAAGGAAAATACTATATCGATGCTTTAAGATATTTAGGTTTGGCGGAAAAATCAAAAAAAGACGGAAATTACTACTTGACAGAAGAAGGATTTGTGACATGTGCTAATTTTGAAAATCAAAGAAATAGAAAACTATTTATTAAAGTTGTAGAACATAAAGTGTTTAACAAAACTTTTAAAGAAGCATTAAAAATCAATGAAATTCCATCAATTGATTATATTTGCTCAGTTATGAAAGAAGATGGAATAGTTTTATCAGATGATACTTTAAAACGAAGAGCCAGTACTGTTAAAGGGTGGATACAATGGCTATTGGATTGTAATATCTGCTAGGAGGTAGTATTTTGGAAGAAGTAGTACTTAAACCAGGGTGGTCTTATTTTGATGTTGGAAATTCAAAAATAATTTCTGATTTTTTTAACGTGGAAAAATTAGATAAGGATAATAAATCCATTCCTTTAAATGTTTTAAGAGAATATTATAGAAATGACAGGATCAACGGGTCTACTTTAATTGAAGAACTAGCTTTAAGAGGATATGTATTTAATACGAATAATGAATCTAACTTTTTGCCAAAAAGCTTTGATCCTAAAAAAAATATAAGAGTAAACAAAAATTTAAAAGAATGTTTCAAAAAAATCAATTTTAATATAATTGGACTAAGTGGCATTGTTCAAAGGTTTGATATAGTAGATGATTTATTTTTTGATTATGTTCCATTGGAGGGATTTTCAGTTTTAAATAAAAATATTTCTCTTGATATGGTAGAGAATGAGTTTAAGAATGCAGGATTCATTGTAGAAGACATTAACAATAGTTTGGAATTAGATATTATTGATATTATTAAACTAAATAGACTTGATAAACTATCAGATATTTTTATCGATAGATCAATTCTTAAAATAGAAGATTTAAGTAAAAAATTTGATGATATAGTATCTACAATACCAAACTTGAACAAGTATGATATAAAAAAACTAAAGTTAATTACAGAATGGTTTGATGAGAATTATACTATAAAAGATTTAAGAAATATTTTGATTTCCGATTATTTTGATTTTAGGAATACTAAGTTTGAGCATTATTGTTTTAGAAAAAATTATACTAAAGTAATTGATTTAATGTCTGACACTAATATATATAATCATGATAAAGAAGTTATTCTATATTATGAAACTTTTGTAGCTTATATTAAAACATATTATTATTACAATATTGAACCAGAAATAGGTGATGTTGGAATAAACATTATTCCAAATATTGGCACTAAAAATACATTAGATATGCTATATAACAGTGGAGTTAGAACCATCAAAGATTTGCTAAAAACATCCCTTTACAATATAAGTGGTTTAGGAGTAGGTAAGATTATTAATATCGAAAATGCTTTGTTTAATTTCATAAGTAATCCAACTGAAGAAAAAGATAATTCTATACAGGAAAGTTTATATAATATAAAAATTGACGATTTATTTAAAGAATCAGGTCTTTCCAGTTTTACTAATTACTGCGAAGAAAAGAATTATATCTATGTTCGCGATTTAGCTGATCAAGATTTATCCACTGTTTTGAAAAGTATAAAAATGTTGGGTTATACAAAATCTAATGAAATTATTAAAAAATTAACTGATGAAAAGTATAATGTTTCTTCTACTTCTGAATTAGTGAAAATATTATATGATGAAGCTGTCGAAAATAATAAAGAATTATATTCAATTATCGTTCAAAGAATAATCCATAATAAAACATTAGAAGAACTTGGAAATGAAAATAATGTTACAAGAGAAAGAATTAGACAACAAGAAGGAAAAGGATTAAGAATCATAAGGGCTATTGCGAGTATTCTGTACGATGTTGTCATAAAGAAAAATAATTATGTTTGTGTTGATGAATTTATACTTAATAATATTTTTAATGATATCAATAAATCAAAAATAATGTTTAATATTTTAAAAAATGAAAGTGAGTTTTATCATAACGAATACCTTAATAAAATCTTTGTTATAGAAAATTTTCCAGAGTGCAACATTTTCTTTTCTGAGATTGAATCAATTTTAAATGGTAGTGATGAAAATAGTAAAGATTTTACATGTTTAGATGAGATCAAGAATAAAATAGGTTTAGTGATTAAAAAATACGGATTAGAAACTCTTTTGACTAGCGAAGATTTTAATAAAATGATTGAAAATTGTAATTATAAACAAATTGGTAAAGTGTTTATAAAAAAAGGAATTTATATCCATGATATTTTTTCAAACATTTTAAAAGAATATTTTCCAGACGGAATGACCTTCGATGAAAAAAATTGTGAGTTGATGAAACAAAAATATTTTGAAATAACCGGTGAAAAATCAGATTTATCAGTTAGAAATTTAACTGCTAAACTACAAAGGGAAAAGGATGTAGTATTACGTGGTGCTAATACATATATTCATATCGATAATGTAAATATAGATAATAATTTATTAGAAGTAATACGCAAATACATTTTTCATTTATTTGAACATGAAGGACTTCCATCGGTGTATTCTGACAAAATATACAATGTATTTAAGGATGAATTAAATAGTTATGGTATTGATAATTACTCTTATATATATGGAGTATTAAGATACTATTATCCAGATGATTTTGTTTACAATAATTTTTGGATAGCAAAAAATGGTAATAAGGGTGTTACAAGAGATCTAGCTTTAATTGATTATTTAAAAAATGATACTAACTATAATGAAGGTGTGCCTAAAGAAAAAATAATATCTTTATTTGGATTATCAGGTCCATTCTTATTGAATTTATCTTCCAATTCTACGGAAATACAAGAATGTCATAATAAAGAAAATTTAATCTATTATGATAACTATAGACTATCTGATAAATTGATAGACAAAATTATGAACTATATTGATAATAACATTGATTCTCAATATGGATATGTCAGTTTAAAACATTTATTAAACAAATTTAATATCTATTTAGAAGAGGAAAAAATAGTTGATGAAAATACATTAGGGAACGCGTTAAAAAAATACTTAACAAAGTACTATATTTCAGGATTATATGTTTGCAAAGAAATTACGGATGCTTATTTAGACGAATACTTCTTCTTTGACTTATATTTAAAAAATAATAATATTATTACACGAAAAGGCTTTGAAACATTTGCAGAAGAAAAAGGAATTTACGCGAACCGTATATATGATGTATTAAAAAATAAATTTGATGATTTATACCAAATAAATATAACTGATTTTGTAGAAGAGATAAAAATATTGCCTGAAGATATTTCTAAAATCTACATCTTAATTGAAAAGAATCTTGAAGGAAAACAATATATTCCTTTATCAGAGTTGAAGAAAAATGGTGATTTATTTAGAATGCCGAATATCGAATACTCATGGAACGAATATTTACTAAGGTCGATACTAATCAAAAATCTAAATGATAAATATATTATGATTGATATACCTGGTCCAATGTTATATACAGAAAAGGGAATATTAGTTAGAAAAGAGTTAAATATTAATAATTATATAGATTTTTTAGTATATGTATATAACGAAAATAATTATTACTTAATTGATAATGTTAATCAGTTATATAAAGAACTTCAGTCAAAAGGGCTAATTAGTGACACATTGCCAAATGATTTCAAAAGAATAGTTGTTGATGAATATGGAAGATTAAGGAGGTGCTAATATGGAAAGCTTTAAGGATTTAAAAATCGACTTAGTTTACGAAACGTCCACATCAAATATTAATAATAAATTAATGATACCATTATTGAGCAATTCAAAGTTATATAGAAGAGGTGTTGGTTACTTTTCTGCTTCGTGGATTCAACTTGTATCAAAAGGACTATATGGTATTGTTGAGAATGGTGGAAAAATTCAACTAATAACATCTCCAAAGATGAGTGATGAAGAATGGAATGCAATTAGGACAGGAACAATAGCACAAAAAGATGAGCTGCTCAAGTCCATTATTAAGAAAACGATTGACAGAGAATTTCAAGTAGCCGATAGAAAAGAAGCATTAAATTTGTTTTCATGGCTTATAGCTGATGGAATTATTGAATTGAAGATCGCTATTTGTAAAGACAATAATGGTGATTATCATGATAAGCTGGCTATATTTGAAGATTTTGAGAATAATGTAGTAGTTTTACATGGTTCATTAAATGATTCTTTACAAGCAACTTTTAATGGTGAAGGCATAACGACTTTTAAGAGCTGGATTCCTGGACAAGATGATTATATATGCGAACATGTTAAAAGATTTGATGAAATGTGGAATCAAGAAAATGATTTTTATGAGATCTTTCCTGCATCAGAAGCTATAACAAAACTATTTACTGATTACGCTTACTCGAATGAAAGACCATATAAAACACAGCAACAAAAGCAAAAGAAAAAAATTGAAAAAAGAGATTATCAAGAAGAGGCTATAAATAGTTTAAAAGAAAATAATTGGCGTGGAATATTTAGTATGGCAACAGGAACAGGTAAAACAATTACCAGTTTACTTGCTCTAAATGATATTTATGATGAAAACAAAAAATGTTTTGTTGTAATTTATGCTCCACTTACTCATTTAGTTGAACAATGGAGTAAAGAATTCGAGAATATGTTTGGATTTACACCGTTGTTATGCTATAACGCTAAAAGCAGCTGGGTTGATAAATTAAATAGGCAAATTAGAAACTATAATAACAACATTAATAATACTAATTTTGTTGCTGTAATAACTACTTATGCAACTGGATCTATGGAAGAGTTTACTACGATGATTTCTAGAGTAAATAAAAATTTATGTATGATAGCTGATGAATGTCATAACATTGGTTCAGGAGAATATAAGAAAGCAATGATTGAACAGTTTAAATATAGAATTGGATTATCTGCCACTCCAGTCAGATGGCTTGATCCAGAAGGAACGAAAATAATAATGGATTTCTTTGATAAAGTTGTATATGAATATTCATTAAAGAAAGCTATTGAAAATAACAAATTAGTTAAATATTTTTATTATCCACAGATAGTGTCACTTAACTATGATGAATATTACAGATATAATGAATTAACAAGCAAAATAGCTAAAATGTCTACATTTATTAACGAAGACTCAACAGATGATGAAAAGGAAAAGTTAAATAGAATAAGACAAGAAAGAGCTAAAATAATAGTATTGGCAGATTCTAAAAAGCAATATACAGTTGATTTATTAAAAGAAAGAATTAGCACAGATGATAAGAGCCATATTTTAGTTTATTGTGGTGAAAAACAAATAGACGAGATGACTGTTCCGATAAGCAGATTAGGTTATAAAACGCATAAGTTTGATAGCACTGTTTCGATTAAAGATAGAGAAGATATTCTAAAGGCATTTGATGATGGAAGATTAGAAGTATTAGTTGCTATACGGTGCTTGGATGAAGGCGTAGATGTTCCTTCAACTAAGATAGCATATTTTATGGGGAGCAATTCTAATCCAAAACAATTTATTCAAAGGAGAGGAAGAATACTTAGAAAATGTGAAGGCAAGCAATATGCTGAGATCTACGATATGATTGTTATGCCAGATAAAAATATAAGTAGTAGATTTGAAAATGGAGATGCCTTGGATTTAAGTATAATTAATAAAGAATTACCTAGATTATTAGAATTTGCTTCATGTGCGTCAAATGAAGTTGAAGCAATGAACATAGTAAAAAGAGAACTTGAACAATATGATCTGGATTATTTATTACATATTGATCCAGCTGAATTATATAAACAAGTTAAGGAAGGAGAAGAAGAGGATGAATAATATAAACATTTCTTTGGAAGATGAGATTAAAAAAAGTGAATTTAGTGAAGAAGTTAAAGAAGAAGCGTTAAAAATTCTTAATTCAATAACTAATAGTGATTCGTCTGACGAGAAAATCAAAAACCAAATTCAAGATGATATCTATGAATTAATTGCTAAAGGAAAGGATAAAAAAGGTGACCAAGAATGATTTTAAAGAAAATAACACTAAACAATTTTAGACAATTCTATGGAAGCCAAAGTATAGAATTCTCAAATGAATCGAATAATAATATAACTGTTATTAAGGGAGAAAACGGGTGTGGAAAAACAGGTATCTATAGAGCAATGATATTTTGCTTGTATGGAGAAAAGAGTTTATCAAATGAAAAAAAGTCTCAAAATAATGGTGAATCAGAACAAGTACATTTGATTAACTTTAATTATTTAGATGAAAACAAAGATAAAGTGGTTACTGCATCTGTTACATTAGAAATGAGTAACGGAAGAAAAAACTATATTATTACTCGTTCAATAGATGGGAAAAAGAATAGTGTAAATGATGAAATAAAAGAAAATGATGAATTAGATGTAGAGATGCAAATAATTGATGATGCAGGTAACTATGCTCCTAATGTTATTAAAGACAAAAACGAAGTTAAAAAAATTATTAATGATATTTTAGACGATGGTTTAAAAGATTTCTTTTTCTTCGATGGTGAACAAATTGAAAGCCTATCAAAGACAGACAAAGAAATGAGAGAAGCTATTAAAAATGGAATTACAAAATTATTGCAAATAGACGACTTGGATAGAGCAATAAAAGTAGTTGATTCTGCTGTTAGAGAACAACAAAGAACAATTAGAAATAACAATCCTTCATCAGAACTATCCCAAATCTTAGAAGAAATAGAATCATTAAAAATAAAATTAACTGAAAAACAATCTGAACTTGATGATGTTGGTCAAAAGATAGCTTCAGCAAATGAAGACATAAGTAGATATGAAGAAAAACTACAAAAGAATTCAAATATTAAAGCGATATATGAAAGTATCGATGTTCAAGAAGAATTAAAAAATTCTAAAAAAGAGAATCTACAACAAAACAGAGACCAATTACAGAAAATTCTTCAAGAAAATGGTAGTAATTTAATTTTGGATGGATACTTAATTAAAGCTCAATCATTATTGAATGGAGCAACAAGTACTAATGATGTAATTATTTCAGTGGATAAATTAGATGAAATGCTAGCAGAACACAAATGCTTGTGTTGTGGACGTAATTTTAATGACAATGATATTGCACATACATATATAAGTCAATTGAAATTACTTCAAGAAAAAGTATCTGGCCAAAGTGATATATCTGCATTATCAAGTAGTTTAAAATCAAGTATTCAAAAAAGTAAAAATTATTTAGAAACAATTAATGATTATTTAGATAAAATTGAATCGAATAAATCAAGCATTGATTCGATCAAAATTCGTTTACAAGAACTAAATGCAGAAGTTTCTGATTCAAGTATGAAAGAAGATGACCTTAGAGGTTATCAAATGGCAAAGGATCAAAGAGTTAAAGATAAAGATGAATTGCTTAAAAAACATGGAGAAATTACCAATTCTATTTCTGATTTTGATTCTAGATTGCAAGACTTAGAATTGAAAGCTAAAGAATTAAAGAAAGCAGAACAAAGTCAAAATACAGAAATTAGAAAATCAGAGTATTTGGAAGAACTTTCGAGTCTATTAACTTCTATCAGAGAAAAGTATAGCTTGAAAATGAGAGAAAAACTCTCTTCTGAAGCTACCGAAACTTTTAGAGAGTTGATATCAGATAAGGATAAGAACTTAATTAACAAAATAGAAATTGGAGAAAAATATGAAATAATTGTTAGGGGATGGGATAATACATCTATATTACAAGATATTTCATCAGGTCAAAGACAGATTGTTTCTTTAGCCGTAATCGTAGGCTTAGCCGAAATTGCATGTAATAATACTATAAATATTCCATTATTTATGGATACTCCATTTGGAAGAGTATCTGGTGAAAACAGAAGCAAGATAATTAATTGTTTATCAAGAAGAGTAGGCCAATGGATCCTTCTTGTTACAGATACTGAAATGACGGAATTTGAATATAAAGAATTATTAAAGACAAATAAATGGGGAAAAATGTATATTCTAGATGATGGCGAGCAAAAAGGAAGAACTAAGCTTTCAGAAATTAATAAGAATTTATATGAACCAAATAAGAAAGGTGTAGGTGAGAATAATGCGTAATTCTAAAGAAATATTTGGAATATTTGTTTTCAAAAGAGGAAAAAAATATAATGATATTTATGAAACATTAGTAAATAAAAAACGTTTATTTTCTAACATGCAAGAATTATTCTTCTTAGCCGCTTCAATTGGTTTTAAAAAGCATATGAAAGAAAGCTTTGAGCCAGGCTTGGATATGCACGCTGACTTCTTTACTTCAGATAGCACAAATATATTCTTTACTATTTATTTAAACGATAAACAAGACGTTGATGCTATTAATAATCAGGATGAAATTAAAAGCTATTTAAAAAATGATGTTGTTGAATATGCTGAAGGCGGTATGAAATATTTGGTTGAAAAAGTATTTACAAATACATGGAATCCAAATACTTTAACTTTAAGAGAAGATTATGAAGATTATTTAGAAGATATAATGGCGTTTATTAAGTCAGAAAATGAAGAAGATATATTCTAATATTATAAGAGCATTGATTATTTTCAATCAGTGCTTTTTATTTTGCATACGATTTGCATACGAATTTCATAAATAAAGATGGTAAATTACGAAAAAATCATCAATAAAATAGTACTTTATCATCAAAAATAACACATTTTAGACATAAAAAACATATATGCTCTCTTCCCCCTGAAGAGAGCAGATTCACATGAGCACAGAATGTGTTTATTTTTAATTTTAATAGTATTTATTAATAATATTTTTGTCATAAAAAAAGACACGTCTGTGTCTTTTTAATTTTGTGTTGCATCAATTGTTCTTGTACATTTTGTACCACTTAATGTGAATCCATTATCACATTTGTAGTACATCTCGTGTAATGGTAAACATTTTTCATAATCTGGTTGACCAATACTTGTCATTGTAATAATTCCATACCCTGATGGGCAAGTCTCTTCTGTTGTATATCCTTCAGATAAATTAACACAATATTTGTTATGTGGTATACCCATTCCTTCATCAGCATACTCATATGTGTTATCAGGGCACACATGTTGTGCATCTACAACCCTAGTACATTTTTTATCATTTAATGTATAACCATCAGGACAAGTATATGTTATTGTTGGTGTTGTTGGTTGAGGTTGTGGCTGTGGCTGAGGTTGTGGTTGAGGCTGTGGTGTTGGAGAAGGAGTAGGTTTAGGAGTTGGCTTTTGCTCAGGCTTAGGTGTTGGAGTAGGTGTTGTTGGTTTTTGCTCAACCTTAGGTGTTTGCTCTTGTGGTTTATTATCTTCTTCCTTTTTTCCTTCTTCTTCTTTTGGCTTTTCAACTATATCCTCAACAGGTTCTTCTATTGGTTCTTCCTCAACTATTTCCTTTTTCTTTGTTTCAGTACTGTTAGTTTCTTCTTTTCTGCTTTCATTATTATTGATAATAACAATTGTAATAATAGTGAATAATAAGAGTAGGACAATAGATGATGCTATTATAATAATGTTCTTCTTATTCATATTTTTACATCTTCTTTCTTTTTATTATATATAGTTATTATATCATAACAATTCTAAAAACTTTTTAATTACCATATTATTTTTCCTATTTGGCTCAATTAGACATACTAGATCTTTTTCTTCTATTTTGAATGATGTCTTTAATTCATATAATTCTTTATTATCTAATTTATTTTGAACATATTCTTTTACAACTAGACCAACACCTAAACCATTTAAAGCACAATCCTCTATTATTAAATCATTACCAATTTCCATTAATGGATTAATGACAATATTATTTTGTGCACAGAACTTGTTGAAATTTTTTCTATTACTTGCTCGATATGGTAAAAGAATTAATGGAAGGTTACTTAAATCTTTCTTGTTAATAGTTTTATCAATATATTTGCTATCTTTATTAACTACAAGAATATCATGTAGTTTTTTTAATTTTATAGTTTCAAAATTATCAGGTATTGTATTTGGTAGGTGAGTAAATACTATATCAACAAGACCTAACTGTGCTCTTTTAATTAATTCTTCTGTTACTACTGTGTGTACTATTACATTTATATTTGGATATTTCTCATGAAATTCTTTTATATATGGCATCAAATATCTCTGCATAATTGTATTACCTGCTCCAATGTTAATAGTACCCTGTTCCATGTTATTTAAACTATCAATATCTTCTTCTGCAGATATAATTAATTGCATTGCTTCATTGATCTTATTAAATAATAATTCTCCTGCATTGTTAAGTGAAACACCATCTTTATTTCTATTGAATAATACAGTGTTTAAATCTCTTTCCAATACCTTAATTGACTTACTTACAGCTGGTTGCGAAACCATAAGTTCATTTGCTGCTTGAGTAATGTTTTTGTTCTTTGCAACATAATAAAATACCTTATATAATTCTAAATTTGTCTTCATATAAACCTCCATAACTAAAAGTTATAACTGGTATAAAAAATTTGTATTTTAATTATACCACACATTGCAATATAATACAAAACTGTTTGGAGGCCTAACAAACAAAAAACTATAGAAGGAGGGTTAAAGAGTTGGAACAAACACTATTAGAACAATTGCAAGATGCAAGAAAGTCTCAAGAAGTTACTTATATGAGTTTTTTAAACAATGGTAAAAAAGTAGAAGACAAATATTCAGCTAAAGAAAAAATGGAAAAATATTACTTAGAAGATATGATAAGAGCAGTAAAGTATTCATTTGTTTCTACTGCTAGTAGTTTAGCTCGTAAAAGTGATTATGATAATGTTGCAATGTTTCTTGAAATGGGACTTGTTTATCCAAAAAGTGAGTTAAACGAAAAAGACCAAATATTAGTTGGTTCTGAACCAATTAAAGGAATTGCTCGTTGCTTCACTGGAACAGTAGTTAGTTACTTAAATGGAGAAGAAGCTCATAAGTATACAGATGGTATTTATTCAAGAGATGGATTTGTTGATTATGAAAAGTTTGTAACAGCAATGAAGGAAAATGGAGTTCGCTTCACTGGACCTAAGACATATGAAGAATTCGAAAGAGCAATTCTATCTGGAGAAAAATTCGATGTAGCATTATTTGCAAACTTAAAACCAAAAAAAGAAGAAACAATCAAAGTTGTTTCTCCTGTAACACAAGAAATTGTTGAACAACCAGTTGCACCTGAAATAATAGAACAACCAGATGTTCAAACAAAAAAACCAGTAAGACGCTTAGCAAAGATTTTCTGTCCAAGAAAAAAATAATAGAACTAAACGCTTACAGGGCTAGTCTTTGACTAGCTCTTTTATTTTACAACAATTTTGTAAATTTGGATATTATTTTTTTTAATAAAATTATTCTTTACATTTATTGTGTTAAAATTATTATGGGTGATTATGATGGGAGAATCATTTGATTTAATTGGATTCATTAAAAATAGAAAAGAAGAAAAAGTAAGACTTCAATCTGAACTTGCTAATATGAATGCTGATTTTGGAGATAAGTCGGGTGACATCAAAAAAATACTTGATGGTGGAATAGTACTAGATGGATCAGTATTAACTGTTCTTGCTAATTCTATAATGTCTTTTGATAATGCTAGTGTAATAGGACTATTACAAAGCATTAATGAAAAATCAAGAGAATCAGCATACGCATTTTATAAACATGCAGATGATAAGATGATTGAAAGTGATCAAATGCAATGTGTTGCAATGTATACACAACTAAAAAAACAGGGTGACGAAGCAAGGGCGTACTTTGAAGAACATGGATGGAATCATGACTTATATAATAATGATTTAGATATAATGATGATTAGAAACTATGGAACAAATAAAAATATAGTAGGAGTTAAAGAAAGACCTACTTTAGATGAAATTGGATTTGATCCAACATCATTTGATATCTTATATGACATAGCTAAACAAATATTAACAAAAGATAAAACACAAAATAGAAGAGTATTTAGTGAAGCAGATAGATCAGTAAAAGGAAGAATAGCTTCGTTAAAAGCAATGAGTCCTTCACAATATAGAAACTTTAAATTAGCACAAATGTGCTTAACAGAAGATGAGAAAGTTTTATTTAAAAAACATATAGCAGAATTTGGAAAAGAAGAAGAAAAAAGAGTTGAACTTTAATTCAACTCTTTTTTTAATGAATTTCTTTTACTTTCTTTTGTGGCACTTCAAGAGGAGTAAATCTTCCAAAGAAAATATCTATATCTTTATCTTGTATAGATGATCTTATTTCATCTATATTAATTCTGTTAATTTCTTCTCCCTCTTCATTTTTTTCTACAGCATAATCTAAATCATTTTTAACAATAATTCTTCTTGCAACATGGTAATCATCATCAACATGTTCTTCAGCACTTATAGATATTGTTTTTTCTGTATTACCACTTATCTTAACGTATCTTTTAATATTTGGATCAACTTTCCATTTATATGTTAAAAAGTTTACTTTTTTTGTAGGATCATCTGTTTCGACTAAATAAAATACAAAGAAACTATAATTTCTAAATGGGTTTCTTATTTCAGAAAGACACATATCATAAGTGCCATCTCTTTTAACTTTTGTATCTTGGCTATAACCATCTTTATTTTCTTCTTGATAAGAAAAATCTGATTCACTTGTAACTGCTAATATATCACTATATATGTTTGTTAAGTTACTCATAAACATACCTCTTTTCGCATAGATTATTTTATTATAAAATTGCATTTTTTTCAACATTTAAGTTATAATAAATCCGAAGGAGTCTTATTATGGGTATTTTTGAAATATTCTTTGATGATGAAGATGAAAAAAAGAGAAGAAAAGAAAAAGAGTTGGAAGAGGAAATGGATGAACTTGGACTTGATGAATGGGAAAAAGATGAAGTTAAAAAAAACGGATGGAATCCAGAAGACTTTAATGATGATGAGTTAGAAGATGGGGATTACTATTATGGGGAGTAGGTGGAATTATGTCAGATTTTAAATATGTAGATTTTTTAGATTATCTTTGCTATGCAAGTAACAGACCACAAGAACATATACTTGCAGGAGTTATAACAGATAAGCAATGTGTAGTAGATGTTAAACCCAAAAAAGAATATGATCATTGGAATATTATAGAAGAAATACATAAGAAAGTTTATCCTAATGAAACAGTTGAACAAGCTAATTTGTTTGAAGATGCTATTGTCTTATTTTCTGGTGGAAATGATTTAATTGTATCACTTCCAAACGAAGTAACTATGCCACAATTAGAATGTTTTCTTAGTTTCTTAAGGCAAGCAAGAATGTTTGAACAAGAAATAGGAGGTTTACTGCATACTGTTTATTTATATAATGAACTAGCTGTTATGGCAAAAGATAAATTAGTAGATAAAAGAGAAAATGAAAAAGATGAAGTAATCATTGGAGAGGATATTAAAAAATATGTTAGAAAAAGAACTGAATAGTTCTTTTTTTAAATAATTATTTTGTTATAATATATATGTGATTAGTATGGATGATATTGAAAAATTAAGACAAATGATTAAAGAATCAAATAACATAGTTGTATTCACTGGAGCTGGTGTTTCAACAGACAGTGGTATTAAGGACTTTAGGGGCCAAAATGGGCTTTCTCGCGAAACAAATATACCACTGGAGGTATTATTAAGCAGTGATTACTTTTATTCGAATACAGAGGATTTTTATAAGTTTTATAAAGAATATTTTTCACCAGAAAGAATTAAACCTAATATAACTCATAAATATCTAAAAAAATTAGAAGATGAGCATAAACTAAAAGCAATAGTAACCCAAAATATTGATGGACTTCATTCTAAAGCAGGAAGTAAAACAGTATATGAAGTACATGGTACTACATATACAAATCACTGTATTAAATGTAATAAGAAATATGACTATGATTATGTATTTAAAAAAGAAGGTGTTCCAAGGTGTTCTTGTGGAGGATTAATAAAACCAGATGTAGTATTATATGGAGAACAACTTCCTAAATTTGCTTTTGAAAATTCTATAAAAGCAATAAGCGATGCTGATATGCTTATGGTCTTAGGATCATCTTTAGTAGTATATCCAGCAGCAGGACTAATTAATTACTTTAATGGCAAAAATTTTGTTATAATAAATAATGATGAAACTAGTTATGATAGAGATGCTACTTTAGTAATTAGAAGAAATCTATCAGAAGTATTTAATGAATTAGATAAAGGAGAATAAATATGGATAATAATATGCAAAACAATCAATATAATAATTTCAAAGAAAATGTGCAGAAGATAGGAAAGAAAAGCAAACTTCCAATTGCTTTAATAACTATCTTTGCATTCCTAGTTATAATTGTAACTGTAATTCTTATATGGACTTCACGTGCAATAGATGAAAACAAAGATGAAGAGTTAGTTAAGAATATTAAATTAATAATGGATAATGCTAATGCAATGGTTACAGAAAACAAAGAAGCTTATAGTGATGAAAATACTACTTATTACATCTCTAATAAATGTATAAAAGGATCAGAAAAGATTGTATCTCCTTATGGAGAATTTGATCCTGCTTATGTAGTAATTACTAAAGAAGGAGAAAATTATTCTTACTACTTTAATGGAAGAGATATTAAAGGAAAAGGATTCTTAACTATGAGTTTGCAAGACATCAATGTAGAAAACCTTGAAAAAGATCTTGATAAAGAAGATATAGTTACTAATAAAGGTCTTGGAGCAAGAACAAGAATTGTAGTAGTAGACTCTTCTTGTAAAGAAAAAGAATCATCATATTATAAAGTTAAAATTGAAAAAATTGAAAAGTATGAATTTGATGATAAGAAAGCAGTTAAGATTTATGCGTTTAGAGAAATCGAAGAAGAATATACTGTAACAAAAGTTGGTATTTATTATGCATCAAATTCTGGACTTGGATTCTATACAAATGATTCAACTGATTTAACTAAGGATCCAAATTATGATGTTGAAAAAATATTAAAGAATAATACAACAGGAAATGTTAGTGAAATAGTTGCCAAAAATCCTACTAACGCAGGAGATTATGCATTAATATACACAATAGTAAAAGAAGGAGATATGGTTTATGCTCTTCCTTACGTAGTAGCACAAGATAAAGCAGGTAAGGAATATGTATTCTATGGACCAGCAATATCTACTTCATATGAACAAGCAAAAGAAGTTTAGGAGGATATTATGCTAGAACTAAAAGACATTAGAAAATCATACAAAGTTGGAGGAAAAGAACAGGTAGTTCTTAAAGGAATAACAACTAAATTTAGAAAAAATGAATTCACATCTATTCTAGGTGCCAGTGGTAGTGGTAAAACAACATTATTAAATATCATTGGAGGATTAGACAAATACGATTATGGAGATCTTATAATCGATGGAAATTCAACAAGTGATTATAGAGATTCTGATTGGGATAGTTATAGAAACTATCGTGTTGGATTTATCTTCCAAAGCTATAATTTAATAATGCATCAATCAGTTTTATCAAACGTAGAAATGGCTCTTACTTTATCAGGTGTATCAAAATCTGAAAGAAAGAAAAGAGCAACTGAAGCATTAATAAAAGTTGGATTAAAAGATCATATTAACAAAAAACCAAATCAATTATCTGGTGGACAAATGCAAAGAGTTGCAATAGCAAGAGCACTTGTTAATAATCCAGAAATAATCTTAGCAGATGAACCAACTGGAGCACTTGATTCAGAAACTAGTGTTCAAATAATGGAATTAATTAAAGATATTGCAAAAGATAAATTAGTAATAATGGTTACACATAACCCAGAAATTGCTAAACAATATTCAACAAGAATTGTTGAATTAAAAGATGGAGTAATTGTAAAAGATTCTAATCCAGTAAAAAATGATAAAGAAGAAAATGAAGATAAGAAAATAAAAAGAACATCAATGTCTTTATTAACATCTCTTGCTTTATCATTTAATAACTTACTAACAAAAAAAGGAAGAACAATATTAACAGGTATTGCTGGATCAATTGGTATTATAGGTATTGCACTTATAATTTCACTTACTAATGGAGTTAATAATTATGTATCTCAAATGGAAAGAGATTCATTATCAGATTTCCCTATAAGTGTTGAGAAAGAATCTGTAGATTTATCTAAATTATTTAGTGTTCCATCTGATTCAGAAGTAGAGTGTACTAAAGGAAAAGTATGTTCTGAAGATGATATTATGGCTCAATTAAATTATTTATTTAATGGTTTAATTAAAAAGAATAGATTAAAAGAATTTAAAGCATATATTGAAACTCATGATGAAATAAATGACTATGTTACTGAAATTAATTATGGATATAATTTAGATTTACAAATTTATTCTAGTAATTATGTTAAAGTAAATCCAAATAACTTTAATATATTTACTGGATCAGATGTAGATACTGATAGTGTATCTGACTATATTACATTAGATGGTGCAATGGGAAATGTTTTCTATGAATTACTAGATAATGAAGAAGTATTAAAGAGTAGATATGAAGTTTTAGCAGGAGATTTCCCTCATGAATATAATGAAGTAGTTATTATCGTATCAAAAGATGATATTATTCCTGATTCAGTATTATATTCACTAGATATTAAAGATAGAAGTGAAGTAGCAAAGAAATTTGCTAGTGGTAAATTAAAAGAAAGTCCTTCTACAAGTTATGACTATGATGAATTAATGAATAGAAGTTATAAGCTAGTATTAAATACTGATTATTATAAAAAAGAAAATGGAGTTTATATCGATTATTCAAATGATTATAACTATATGAAAAATGTAGTTAATAACGGATTAGATATCAAAGTAGTAGGTATTTTAAGAAGCAAAGATACTGCTAAATCTGGTGTAGTCGGATATAAACAATCATTAACAAAATATGTTATTAATGAAATAAGTAAAACAAATATTTATAAAGAACAAACAAGTAATAAAGATATAAATGTATTAACTGGAACTAAGTTTGAAGGATCAGATACTAGTTATGATCAAGTTGCAAAAACTTTAGGTATTGCAGATTTAGATGATCCAAAATCAATTAATATTTATCCAAAAGATTTTGATTCAAAATCTAAAGTAATGGATTATATTGAAAAGTATAATGATGAACAAAGAAAAGCAGGACACAAAGAAAATATAGTTCAATATACAGATGTTATTAAAACAGTTGTTAATGGAATTACTTCTGTAGTTAATATCATTTCAATGGTATTAATTGGATTTGTTGCAATAAGTTTAATTGTATCAAGTATAATGATTTCAATTATTACTTATATTTCAGTTCTTGAAAGAACAAAAGAAATTGGTATCTTAAGAGCAATTGGTGCAAGTAAGAAAGATGTATCACGCGTATTTGTAGCTGAAACAATAATAGAAGGTTTCTTAGCAGGAGCTTTAGGTATCTTAGTAGCATTACTATTATGTATACCAATAAATGCTATAGTAAACAATTTATTAGATTACAGTGGTATAGCATCCCTTCCAATGGGAAGCGCTGTATTCTTAATTACACTTAGTGTTTTACTAAACGTTTTAGCAGGATTAATACCAGCTAAGATGGCAGCTAAAAAAGACCCAGTAGAGGCATTAAGAAGTGAATAAAAAAACATAAGGTATTACCTTATGCTTTTTTAATGATATAATGAAACAAAGGAGGCTTTTATGAAAGTATTAATTAGTTATTTTTCAGCAAGTGGAATAACAAAAGCAGCTGCAGAAAGAATAGGAGAAAAAGTATCTGCAGATTTATTTGAAATCGAACCAACAGAGAAGTACACAAAAGAAGATTTAAATTGGATGGATAAAAACTCTAGATCATCAATCGAAATGAATGATAAAAACTCAAGACCATCAATAAAAAGAAAAGTAGATAATATTGAACAATATGATAAGGTAGCTATAGGATTTCCAATATGGTGGTATATAGCACCAACTATCATAAATACATTTATTGAAGAAAATAATTTAGAAGGAAAGGATATTTTAATCTTCGCAACATCAGGTGGAAGCAGTCCTTCACAAAGTTATGAAAACTTGAAGGAACAATATCCAAATCTTAACTTTGTAGCATGCAAAAAGATTGCAGATTTACAAGATGAAGATGCATTTGTAAAGATGATAGAAAATATTTAGCACTCTTACTTGACAAGTGCTAAAAAAAGTGCTATAACATAGGTGTAATAAAGAAAGATTATTACGAGGTATGAAGTTGTATATTATGAAAGGAAGATGATTTATATGATGTTAGTACCAAGAAAAAATGATTTTGATTTATTTGACAATTTCTTTGATGATGGATTTTTCCCTCCTAAAAAAGAAAGAAATCTTATGAAAACAGACATAAGAGAATTAAAAGATAAGTATGTAGTAGATGTTGATCTACCTGGATATGAAAAAGAAAATATTAAATTATCTGTTGAAAACGGATATCTAACAATATCTGCTAAAGTAGATAAAAAAGAAGATAACGAAGAGCATGGAAAATTTGTTCATCGTGAAAGATTCATGAGTGAATGTTCTCGTAGTTTCTATCTAGGAGAAGATATTAAAGAAGAAGATATCAAAGCAGAGTTTAAAAATGGTATCTTAATGATAGATATTCCTAAGAAGGAAGAAGCAAAGAAATTGAACGAACCAAGACACATAGAAATTAAATAGTACTAAAAAAAGACCATTGTTGGTCTTTTTCTATTATTGTGATAAAATTATATTAGAGGTGAAAATATGAAAGATAAATTAATTAAAATTTTAGTATTGTTTGTAATGATGATTTTAGGAGTAAGTTTATTACTATGGAGTGATAAGGTAACAACTACTGTATCAATAGTATTTGGTATAACTCTTGCTCTTTATGGTTTGTTAAATGCTTATCAAGCATATAAAGGACCAGAAAAAGATTCAACAAAATTAGTAGCGGAAATAATAGTAGTTATAGTAGGAATGATACTTGTTATTAAGCCTAATTTCATTAGTGAAATTATTTCATTCGTAATAGGAATTTATATTTTATTCTCAAGTTTAATTAGTTTAAGAACAGTACTTGATAATAAAGCTAGTAAGAAGTATAAAACAGGATTAATATTAAGCGTTTCAGGAGTAGCAATAGGAGTATTATGTATACTAGGAAAACTATTGGTCCCAAATATTATTTTAAGTGTTTTAGGAGCATTAATAGTTATCTATAGTATAATAGGAATTATAAATGTAGTAATACTTCCAAATAGCAGTAAAAAATAGAGATGGTTAAAACCATCTTTTTTTATTGATAAAATAAGACTTATATGTTATAATAACAACAATTTAATGGGGGTTGAGATTATGAATGCTATGAATGCTTTATTAGAATTTCCAATTGTGGCAGGTAGTGTAGTATTACTAGATCAATTATTAGTAAAAGGTTTTTCTTTAAAAAGAGAAACTACTTTTAGATTAGGAAAAGTAGCGAGACCAATAAGAGAGAAAGATACTCCACTTAGTTATAAAGCAATTGAAGGTTATGAGTTTAGTGATTTATTAAAAGAATGTATTGATCATTTAGAAGATGTTTTAGACGGTAAAAATAAAACTTATTTTCATAAAAATATAAGTAATTTAAAGATTAAGAAATTACCAGATAAAATTAAGGATGAAGCAGCATGTTACTCCCCATATAGAAATAGAATGGAACTTGGTAATTTTAAATGCAAAGGCGATATGTCTTGTGAATTGTTACATACTGCAAGTACTACTAAAAACTTTGGTCTTGTATTTACAGGATTCTGCCAACATAAGCATTTTAATGAATTTGGTAATGGTTTAAATGAAGGATATACCCAAGTATTAAATAATAGATATTTTACAAATGAAAATGATAATTCACATTATATTGAACAAGTATTTGCAAAATGTATTGAAGCAATGGTTGGACAAGATGAAATGGAAAGATACTATTTCATGGGAGAATTAAGTTTCTTATTAGAAGACTTAGAAGATTACATGAAAAGAGAAGATGCTGAAGCATTAATCGTAAGTTTAGATATCATTGAGAAATATCTAAGAAAGAAAAATAAAACAAAAAGACAAGAAAGACTTGTTAAGAAAGCTTTAGTAACTGCTACTAAGACTACTAAAAAAGGTCTAGAAATCAAAGTGCAAAAGTCAGGATATGATCCAAGTGAAATAAACGCATACTATAATAGAGTTAATAAGATAACAGAAATTATAGAACGTTATGGTGTAAGCGAAGACGATTTAACTAAAGACGATCTAGTTAAACTTCCTGAAACAAATTTCATGCAAATAGCAAATGAAATGAAGAAAAGAAAAGTAAGAGTATAAAAACTGCATAATGCAGTTTTTATTATGCTATAATAAAATTGGTGATAATATGAAATGCCCAAAGTGTAATACAGAGTACAAAACAAATTTAAAATTTTGCCCTAAGTGTGGAGAAGTATTTGAATCAAATGATATTCAATTGTTTTCAGACATTTATAACTTAGACTTTTTAGAAATATATTATCCCAATAAAGAAGAAAGAATTAAATCAACAAAATTTTCAAATAAGTATTTAGTATTTGGATTTGTTTATTCAATATATAAAAGAGCATATAAGGATGCTGCATTATCAATTATATCTTTAATTATTGGATTATTAATTTTATATAACCTAGAATTCTTAATTAAAGTATCCTTAGGTTTTAGTTTTTATTTCTTTTTCTTTATAATGATATTTCCAATTATATTTTATGTTTTTTATTTGTTTAATTTCGATCGTATTCTACTAGATAGAAGAAAACAAAAAATAAATAAAACAATTGTAACTAATAGAGACAAATCAAAAGAAGAATTAGAAAAAATATTTATTAAAGATAGTAAGAATAATAAAGTAGGTGCAATAATAACTGCAGTTATTACAATTATTGCTTTAACTATATTTTTCATTTTATATTTTCGTAAAATCTTAAATTAAAGGAAGTGAATTTATGTCATTATTAATTTGTAGTGAATGTGGAAAAGAATTTAGTACTAATGCTAGTGAATGTCCAAATTGTAGTTGTCCAACAGATATTGTTAAAAAAACATATTATGAAGAAGCTTGCAGTAAACTAAAAAAAGTTGATGATGATACACCACTTGCAGTACTTGATGAAATTGAATATTCTTTAAAACCTCTTGGTGACTATGAAAATACAGAAGAACTATTAAAGATAATAGATGATAAAAAGAAAAATAATTTATATGTTCAATCAAAAGAAAGATTTGCAGAATGTATAAGTTCTGATTATTTTGAACAATTATGTATTTTAAAAGATAATTTTAAATTCTTAAATAATTATAAAGATTCAAAAAAATATTATGATAAAACTTGTGATCTTTTAGAAAAATATTCAGAAGAAATACAAGAAACAAGAACTAAAGATAATAATAGAATTAAATATGGGATAATATTATTAGTTGTTACTATAGTCGCTGTTATTATTTCAGTTACAATGACTATAGTAAATATTTCATTTACTGATAATAGTTTATATGAAAAAGTAGATGGATTATATTCTATTGATGGAACTAATTTATCAAGCGGCGTTACTTTTGATAAAGAATCAAAGACTGCTACTATAACGCATAGGTTTATACCTTATAGCAAGTCAGAGAACAATAACTATTGTATTCAATCTGGTTACAGTCATTGTGATTCTAAATCAATCGTATATGAATTTGAAGTTAATAAAGATTCATATGGTAATATAATTATTACATTTGGAGATAAATACGATAAATATAATTGTTATTTCAAATCAGAACGTAAGAAAGCATATATAACATGTGATAAAAATGTACTTGATAATTTCAACAACGCTGGAAGTGTTAGATCATTTATGAGATTAGATAATTAAAAAAGAACTAATAAATAGTTCTTTTTTTTTCACATTTGTTTCTAATTCATATGCTAACTATTCAACCTCACCTAAAATGTAAATTTTAGGAAGTAAACAATTGTAGTTACTTAACGAATAAATGACAATTATATTTTTAATATGTTATACTATTTTTGTATTGTAGGAGGATCGTATGAAAAAAGTTGGAATTATTTTTATGCTAATTGGTATATGTTTTATTTCTGCATCATTTTTTATTGAATCACCATCTAATGAAAACAAATTATGTAATGACGTATGGGTTACTGACTATAGTGGTGAATTAAGAAAAGATTATTATATTAAGGATCTTAATCTAAATTCTAAAATGAAGGTATCATATCCTTCTATATTTGAAGAAGGTATGGGATGTAATGGTGGTAGTGAATTCGATGGTTCTTGTACAGGGCAAGAATATTATTTAACTATGCACGTTACAGAAGAATATGGTATTGATCATTTTATTAAGACCACATTTGAGAACTATGATAAAGAGCTATATTCCTATGTTAAGGAAGTAGATTGTATTGAAGGAGCTAGATGTTTTTTAAAAGAACAAAAAGATAAAGGAAATACCAAATATAAACTTATTGAGTTTGTTATATATATTAAAGGTATTGATAACACTGTATTTGAAGCAGAATATACTTTTTTTAATCCTAAATTAGTTGATAAGATAGATTATATTTTAAAAAATATTAAAGTTACTAATGATGCTAATTATAGAATAGGAACAGAAAAAGATGGCAAATTATTTATTAAATTTAAATCAGATACTAGTAATAATCCTTACGCTTATATAGATCTATATTTAGATAGTAAATATACTGAAGTTGAAAAAGGAACTAATAGTAATATTAGAACGGTAGTAAAAACAAATACTAGTGATAAAATTGAGCTATATTTTTCTGTAAATAATAATCATGCATATGATATTGAACCTGGCTTTTATGTACCACTATATAAAGATTCATATCACTTTACTTTGTTTAGATTGACAAAAGAAGATATAGAGAAATCTTATAATGTAACAACTATTGATAATAAAACTATATACGCTGATAAGAGAAGAGAAGGATACTATAATATTGATTTTGGAGGAGAAGTATTATTAACGGTTAAATTTAATAACAAAAAAGATGAAAGTTTAATAAATGATTTTATTAATTACACTGGAGAATATTTAGATAATTATACTAAAAAGACATATTGTTATACATAGTCATTTAAGTTTATTGTAATAATGAATTATTTATAATTAAAGGCACTCTTGGGAGTTCTTTTTTTTACATTACAATAAAAATTATATTTTTGATTAACAATATTGGTAGAGTTTCATACACTAATATAGGTGATTATAATGAATGAAAAGAATAAAAGGGTAGTTGTGGATGCAGGTCATGGCGGAACAGATCCAGGGGCAGTTTATGGAAATAAAAAAGAAAAAGATTTTAATCTACAAGCAGCCAATTATATATATGAAAGATTAAATGAATTAGGAGTTCCTGTAGCAATCACAAGAATTGATGATGAGGATATAGGAAGAAATGAAAGATTAAGAAGAATGCTTAATTCATTTGGAAATGATTCCGATGTAATAATACTTTCTAATCATATCAATGCTGGTGGAGGAGAAGGAGCAGAGGTTGTATATTCATTAAGAAATGATGATACCCTTTCTAAAATGATTCTTGATGAAATAGGTAATAAAGGACAAATAGAAAGAAGAGTATATCAAAGAAGATTACCTGAAAATCCTTCAAAAGATTATTACTATATTATGAGGGAAACACCTAATACAGAAGCAGTGTTAATTGAATATGGATTTATTGATAATCCAAAAGATTTATATAAACTAGAAAATAATTTATATGATTATGCTGAAGGAGTAGTAAAAGCAGTTGCTAATTATATAGGAGTGCCTTATATTCCTAAAGAAGAAACAATTGTAGATACTGACACTTATATTGTTAAAAAAGGAGATACTCTATATTCAATAGCAAGAGCATTTGATACTACTGTTGATGAATTAAAAAGAATTAATAAATTATCAAATAATGTATTATCAATTGGTCAAAATTTATTGATACCAAATAACGAGGAAGAATTACAAGAAGACTATACTATTAATACAGTTAAAAGTGGTGATACATTATATTCAATTGCTAAAAACTTTGGTGTTACAGTAGATGAAATAATAACCCTTAATAGGTTAAATAGCATTGGTCTTTCTATTGGTCAACAACTATTAATACCAGAAAATGGTATTCAAATAATTGGAGTAATAGATTATATAATTAAACCAGGTGATAGTTTATGGAAGATTGCAACTAAGTGTGGTGCAACTGTTGATGATATAGTTAAACTAAATAACTTAGATTCCACTGTAATATATCCAGGTCAGATAATTAAGTTATCAGAACCATGCGCATTAAAACAAAATGAAGATAATGAAGTTTATATTGTTAAAAAAGGCGATACATTGTACTCAATAGCAAGACTTTTCAATACAACTGTTGATAAAATAATTGAAAATAATAATTTGACATCTAATATATTAGCCATAGGACAAAAGTTAATAATATAATAAAAAAATATGTTATAATGATTATCGAGGTGTAATCATGAAGAAAAACACATTAAAAGCAGGAATAATAGCTTTAGCAATTAATGTAATAGGACTTTTAATAAACTTATTTTCAGCGTTATGTGCAAATACATTGCTTTTAGCTTTTCCGTTTCATGGAGGAGAGATAAGTGAATATAGTGGATTTGGTCTTACATTAACAAAATATTATCCGCTAGCACTTGAGGGTGAATCAAAAACAACATCTGAGCTTAGTTTTGATTTCCGAACTTTTTTAATCACATTTGTTATATTATTTGCAATTATTCTTATTGCATTAATAATTGACGATAAACTTATTAAGAAAAACAAGAAATAATAATATTAATTAAAAATAGTGTATTAAAAATACACTTTTTTTAATTTATATCGACTTAACATATTCAATTTATGTCTTGAATTAATTGCTATCAAGTGATAAAATATCAATATGACTTAGGGGATTAGTTAAATGGTATAATAATGGTCTCCAAAACCACTGTTGGGAGTTCGATTCTCTCATCCCCTGCCATTTAGAATATTAAAACACTAACTACTTAGTTAGTGTTTTTTTGTTTATAAATACTTATTGTATATAATTCTAAACTTCTATTATCTTTATCAAATAATACATTATCTATAATTGTTACCATATGATAAAAGTCTTTCTTATCATAACAAAATACAATATATGATCCTTTACTAAGTGATAAATCTTTTATTTTTATATCACTACCATACTCTATCTTATCTATACCATTTTTATTCATATAAGTCTCAAATACTTCGATATCGTTATAAGAACTACAATTTAATTCGTTTTGTATATTACATAACTCATTATATACTCGGTCATATTCCTTATTAAAAAGCTTGCAAAAACTTCTAATTAGACAATTACTTTTTCCTTCAGAGTTTTCTATATAGAATTCATTAAACTTCATCAAATCACATCCTAGTTTTATTATATCATATCTTGTTTTAACCCCTTATGATATACGTGCCATTTAGATTGAAAAGTAGCAACGCTACTTTTTTTCATGTTATAATAATTATGGTGAAGAATATGGCTGAAGTAGAAAACATATATAATGAAGGAAAATTATTAGTTAGAGCAATGGATTATCCACAACTTCAAATGGGAAATAGTGGGCCTGAATATGATTGCAGCGTGCGGGCTAATGAATTTTGTAGGTTAATGAATGGAAAGTTAACTAGTGCATCATCTACATTAATATTTCCTGGCGTTGGTGTTTCAACATACAAAAATATTGGTTTTTTAATCGATTCAGATAAGGCCGATTGTCATCATATTTCAAAATCAGATAGTAGCAGTAGTGGTAATATTAGTGATGGTGATTTCCTTGCAAATAATGCTGATTATCAAACAATAGAGGAATTAGCTAATTATATTAGAACAAGTCAAGATACTACTATGAATGAAGTAAACATTAATGCTTCTGTTGACAGCGTAGTTGGATTATTCTTAAATGAATGTCCAAAGCAAGCATTTTTACTACAAATGCTTTATGTTGCTAAAGAATGTATTAAGAATATTACAGGAGTAGATTATCCTATTTATTCTTATGATTCAAATAATGGCAGATTAAATAGAATTGTTTTGACCGATGAATTAGAACATTTAGTCACTCAAGGTTTACAAAGTAATCAATTGTTTTATTGGCCAGATGAATATGAAGAACCAGTAGTGAAGAAATTTGGGTATGATGATCAACAAGTATCGCTTAATCATACTAAGTAGTCAATTTATTTAGATAATAGAACACTAACTCATATTAGTGTTTTTTTGATATAATTAAACTTGGAGGAGATCATATGCCTAAATACTTAAAAGTAATGTTTGGCAACAAAGGTGCTAACTTTGAATACAAAATAGATGAAGAAAATGTTACAGATCATTGGAACACATCTAGTAATGATCCACAAGAAATGGGTGGCTTTAACTTTTCTATTGAAGACAAAATCTTAAGGTGGCTTATTCGTGGTGATACTCTATATGATGTAATAATACCAGAGGGTAGTGAAGTAATCGAATGTGAAAGTACTTCAGCTCCTCATGGAGTATTTAGAAGTAATAGAATTATAATTACTAATCCAAGAAAAATGACTGATGAACTTGCAATGTATTTTTATTTAAAGTCCGATTTACCTGAATTGTCATATTATAAATCACTTGCAGGAGCAGCAATTAGAGGATATAGAAATACATGTTTTAAAATAATAGAAGATAAAGTAAATAAAGATAATATTGATCTTGTGTTAAGTGAAATAAATGACTTTGTTAAACCACACCAGAGCAGTGGTTTAGCAAGTAATGGAATAGAAGTATATAATGAAGTGATGGAAATACTTCAAGAGATAAAAAACAAATAATTCTTTCTTTACACATGTTTATATATTTTTTTAACAATAATCAATTATATTATGATAAAATAAAAATAGGAGGAAGATATGACTGAGTTAAAATTTTTAAGCGAAGATGAAGCACGTTTATTGCATTCATTAGATGAAAAATATTATGCATCACATACAACTGAACAAGAATCAAAAACTTTTGAAGAATTATCTAGTAGAGAAAGAAAAATAGAAAAAACATATTTAGATTTATGTAAGAAAAGAGAAAAAACAGAAGCTGAAAAGGGTATAGAAACTGAATGCTATGATAACCTTTTACAATCATATCATATTGAAATTGAAAAAAATTCAACACCATTTTTGAAAACTGATTTAGAAAGACTTCAAAAAGCAGGAGAAATAGGACCTCTTCAATTTATAGCAATTGCGGCTATTACAAAAGAATTAGATAAGAGAGCACAAAATCAAAAAGTATTTAATTAAAAAAAATACGCTAACAAATGTTAGTGTTTTTTTATTTAATAATTTGCATTCCATTCATCTAGGAATTCTTTAACAAATACTTTCATGAATTCAACTCTTTTATCTGCTAATTCTTTAGCTGTTTTTGTATTCATGTTATCTCCTAATTTAAATAATTTATGATAGAAGTGATGTATTGTAGATGCATCATATCCCCCTTCTTCTTTGAAGTCATTATTTTCATTTAATGGTACAGAATCATCATACATTAATACTTTATGTGCTCCACTAAAAATAAATGTTCTTCCAATTCCTATTGCTCCAATTGCATCAAGATTATCAGCATCTTGTACTATTAAAGCATTTATATCATCAACATTATTACCATTCCAGTTATAATCTTCATGATGTTCTATACAAAAGCAAATCTTTTCTTTTTGCTCTTCTGTTAAAACTATTTTAGATAATATTTCTTTTACTTTAGGAATTGAATCAATTGGTAATACAACTTTGCTACTACTTCCTTGCAATATTCTATGTATATCATGCAAGAATGCAGCAATACCAATTACAATTCTATCTCCACCTTCTTTTTCTTGAAGATACAAAGCAGTATTCATAGTTCTTACTAAATGACCAATATCATGACCACTTGAATCATCTTTAAATAATTGATCTACATATGGTTTTAATTCTTCAATATATTTTTCTATCATAAAGTCACATCCTTTATTTTTTTATCCAATATCTTCTTGTTAAGAATTTTTCACCGGCATCTTCATTAGGCACTTTGTTTTCCAACTTTCCACCATTTGCTTCAATAATTTTATATGAACCAATGTTATCATCATCACAAGTTATTAATATGTTATCTTCGACAATTAAGTCTTTAGCCTTTTCTAGCCCAAGTTTTAATATTTTTGTTCCATATCCTTTTTTCCAATATAGTGGATTAACTGCATACCCAATATGACCACCATAGTTCATTAAAGCATCAGTTAGTTGTACTCTTATATGAATAATTCCTACAAGTTTTTCATCATCTACAGCAAAATAATCATAAGAAGGAACATAAGTAGGAGGTAATTTGGCTTTATCCCTATTGTCATTAAAAAATTCTACAACATCTTTTTCATCTGGATTAATAAACATCATATTATGTTTTTTTATATTTCCTAGCTCCATTTGTTTTTTGGCTTCTATATAAGCCTCTTTATATTGCTCAACATATTTATGTTCTGCATCAATTAACTTTATCATATGTAATACCTAAAAATTTCTTTCTTTTCCTATTTCATCTCTAACACCAAGAGTTTGTGCTAATAAATCAGCAATTATTTTAAATATGGCATCAGATTGTTCTTTTGTTAATTCTTTTCCATCTAAGAAATAATCTATATCATATCTTATTTGACCATCTCTTGTTTCTCTACATAAATGATCAAGTTGTGGTAATAATTCTTTAACTTTTTGATGAAGTTCTAACATTGCTTCTCTAGGTCCAATAAATCCAACATGTAAAGACATTGGTGGTTTATCATGATATTCTCTAATACCAGAACATGGCCCAGTAATAGCAATACATTTATCCCAACACATAAGCGCAATTCTTTTTAATTCATCTGATCCTTCAGATATAATTTCTGCAAGAAGTTCTTTATCTTCTTTTGATGTTTCACTGGTTGGTACAGCGTATTTCCCATTTTTCATGAAATAAGGTCTTTGCGATTCACTTTCTAAACTGAAATCCCAACCATTTCTTCTAGCAAGTGCTTCATATGTTTCTTTTTTATTCATTTAAATCACCCATATTAATTATATCATATTTTAAAAAATGTACTTATATGTTATATTATAGGGGAAATGAGGACATATTATGGAAAAGAAATTAAGGATATTAGATTATGATGAAGTACTTGAAGAATTAGATAGAATTACTTTAAATAATGGATTTGTTAAACAACCTTCTGAACATACTGAATGTGATAATATTGAGATTCCTTACTATACTTTAGGAACAGGAGATAATCATATTGTTATATGTGGTGGTACACATGGTTCTGAAATAATTTCTGTTGATTTTGTTTTAAGAATGATGGATGCTTTAAGCAAGAAAGAACCACCTTTTGAAAACGTTGATTTAAATGAATATACATTCCATTTTATTCCAGTACAAAATCCAGAAGGATATATCATTTCAACTTCTGCAATTAGAACTATTTTAGGACGAGATGCAACAGAAGAGGAAATTGAAAGAGTATCTAAAGAATACTTTAGTGCATTTAGACGTGATGATATACATGCAAGAGAAAATCCAGAAGATAAATCACAAAAAGAACATCAAAAGATGTTTGAACATGTAACTTATGAATGTATTCCAGAGAAATATCCACAGTTAAGGGAAAGTGTTAGAAGAATATATTCTAATCCTGAAGTACCAAAAGGAAGTATTGTTGTTCATAGAGGAAATGGTTTAGGAGGAGAAACAAATAGATCTCCACTTTATAGAGCCTTAAACAATGAAGGTGAAAATGTTTATGGACCTAATAGATACAATAACATTAATCAAACAATACCTGGACCTTTAGGAGTACCTCCAGAAAGAGAAGATGTAAGAGAAAATAAATTCTTAAGAGGTTTAATAGATAGACTTTATAAAGAAGGTAAGTATTGTGGAACACTTATTTATCATGGTACTGGTGGAATGATTTATTCTAAGTTAAGTAATGATGATGAAATACTTGTAGATGAAGATTTAAGTCCAGAGTATCAAAGAGATAAATATATTAAAAGTGTTATCAATAGAGCTTTATCAAGAAAGTATAGAGAAGATACAGCATACATTGCACCAGATGGAAGTCAAAAGACAGGATATAGAATTGTTAAAACACCAAGCTTAAAAGATTTTGATGAAAGATTAAGACTTGATTATCCAGCTGTATTATTAATTGAATTATCTTATATGGGTGGAAATCCACTTGGACCTTTAGGAGACAAAAACAATAACTATGTACCTACAATGGAGCATAATTTAGAAGCAGCAAGTCACTTTATTACAAGAGCAAAATCACTAAAAGATGCTATGTATGATAAGGTAGATTTAGTAGATCAAGAAGTAACTGATGAGTGGATTGAAGAGCATAAGTTAATATAAAGAGCTAATGCTCTTTTTTTATTTACTTATTATATTAATTTATTATAAAATAATAATAGAGAGATGGTGTTAATATGGGAACAAAAAGTGGGGATAATGAACAAAATATAAAAGGACAGCAACATTTAGTAACTATTATAACTGCAGTTGTTATGGCATTAGGTTTAGCAATACTTTTAAGTACATCAATTCCTAATAGAGAAGTCTTAGCAAATACTGTTATTAATAAAAGATTAGAAATGAATGTAGGAGATGAAGTAAACATTCTTGAAGAATTTGATTCAAGCATTGATCCGTCAACAATTTCTTATAAAGTAAGTGATGAAAATGTTGTATCAATAGATAGAGGAACTGGACAAATTGAAGCAAAAGCTGATGGAAAAGTAATTGTTACAATTAAATCTACTGAAAAGAAGTTTGAAAAGAATGTTGAAATTAGTGTAACAACACAAGATGCATGGACTAAATTTGATAAAGAAAACTATTCTTGTAAAGTTGGAGAATCATTTGACGTAATGATTTCAACTGGTGGAAATGGAGTACCAATTTTAGAAGGATATTGGAGTAATAATAAAGATATTGCTACAATTGAGACTGGATCATTAGCTGGAGATCAATTAAACTGTGTTGATTGTGCACTAGCTCATGTAACATGTATTAAAGAAGGAATAGCAACTTTAGAAGCAAAGGGAGCAAATGAATCAAGTGCCAAAGCAACTGTTAAAGTAAGAAGCAATGATACAAGCGATGCATGGACAAAGTTTGATAAAGAAAGTTATTCATGCAGCGTTGGTGATACATTTGATGTATTAGTAAAAACAGGAGGAAGCGGTGATCCATTCCTTGAAGGTTACTATAGTAATGATAATGAAATAGCAACTATTTCATCTGGAACAATGAGTGGAAACGAAATAGATTGTATTGATTGTGCATTAGCTCAGCGTTAAATGCTTAAAAGAAGGAACAACAACTTTAGAAGCTACATCTGCAAATGGATCAAGTGCTAAAGCGACATTAACAGTAAAAGAGAAAAAAGCAGTAGTTGTGTTTAGCAATGGTTGGATAAAGTTTGATAAAGATGGTTATACTTGTGAAGTAGGTAAAACTATTGATGTAATAATTAAAACAGGAGGTTTGGATACTCCTTCAACAATAAAAACATACGCTAGTAAAGATCCAAGTATAGCAACTTTAGAATATGGAACTACAAATAATGCAGCACTTGAATGTGTTGATTGTATGGCAGCACACATTACTTGTAAAAGAGTAGGTACAACAAGTGTTACAGCAACATCATCATCTGGTGCAACAACTTCATCTTCAGTAACAGTAAAAGAGAAAAAATAAAACGCTAACAAAAGTTAGTGTTTTTTAACGTTATTTTTTTCTAGCTGTTATTCCGTAATATCTTCTTATTAATCTTATCTTACCATCATAAGTGTTTTCACTTATGTATTGATCTAACAAATCATCTTCTATTTCATGTTTTTCAACATTTTGTGATAAATCTTCTTCACTAAAATCATCTATTATAGGAACCTTCATTAAGAATGCTTTGAATAGTTCTCTATTTTTAAAATATTCTCTTTGGTGTAATGGTACTAATTCTACATCTTTAAAACCAGCATTTACTACATTTTCATAATCTATTATGCTTATTGGTCTTTTATCTTTATACCCTTGTCCTCTTCCAAATACCATTTTAAGACCCCAACAGTCATCTTTGTCCACACCTCTTATTAATAAGTATCCTCCAGGTTTTAAACATCTTATTATTTGTTTTGGATCAGTTACTGTGTGTCTTGCTACAACTATGTCAAAGTATTCTTCAGGTACATCCATTGCTAAATTGTCCATAACTCTAAAAGTTATGTTTTTTCTTCCACTTTCTAATAAATTTTGATTAGCAGTCTTTATCATTTCTTGTGATAAATCAGTTCCAAGTATTTCTTGGCATTCAGGAAATGTTCTTAAAACTTTTTCACCACCACCTGTTCCTAAATCTAGTATTTTAGAATCTTTATTAGATAACTTTTTTAATATTTCAGTCAAATCCCAATTAGTAAGATCTTCAGTTTCTATTTCAAACATGTCAAAATCCCAGTTTTTTATTTCATCATAACGTTTTATTTCATTTTCTCTTTTCATAATTATCCTTCTTTCATTATTTTTCTTGTGTGGTATTAAAAAAGAACCTCCTTTCATGAACAGCAAAAATCTACCACAAATTTTTTCTGCGATATTTTTTTTGTCATTCATGATGAGATTCTTAGGTTCTTATCATTATTAACCCCACATTAAGTGTCATGGTAATAAAACGCGAATAACTAATTGATTTATTACGCCATTAATATAACAAAAAAATTATTCTTTGTCAATTTTAGGACTATTTATCATTACTACTATTTCTTCATCATTATCTAAAGTATCTTTTCCAAGATACTCATTTATTATTTTAAAATTATTATTTTGATAACATTTTATTGCTCTTATATTTCTCTTAAATGGTCTTAATATTATGGCATCACTTTTATAATCTTTATATATTTTTTCATTAATTTTTTTTATTATTAGTGATCCAATTCCTTTAGATAAATATTCTTCTTCTCCAATAAAAATATCATATTCATAAATGTTTTTATAGTCATCAATTTTTGTATCATCATACTTATAAATTTGAACAAGTCCAATATCTTTTTCATCACATTTGATTATAAAAATATCTTGATTATTTTCTTCTAATTTTTTCTTATATTTTTTTGTTATTTCTTCTAAAGATAATTGTCTTTGTTCAAACCATTCATATACATTTTTATTACTGCACCATTTATATAATATTTCATATTCTTCTATATTGTCTTCTAGTTTTCTAAACTTAATATCGTAGAATAATTTTTTTATATAAATATTTCTAATTCCTCTTTTAAATTCTTTTGTTTTTGTTAATTGAAAATTATCTTTTAATAAATTATTTATTGAATAAATATTATCAGGATGTATTGTTCCAACTGCATATTTGTATCCTAAAGATAAAGAGTAATTATCTATTTCTTTTAGCATTTGATATTGTAATTTATTTCCAACATATTTTGGATTAACAAACATAGGACCATAGTCCACAACAATACTACTATCTAAATCTATTTCAAACTTTTCTAAATCTTTTTTTCTTGATGGAATTAGCATCATTGAACATATTGGTTCATTATCTAAATAATAGATCCAAATCTTAGAATTATTCTTTAACATTTCTTCTAATTCTCCGCGTGAAAAATCTCCAAGCCACTCCGGATGTTCCATATTCTGTTTAACAATTTCTCTAAATTTTATGTATGAATCTAAATCAATATTTTCGTTAACGTTTTTTAATTCTTTTAGGTTCATTTTAACACCTCATTTACTAATATCATTATAACATGTTAAGCACGTATATGTGATTTTTCTTGATTTTTTAAGGGTTTTGTGGTATAATATAGAACTTGTAAACGGGAGTAGTCCTTCAATGCAATACATCGACTATAAGTTTAACAATTACCGGTGTATTGGGGTAGCATATACTTGGACAAGACTTTACTATAAAGGTCTTGTCTTTTTTGTACCTAAAAATTACTTTTTTTCAAGGCCTTTATAAAAATTATTTTTTATGAAAGGGTGATGTAAATGAAAAAAGTAACAGTATTCCTAGGAGGAACTTGTGCAGGTTCTAAATGGAGAGAGGAGTTATTACCAAAACTAGATTCTGAAAGAGTTGAAACTTACAATCCAGTTGTTCCTAATTGGACACCTGAATGTCAGGCTATTGAAGATTTCCATAGAGAAACTGATGATGTATGTTTATATGTAATAACTCCAGAAGGAGAAGGTGACTATAGTTTCGTTGAAGTAACAGACGACAGTCATAAAAGACCAGATAGTACAATCTTATGTGTCATTTATGAAGTTAATGGTGTAACATTCTCAAAACATAGAAAATCAACTGCTGAGAAGACATCTGACCTTGTACAAAAAAATGGTGTAGCTGTTGTAAAAGACTTAGACGAAGTAGCTTCTTTAATCAATAACTATTACGTTAAAAAATTAGAGAAGAAATAACCGAGAAACTCTAACGAAAGTTAGAGTTTTTTCTTTGCATAAAAAAAGAAATGTTTTACCATCTCTTTCCATTATATACTTCACAATCTTGTTGGTCGACTTTATCTCTTTCGTCAAATGAATCATCTTTTTGTCCAGTTAATATTGTTTCAATTTCATCACCATCTGGACCACCATCGCCTCCACCATCATCATCGCCATCACCATCTTGCTGTTGTTGTTGACTAGAAGAATTTAAAAGCTTTTCAATTTCATTATAGAAGTTTTGTGCATCTTGGTTTTTACCTTTATTATCTTTTGTTGCACAATTATGATCTAGAAGTATTTCTTGAATCTTTTTTAAGTCTCTTACAATAGTATCTTTATTATCCATATCTACTAATTGGAACTTTGCAAAAGATAGGTTAACTATTACTTTGCATCGTCTATCACCTGATACAGTTTTTAATGCTTCTTGATATTCGCTAACTGCTTCTTCATATTTTTCTTCTTGATATAAACTGTTTCCTTTATTGTAGTGAACTACGTAGCTTTGAGGGAAATTAAGTACATGTAAGACATCAACTATATTATTGTTATAAATTCCATTATTATACTTACTGATATATACTTCATTTAAGAAATATCTTATTGTTAAATGAAGACTAAATACAAATAAGAAAATGTATATTCCATAAATCCATTTTTTCATTGATACATCCTCCTATCTATTCCTAATTCTACTAAGAATAATGCAATTAATAGAGGAGTAAAGTAATAATAAATATCTTTATATGCTTGTTCTTTATCTTGATCATTAAAATCTCTCATATCTAATATTTGCTTTAATTTAGATTTAACATTACTTTGTTTATCCATATGAATGTAATCAATTCCTAAATCATTTGCCATTTGTTTTAAGTTCTTTTCATCAATTTTTGATATTGCGTCGGTATATGGATAATTTGTTTTATCTTGCAAGTATTCATATTTACCACTTTGATAATATGTTTCAACTTTCATTCGTCCGCCTTCTTCAGTTCCATATCCTAAAACGGCACCATTATCAACATAGTCTCTTAAATCACTTAATGATTGAACTTCTTCATCTGTTGTATTTTCACCATCAGTTATTATGAATACAATCCTTTGTCTATCTTCTTTCTTTCTAGAAGATTCAAGTACTTTTTTTAAATCTTCTTTGAACATTGTTATTGTACTACCTTTAGCAGTACATTGCTCTGGTGTTTTTAATGATTTAACAGATGCCATTATAGTTTTACTATCTTTTGTAAGTGGCATCTTTATTTGTGAATATATATCGAATGCAATAACTGAATAAGTAGATCCACTTAATTCGTCTACGATATATTGAACATCTTTTTTAACTGCATCTAATCTTTTTGTGCCACCCTCATAATCTAAGGCATCCATTGAAATTGTTTTATCAATAACAAATATTACATCTAAGTTACTTTTTAATACTTCTACTTCACCATCAGGTATTCTAAATCTTAAGTTAGTTACAAATAATAGAGCAATTATTAATAGTCTTATAATTAGTTTTGCTTTCTTTGTATATATTATTGTATAAACTGTTAATCCAATTGCTATTGGTAGTATAAGCCATATAGGTATTATTGGAGATATTATCATGATAACACCACCTTATCTACCACTATTAAACCTGCAAAGCCTAATATTAAGAATACAAATGCAACTTCTGGGTGATCTGTAGATATAGTCTTTTTACCACCTTCAAGGATTGATTTTTCTTGTGATTCTATACCACTTACTATTTCATTAATAGTTGATCCTTTACCTTGTACAAAGTAGCTACCACCAGTTGATTCAGTAGCTTCTTTTAAAGTAGTTCCAAAGTTTATTGCAGTTTCTTTTGGTGCAACTGAATATACTACTATTCCTTTTTTCTTAGCTAGTTTAGCAGCATCAGTAACATTTATATATTCTTTACCTTGAACATCGTTATCTGTTGAAAAAACAATTATTCTTGATCTTTCTTCATCTAAATCAGGAAAATCAAAAATACATGAAGCAAGACCATCTCCAACTAGAGAACTACCTCTTGTATTGTTTCCTACTAAAGTACCATATAGTAAGTATCTATTGTAATATAAATACTCTTCACCATGGTGATCAGTTGTATTATTGTTTAAAGCTTCAGATAAAGTGTTTAAATTATCTGCTATATAATCATAATCTTCTGTTAAAGGAACTAAAGTATACGAAGAAGTATTGAATATTGAAATACCAAATCTTTCTCCATTTAATGAGTTAACAACTTCTTTATAAGTATCAACTAGTTCTTTATTTAAGTCATTAACAGATGTTGATATATCCATACATAGAATAATATCTCTATTGTATACCGCATTATCTTCTGTTCTTGTTTTAACAACTCTAGAAGTCATTATTGATGAAGTAAGAACACATATAAATACAACTGCATAAATACCATAAAGACCCATTCTATATTTTTTAATAATATCTTTATAAATATTTGATTTTTTAATTATTGAAGTATTTGCAACTTTCTTTTTATTTTTCTTGCTTCCTTTTCTTGATAATGCCAAAAACATAACAAGAACAAATGCTATAATACTAACAATAATTATCCAAGGGGCTTTTATTTCCATTTTTCTATTACCTCCCTTGTTCTATCTATTGATGCAAGAATATCTCCAGTTCCTTCTCTTGAGAATTCTGGTTCATAATATTCTTCAACTAACTTTGTTAAATTATCCATCTTTAATGTTTTAATTTCGCTTAAAGTATATTTCATAACATCTATACTTGTAGCTTCATTAACAAATGATCTTATTATTGAACTTAATTCATTATAAGCTTTTCTTTGACTAAGCTTCTTATTATTAACTTGTTTCTTTAAACTATCTATTTTAGATAAATAACTATGTTTAATTAAGAAAACATTCTTAGGTCTATAATTAATTACTATCTTTGGTGCATCTTTCTTCTTAATTACAAGTATATAGACTAAGTAAGCTACTAAAATGACAATTAAAAGAACTAGGAGTATGACTCCTAGGATTGAATAACTAAATGGTTCTTGAAACTTAACGTCTGACTGCATTGTTATGCCTCTCTAATAATTCGATTAATTTAGAAACAATTTCACTTTTAGAGTTTATATCTTCAACAGTTATTCTATATTTCTTTAAAAGTGCTGTTTTCTCTTCGACTATTTTATTTCTTTCTATGTCTTCTATTTCTTTTATTTTTTCATTTTTAGTTATAAATGATGGTAAATCTCTTCTTTCATCGATATCAAACATTCCAGATCCGAATAAAGAAGCATCACTTATATTTACAAATAATAAGTCATGAGCTAAAGTTGCTTTTTTAATTATATTTTCTTCAATTGAATTAAGTCCTGCTATATCTGATATTACTACAAATATCATTCTTCTTTTTGAATGGTTAAGTGCATAATCAATTAGTTCATTTATTGTATGAGTATTCTCATCTTCTAAATGTTTTTCTAAATCAACTAAATTTATTTCTAAGTTAGTTAATCCACTTTTAAATGGACTCATATATAATGTGTTATTTTTACTGAAAACACATGATACTTCATCTTCATTTTTATTAACTAGATATGCAAGTGTTCCAAATGTATATAAAGCAGTTTCTGCTTTTTTTTCATCGTTTTTGTTAAAACCACTCATCTTAACGCCTGAATCCATAATGAAAACAATATTATGTCTTTTAAATGCGACATAACGTCTTACCAGTAAGGACCCATGTCTTATAGAAGATTTCCAGTCAATGTCTTTACTATCGTCACCTAAAACGTAATCTCTTAAGTCATCGAAATCTAGACTTCTTCCTTTAAATATTGACCTATATAAACCATCTAACAAGTTTGCTGTTTTTTTACTTGCACTAATGCTTATATTTGCCCTTATTTTGTCTACATTATGTAGCATCATGGTGTATCTACTGCTCCTAAGATAGCATCGATAACTTTTTCAACATTTATTCCATCTGCAACAGCAGCATAGTTTAAAGTAACTCTGTGTCTTAAGATACTGTAAATTAAAGCTTTGCAATCATCTGGAGTAACATAGTTTCTTCCATTTAATACTGCAACTGCTTTTGCTACATTCATTATTGCTATAGTTCCACGTGGACTTGATCCCATTTCAACATATTTAGCAATGTTTTTAGGAAGCATAGTAGCTGCATTTCTTGTTGTATAAATGATTCTTGCAATGTATCTTTTTATTTCTTCATCTACATAAACTCTTCTTGTAACATCTTGTAAGAATAGAATTGAATTGATATCCAATATAGCTGGATTATTATCAATAATTCCTGATTCCATTCTGTTTAAGATTTCCATTTCTTCTCCAACACTTGGATAATCAATGATTTCTTTTAATAAGAATCTGTCTAATTGAGCTTCTGCAAGTAGGTAAGTTCCTTCTTGTTCAATTGGGTTTTGTGTTGCAATTACAATGAATGGTTTCATCATTTCATAAGTAACACCTGCAATACTTAATTTACGCTCCTGCATAACCTCTAGCATGGCACTTTGTGTTTTAGCACTTGATCTGTTTACCTCATCTAGCAAAACGAAATTGGCATAAACTGGTCCAATTTTAGTTTCGAATTGGTTAGTAGAATAATTAAAGATCTGAGTACCAACAATGTCACTTGGAAGTAAGTCTGGAGTACATTGAATCTTTGCAAATTTACCTGCTAAAGCATCTGTTAATACTTTAGCTGCAGTAGTTTTAGCAAGTCCCGGTACAGATTCAAGAAGAATATGCCCATTTGCCATAAAAGCTACTAAAAGTGCAGTTTTTAAATTCTTTTGCCCAACTATTCTTTCTTCATAATAATTAGATAATGTATCAATTATCTTTTTTGCTTGTTCCATTTCTTCAACGGAAATATTTTTTAATTCACTATTCATATCACACCTATTTTCTTTAGTATAACAAAAATATTCGACAAAATAAATATTTTGCCAATCAATTTATGTATTTATACATAAAATTGTCGCATACTAATTAATGTAAGAAAAAAAGATGAAATTAATACAATTCCACCCTCTTATAAAAAATTATAACAGGCATATAAGATATAAACATAAAAAAAATAAAAAAAAATGACGAAAAATGTAGAAATGTGTAAATTGTTGTTATATAATTTTATTATAAATAGAATAGTAAAGTAGGTCTATTAGAATAGGAGGACGGAAAGATGAAAAAGAAAGACTATTTATTAATTATTTTATTATTACTAGTTGGAATCACTGGTATCTATGTAGGAAGCACTTACGCTAAATATGTAGAACAACTAGATGAAAAAACTGGTGATGCTGTTATAGCTAAATGGAACTTTAGTGGAGATAACGAAAACGTATCTATGGATATTGATTTCACTAATACATATGATCCTGATACATTAGTAGCACAAAGAATTGCTCCAGGAACTGAAGGAGAATTTGTTATTGAATTATTCAATACATCAAGCGAAGTTGGTATTGACTATGAAATAGCATTTGGAACTGCAACTGGTAAAGCTGCAAGTTTAACATTCTATGATGCAAATGATCAAGAAATCGACATCACAAGCGATACATTATCAGGAAATCTTGCTGTTGGTGAAAATGCAGAAATTAGAATTAAATGGGCATGGGCATATGATGTTAGTGCTGAACAAGATGCAGCTGATACAGCATTAGGAACTGCTGGTGGAGAAAGTGGAACTAAATTATCAATTCCTATAACTATCACTGGTACTCAAACACAACCTGTAGAACAATAATAAACAAAAGATAAAAAGGGGAATAAATGGAAGTTTTTTAACTTCCATAAGTGAAATAGCCAAAAGCTATTTCTTTTATGGAAACTAAAAAGAAAGGACATCATATGAAAGATTTTTTTAAAGATGTAAAATCATGGCTAATTATTTTACTACTTATAATCTTAATTATATTGTTACTTATCCCTAGTTGTACAAAAAAAGAAGAGGGAAATGGTGCAATGCCAACAGGTAACTTTGACATATTTGAAATAGGATTAGATTGTTACCCTCGTGGAAAAGATCCAGACGGTAAAGAAATAGATGTTGATATAGAAGATTTACCTGTCTTTGATGAGGTAGAAGATAAGTATGTTTTAAATAAAATATATGTTGATGATAAAAATGGAGATTATATCTATCAACAAAACTTAGAGATATTCAATAATGCAGCATATGAATATACAAACAAAATTGCACCAGGAGTATCAAACGTATATAACTTTGTAGTACACAATAGTTCAAATGGTACTGCAGCATACAGATTCTTGATGTATGAAAATACAGAATATTCAGTAAATTTAAAATATAGATTAAAGAAAAATGGTTCATATATAATAGGAAATGAGAATAATTGGGTAAGTGCAGATGAATTAAATGTTGGATTAAGTAACCTAGCAAAAGATTCAAGAGATAAATATGCACTTGAATGGAAATGGTTTGATGACGATGAAAACGATACAATAGCAGGAAAGAATATGACTAGTGCTTATAAACTAAATATTAGATTCTACATAGAATATACTAAAGTATAATGAAAAAAATAGTTTGGATAGTTATATCAGTTATAATCGTTATATTTATCTTGCTAAACATATTTTCAATCACTAATACATCTTTATTTGGTTATAGGATATATAAAGTTGGTTCAGGAAGTATGGAGCCAACTTTAAAAGTAAATGACCTAATAATTGTAAAAGCCTGTGATGAATATAAAGAACAAGATATCGTCACATATGAAGTAAACAAACAAATAGTAACTCATAGAATAATTTCTATTAATGATGAATTTGTAACAACTCAAGGAGATAATAATAAAGTAGAAGATTTACCTTTTAAAAAAGATTTTATTATAGGTAAGATGGTATTAAAATTAAGTCTTTTACCAATGATTATGGCATTTATATTTAATCCTCTTGTATGGGGATCAGTTATAGTATGCGCAATATTATATATTATTAATGATAGTAGAAAAGCAAAACATTAGAAAGGAGTTAATAATATGGAAAAATTATTAAGAAATAACATTATTGTATTAATAGTTTTGGCGGTATTAACGTCCTTTTTTTCAGTTGCAACATTTGCAAAATTTAGAGAAGCTATTAATTCTAGTTCAAGTGATGTAACAATTGCTAAATGGAACGTACAAACAAGTAATGATGAAAATAAAAATGTTAGTGTTATTGCAGGTGAAGATGGATCAACTTTTACTGTAAGAGTTAAAAGTGAATCTGAAGTTGCATCAACTTATTCAATCGTTGTTTCTAATATACCAGCAAACGTTGAAGTTAAGTTAGATGATGGAACAAAAGAAAGTTCAGAAACAGGTACATTAACATTTGATGATATTAGAACAATTAGTGTTGGAGATACGACTACTTATGAACATACTTTAACATTTAGCACAAGTTTGAGTTCGGAAGAAATATCTAATCAAGAAGTAACAGTAGATGTAATATTTACTCAAGCAACTTTGTCGTAATTAAATAAAAAATTAAAAGAAAGAGGGTGCATAATATGAAAAAAGCAAAGACAATGTTATTAATTAGTATTGTTGTTTTTTCATTTGCGTACATTTTAAGTGCAGTTGTACCAACTTTCAGTAAATATAATTCAAGAATTACAGACACAATTAATTTAACTATATCAAAGCCACAATATAAAATTAGTTTTGATGCTAATGGTGGTACTGGAACAATGCCTGACATGACAGTTAAATATGGTGATACAGTTAACTTAGATGGAAATGAATATACAAGAGACTTATACACATTTAATGGATGGAATACAACAAGAGAAGGAACGGGAGTTCCTTATGCAGATGGGGCAAGCGTTAGTAACTTATCATCAGTTAATAATGCAATAATTACTTTATATGCACAATGGGATCCAGTCCCAGTTAAATATACAGTTAAACATATGTTGATGAATTTAGATGGTACAACATATGAAGAAGGAGATACTATTGAGGCATATGAAAAACATGGATCGACAGTATATCCAGAAACAAGAGAATATACTGGATTTATTACTCCTCAAGTTCAAAGCTTAGTAGTAAACAGTAATGGGCAAAGCGTTCTTACATATTACTATGCAAGAGAACAACATCGCCTAACAGTAGGGCATGAAGAATTATTAGATAGTAATGAATCAAACTTAACGGGTGACTATTACTATGGCGCTACTTTAAAACTAAAGTGGCAAGGTGATGATGGTTACGAGTTTATAAAATGGAGTAACGGAGAAACAACTGAAGAAATAGAATTAACAATGGGAACTTCTGATATATTTATTGAACCAATATATACTTCAGGAACAGCAGTATTCAAAAGTTATGATGGAGATAATAACTTATTAGGATTCAGTAAATCAGGTATTACAAGTTTCCAAAGAAATAAGACTCTTGATTTAGAAGAAGTTTTAGCAAAAGACGGAGTAACATTAATTAGTAATACAGTTAATGATGGATATAAGAGTGAAAAAGCAGTGTATGGATGGATTGAAGATAATGTCTTATATTGGTGGAGTGAAGCTACTACTGTATACTTCCATCCAGAGACAATAAAAGGATTCTATAATATTAGTACTCTTGAAACAATTTACTTAACTGGAACAAGCACAAGCTTAGTTCAAAACTTCAGTCGTTGGTTTGGAAATAACAATGCATTAACACATATTTATGGTAAGATTAATACTTCAGGATTAGTACTAGATTATGGAACATTCGATTATGCAAATGATACGGTTGAAACTACATGTAGTAATATGGGAATGTCATTCATGTTTAACGATGACAGAAATCTTCAAAGTATTGATCTAAGTGAATTTGATACTAGAAATGCTGCAGATATGAAGAGAATGTTTGCCGGATGTAACAGTTTAACAAGTCTAGATTTATCTGGATTTGATACATCAAATGTTAAATCAATGTTCTGGATGTTTAGAAAAACAACATCTATGACTGAAATAGATTTGAGTAGCTTTAATACAGAAAAAGTTGAAAATATGTTAGGAATGTTTACTCAATCAACTGCTTATAAAACAATAAAACTTGGAAATTCATTTGATACAACAAACGTTCAGAACATGAAATACATGTTCTATGGAATGAATAAACTAGAAACAATTTATGCTGGATCAGATTTCGTAAGACAACCTGGAATAGACAGTACTCAAATGTTCTATAATGACACTAAATTAATAGGTGCTAAAGATGAAACATATGAAACAAAATTCACAGCAGTAAAAGCAGCAGTAACTGCAATTGATCCTAATGATACATCATATATGGAAAATGATTATGCACAAATTGCTAATGAATTCCAACAAGGATACTTCACATTATATAGTGGAGATACAGTTTATACAATTACATATAACTTAGATGGTGGAAGCGCTACAAACCCTCCAACATATACCGTTAATACTCCAACATTTACACTTAATAATCCTACAAAAGTTGGATATAACTTCACTGGATGGACAGAAGGAGATAGCCAAACATTTCTAGAAACAGTTACTATTGAAACTGGTAGTGTAGGTCACAAAGAGTTCACAGCACACTATACACCAAAACAATATCAAATAATATTTAATGCAAATGGTGGAACTGGAACAATGGATAATCAAACAATGACATACGGTCAAGCAACACAATTAACTCCAAATGCTTATACATTTGAAGGTAAAGTATTTGATAGTTGGAACGATAGAGCAGATGGATTAGGAAATAGATATACTAATGAACAAAGCGTGACAAGCTTATCTACAGGAGCTCCTGTAACATTATATGCTCAATGGGTTGATGATCCATTCCCAGTAGTATTCTCAATGAATGGAACATGTCACTTCAATGGAGCAGATGGAAACATCACTGGAGATAACTGTGGAGATTACTCAGATAAGAATTATATTCCAACTGGATTGAATTTATTCGATACAGATACATTTGATAAAGACTTTGAAATTTATGTTGAAATTTCTAACTATACACCTAACCAACAACAAAGTGGAGTAGGACAACAAACATTTATCAATTCATTCCAAGAGGGACAATCAAGAAACTTAGGAATAGTTCTAAGAAGATCTGGAGATAAGATTGAATTAAAAGCAAGATCTCAAAACTCAGAGAAAGCTGTAAACTTCAACTATGGTACAGTTCAAAATATTAGAATTATAAGGAAAGATCATGTAATTTACTACAGTTTAAATGGTGGAGCTTTAACTGAATTAATAAGCTTCAAGAATACAACTACTAGATTTGATCTTGAAACATGGTTTGGAGCCGCTCAAGACTCTACTGGAGCAGTTTGGCGTATGGTTAAATGTGATATGAGTAACATTACTATTAAACTTGGAACAATTCCAGATGAGTAAAAAGAGGTGCTAAGATGTTTTGCCAAAAATGCGGTAAAAAGATAGATGGAAACAACAAATTCTGCGATGGATGCGGTACAAAAATAGAAGCAGTTAATACTGCTTCTAGTACTGAATCTATTAATGAAAATGAAGTGCCTGTATATCAATACCAATATGAAAAACCAAAAGGTAACACAGGATTAAAAATAGTGATAATAATGATGTCTATTATTATTCTTGCAGGTTTAGGATTTGGATTATGGTACTTTGTCATTAGAAGTGATGAATCAAATAGTAATAATACAAATACTAACAGTAACGCTAATACGAACGAAAACACTAATACAAATACTAATACAACACCACAATATATAGAAGATGATAACTTTGCTTATCAGTTGGCAACAACTGAAAGAGGGAGATTAATACTAATATCTAAGAATAAAACGGATAAAGTTTTAGATGTTAAAATAGAAATAGAATTCTATGATAAGAATGGTACTATATTAGGAAGCGATAGTGATTATGTATTTGGTTATGCACCAGGGCAAGAAATAGTATCATCATTCTATTCAGCTCCAGAAAAATATGATTCCTATAAAATATATTTTGATGCAGAAGATAGTTTCTATACACCAAGATATAAAGATATAGAAATTATAACAAACGATAATAAAGAAACAGAAAAAATAATAATACAATTTAAAAATACTTCAGACACTGAAATAAAAAGTGTTGAAGCAGGTGTAGTATTCTATAAGAACGGAAAAATAATTGGATATGATAGTGACTATGATACAACTATTAAAGTTGGAAGATCAGCTAATTTATCTATTAGGTATCCATATGATAGATATTATGACACTATAGAATTTGATGAATATAGAGTATTTATAAATAGTGCTTATTCATATTAAAAAAGGTTGTGTAATAAATACACAACCTTTTAAAATGCTTATTTCTTTTTTGGAATTAATAATATTGCCAGTAATAATAAATAAACGATTATTAAAGCGATATTAAATACTACTAAAGTTTTTATTGTAGTTATTGTAAATACATAGTTAATGAAAAAACTTGCTATTGCATATAACACTCCTGCAGCAATTACATCACCATTTTTATTTCTCATAAATCCTGCTACTAAAACAGAAATATAAATAACAGCTAATGCTCCAAGTATGAATCCAAATGCAACTAATTGAATATCTGTTTTATCACTATCACCTAGTCCAAAAAACAATAAACATACTAGCGCTGTAACAAGTACGTAAGCAACGGTACTAAACAACCAATTAGATTTCATATAATTCCTCCTAAGTTGATTATACTATAAAAATAAAAAAAGAACACTTAATGTGTTCTATTTTTTAATTATTAGGTTCTTATTGTGTAAACTTAATATAAAGTATTCTTTAGTTAATTTAATACCATTGTTATCACTCTTTAAGAAAGTAGTTACATCAATATTTTCTAATCTTCCTATTTCTTTATCTTCAAGACTAACAACTGCATTAGCACCTTTATCAGTGAAATTAATTACTATCATATATCCTTGATAAGATCTTGAAAGTGAATTAACAGAGTATTTAAATTTACCTGTACTTAATTCAAATAATTGTCTTCCATTTATAATGAAATTATTATTTAAATATATTGCAGCACTATTTAAATCACTATCTTTTCTTTGAGTATTATAATCTGCAATCTTTTTCATATTAGAGTCATACATTGTTACAACAGTACTATTACCTTTAGTAGTTATTAAATAGTTACCATATACAACATATTTATTAAAGTCATATTGAGTCATTTTACCATCTTTATCAATAATAATACTTACATCTCCATAAGTTATTATTGCTTTATCTTTAAATGCTCCTAAAGTGAATGGATTTACTCTTCCACAACATGGGTTATAAGAGAATTCACTATAATTTGATATTTTTACTTCTGATCCATTTACTTCAAACTTAGAATTTAGCACATGTAAAGCTTCTTCATATCCTACAATGTACCACCCATTAGAATATGTAACAAAGTCATAATCATAATCTGTTAATTCTTTGTTGCTAGCATCAATTACTCCATGTTTATCATTTTTAACTGCTACAAATTTATCATCATATAAGTATTCAAGACCATCATATGTTGGTTCAATTAACATCTTATCATCTTTGATATCATATATTCCATACTTTGAATTATTAATAATAATAGCATATCTAGAATTATATATTTTTTTAGGTTCTCCTTGTGCAACAGAGAATGTATAAATCATACTTTTTCCTAAATCAATCTCTTTAGAAACATTATTAGCAATAATATATAGTTTAGTACCATTTTTGTCATATACTCCAACTATATTTCCTTTTTCATCCAATATGTAAGCACTTTCTGCAGCGTTTTCAGTTTCTAATTTTATTACATCAATTACTCTATCTTTATCAAACTTTTTAATTACATAGTTCTTTCCATCTGATTTAGCAAAGTAATTAGAACTTCCTTTTAATATTTCATATTGACCATCTAGTTTTAAAACAACTTCTCCATCTAGATTAGTAATATAACTATTCTTATCACTTGTAACTAATAAATAATTATCAGCAACGAAATAAGATTCTAATGATGATACTTCCAATATTTCATTTTTAGTATCATCGTCATCTTCAATTGGTGTTACATCTTCACTATCTGGTTCTTTATCTTCTAGGTTTTCAGATTTACTTCCACCTAAAACACCAGTAATAAATAAAACAATAATTAATAATAAGATTGCTATAATTACACAACAAATAACTATTATTTGTTTGCTCTTATCATTACCATTATTATCACTTTTCTTTGTCCCGTTTTCTTCTTCAATTATTTCTTCATCTTCATCACTGTTGTTAAACTCAACATTCTTAAGATTTTCTTTTGCTTTTTTTAAATCTTCTTCATTCATAAGTACACTCCTACTACGATTTAATCATATCACAATCTTTTGACTATTAAAAGATGCTATGATATAATAACCGCCTGTAAGGAGATACTTATGGAAGCAACTTTGAATAAAAAATTATATGATTATTTTGCTAAATATGGTACTGGTTATTCAGAGTATTGCACTGAATTTATTACTTCAAATATGCATCAATACTTAGAAAGTGGAGAACCAGTTGATGTTATTACTCAAGTAGCTTTTGCAATAGGGGAAAAGCCAAAAGTAGGTAGAAGCCCTTATGATAGTTTTTTTGATTATTTAAAAGAAAAACATGACTTAGGAAGAGATATATTAGAAGTATCTTGTGGAAAGTATCCAGCACTATCAGTCATGGTAGATAAATATCAACAAGAAATAAAAGAAGGATCAATTACTGCATATGACCCACAACTTGTGACAACTAAATTAGGTAATATTAAATTACATAGAAGTTTCTTTAATATGGATACAGATGTGTCAAAGTATTCTTTATTAATGGGATTCTTCCCTTGTAGCAGTACAATAGATATTATTAAAAAATCTAATGAAGAAGATAAAGATTTTGTTATAGGTTTATGTGGATGTATGCATAATACTGATGATATAGACTTTCCATTTGAACTAACATATGATAGATGGGTAGATCATATTTATCATCAAGCATATACTTCTGCAAGATGCGGAAGAAAAGTAGATTTAGAACATGTTAAAGGGCTTAGATACCCAGTAATTTCAAGTGTTAGAAAATAATGAAAATAAGTAATTACAAATATAAAATGAGATGATATAATAATCTCAAGTAGGAGGATTTTATGGATTACGAAAAACTAAAAGGAACAAAAACAGAGGAGAATTTAAAGGCAGCTTTTGCAGGTGAAAGCCAAGCAAGAAACAAGTACACATACTTTGCATCAAAAGCTAAGAAAGATGGATATGAGCAAATCGCATCAATTTTTGAAGAGACTGCTAATAACGAAAAAGAACATGCAAAAATGTGGTTTAAATATTTAAATGGCGGAGAAGTACCAAAAACTGCTGAAAACTTAAAAGCAGCTGCAGATGGTGAAAACTATGAATGGACAGATATGTATGAAGACTTTGCTAAAACAGCAGAAAAAGAAGGATTCAAAGAATTAGCTACAAAATTCAGAATGGTTGGAGAAATTGAAAAACATCATGAAGAAAGATATAGAAAATTACTTCAAAATATCGAAGATGAAGTTGTATTTTCTAAAGATGAAGAAAAGATTTGGATTTGTAGAAACTGTGGTCATATAGTTATTGGTAAAAAAGCACCTGGAGTATGTCCTGTATGTGCTCACCCACAAAGCTTCTTTGAAGTTAAAGCAGAAAATTATTTATAAGAAAATAAAAATAGTCGTTTGACTATTTTTTTTATTTTTATTTTAACTATTATCATGCTATAATTAAAAGAGGAAAGATGGTGGTGTGATGCAAAACTTTTTTATTTTGGCAAATGAGTCAAGTGATTGGCTTTCCAATGAATTTGCCCCATTAATGTTAAACTTATTAATTGCTATAATACCTTCAATTCTATTGTGTACTTATGTATATAAAAAGGATGTAATTGAAAAAGAACCAATGATAATGTTAATTAAACTTTTTTGTTTAGGTATCTTAATAACTATTCCAGCATCATTTATGGAAAAATCGTTATTAACAGGGCTTAATCTAAAAGAAAATGGTTTATTTGAATGTTTCATAATAGCGTTCTTAGTAGTAGGTCTTGTAGAGGAAGGTTATAAATATATAATTACATATTTTGGATGTTGGCATAACAAAAACTTCGATCATGTATTTGATGGAATAGTATATGCAACATTTGTATCTTTAGGATTTGCAATGCTTGAAAACATCCTATATGTAATGGAAAATGGAACACAAACTGCTTTATTAAGAGCATTTATATCTGTTCCAGCACATGGGTTCTATGCAGTAGCGTGTGGTTACTATCTGGGACTTTCAAAACTAAACTATTCAATTGGTAATATTAAGAAAGCAAGATTATATAAATTCTTTAGTATATTTATACCAGTAGTATTACATGGATTATTCGATTTCTTATTATTAACAAATAGTAATGATTTCATATGGATCTTCTTTGCTTTCGTAGCAATTTTATATATAGTATCATTCTTTAATATAAGAAAGCTATCGACAGTACAGATGACATCAAGCTTACAGAAATAGAGGTGAACATAGTGAAAGAAGTATTTGAAAAAAATGATAAATTATATTTATTTTCATTAGTATTATTTTTAATTACTTCAATAATATTTAAAATAATACCAAGTGATATAGTAAATGTATTAACGTATATTGTTTTCCCAATATATTTTTTCATATTAGTATTCTTTCATTCAAAAAATAATAAGATTAATTGGAATGTTCCAATTATAATCACAATTATTTATACTTTGGTTGGATACACATGTATTGGTGGAAATATAAGTGCTAAGAAAATAGTAGTAGCTTATATCTTTGGATTAATTCCATTAATAATTAAAAAATTTACAGATAAGAAAAAGAAAAATAAAAAAGAAAAAATTAAAGAATTTTCTGAACAAGAAAAAAGAATTATTGCTTATGCAATGCCTGCAGTTACAATGGTTGTTTTAGAGTGGTATTACACTGTATGCACATTTAATACTTTGACAATTAATATAGAACCACAGGCTATGTTAGTAGGGCTAATATTAACATATTCAATTTATTTAGTTCTATTAGCTATATTTAGAAGAACAAGTGTAACAACAAAGACTTTTGCAATATTATTTTTTATAATATTTATAATAAATGAATTAAGAATTTATTATACAAGTGATACAGTACAAATTACTGATATCTTATTCTTACAAAATACTGGCGAGATAGTAGCGTTCGCTGATGTTACTATGATGAATGCAATTAATTTCATCTTATGGCCAACAATATTAACAGTTATTATGTTTGTATTAATATTTAATGTTGCAAAAAGAAGTAACATTAAATTAACTAGTAAAAAAGAAATACTTGTTAAAGGATTAACTTCTTTAGCAGTACTAGTACTTATGTTTTTCCCAATTAAATCATTTAATAAGTTTATGACTAATAATGTATTTAATATCAATGATGGAAAAGATTATGCAATAACAGCAAGTAACACAAGATATTATAAAAAATATGGAGTATTACCAGGACTTTATGGTAAGTTAATTGAAACAAGAAGATATGAACCAGATGGTTATAATGAAAAAGAATTAACAGCAATGTTAAATGAAGCAAGTGTCACAAATAATTCTTGGAAAAAACCAAACATAATAGTAATATTCTCAGAATCATTCTGGGATGTATCAAAACTAGATAAGATTAAGTTTGATACAGATGTAACACCAAACTTTAATAGAATAAAAGAAGAACAAAAATCAATACAAATGATTTCTCCAGCATATGGTGGAATAAGTTCAAATGTTGAATTTGAAATATTAACTGGAGGAAGTTTAAATTATTTCAGTAAAGGTTATACTCCTTATATGCAATTATTTAAAAAAGGAGTAAGTGATAATAATCCATCTATTATTCAAGAATTAAAGAATAATGGATATAAAACAAAAATATTAAATTCATCTGGAGCAGCAATGTTTAATTGTGATTATATCTATGACATTTATGGAGTAGATGAAAGAAATCACTTATATGATGAAATAGATCTTGGTGGAGATTATGTTACTGATGAATATTTAACTGATCAAATAATTGAATATTTTGATAATAAAGATAAAGATGAAAAGATATTCTTCTTTACAATAACTATGGGTGGACATATGCCTTATTATGAAGGAAGATATGAAAACTATGATGTTAATATTGTAGAAAGCCCATATAGTAAAGATGTTAATGAAGTAGTTCATTCTTATGCCCAAGGAATTTATTTAGCAGATCAACAATTAGGAAGGTTATATGATTATATTCAAACACTAGATGAAGATACTGTAGTAATATTCTTTGGAGATCACTTACCACACCTAGCAACACCAGATGGAAATGATGCATTATTTAAAACTGGATACTTAAGTGATGATTATGACCTTGAAAGTGTTTATAATCAATTTAATACAACAGCATTAATAATGAGTAATTATGACATAGAATATGATGATACTAAATACTTAAGTCCTGATTTATTAATGACTTATGTATTAGGTAATATGGATTTAGAATTATCTAGTTTCTACCAATGGTTATTTACAACAATGGATACATTACCATCATCTAACTTTGTAGTATCTCAAGATAAAGATGGTAATAAGTTCTTTACTTTAGCACTTGATGGTAAAATGAAAGAAATGTATGAACTAAGAAAAAAAGTTCAATATATGTTGTTTAAATAGGAGATTACATCTCCTTTTTTTTGTGCTATAATAAAGTGCACGTACAAATATTAGGTGATTATATGATATTAGAGAAAATTGAAAAACCTAGTGATGTTCAAAAGTTAAAAATAAAAGAGAAAAAGATACTTGCAGAAGAAATAAGAGAATTCTTAATAGACAGTGTATCTAAAACTGGTGGACATCTCGCATCAAATTTAGGTGTAGTAGAAATTACTATAGCTCTTTTGTCATGTCTTGACTTAGAAAAAGATAAAGTAATATTCGATGTAGGACATCAAAGCTATGTTTACAAAATGTTAACTGGAAGAAAAGATCAGTTTGATAAATTAAGAAAGTATAAAGGTTTAAGAGGATTTCCATATAGAAAAGAAAGTAAATATGATTTCTTTGATACAGGGCATAGTAGTACTTCCATTTCTGCTGGTCTTGGAATGGCAAGAGCAAGAGACATAAAGAAGGAAGACTATAATATTGTATCTGTTATTGGAGATGGATCAATTTGTAGTGGAGAAAGTCTTGAAGCAATAAATGATTTAGGATTTAATAAAACTAAAATGATAATAATTTTAAATGACAATGGAATGAGTATCTCATCAAATGTTGGAGGTATATCAAGTTATTTAAGTAGAATAAGTATTAATACAAGATACTTGAAAGTAAAAAATAAAATAAAACATAGTCTTGATGGAACTAAATTTGGAAGTGTTCCTGCAAAATATTTATCAAGAATTAAAGATGGTTTAAGAACTTTCTTAGTACCTTCTAAATATTTTGAGACTATGGGTCTTACTTATATCGGACCAGTTGATGGTCATGATTTAAAATTATTAACAAAAGTTATTAATCAAGCTAAAAGGCTAGAAAAGCCAATTATAATACATGCAGTTACTAAAAAAGGATATGGATATCAAGATGCCATGGATAATCCTGACAAATATCATGGAGTATCAGCGTTTGATAAGGAAAAAGGTGTTGTCGATACAGAAAAAGTAACATATTCAACTGTTTTTGGTAAAACAATGGTTGAAATAGGTGAAAAAAATGATAAGGTAGTTGCAATAACAGCAGCTATGAAAGATGGAGTACAACTTACTGAATTTTTTGAGAAATATCCTAATAGAAGTTTTGACGTAGGAATCTGTGAAGAACATGCAACAACTTTCGCTGCAGGTCTAGCAAGTGAGGGAATGGTTCCAGTATTCGCAGTATACTCGACATTTTTGCAAAGAGGATTTGACCAGTTACTTCATGATGTGTGTATGCAAAACTTACCATCTGTTTTTGCACTTGATAGAGCAGGGTTAGTAGGAAGCGATGGAGAAACACATCAAGGTATTTTTGATTTATCATATTTATCACTAATGCCAAACATGGTTATTACTTCACCAAAGACAATGAAAGATCTACCTAAGTTATTAAACTGGGCAATTAAATCGAAAAAAGTAGTAGCCATTAGATACCCAAGAGGAGGAGACTATATTGATTTAAAAGAAATCAAGAAAGTTGAATTAGGTAAATGGGAAGAGATCAATGGTGGAGAAAAAGTTGCAATTATTGCCACAGGTAAAATGGTTCAAAAGGCATATCTTGCCAACAAAGAATATAAACTTAATGCAAGAATAATAAATGCAACATTTATAAAACCATTAGATGAAGAATTATTAAATGAATTAATTAAAAAGAAATATAATATCTTAACTATTGAAGATAATGTCTTATATGGAGGTCTTGGTTCACTTATATCATTCTATCTAATACAAAATGGATTTAAAGGAAGAATTAAATCAATGGGATTTGATGATAAGTTTATTGAACAAGGAACTATTGAAGAATTATATAATCAAGAAGGTTTATCTATTGAAAATATTAAAGAAGAAGTAGAATTATTAAAAAAATAAAAAGCCATAAGGCTTTTTTCATTTGTTGCACTAACAATTATAATATAATATACTTATAATAGTGGTGATAATATGATAGTAAATAGTGAAAACATAAAAGTAGTATCTGCAATTTGTCCAAATTGTGGAGCAAATATAGTTGGTTCTAGTTTAAGCCCAGCGTTAAAATGCCATTGGTGTAAAACTACTATACCTGCAAATTTATTTAATGTAACTGCTAAAGTACCAGATTATATATTGCCTTTTAAAATTAGTAAAGAAGAAGCTAAAAACAAATTAAATGAATATGTTGAAACAAAGAAAAAATTTGCAAAAGAAGAGTTTATAAATAACATCAATTCTGAAATGATATCGCCTATATATTTACCATATATGCTAGTTGATGTAAAAGCACATATTTCAGCAACTGGAATAAGTGAATTAATATTAGATAAGGAACAAAAAATAATTGGAAGAGATAAATACAATGTTGGAGTTTATGATATTAATAGAGAATTTGATTTAGCAGTTGATAATTTACTGATTGAATCGAGCCCTTCAGGTACTTTTAATCAGGTAAACTCATCTAGTAATGTTGTAAGTGCAGTTAGCCCTTTTGATACCGAAAACTGTGTTAAATTTAATGCTAATTACTTGAATGGTTATACTTCAGAAAATAGGGAATTTGATATCATAGATATGAATACAGTTATTCCTGGAATTATTGATGAAATATCACAAAATATACTAGAGAAAGAAGACACTAATACTTATGAAAGAGGAATATTATGGAATAATCCAACTGTAAATATTATTGGAACACAATGGAATTATGCTTATATTCCTATTTGGCTTTATTCGTATCAAGAAAAAGATGGCAACAAAATTAGAACATATTATATTGCTATAAATGGAAGAACCGGAAAGACAGTTGGAAGTATTCCAGCTAATGAAAAAAAGATAAAAAGTCATTCTAAAAACTATATTGTTATGGGAATAATCGCATTATTATCAATTTTCCTATTTTATAGTTTATTTTTAATAATTAAAAGTAATGATGAAATTTTTAAGGGAATATCATCATCATTTGTTTCAATAACCTCATTTCTACTCATAATTATTTTATTATTTTATTCTATGCATTATAGTGAAAAGAAATACGATATAAAAGAAAGTTTGATTAATGAAACTCAAAAGATGGATTATGTTAATAATGTTAAATATAAGCCATATAATATGGTAAAAAATGATATAGAAAAAGAAAAATATATAACCGGAGATCCTAATAATTATAATAAAACAAATATATCTGTAACAATATATAAGTAAAGAAAAAGGTGATTGTAATGCAAGATATGACAAATTGTACTAGTTGTGGTTCAAATGATATAAGTTTGGATATTAATCTTAGTAAATTAAAATGTAATCAATGTGGTCAAATCTATGAAAATGTAGAGATGAGTAATAAGTTTGAAGATATAGATAAATTAAATAATATTTCCATAAGTGGTGGTGCTCTTGATATCGCCGAATCCAATTCAAATTTAGTTATATATAAATGTGATATATGCAATACAGAAATTGTTACTAGTGAATTAAACAATAATGTAATATGTCCAACATGTCATAAAAAATTAGAAATTAATAATAGAGCAAGTGGAGAATTAAATGTAAGATATATATTGCCTTTTAGGATAAATAAAGATAATGCTGTTAATAAAATGAACGAATATATGAAAATAAATTCTAAATTTATTAATAATAATTTTGAAAAAAAATACAATGCTGATAACATAGTTGCATGTTTCATTCCTTTTACGTTGTTTGATATTGACTATAATTGTACATTTGAAGGACAAGCGGAAAGAAAAATAGATAGTATATATGATTCTGATAGCGGTACAACTTATTACTATGATGGATATGATATTATAAGAGGATTTGAAGTTGATGCAAAGCATTTATCTTTAGAAACAAAATCTAATTCGTTTACAGACAAAGAAAGTGCTTATAGTAATATGATTAGTGCACTTAATCCATATGATACTAATGAATTGATTGAATTAAAAGAAAAATATTTGAGAGATACAGTAGCAGAAATATTAACTTATAAGCGATTAGAATATGATGATAGGTTTAAAAATAAATTAATTAGCATAGGGAAATATGCAATACTTGATAATCTTATTTATTATGATAGAGGCATAAAATGGAATAAAACTGATCTTGAAATAAAAAGTATTAATTGTTATGATGCTTATTTGCCTGTTTGGTTATATTATTTTAATGATGCTAAAGAAATTCATTATATAGCTATTAATGGAAGAACTGGAGAATTAGCAGTTCATGTACCATTTGACAAGAAAAAAGCTATTATAAAATCAATTGTTGAACCGGTTATCGTAGCAGCAGTATTTGACTTTTTCATGGGACTTCTTTTGATACCAATTTTCAGCATTCCAGGAAAACTAGAAAATAATAATGCAATTTTTGAAAAAGTTCCATATATTATTTTAGGTGCAATAACTCTTACTATTTTAATTGGAGGATTTATCAAAACATATCAAGGAATAAAAATGTCATGTTTGGGAAATCATGAAGTGGGTGAAAATGACAGTAAAGCCATCTTCAAAACTAATATCACAAATAAAATTGATAATAAAACATGCACTAATAAAAAATCTAGCATGTCAGTAATCAATGGAAGAAATGACAACTCTGATGAAAGAAGAAGAGAAAGATTTAAAAAGTCAGTTAATTATAAAGTTGTTAAGTAAAAAGGATGAATCTAATCATCCTTTTTATATTTCATCATATTTAGAAAAGTCTGGAATAAAACTTTCAAGACATGTTTCATCTTCTTGAACAAAAGCATTAACAATTCCTAAATCACATGCATAATCAATAATACTATTATATTCATTATCACTTAATTTGAAATTTAATTCTTTATATTTATCAATTTTCCTAACAGGAGTAAACTGATTCATTATACTAATATAAATATCATCTTTATAATTATCATACAAATATTTAAGAATTATTTTGGAGTCATCACTATGTTTAGGTAAAACAAGATGTCTTACAATAATTCCTTTTTTCATCAAATCATTTTCAAATATAGGTTTTCCAACTTGTCTATACATCTCTTTTAAAGCATCACCAAAAATAGAAAAATAATTATTAACTCCTGAAAACATTTTAGCAAGATTATCATCATAATATTTACAATCAGGAAGATATATATCAATAAGTCCATCTAATTCTTTTAATGAAGAAACATTCTCATAGCCACTAGTATTATATACAATTGGAATATTTAAGCCATTCTTCTTAGCTAGAATTAATCCTTCCTTAATTAGTGGAATATAAATAGTAGGAGTAACTAAATTAATATTATTAGCGCCCATTTCTTGAAGCTTAAGACATATATCACTAAACTTTTCTACACTTATTTCTTTTCCATAATTATTAGTAGAAATATCATAATTCTGACAAAAAATACACTTTAAATTACAACATGAAAAGAATATTGTTCCAGATCCTTTAGTACCTGATATTGATGGTTCTTCCCACATGTGTAGAGAGTATCTTGCAATCTTTATTTTATTTGTTGCTTTGCAAAATCCTAATTCACCATTATTTCTGTTTACTCCACACTTTCTTGGGCATAACATACACTTATCTAGATTCATAAAAATCACCAAAGATATTATATCACATATACTAAATTGAAATAATTGTGTTATAATGTCAATGGGTGATTTTAATGAATGATATAGAAGTAGCAAAAAGATGTATAAAAAAAGATATTAGAGAGGTAGCAGAACGCCTTGGACTTAATGAAGATCAAATAGAAATTTATGGTAAATATAAAGCTAAGATTAAGTTTAATGATGTTATGAGTGGTAAACAAGGAAAACTTGTATTAGTTACTGCCATTAACCCAACTCCATATGGGGAAGGTAAGACTACTGTATCTATAGGACTTGTTGATGCTTTTAATCACAACAATTTGAATGCTATTGGAGTGTTAAGAGAACCATCTTTAGGACCAGTATTTGGACTTAAAGGAGGAGCAACTGGTGGAGGATATAGCCAAGTAGTTCCAATGGAAGATATTAATCTTCACTTTACTGGTGACTTGCATGCCATAACTAGTTGTAATAACTTAATATCAGCAGCAATAGATAATCATATTTATCAAGGAAATGAATTAAATATAGATCCTACTAAAATATGTTTTAAAAGATGTGTAGATGTTAATGATAGAGCATTAAGAAGAATTAGTTATGATATTAAAGATGGAATAATAGAGAATAATGGTTTCAATATCACAGCAGCATCAGAAGTAATGAGTATTTTCTGCTTAGCAAAAGACTATACTGAATTAAGAGAAAAACTTGGGAATATCATGGTTGCTGAAGATATAAATGGTAAACCAATATACACAAGAGACTTAAAACTAGAAGGATCACTTGTTACTTTACTAAAAGATGCATTTAATCCTAACTTAGTTCAAACACTTGAGAATAATCCAGTAATAATCCATGGTGGACCTTTTGCAAATATAGCACATGGATGTAACTCAATTGTTGCTACAAATCTTGGATTAAAACTTGCTGACTACGTAATAACAGAAGCAGGATTTGGTGCAGACTTAGGTGCAGAAAAATTTATGGATGTTAAATGCCCAATTGCAGGAATTAAACCTAATTGTATAGTTCTTGCAGTAACAACAAGAGCATTAAAACATAATGGTGGATGTCCAAAAGAAGAAATTAATGAACCTAGTGTAGATTATTTAATAGCAGGAATGCCTAACTTAGAAGTACATATAGAAAACCTTAAGAAATTTACTTCACATATAATCGTTGCACTTAACAAATTTGCAACAGATACTCCAGAAGAAATAGAAGCAATTAAAAAATATTGTAGCGAACAAGAAATAGAATTCTCAATATGTGATACATATGAAGCAGGTGGAGTAGGAGCTATCGCACTTGCAGATAAAATCAAAACAATGTGTGAACTTGAAAGTGACTTTAAGCCACTTTATGATAAAGATGAACCACTTGTTGAAAAGATTGAAAGAGTAATAAGAGAAATCTATCATGCTGGATTAATTAACTATTCTAAGGAAGCTGTTGAAAAACTAGAAATGATTAATCGTCTTGAAGAAAATAATTTACCAATATGTATTGCTAAGACTCAATATTCAATAAGTGATGATCCAAAGAAACTTGGATATCCAAAGGGATTTGAAGTAATGGTTAGAGATATTGAACTACATACAGGAGCAGGATTCATAACTGTTCTATTAGGTCAAATAGTAACAATGCCAGGACTTCCAAAAAGACCAAATTATGAAATAATTGATATTGATGAAAATAATGAAATAGTTGGTTTATTTTAAACAAAATGTCCATAATATTAAAGGTGATATTATGGACTTTTTTATTTTAGTAATTAAATCTATTTTTTCGTTATTAATATTATTTATATTTACAAATGCTTTAGGTAAGAAACAAATAAACCAATTTAATATGTTTGATTATGTAATAGGAATATCAATAGGTAATGTAGTAGCAGAAATGACTGTTAATAAAGAGGTTGTCTTTATGGATGGAGTTATTGTTATGGCAGTATATTCATTTATTGATATTTTTATTTCTTTTATTATGACTAAAAGTATTATCTTAAGAAGATTAATAAGTGGTACTCCAACTGTATTAATGGAAAATGGGAAAATAATTGAAAAGGGGCTTAGGAAGTGTAAGTTAGATTTAAATGAATTCTTAGAAGAAGCAAGATGTAATGGATATTTTGATATAGCTAAAATAGAGTATGCCATTATGGAAACTAATGGTAAGATAAGTTTCTTATTAAAGAGTAAATATGAACCAGTTACTATGAAAGATATTAAATTAAAGGCTGACTACGTTGGACTTTGTACTAATGTAATAATAGATGGTAAGATACTTCCTAATAATTTGAAATGTATTAATAAAGATGAAAAATGGCTAAAAACAAGACTCAATAATATGAACTATACGAATATAAAAAACTTGTTACTTGTAACTATAGATACCGATGAAAAACTGTCAGTTTTTGAAAAAAATATTGAGGCAAAATCTACCTCAAACTATGAATAACTTGCAATTTTTAGTGTTTTGTGGTATAATATAGCGCAATTAATGGGGGTTAAGAGAAATGAAAAATTTCAAAGTTAATTATATGCTTATAAACGATAAAACTACAAAGAAATTCGTTATCGTTTCAGACTTACATAATTATTTTGGTGATAAGAAAGGTAGATTAGCAGAATCAATTAAAGAAGAAGAAGCTGATTTAATCATAGTAGCTGGTGACAACTTACAAGGATCTAAATATAGAAAAGAAAGACCTGTAGATAACTTCGAATATTTCTTAAGTGATATTTCAGAAGAAAGTCCAGTTGTTATAACTAAAGGAAATCATGACTTAGTTGGATACACTAGAAAATCAAGAAGAGAATATAAGGCTCTTGAAGAAGCAAGACCTGGTATGGTATTCCCACTTGAAAATGAAGTATTACCTTTTGATGATATGAGAGTAGTTGATTTCACACCATCTAGAGAAGCTTTTGCTCCATCTGGACAAGAAAGTGGATTAGCATTACGTACATTCCTTGAAGATTGGTATACAAAAGGAAAAGTACCACCAAAAGATGGTAAGTTTAATATCTTATTATGTCACAATCCTAAGATAGCTGCTCAAGCAAGAAGTATTGCTGAACAAAATGAATTAGCAATTACTCCTGAAGAAAAAAATAACTTAGCAGCTATATCAGATATATTAGGAAGATATGATATGATTGCAAGTGGACATTTACACAATGGATATTTAAGAGCAAAAAAAGTTGAAAAGAATCCAAAAAAATATCTTGACCAAGGATATTGGGAAATGCCAGTTGTTAAAAAAGCTAATGGACATATCGCTTCAATAAGACCACTAGTTATGCAAAAAACTGATATGTGTCGTGGAGTAGTATATGTAGGTCAAGGACCTGAAAGAATTATTCAATTGCAAAATAATGAATATTATTTCTTAGCAAATAGATATGAACAAGCTATAGCAATAGAACCATATAAAGCAAATGTAATAATTCAAAATCATCATCTAACACCAATAGTTATTTCAGGAGGAATTAATAAATTCTTCGGATTACCAATTGATCAAAGTGAAGTAACTGTTGTTAGATCATATAAAAGATAATAAAAAGGAATAAAAAAAAGAATGTGCCCAGTGCATTCTTTTTTTGTTGTTATAATAAATTTTTCTTTACGTATTCATTTAAAGGTTTAATTTTAAATGTTGGTTCACCAATTAAATCAGTAGTAACATATCCAGGTTCAGCATCAATAACATCTGGAATTCTGTTTACTATTGTAGCACACGTTAATTCAACAGTAGCAGGTCTATTAACCACTATTGTTGTATCAGGTTCACCATAAACAGTCCATTCATTTTTATCGAAATCATCTTTTGAATAAACTTTACCAATACATTCAGATTCAATTGTAATACCTTCTTCTGTAGTAGTAGTAACTACCGCACTCATTCCAGTGGCATTTCCTTGTGGAATAGTCATACCTAAAGTACTTGACTCTAAATCTTCACTGTGAGTTTGTGGTACACATTTTTGTGTTTGGCCAGTAACTGTTAAACCAAGTTTTTCTGCTAGCCATCCGTTAACACTCCACATATATGAAGGTAAGAATTCGCATTTATCGATCTTTTCCTTTCTTTCCTCATCTGTCATATTATCAGCACTTGCGATCTTTTCTTCGAATTCTTCTAATGTAAGCCCAGCTCCATGTGCTTCGGCTAATGCTATACCATATTCTTCTACGTTATAGCTAGAACTACCTTTTATTTTAGTAATTCTTTGAGTAGAAGCAGCAATTGCTGCGATAAGTTCTCCCCAGTATACATCTTGGTATCCACTACCAGTGATTGTACATCCAGTTTCTCTTGCTATTGCATTTAATGCCTTAGTAGATACAGGATTTGAATTAATAGGGAAGAATGCTTCTTCACATGTTGTAATTGCGTTTATTCCTAATTTTGCACATAGCTCTAGAGAAGAGTACAAATCATTAATTAAACTCATTGTAGTTACAATACAAATGTCTGGTTTAGTTTCCTTTAACATCTTTTCAGCATCATTAACAGATGTTACTAAAACTCCAGTAGGATTTCCTCCTAAAATTTCAGAAATATCTTTACCAATGATTTCTGGATTAATATCGATTGCACCTACAATCTCGCACCCCTTTTCAAGAGCGTATCTCATAGTGTATAAACTCATTTTTCCTACACCATACTGTACTACTCTTATTTTCCTTTCCATATCTACCTCCTATTTAACTAAAATATACAACACGTTTTAGAATTAAACAATAAATATTACTTGTTATTTTTGTATATAATGTAAAGCAAAACTAAAAAATATGATACAATGTTTATAGAGGTGAGAAGCGTGAAAAAGATTTTATTATCATTACTAGTATTATGTCTAATACCATTATTATCAGGATGCGGAAGTCAAAATAAGCTAAAATGTATTAACAAAGAAAAGATTTTTGATAGAATTTACAGTTTTACTTTTGATAGCAATGACGTATTAGATACTGTAGCTTTGGATAACATTTATGACGTAAGTAAGAAAGAAATGCAATCTACTTGGAATTGTAAAAGTGAAGAAGAATGTTTGAAAATAGGTGAAGAAAAAGCTAAAGAATTTAAAGAATCATGTAAAGGTGATACTAGATACAAAAGCTGTGATTATGATATAAACGGAAGTATAATAACACTTACTGCAGAACTTACTAAAGAGACAATAGCAAGCGGAACTACTCTTAATGATAAATCTACTAAAGAGGAAGTAATAAAGGTGTTTAAAGACAGAAAATTTACTTGTGAATAATAAATGAGCAATTATATTAATAATTGCTTTTTTTTATTAATAATTATGTTATAATATTGTAATGAAAAAGAGGGATAGTATGGAAAAATTATCTAGAGAAGAAGTATTACATGTTGCTAACTTAGCTCGTATTCATCTAGAAGAAGATGAAATTGAGAAGTTTAGAGTGCAATTAAAACAATTAATTGATGAAATAGATAAGATTAAAGATATAAAAGACTATGATGATGAGTTAATGATTTCACCTGTAGAATACAATTGTGAATTAAGAAGTGATGAGGAAGGAAAGATGCTAGATTACAAAACTGCAATGAAGAATGTTCCTCACTCTACAGGAAACTTTGTGGAAGTACCGGTGATGTTAAATGAGTAACTATTTAGATTTAAGTGTTAAAGAAATAAATAAATTACTAAAAAGTAAAAAGATTAAACCCATCGATTTAGTTAATGAAGCATTTGAAAGAATTGAATCAAATGAAGATTTAAATTGTTTTATAACTTTAAATAAAGAAGAAGCTATTAAGAAAGCACAAGAATTAGAAAACAAAGAAGTAGATAATTTATTATTTGGTATTCCTATTGCTATTAAAGATAATATTTGTACTGAAGGATTATTAACTACTTGTGGATCAAAAATTCTTGAAAACTTTGTTCCTATTTATAATGCTACAGTAATTGATAAGATTAATGAAAAGAATATGATTATTGTTGGTAAAACAAATATGGATGAGTTTGCAATGGGATCATGTTCTAAAACTAGTTATTTTGGAGCACCACATAATCCTTGGAATAAAGAAAAGATTACTGGAGGATCAAGTGGAGGAAGTGCTGCATGTATTTCAGCAAGACTTGTTCCATTTGCTTTAGGTAGTGATACAGGAGGATCAGTAAGACAACCTTCTGCATTATGTGGAATAGTTGGAATGAAACCAACCTATGGAAGAGTATCAAGATACGGATTAGTAGCATTCGCATCAAGCTTAGATCAAATAGGACCTATGACTAGAGATGTTGAAGAAAATGCCGAACTTTTAAACATTATTTGTGGAAAAGATGAAAAAGATTTAACTAGTGCAAATAAAGAAGATGAAGACTTTACAAGATTAATTGGTAAAGATATAAAAGGAATGAAAATAGCTGTTCCTAATTATTTCGTATCAGATGTAGTAACAAAAGAAGTATTAAATATATTTAATGAAATAGTAGATTTATTAAAGAAGAGTGGATGTACTGTTGATTATGTAGATGTTCCATATATTGAAAATGCAGTTAACTTATATCAAATAATTGCTATGGGAGAAGCAAGTGGTAACCTTGCTAGATTCGATGGAGTTAAATATGGATATTCTTATGAGAATCCAAAAGATTTAGAAGAACTTTATACTAAGACAAGACAAATTGGTTTTGGTGATGAAGTTAAAAGAAGAATAATGGTAGGTTCATTCATTCTTAGTGGTGAAAATGCTAAAGTATATTACGATAAAGCATTAAGCATAAGAGATGATATTAAGAAAAGCTTTGATAAAGTATTTGAAAAATATGACTTTATCTTAGGACCTACAACTGCTGCAGTTGCTTACGATATTAAAGAAGAATCAACAGATCCATTAAAGGCATTCTTAGATGATATCTTAGTAATACCTGTTAATATGGCTGGACTTCCTGGACTTAACTTACCAATAGGTTTTTCAAAAGATAAACTACCAATAGGTATGCATATAGTTTCAAAAAGATTTGAAGAAGCTAAGATATATCAAATAGCATCTTTCTTAGAAAAGAAGTTAAAACTTAACTTAGATCCAAGAGGTGATAAGCATGAGTAATTATAAAACTACTGTAGGAATTGAAGTTCATGCAGAATTAAAAACAAAAACAAAAATATTCTCAAATAGTGCTAATCATTATGGTAAGATGGCTAATACATGTACAAATGTAATAGATTTAGGATATCCTGGAACACTTCCAACAGTTAATGAAGAAGCAATACATTTAGGACTAAGAGCAGCCTTAGTACTTAATTGTGAGATTAATAAACATATGCATTTTGATAGAAAGAATTATTTCTATCCAGATAATCCAAAGAACTATCAAATAACACAAAATAGAACACCTATTGGAGTTAATGGATATGTAGAAATTGATACAGAAAATGGTAAAAAGAAAATAAGAATACATGATATTCATATAGAGGAAGATACTTGTAAGAGTATCCATGCTGATAAAAAATCAATGCTTGATTACAATAGAGCAGGAGTACCTCTTGTTGAAATAGTAACTGAAGCAGATATGAATAGTGCTGAAGAAGCAGTTAAATATCTAGAAAAATTAAGAGAGTTACTTCTTTATGCTGATGTATCTGACTGTAAGATTGAAGAAGGAAGCATGAGATGTGACTGTAATGTTTCAGTTAGTAAAACAGATAAATTAAATACAAAAGTAGAAGTTAAAAACATTGGATCTATCTCTAATGTTGGAGTAGCCATCAAATATGAAGAAGAAAGACAAATCGCTTTATATGAAAAAGGTGAAACATTTAAAGAACAAACAAGAAGATTTGATGATAAAACTATGTCTACAATATTAATGAGAGTTAAAGAAACAGGAAATGATTATAGATATTTCCCTGAACCAGACATTCCTTTTATAGATTTAACTGATGAATATATAAAAGAAACAAAAGAAACTCTTCCAATGTCTGCGGAAGAAAGACGAAAAGTTTATAAAGAAGCTGGAATTAATGACATTAATATAGAAAAGATTATTCAAAATAGAAATATATCTGATTATTTAAATAAGTTTATTAAAAAGATAAACTTGGTAATTGCAAGTAACCTTCTATTAGGTGATATAGCAGCATACCTAAATAAAACTGAAATGACTCTTGAACAAACTAAACTTACTGATGAAAAGTTTATAGATGTTGTTAACTACTTAGATAGTGGAAAGATTAATAGTAAGATATTTAAAGAAATTCTTGATGATATTATGGAATCTAATGATTCAATAGATAAGATTTTAGATAATCATAATATTAAACAAATGGGTGAAGATGAAGTAATAGCAATCATTCAAGCTGTTATCGATAACAACGAACAAAGCGTTTTAGATTACAAGAATGGAAATGAAAGAGCTATTAAGTTCCTTATGGGTCAAATCATGAAAGAAACAAAAGGAAATGCTAATCCACAAATGGTTACTGACAAATTAACAGAATTATTAAATAAATAACTACGCAAGTAGTTATTTTTATTTACAAAAAACAAAAATAAAAATATAATTAAATCAGAGTGAGGTAAGTAATGGAAGAATTAGAAGTAATACCATTAATAGCTGGTGAATCAGAAAGCCATTATTTTTCCCTATTAAGGACATTAAGAGATAATGGTTATGAAGCAATGGGTGAAATTAATGGTGTAAGATTTAATATAATGACTGGCGAAAGTGTTGAACAAGCATATGGAATTGCAAGTAGAAATCATGGTGTAAGCCAAGAGGCAATAGAAGAAAGAAGAAAAACTATAAGAGAACTTGCATTAACAAGAATTAAAGCATTTATAGCAGTAAATAAAGGTAATACTAAAATAACTACTAGCGAAATTATTGAATTCTTAAGAAGCATTAGCAGTGCTACAAAAATGGCTGAAGGGTTAGACATCCCACAAGAATTGTGTGATGAAGTAATAGGAATATTACAAGAAGTTGGATATAAGCCAATTGAACCTGAAAAAGCATATTCAACAAGTAATGAAGAAGAAATAGAAGGTTACTCATCTATTCGTGTATGGGACGGTTGTCCAAATGTACCTGATAGTGAAGCCGATAGACTTCTTAAAGCATACCGTGAAGAATTTTCAACATACGTTATTGAAAATGCAATGTTACAATTAAAATCAGGATCTCTTGACCGATTAATAGAATATTTCTGTCTTGAAGCAAGAGAAAGAAATATATCAGATCCAAGAGTATTTGATAAGTAAAAATAAAGCATCTAGAAATAGATGCTTTTTTAATTATGAAATATAGTTAATTTATATTCAAATTATTTAGTTTTTGTTGTATAATTAATAATGAATATCGATACATGAGGTGATTACATGGATTACATTAAAAAACATAAATTAACGTCATTTATTATTTTAGTATATATAGTCGTAATAGCATTTGGCTTTTTTATATACAATCTATTTATTGGAAGCAGTGGTCTTCCTGTATATGGAGATAGACTTGATGGAATTGAAGACGTTCCAATTTCAGAAGAGCAAACAGATAAGATAGTAAAAGACCTAGAAAGTGAAAAAGTTGTAGCAAAGGTTAAAGAACCATATCTATCTGGAAAAATATTTAAAGTGATTATCACTGTTACAGATAATACAAGTGTTGCAGATGGTAAAGCATTAGCAAGTAAAGTAACTGGTGTTTTAACAGAAGAACAAAAGAAATTCTATGATATAGAAATATTTGTAACAAAAGAATATTCTTGTACACTTGAAGCAACTGGTAATGTAGACGAAGAAGGAAACTTCGTAAGTGACGTTACAGTTAAGTTCCAAGATGATCTAAGTGATATTGATTCAGTAACTGATTATGGAATAAATACAAAAGATGCTAAAGAATATAACAAAGATCAAAAGATTAAGATAACTGAAGATGGAGAACACATTATCTATGGATATACAAAAGATAAGGGTGGAGAATACAAGTGTAGTATTAAAATAGTTAAAAAATCAGAAGGATCTTCTAGTAAAACTGAAACTATTAACTCAATAACAAACAGAAGTTACCCATTCATTGGATATCAAAAACAAGGAACGGATAAACTAATTTGGACTAAAGATAGATAGAAATAGGTGAAACAATGAAATTAAAGAAAAAATGGATAATAGGGATATTGGTAATAATTCCAATTGCTATCTTTGTGGGACTATTCTATTATTTCTATGGTGAAGATAAAAACTCGTTCACAGTAGCAGATAATAAATGGATAGAAAAACATTTATCAACAATAATAGATTTCAATGTTATAAATGATTATCCTGTATATAGCGATGGAGTATTTAGTAAATTTATAGATGACTTTAGTGTAGATACTGGATTTGAATTTAATAAGATTCAAAGAGCAAAAGAAGAAGATACAACATCTACTGGTTATAGATTTAGATTATTAAATAATCAAGATGTTTTAACAGATAATGATTTATTATTACAAGAAGATGTTTATGTATTATTTGGAAAAGATGAAGAAAGAGTAGACTCAATTAAAGATTTAGGATCTAAGACTATTGGAGTATTAGATAGTGACTTTGATGAAATAATCTATTACTTAAAATCTTATAGTGAACTTAAATATAAGAAATATGAAACTTCAAGTGCACTATTCCAAGATTATGAAGATGGAAAAGTAGATTTAATAATCATTCCAAATACAATGTATTTAAATGAAACATTATTAAATGAAAAATATAATATTAAGTATATATTTACTGAATTAACTAAGAAGATAGTATTAACTCTTGCAGATGATAAACAAAACGAAGATATGAATAATATCGTTAGAAAGTATTTTAACAACTGGAAGAAGAAAAAATACAACGAAGTATATAATAAAGCAGTATTAAATTACTATCTAGAAAAAGCAAATATAACTGATAAAGATAAAACTGAATTCTTAACAAAGACATATACTTATGGATTTGTAGAGAATTACCCATATGAAGTTATTCAAAAAGGTGATTTCAATGGTATAGCAGCAGAGTATGTTAATAGAATGCTTCGTCTTGCTAATACTGATTTCATTACATTTAAAGAATATGATTCAATTGAAGAATTAAAGAAAGATATAGATGCTGGAGAAGTAGATATTTATTTCAATTATTATGATTATGAAAACACTGAATATAAGTCAACAATATCTACATTCGTCGAGAAGTATGTAGTTCTTGCAAAGACTGAAGATGAGTATGTAATCAATAGCTTTGAAGCAATGAAGAATAAAAAAGTTGCAATAATGGTTAATAACTCAATCTATAATTACTTCAAGGATAACAGTAAAGCACAATTAGTACCATCAGAATCAATAAGTGAATTGCTTGATAATGGTGAAGATAGCTTAATCGTTGTAGATAAAGAAGTATACGAATATTACAAGAATAGTAAGTTCAAAAAATATAGTGTATTATTTGAAGATACAATAACAAATGAATACAAATTTATGATTCATAATGATGATACTAATAAAGTATTCTTTGAAATATTTAATTACATAATTGGAACTAATTCATATTACAATTATAGAAATATTGGACTTAATGGATTAAATACTTCAGTACTAGAAAAGACAACATTTGAAGAGTTATACATAATCTTATTATCTGTCGTATTAATTCCAATTATTGTATTTGGAATACTATATTTGGTACTTAAGAGAAGAAAACAAGTTAAACAAATCAAAAAAGAAGATAGAAGAAAGTATACAGATATGCTTACTTCATTAAAGAATAGAAACTATTTGAATCGTAATATAAAAGCATGGAATGATTCTCAAAAATATCCACAAGCTATTATATTGATAGATTTAAATAATGTTAAATATGTTAATGATAATTATGGTCATGAACAAGGAGATAACTTAATTGTTGGAGCAGCAAGTGTCCTAATTAATACTCAACTTGAAAATAGTGAGATCATAAGAAGTGATGGTAACGAATTCTTAATTTATTTAGTTGGATATAGTGAACAACAAATATCAACTTACTCTAAGAAATTAGCTAAAGAATTTAAAACACTTCCATATGGGTTTGGTGCTGCAGTAGGTTATAGTATGATCTTAGATGAAATTAAAACTATTGATGATGCTATAAACGAAGCAACAATTGAAATGAAAAAGGATAAAGAAGAATACAAATAGAGGTATTATGAAAGAAAAAGTTAAAAGATTCTTACATTACTTATATGTTAGTATTAGAAAGCCAGAAATGGAGGTTTTGCCTGGGAATCTGGCCTTTTTCTTTATGATGATGATTATTCCATTAATGACTATTATAGGAACAGTTATTGCAAACTTTGATATTGCAGATAGATCGCTTACTGATGCAATATATACTAACTTTCCTAAAAACATAGCGGATTTAATAATATCAATCATGGGAGAAGGCTCATCAACTGTTAGTGTCTGGGTAATCTTAATCGGTTCACTTTTACTAGCATCTAATGGAACTTATTCCATGATAGTAACATCTAATTCGATATATGGAATAACAAAAAGTAGTGCCATAAAAAATAGAATAAAATCAGTAGTTTTAGTTATTGTATTAGTACTTTTATTCACATTATTGTTAATAATTCCTACAATAAACTCACAAGTGTTGGGAGTAATTGCTAAGATAACTAAGACTAATATGGCGACAAATATATATTTCATGCTCTATAGAATATTAAGGTATCCAATACTATTCTTATTCGTATTTATATTTGTAAAAATCTTATATAGATTTTCACCAAGTGGAAAGAATAGAAAAAGGACAAGTTATGGAGCAGTATTCACATCAGTATTATTGATGATATCAACATGGGGATATTCAATATATATTGAGTATTTCTCAGACTTCCAAACACTATATGGAGGAATCTCTAATATCTTATTCTTAATGATGTGGATAGATTTAATATCATACATCTTTGTGCTAGGAATGAATCTTAATGCAGCACGTGAAAAGATGATGGTTGAGGATAAAGAGAAAAGCGAAAAAAAAGCTGGCAAGATTGAAAAAGAATAAGTATTTTGCTATAATTTACTAGGCGAGGTAGTGCTATGAAAAAGACTATTAAAAAGAAAGAGAATAAAGAATTAAAAACTAAAAGAGTTAGAAAACCTAAAAAAGCAGATAATTCTAAAAAATCTTTTGTTTCTAGATTTAAAAGCAATATAAAAGAATTTAAAGAAAATCCTAAACAATACTTAATTGCTTTAACAAAGAAAACTAAAAGAATGGTTTTAGATAATAGATTCTATTTTCTATTTGTATTATTAAATGTAATTAATGGTATGTTATTAAGAGCATTTACTTTAGGAAATGGAACTATATTTGATTTTGATGCATTATTAGCAGATGCTGCATTTATGTTTGCAGTTGGATCTTTTGCTTTCTTATTTAATGAAAAAGGAAGATTCATTTATATGTTTATTATTACAACATTGTTAACTGCTATTTGTGTATTAAACTCTGCTTATTATACTTTCTATACATCTTTCTCATCTATCTCACTTATATCAACAGCAAGATTCATAACAGATGTTGGAGATGCTGTTGTAGAAAACGTATTACAACCAAAAGATTTAATATATATAATTATGCCTTTCTCATTATTATTTTTACATCGTAGATATAAGAAGGCTAATAAATTAAAATTATATAGAAGTAAGTTAGGATTCATTAAATCTTTAGGGCTTGGAGCACTTTGTGCCCTTATCTTTGGATTTACTTTAACTGGAACTGACGTAGGAAGACTTACAAAACAATGGAATAGAGAATATGTTGTTAAGAAGTTTGGTATCTATATTTATCACGTTAATGACTTAGTTAAAAGCTTAGAGCCAAAGTTTGCAGCACTTTTCGGATATGATTCAGCACTTAAAGAATTTAATGAATATTATGCTGATGTAAAAGAACCTACTAAGAATGAATATACAGGAATGTTTGAAGGAAAGAATATTTTAGTAATACATGGAGAAAGTATTCAAAACTTCTTAATTGGATTAGAATTCAATGGACAAGAAGTTACTCCAAACTTAAATAAACTTGCAAAGACTGGAATGTATTTTGATAACTTCTATACTCAAGTAAGTATTGGGACAAGTAGTGATACAGAGTTTACTTTAAATACTTCTTTAATGCCTGCAAGTTTAGGAACTGCATTCTCAGATTATGCAGATAAAGAATATGTATCAATTCCAAAATTATTAAAAGAAAAAGGATATTACACTTTTGCAATGCATGCCAACAATGGTGAGTATTGGAATAGAAGAGTAATGCATAAAAATTTAGGGTATGATGAATTAATTGCTAAAGATCAATATGAAATAGATGAAGTAATTGGTCTTGGTTTATCAGATGAATCATTCTTTAGACAATCAGTACCAAAACTTAAAAAGATTGTTGAAGAACATGGAAAATATTATGGAACATTCATAATGCTTTCTAACCATACACCATTCTCAGAAACAGATAAATACGGTGAATTTGATGTTGATATTAAAGAAACTATAATCAATGAAAATGGTGAAGAAGAAGTAATTAGCTATCCATATTTGGAAGATACTAAATTAGGTAATTACATTAAGTCTGCACATTATGCTGACTATGCTCTAGGAATATTCCTTGAAGAGCTAGATAAAGAAGGATTACTTGAAAACACTGTAATAGTATTCTATGGAGACCATGATGCAAGACTTCCAAAGAACAATTATGTAAGAATGTATAATTACGATAAAGAAACTGATTCAGTACTTGATGAAGAAGATCCTAATTATGTAGAATTTAATGATTATCATTACGAATTAAATAGAAAAGTACCATTCATAATTTGGACAAAAGATAGAGTAGATAAAGCTCAAACAATATCTTATACAATGGGAATGTATGACGTTATGCCAACACTTGGAAACATGTTTGGATTCTATAACAAATATGCATTAGGTCATGATATCTTCAATATTAAAGATGACAATATAGTAATATTCCCAACAGGAAACTGGTTAACAAAAGATATGTATTACAACAACCAAAAAGAAGAATCATTTATCTTATCTAACTCAGTAATTACACAAGAACAGATTGAAAGTAATAGAGAATATACAGATAAATTATTATCAGTATCTAACGATATTTTGGTATATGATTTGATAAGAAACTCTAAAGCACAAACTGTTGATGAAGCAAAATTATTAGAAGGGAAGCAATAGATATGAGTAAAAGTAAAAAAGACAATAAAATAATAGTTTTTATTACAATAGGAATAGTTCTATTAATTGGTGCTGCCTTCTTAATGATTAAAAATAGTTTCAAAAAAACTCCAGTAAAAGAAGTAAAGAAACTAGATGATATCAAAGTAAAAGAAATAGATTATACTTTGTATGATAATAAATCTGATCTATACAAAGATTACTTTGCTGAATTAAAAGAAGTGTTAACAAAAGATAAAGTTGATGATTTAGAATATGCTAAAGTAGTAGCAAAACTATTTGCAACTGACTTCTATTCATTAGAAGATAAAAAAACAAATACAGATGTTGGAGGACTTGATTTTATTCATCCTGATATGAAAGAAAACTTCATATTAAAGGCTACTGATACAATGTACAAATATGTTGAATCAAATGTTTATGGAGATAGAAAACAAGAACTACCAAAAGTTACAAAAGTTGAGATTAAAAATGCTGAAGCAAAACCATTAACATATGATAAATACACAGATGGATTAGGATACGTAGTAACTGTAACAATTACATATGCAAAAGATTTAGGATTCCCTAAAGAAGTAACATTATCTATAATTCATCAAGAGAAAAAATTATATATAGTAGAAATAAAATAGGTTTAATAAACCTATTTTTAGATAAGGGGAAATATGGAAAGAGTTATTTTAATAAAATATGGAGAATTAACTACTAAAAAAGGAAATAGGAATTTTTTTGTTCAATTGCTTTATAAATGTATTCAAAATAAACTTGCTAACTATAATGTTAAGATTTTTAAAGACTTATCTAGAATGTATATTGAATTCAATGATAAAGACTTAGATGAGATATTAAAAAGAGTTAATAATATATTTGGAATACATGAATATTTAGTAGCATACAAAATAAATACTGATGTTGAAACTATTAAAGAAAAAGTATTAGAAATAGTTAAAGAAGAAAAGTTTAATACATTTAAAGTAGAAACAAAAAGAAGTTATAAAGAATTTCCAATTAATAGCCAAGATTTTTCAAGACAGCTTGGTGGTTTAATTCTTAAAAATATTAATAATATAAAAGTAGATGTTCATAATCCAGAACTTTTAGTTAATGTAGAAATAAGAAAAGAATATACTTATATTTATACAAATTATTATTATGGATTGGGAGGATATCCAAATAATACTTTAGGTAAAGGAATGCTTATGTTAAGTGGGGGAATTGATTCTCCAGTTGCCGCATACCTTGCTATGAAAAGAGGAGTACATGTTGAAGCATTATACTTTGAAGCAATTCCTCATACAAGTATTAATGCAAGAAATAAAGTAATTGAATTATGTAAGAAATTATCTGTATATACATCAAGTATCAAACTACATATTGTTCCTTTTACAGAAATACAAGAAGCAATATATAAGACTGCAGATGAAGACTACGTTATTACAATAATGAGAAGAATGATGTATAGAATAACTGAGCGAATGGCAAAAAGAAGAAGATGTTTAGCAATCATAAATGGTGAATCAATTGGTCAAGTAGCAAGCCAAACATTAACAAGTATGAGAGTTATTAATTCAGTTACTAACTACCCAGTAATAAGACCGGTCGCATGTCTTGATAAACTTGAAATAATGGAAATTGCAAGAAAGATTGATACATATGATATAAGCATATTACCATACGAAGATTGTTGTACTGTCTTCGTACCAAAACATCCAGTAATAAATCCAAAAATGGAATTATGCGAAGATATGGAAACAAGATTTGATTATCAAGAATTAATTAATAAAGCACTTAAAAATATTAAGACAATAACAATTACTGAACATGATAAAAACGAGTTTAACGATTTATTATAATTGAAGTATAAATTACTTAAAAAATCACATCCTATAAATGTAGGAGGTGAAACAATGAAAAAAGGACAAAAGAAAAGAACTAGTTCAAAAAGAAGTTCTACTGCTAAAAGAAGTACTACTGATAATATGAAGTATGAAATAGCACATGAATTTGGTGTAAGCTTAGGTCCAGATTCAACTTCCCGTGCCAATGGAACAGTTGGTGGTGAAATTACTAAAAGATTAGTAAATCGTGGGAAAACAGGTGGAAGTGCTAGTAAGAATTCCTAATATTAAAAACATAAAATAGATAATTGTATATTATCTATTTTTTTATGCTATACTAATATTATAGTAGGATAGAGGTACAGTATGCAGGGGAAAATTGATGATATTGTGTTCAGTATTGAACCGATTGAAAAATGTGACGAGGGATGTAATTATAAAATTAAATTAAAAATTCCTATGTCATTAGGTTGGATTGAAAATGTAAATTTTATAGCAGATTCACCTGGGGAAAGCAGTGTTTTCCAAATTAAATTCAAAAGAAATGAAGGTGGATATGTTTACTTTGAAGGAGAAGCATTCCTTAAAACAAAAGCAATGTACTATTATTACTTCTCTTTAGAAGCAAATAAGAAGTTTAGATTTCTTAAAAGAAGAAATTATTTAGAAGATAATAATATAATCAATGAAGAAAAATGGAAGATGAGCGTTAACTTTGATGTCCCAGAGTGGGCACAAGGAAAGATTATGTATCATATCTTTGTTGATAGATTTAATAGAAATGAAAGCGTTAAAATGGAACCTATGCCAAGAAGAACAATCCATTCATCATGGAAAGATGAGGTATCTGTTGGGCCAAATGAAAAAGGAGAATGGAATACAGATTTCTTTGGAGGAAATATCAAGGGGATTATAGATAAACTTGATTATATTAAATCTTTAGGAACTAGTATTATCTATTTAAGTCCAGTTGTATGGAGTCAATCAAATCATAGATATGATGCAGCAGATTATGAGACAGTTGATCCTTATGCTGGAACAAATAACGATTTAAAAGAATTATGTGACAAAGCACATGCTATGGGGATTAAGATTATTCTTGATGCAGTATTTGATCACACTGGAAATGATAGTAAATATTTTAATGAATATAATACATTTGAAGAACCTGGAGCATTCCAAGGAAAAGAATCAAAGTATTATCCATACTATATAAAATATATTACTGAAAATGAAACATATTTTAAACATTGGTGGAATATTCCGACTATGCCAGTATGTGATTGTAATAGCAAAGAATGGCAACAATTTATATATGGAGAACACGGCGTAATAGACCAATGGTTTGAATTAGGAATAGATGGGCTAAGGCTTGATGTAGCAGATGAGTTATCAGATGAATTTATTGAAGGAATAAGAAGAGCTGTTAAAAGAAATAAAGAAGATGGATTTATTCTTGGTGAAGTGTGGGAAAATCCAATGAGAAAAGGGAAAAAGTACATTTCATCAGGAAAAGAAATGGATTCAATAATGAATTATCACTTGATGAATGCATTAATAAAATATTTCAAATTTTGTGATATAAATAAATTAAACGAGGTAATTTATAATATTAGAACAGAATATCCTGAAGGAACTATTAATAGTTTAATGAATTTCACTTCTACTCATGATATATCTAGAATAATTGATGTATTAGGATCAGATGCCTTCGGACCTTTTAAAGACCGTGCATGGGAAGTACCAAGTGGAGATAGACAGTGGCAAAAGAATTTTAGATTAACTCCTGAAGAATACAAGAAAGCAAAAGAAATATATAAAGCATATGTTTTCTCACTTGCATTCTTCCCAGGAAACCTATCAATCTTCTATGGAGATGAAGCAGGACTACAAGGAGTTGGAGATCTTTGCACAAGAAGAACATTTGATTGGAACAATATTGATAAAGAACTATTAACATTTTTCAAAAAAATTGGTAAAATAAGAAATGAAAATAGTTTCCTAGAACAGGCAGACTTTGATATAATAGATATAAATGATAGAATGATGATGTTCGAAAGAAGCAATGATGATGCAAGTGCGTTTGTTACAGTAAATAGAACAGGTAATGATCAAAAACTAATATTACCTAAAGGATTCCAAGAACACACTGATGCATATTCATTAAATAACTCAACAAAAGAAATAATTAAACCCTATGGTGGTTTAGTATTAAAGAAAGTAAAAAGGAGAAGTTAATTATGGCTGAAGAAGAAAAGAAAACTAAAAAGAAACCAACAAATAGACCAGTAAAGAAACCAGCAGCTAAAGCAACAAAAGGTGTTAAAGCACCTACAAAGAAAACTACACCAAAAACTGTAGAAAAAAAACCTGTTAAAAAGGTAATACCAAAAGTAGAACCTAAAAAAGAGGTTAAAGTTGAAGAGCCAAAGGTAGAAGTAAAGAAAGTTGAAGTAAGAGAAGAACCAATAAAAAAAGAAGAACCAATTAAACAAGAAAAGAAAACAACTAAAAAAGCAACATTTGGTCTTACAAAAAGAGAAAAGCTTCTAATTGGTTTAGTAATACTTACAATTGTTGCTACTGGTATTATGTACTATGTAATGTTTGGAGCAAAATACTATCAATACAAAGCATCATGGGGAATACATCTTCCTGAATCATTAGAAGAAGTATATTCAGTTAAGAGTAAGAAAGATGAGTTTGGTGACTATAATACTTATCATATATTCAAATATGAAAATGAAGACGATGTTAAGAAAATAGTTAACTGGACAGCAATGGATTCTGAAACAATTCAATATAAGAGCTATAAAGAAGCTACTAATGAATGGTTAAATGTTTTAGGAGTAGAAGAACAAAATAGACCAACATTCATAAACGTTGAATACTGGTATAAAAATGATGCTAAGAGTGATGAAATCATCATGATTAAAGATTCAAAAAATAAAAAGATATATTTATTAGAATATTTCTTAAAAGATGAATAAAATAAAAACTTGTATTTGATACAAGTTTTTTTATTCTTCTTCATTAAATCCTTTTTTAGTAAGATCCATTTCTATTCCTTCTTTTGCAAGAAATTCTGGTAACTCTTTTGCCCAACGCCCACTGTATTTAGCACCACATTGTTTTGGACCATCTCTAAACCATGACAAGGCTTTTACTTTATCAACTTGATAAATGTCATAGTTTAACATATGTTGAGCGCCTTCTAATCTCCATGGACTACATTCTTTTAAATATAAAATATCCATTAATTTTCTTTTATCCCATAAACCACATAAAAGGCTTAATCTGAAAGATGAATCAGGGCCTTTTTTCTTAAACCCAGGATATTCACAATCTAAGTCTCTTGGATCAAAAGATAATTCTAAATTAACATAAGCAACATTGTCTTTTACTATGTCATAACACTGTTTTAACTTATCTAAATTAACATAATCATCTAAGAAACAATCGTCACAAATAAAGATTACTTTTGATTCAGGAATATCTTCAAGCGATAAATAAATTCTAGTTGTCCACTCATCTAGTGGAAAATCATGATTAATTGTTTTCATAAGTGGACTATTTAAAGTTTCAGTAAATAAGTACGTAACTGGATGATTAGGCCAATATTTATCTAAACATGTCATGAATGTAGGCCACACCTCATCATTTTTGTCACAACTGAAACATACAATTGCTAAATCATTCATATTATCACCATAACAAATATATCATATTTAAATTAACAATACTACTAGAAAAATGTTATAATATTTGATAAAATATTGTAGTGAAAAGAGGGATAAATATGAAAATAATGTCAATTAATGCTGGTAGTAGTTCACTTAAATTTTCTTTATTTGATATGACTACAGAAGAAGTATTAATTTCAGGTGTGTTTGAACGTATTGGTATCGAAGGTGGTACTTATACATTAAAATATAAAGGAGATAAAATCAAAGTTGAACAAGAACTAGATTCTCATTCAACTGCAGTTAAAATATTACTTGAAAAGTTAATAGAATTACAAGTAATATCTACTTTAGAGGAAATCGAAGGAGTAGGACATAGAATAGTACATGGTGGAGATAAATATACTGAATCAGTTATGGTTACTGATGAAGTTGTTGATGACATAATTAGATTTAGTGATTATGCACCACTACATAATCCTGCTCATGCTATATGTATTAAAGCATTTAGAGAAGTTTTACCTAAAACTCCAATGGTAGTAGTATTCGATACTGCTTATCATCAAACAATAGAAAAAGCAAGATTCTTATATCCAGTACCATATGAATGGTATGAAAAATATCATATAAGAAAATATGGGGCACATGGAACAAGTCATAGATATATTGCTCAAACATTAAAACAAGAATTAGGAAAAGATGACTTAGATATAATCTCATGTCACTTAGGAAATGGTGGAAGTATAACTGCAATTAAAGATGAAAAATGTGTAGATACTTCAATGGGATTCACACCACATGCTGGAATTATGATGGGAACAAGAAGTGGAGATATCGATGTATCATTAGTACCTTATATCATGGAAAAAGAAGGAAAGAGTGCTAGTGAAATCATGAATGACTTAAATAAAAAGTCAGGATTCTTAGGTGTTTCAGGAGTAAGTAGTGACTCACGTGATATCGAAAATGGTATTAAAGAAGGAAATGAAAGATGTATCCTTGCTGAAGAAATGTATGTTAACTCAATTGTTAAATATATAGCACAATACTATGTATTATTAGGACATGTTGATGCAATTGCATTTACAGCAGGAATTGGAGAAAATAGTCCAGAAACAAGAGCAGCAGTAATTGAAAAATTAGCATGCTTAGGAATCAAGATTGATCCTGAAAAGAATAATATAAGAGGAAAATTTGCAAAAGTTAGTACTGATGACTCAACAGTAGAAGTATATGTTGTTCCAACAGATGAAGAATTAATGATTGCAAGAGATACATTAAATTTAATAAATAGATAGGAAGTAAAAATGCTTAAACAAATTTACGAAGAAATAAAAAAATATAATACTATTGTTATTGCAAGACACATTGGAGTAGATCCAGATGCATTAGGGAGCCAGTTTGCGCTTAAAGAAGCAATTAACTTAAATTTCCCAGATAAACTTGTTTATGCTGTTGGGAGTAAAAGCTCAAGATATAACTACTTTCCAAAACTAGATAGATATGAAATGACAGATAATCAAAATGTATTACTAATTGTAGTAGATACTCCTGATAAAAAAAGAGTAGATATTAACAGATTAGATACATTCCCAAATATCTGTAAGATAGATCATCATCCAATGATAGATAAATTTGGAGAGTTGGACTATATCGATACTAAAGCATCTAGTGCATCAGAATTAGTACTAAGATTCTTTAAAGAAAACAATATTGAAATAAATAAACAAATAGCAGAATTCTTATACTATGGAATAGCAAGTGATACTAATAGATTCTTATTTAATACTGACTATAAAACATTTCAAATAGTTAGTGATTTAATAAAAGAATACGATGTTGATGTTGAAGAATTATATTCACATCTATATGCTAGACCATTTAGTGAAGTAAGATTTCAAGGTTATATATCAGAGAATTTAACATTAACTGAAAATGGTTTTGCTTATGTAATAATAAGCAATGATACATTAATTAAATATGGGGTTGATCCAAGTTCAGCAGGTAATATGGTTAATAATTTTAACAATATTGATGAAGTAATCGCTTGGGCAACTATTTCAGAAGATGTTAAGAATAACTTGTTCAAGTTTAATATAAGATCTCGTGGACCAATAGTTAATACAATTGCAGAACGTTACAATGGTGGAGGTCATGCCTTAGCTAGTGGAGCAAGAGTAAAAACAATGGATGAAGTTCAATTATTAATTAATGAATTAGATAATATCTGTAGAGTATATAACGAGAAAGAAGGAAACTAATATGAAAGTTGATAATGTTAACTTATATGTAAGTGCAGTAAGAAGAAGCCAATATCCAGAAGATAACCTTCCAGAGTTTATAATGCTTGGAAGAAGTAATGTTGGTAAAAGCAGCTTCATGAATACACTTGTTAATAGAAAAAACTTGGCTAGAATATCTTCAAAACCAGGAAAAACAAGTACAATTAATTTCTTTAATGTTGAAGATTCATTCTATTTAGTAGATGTTCCAGGATATGGATATGCAGATACATCAAAAGAAGAAATAAGAAAATTTGGATTAATGGTTGAAGAGTATCTACAAAAAAGAAAAGAGCTTAAAAGAGTATTCCTTTTAGTAGATTTTAGACATAGACCAACAAATGATGATAAGTTAATGTATGACTTTCTAAAATATTATCAAATACCTGTTACAGTAGTAGCAACTAAAGCCGATAAAGTAAGTTCAAGGGAGAAAGAAAAGAACTTAAAAGAATTAAGAAACACTTTAGATGTTGTAGTAGGAGATAATATAGTATTATTCTCAAGTATCAGTAAGGTAGGAAGAGAAGAAATATTAAAAATAATTGAAGATATAATAAAGTAGCACTAAAAAAGTGCTTTTTATTTTACATTTTTTATAGCCAATATGTGTAAAATTACTTTACTAGTAAAAAAATTGATAATATAATTAAAATAGAGGAAGAAGAGGATAGATATGGAAAAGACTAAGAGAGCACAAGATAAATTAGTATTATCAATTATCGGAGTTTCTGCAGGTATTGCCTTTTTAGGTGGAACTGCATATGGTGAGAGTTTTAAAGCTCGTAAAATTGGAGATAACGTTAAATATGTAGAAAATGAAGAAATAGTATCAGCTGGATATGGAAATAACAGTGGAACTTTAGGATTCGATGAATATAACATTATTTACGATGAAAATGAATATAGCTATACATTCATCTTTGATAACTATGCTGGATTAAATGATTCATATTTTGAAGTACGTTATGGTGATGATAGAAGTTCTATTAACCTTGTAAGAAACTATATAGCAGATAACCATACAGAAGGACATTTAATTGAATTCGATCAAAATGTAGTAGATTCTTTTGTAGCAGGATTTGGAGATAACAACGATGAAGATGCAATATTCTTCATATTAGAAGACGGAAGCATTGAATATATTCTTGTTGGAAGAGCAGTTAAAAACGATGACTACAGAACATTTAAGATTGATGAATTAACTAACGTAGTTAAACATTACAATGCTAATGCATGTAGCGATGTAACTTCAGTATGCAAGAGAACTGTACTTGTTCAATCAATGGATGGAACAATTTACGATTTAGAGAAATACGTTAAATAAAGCACGAAAGTGCTTTTTTCTTTTGCCAAAAATAATTAATAACATAAAATACTTTAGGTGATAACTTGAAATATCAATTATTAGATAATAATAAATTTTTAACAGAAATAAATAATTCTTATATGCATCTAAATAAAGATAACCTATATGATTATTTAAAGAATATTCTAATAAAAGTTAAGAAGAAATATAACTATGATATATATGGCTACTATGATGTATTTATTTATGAAATAGGTAATTTAAAAACAGTTATTGAGTTTATTAAAAAAGATAAAGAAGATTTCTTTAAGAATAGTATTGATTTAAAGATTAATTATGTTAATAAAGATGTTAAAATATTATTAGATGATTATACTATCCTAAATAGATTTTCTATTTATTCAAAAGATATAAAAGATAAGGATATAATTAAGATATGTGAACATTATTCTATAGAAAATCTTAATTTACAATAATATAAGGATATGCTATAATATACGAGAGTTAAGGGGTGATACCATGAAAATTCCAACAGTTGCCTTAGTAGGAAGACCTAATGTAGGTAAGAGTACTATCTTTAATAAACTAGTAGGAGAGAAGATTTCAATTATTGAAGATACTCCAGGAGTTACTAGAGACAGAATTTATAGTGAAGCAACATACAAAGATTACAAGTTTAATGTTATAGATACTGGTGGTATTGATGGATCTTTAGAAAAGTTTAATGACGTTATTAAAATGCAAGCTGAAATAGCTATTGATGAATCTGACTTAGTATTATTCGTTGTAGACGGAAAAGAAGGATTAACATCAAACGATTTCTTAGTAAGAGATATGCTAAGAAACAGTGGAAAAAAAGTTATTGTAGTAATTAATAAAGTTGATAATAAAAAGTCTGAAGAAAATATTTATGATTTCTATGAATTAGGATTTGATACATATCTACCAGTAAGTGGAGAACATGGTATTGGATTCTTTGAATTAAAAGATGAAATAGTAAGTAATTTTCAAAAGAAAGAATACTATACTGAAGATAAAAGATTAAAATTCTCAGTTATTGGAAGACCTAATGTAGGTAAAAGTAGTTTAATTAATGCAATGCTTAATGAAGAACGTGTAATAGTAAGTGATGTTGCAGGAACTACAAGAGATGCAATAGATACAGTAATGAAGTATAATGACGAAGAATTTGTTATTATAGATACTGCAGGAATGAGAAAAAAAGGAAGAATATATGAAGCAATAGAAAAATATAGTCTTCTTCGTTCAATGAAAGCAATAGATAGATCAGATATATGTTTATTAGTAATTAATGCTGAAGAAGGAATAATCGAACATGATAAACATATTGCAGGTTACGTTCTAGAAAAAGGAAAAGGATTAATAATTGTAGTTAATAAGTGGGATGCAGTTGAAAATCCTGACAAAAAAGAGTATATTAAAAAAGTAAGAGCAGAATTTCAATTCTTAAGTTATGTTCCAATCGTATTCACAAGTGCACTTACTAAAAAAGGTGTTCATACAATAATGCCTGAAGTATTAAAAGTAAGTGAAAACATCAAAAGAGAAATAGCCACAAATGTATTAAATGATGTAATAACTGATGCATATATGTTGAATATACCTCCATCATATAAAGGGAAGAGACTTAAAATATACTTTGTTAATCAATCAGGAACTAAACCTCCAAAATTCACGTTCCATGTTAATAACAAAGGATTAGTACACTTCTCATATGAAAGATATTTGGAAAATAAATTAAGAGAGAACTTCGAACTTGAAGGGACACCAATAATCTTACAATTTAAGAACAGGAGTGAATAAAATGATATTTAATACTGATTTAAATGCACAAAGAAATGCTTCTTATGAAGGAACAATTAAAAACCTAGAAAAAGCTCAACAATTACTTGATGAAAGATATAGAAATAAACAAGTAAGTGATGCTGATTACATTAAGAAGTCTAATGAAATCAAATCACAAATCGATAAGTATAAAGCTGTAATTGGAAGAGAATGGTAAAAAAAGTATTAGGAAACTAATACTTTTTTTATTCAAAAAAAGACAAAAATATGGTATATTTAATGATATAGTAATAATAGAAGAGGTATGTTATGAAAGAGAGAAAAGGGTTTACGCTAATTGAAATAATAGCAGCAGTAATTATATTGGGTATAATATCAATTATTGCAGTAATTACATATACAAATAGCATGCAAGAATTTAGAGAAAGTTATTATGTTTCTTTGGAAAGATCATTAACAGAATCAGGTAAAGAATTCTTTAATGATAATAGAAACTATAGACCAACTTCTATTTTTGCAGCACAAAAAGTACCAATATCAATTCTTGAAGCAAAATCATATATAGATGACATAATTGATTACACTGGAAAGAAATGTGATAAAAGTAGTTACGTAATAGCAATTAAGACATCAAAAAATGACTATGTTTACCATACTTGTTTAGTATGCTCAGAAGATACATATTCAAATTTGGAAGATAAATATTGTGATAGTGTATGGGATGATGCTACAACAGTAAGACCTTCACTTGAAGAATTTGATGACCTTTATGTATATAAAAACACTTCACAAGAAAAATTAAGAAATAAATTATTGGCGTCTGTATCTATCACTAAATATGATAGAAATGGTAACATTATTGAAACAGCTGATGGAGATGGAGTTGATGGAGTACCACAAATACTTCCAGAAAACATCGATGTAGTTGATACATCAAAAATTGGAACATATATTGTTACTTATAAATACAATAACAAGAGTGTAGATAGAAGAGTTCATGTATATGAAAATAGTGAACCAGAAGTAGTTATTACAAAGACTAATAAATATGCAAAAACTATAGTAGAAGATGGGGTAACAGAAGATACAAAGACAACAGTTTACTCATCAGGTGATTGGGCACAAGATATTAATTTAAGCTTTACTCCAGGATCTAATTTCTATTCAGAATCTGGGCAAAAAGTTTCTCAATACCAATGGAATAAAGATGGTAAATGGCAAAAAATCTGTGACTCTATAGGAGCAGATGGAAGTTGTACTCTTGACTATAGAACAGAAATGAACGAAGAAATAGCATTCAGAGTTGTTGATACTGAAGGTAATATCAGTAAAGAAACTACAACTGTTGTAATAAGAATAGATAGAACTAACCCAACATGTACTTTAACAAAAGAAGGTACACCTGGAGTTAATGACTGGTTCCATTCAAATGTAATAGTTAAGTTCGATACAATTAAAGATCAACAAAGCATGATTTCTGAAGCTAAAAGTGGAATTGGATTTAACTCAATTAGAAGAGGAGTTGAAACTTACTCATCTTCATCAAGAACAAATAATGTAAGTCTTCAACATACAGATGAAAGTCAATATGTTTGGTACTATGGATTTGTTGAAGATAAAGCACAAAACTATGCAACATGTAGTACAAAACTAAGAAAAGACACAGTAGCACCATCATGTACAATAACTGGGCATGCAACACTTAACTGTTCAGATGCTACTTCAAACTTAGTTAAAGTATACTTTGGAAAAGATGACAATAGTTCTGGAGGTACTGCACTAAATCGTGAAGATACATGGTCTGGAACTGGAACTGTTGATTCAACAGGTGTCTGGTACTTAAAAGCAACAGATCATTCAGGAAATACATATCAAACATTCTCAAATTATTATTTAGTAACTTATAATAAAAATGGTGGAGATGCTGATCCTGCTAAAACTAGTGAGATAAAACGTGAGACTGAATCAGCTGACTTATCTCAAGTAGTTAGAAGAGAAGGATATAGGATGATTGGATGGCATACATCTAGTACATCTACTACAGCACTTTCAACATATACAGTAAATAGTAACGTAACACTTTATGCAATTTACATAAAATGTGCAGCTGGTTACCATACAAATACAAGTGGTAAAGGTTGTGAAGCTAACACTTATACTGTTACTTACAAAGCAAATGGTGGATCTGGTGCAGATCAAATACAAACAGTAACATTCGATGCAGCATGGAAAACAAAAGCAGCAGTATTTACAAGAACTGGATTTACTCAAACTGGTTGGTCAACATCAGCATCTGGTACAATTACTCATAACTTAGACACAGATCAAGGTGCTTATAAAACAGTTGGTAACTTAACATTATATGCAACATGGAGAGCAAACTGTTCATCTGGATATACATATCAATCAAACGGAACATGTTTAAAAACTTATACAGCAACAACTAACTATTCATGTAACTCTGGAGATTCAAGAAGTGGAACAACATGTTATCATTCAACAACATATGGAGCAACATATACTTACTCAGGAGGATGTTCTTGGGTAGATGATGGATGTCATGGACACTTTAGTAAGAATGACATTCAACAAGGTGTTGGAAATAAATCAGATATGCCAGAATGTACTGGATCAAATGGATTTACTGGTACTATAAAATGTGGATATGATTATCCATCAGGAACTTACTACAAGTGGCATGACTGTGGTAAAGGAAAACATGGTAAAGTGAATGCTGCAGGAACTGGATACAATTGTTCAAATAACAATGGAGATAGATATACATATAAAGAGTCAGTATGTAAATGTTCTGGAACTGGATCATATTCATGTAATTCAGGAGATTCATTAAGTGGATCAACATGTACACATACAACAACATATACAGCAACAACATACTATACATGTAATTCAGGAGACTCATTAAATGGAACAACATGTACAAGTGTATATACACCATAAAAAGAATGGAGATAGTATATGAATAAGAATACAAATAATAAAACTGAAAAGAAAGAAAGTCCAATAACAATAATAATATTCATCGGATTACTACTTGTTGCAATTGGAATTCCTGCAATATTCTTAAAAGATAGCAAAAAAGACGATAAGGAAGATATTATTACATTAAGAAAAATACTTCCAGAAGAATTAAATAACAATACAGCAAAAGAAATATTACAATATGGACATGATACAATGCTAAAAAAAGAAAACTGGGAAGTAGTTAATGCAAGTCTATATGCAACAAACGATCTTAATGGATTTGTTATCAATTATGAAGCTAAAAACAATACAGGAACATGGTATAAACAAACAATAATAACATACAAAAATGGTACATGGACAATAGATTTACCAGGATGGACTGAAGGAGAAAAAGATATTTCTTCATACGGAACATTCTATGGACACGAAGAATAGTGCGAATAATTCGCACTTTTTCTTTACACTAAAAATGACTAAAAACGTTGACACTCTTACAAAACAATAATAAAATTAAATTAGGTAATGATAGGAGGCTCGAGAATATGGCACTCAGCGTAACTACTGTAGGTGACATTAATACTGCAAAAGGTAGAATAGTATCTGCACAAGAAAAGTATGTAATGGCACTAGAAAAAATTAAAACACTTGTTACACAATCAGAACAAAGTTGGAATAGCGTTCAAGCAAAAGATAGTCGTGAACAAATATTAAAAGCAATAGATAATGAATTAACAGAAAGAAAAGAAGAAATGCAAGCACAAATTAATTTCTTAACTGATACAGCTAGAATATTAGTTGAATCAGAAGAAGAAATTAAGAATGCTATGGTATAGGTGATTATATGAATTTATTTGAAACTATTAATCAACAAGCACTATCTGGTAATAACTTCAAAGATGGAAGTTCTTTAGATGTAAATCCAACTGAATTAAAATCATTATCTGCAAAACTATCTGAAGCAATTAATGAACTTGCTGAAGCTGATAAACAAGCAAGAATGGGATGGGAAGAAGCAAAAGTAGCACTTGGGCCTAAAATGACTGCCCAATTATCTGGAGCTTTTGAAAAAACAGATAACGCATATTACAATGCAATATTCCAATTAAATAAATACTCTAACTCTTTAGGAAGAGTATCAAATATTTGGGAAAGTGCAGAAGATAGAATAATGAAGGCAATTAATAACGTTGATCTTCCTATAAAGTAAACAAAAATAACCTCTTACATATAATTATGTAGGAGGTTTTTATGTTTAAAGATTCACTATTTAGAAAAATAGAAGAAAAGACTAACGTTGATAAAAACACAATAATATCTCTTGCTAATAAATTACAAAATGGAAACATGAAAGATGAAAAAACACTTAGTGATTTAATTGATGACTTAGAAGAATTAACTAAAACTAAAGTATCAGAAGAAAAGAAACAAAAGATTATTAACACTATAATAAATGATAAAGTCCCTGATAATCTTGATAACATGGTATAGAATTGACAATTCTTATATAATATATTACAATTCAAAATAGGAGATGGTAATATGAAAAGTAAGAACAATATTACTGGAATAATTATAGTATTTATATTGTTTGGATTCTTATCAGTAGGAGTATCACTTACTAAAATAGATAAGAAGAAAATGAGTACTTCTATTAATTCGTTTTGGAGTGTAGAACTATCTTCTATTGAAGCTAAAGGAACAAATGATAAAGCATATGACCAAGGATCATCTGTAAGTGATGAACAAATAATAATAAGACCATACTTAGAAGGAAAGAATTCTAAAGTAGAATATCTTGTTAATGTAAAGAATAAAGGAACTATTGATGCTTTATTAGAAAATATTAAAATAATGAATTATAAAGATGAAGTTAATATAGAATTTGAAAATATATCTATTGGTGATACACTTGAAAGAAATAGTTCTAAGATATTTAAAATAATAGTAACTAATAAAACAGATGATATAGAATCAAATTACATAATGATAGAATTAGACTATGCTAAGAAATAGCATAGTTTTTTAATGTAATTTTCTTTTACGTAAACAAATGCCATATTTACACTATTTTTATTGATATTTACACACCCCTTTACTATAATTTAATTATAAAATAGAAAAGGAGCGTATTTATGGAAAATAAAGAAATTGTAAAAAAGAACAATACCCCTGTAATGGTAATAGCTTTTGCATTAGTATTAATATTAGCAGGTATAGGACTAATTGTAACTGGTAACAATAAGAGTTTATTAGGAGATAAAAAGAAAGAAACAGATAAACCTAGTAGTGAGTCTGAACCAAAATCAAATACTCCAGTAGAATTAAATGATGACAAAGCATATGACTTATTGGAGCAAGAAAGAAAAGATAAATATGCTGAAGAAGCGTGGAAGTTAGGAAGAGTAATTCTTTTAGCACGTGGAGATAATAATACATTCTTAATATTATTCGATAAAGAATATGATACTAATACTGAAACACTTCAAACAATAATAAAATATGAAAACGGTGCATGGGTTATTGATTTAAATGGATGGCCTGAAGGATCAAGACCACTAGATGATTATAACTTCAAATATTATAATGAAACTCCTGTTGAAGAACCAACAGAAGAGCCACCAGTTGAGGAACCAAAAGATGAACCTATTGAAGAACCAACTGTAGAAGAACCAAAAGAGCCAACAGAAGAACCAAAAGCTGATGAGCCAATTACTCCAGATGAACAACCAGTAGGTAGTTCTGATGGTGGAGAACAAACTGAAAATCCAACTGAGTAATCAGTTGTTTTTTTATGTATAAAAAAAATAATACCTCATATAATTTATTGAATAGAAAGAAAGAGGTATATATGGATAAACAAGAAATAATTAAAAATATAGCATTAAGAACTGGTGGAGATGTTTATTTAGGTGTAGTAGGGGCAGTAAGAACAGGGAAAAGTACTTTTATAAAGAAAGTAATAGAAACTCTAGTAGTACCTAATATAAAAGATGAATATGAAAGAAAAAGAGCATTAGATGAAATACCACAAAGTGCTAGTGGTAAAACAATAATGACTATTGAACCAAAATTTGTTCCTAATACAGCAGCTAAAATTAATATTGATGACTTCTCATGCAATATAAGATTAATTGACTGTGTAGGTTATCTTATAAATAATGTAAAAGGTGCTGAAGATGAAAACGGACCTAGAATGGTTAAATGTCCATGGTATGATGACGCTATTCCATTTATAGAAGCAGCAGAACTAGGTACAGAAAAAGTAATAAAAGAACATTCTACAATAGGAATAGTAATTGCAACAGATGGTTCTATTGGAGAATTTGAAAGAAATGATTATAAAGAAGCTGAAGAGCGAGTAGTAAGCGAATTGAAAAGTATTGGTAAACCATTCATTGTCGTATTAAATACAACTCATCCAATGTTTCCAGAAACAGAACGACTTGCAGATTCTTTAAAAGAAGAATATGGTGTTCCTGTACTTCCTATTAATATAGATACAATGAATGAAAAAGATATTTATAATATCTTAAAAGAAGCTTTATATGAATTTCCTATTCTAGAAGTAAGATATAACATGCCTGAATGGATTACTATCTTAAGTTCTAATAATCCTGTTAAGAAAAGCTTTATTGATTCAATTAAAGAAAGTATTTGTGAAGTAGATAAGTTAAAAGATATAGAAAACATTACAAACAAGTTTCAAAATAATGATAATATTTCCAAGGCTTATATCTCATCAGTTGATCCTTCAACAGGTATTGTAACAATTAACTTAGAAGCTAAAGATGAGTTATATAATGAAACGTTAAAAGGTATTATAAATACTGATATTAAAAATAAAGCGGAACTATTACAATTATTCCAAGACTACGATGAAGCTAAAAGAGAATATGATCAAATTAAATATGCTTTAAAGATGGTTAAACAAACTGGTTATGGTGTTGCAAGCCCAACTTTAAAAGATATGAAACTAGATACACCTGAGATTATTAAACAAGGGAATAGATATGGAGTAAAACTAAAAGCAGTTGCTCCATCTATCCACATGATAAGAGTAGACGTTAATTCAACTTTTGAGCCAATTATTGGAAGTGAACTACAAAGTAAAGAATTAATTAACTACCTAATGAAAGATTACGAAACTAATCCACAAAACATATGGAAGAGTGAAATTTTTGGAAGAAGTCTAGATGTAATTGTTCAAGAAGGAATACAATCAAAGATATCTTTAATGCCTGAAAACATTAGATATAAACTATCCCAAACTTTAACTAAAATAGTTAACAAAGGATCAAATAATCTAATTGCTATAGTAATATAGCAATTTTTTGTTATATAATTATATTATGATAGGAGGATATATATGGAAGAAGAAAAGAAAAGTGGGAACAAAACTATATCAATAATAATACTTGTAGTAGGAATGATTATTGCGTTTGTATGTGGTTTCTTATTAAGTGGAGTATTATCTTCTAGTGATAATAAAACTAATAATACTAATGAAAATGCAAACACTAATACTAATGCGAATACAAATACAAATACAGTAGTTAATACTACTCCTGAACCTTTGGTAGATAATGAACCTGTTCCAGAAGGATATGATGCAATTTCATTTTATGGTAAAGCAACAGTAAGGGGATATGTTACAGTTGAAGAAGTAGAACATGATGATGTTCACGGACCTGTGGGACCAGATTACAATCCTGAAAAATATGAAATGGTTGTATTCCACATAGAAGAATCAGATAATAATAAATTCTTAAAATGTCTAGAAACATATGGTTCACATGGAAATACATTCGCAAAAGAAAAAGCATTTTCTATAGGATGTGTTGAAGATGGAAAGTTATGGCATTACAATGATTCTGATGAATTTGGAATGAAAAAATATTCGTTAAATGAAACAGATACTAGTAAGATTATGAATTCTAAAAAAGATTCTCTAATAACACTTGAAATAGAAAGATATAAGTTTACTAGTGGTGGTGGAGCACCTAAATGTTACTCACATATTTCAACTATTGCAATAAAAGAGTAAAAAAGGCCTAAAAAAAGGTTAAAAATGGTGTAAATTCGTTGAAAAATAAACAAAATATATTGCTTTTGGTATGAATATATGATAATTTGTATATGTAAGCATACTGTGCTTAAAAAATGGAGGTAATAAAAATGAAAAAAGCAGAATTAGTTGAAGCAATTGCTGAAAAAACTGGTTTAACTAAAGCTGATGCAAATCGTGCTTTAGAAGCTACTTTTGAAGTAATTACAAAGGCATTAAAGAAAGGTGAAAGAGTTCCAGTAGCTGGATTTGGAACTTTCAACGTAACTAAGAGAAAAGCTAGAGAAGGACGTAACCCTCAAACAGGAGCAACTGTTAAGATTCCTGCAAGAAAGGCTGTTACATTTAAAGCTGGAACTGCATTAAAAGACGCAGTAAACTAATACAGTTAAAGAAAGAGCAATAGCTCTTTTTTTGATGCTTTTATTTACTTTCTTTGATATAATGAAAATGGTGATTACATGTTAAAACAAGCATTAAAAATATTAAATACTATTGAAGATAACGGGTATAAAGCATATATAGTAGGAGGATTTGTAAGAGATTATGTATTAGGTATTAATTCACTTGATGTAGATATTGCAACTAATGCAACACCACAACAGATAATGGGATTATTTCCTAATTCAGTCCTTCCAAAAGAAGAATATGGATCAATTACTATATATATAAAGAATGATAGATTTGAAATAACTACTTTTAGACGTGAAATAAAATATATTAATAATAGAAAACCAATTGAAATAGAATATATAGATGACTTAATTGAAGACTTACAACGAAGAGACTTTAGAATGAATACTCTATGTATGGATAAATTTGGAAGAATACTTGATTACTTTGATGGAAAAAAAGATATTGAAAATAAAGTTATCAACACAGTAGGTAATAGTGATGATAAATTTTCACAAGACTCATTAAGAATTCTAAGAGCAATAAGATTTGCTACAATTCTAAATTTTGGTTTAAGTAATGAAGTAAAAAGTGCTATAATAAAAAACAAAAGTTTATTAAGGAATTTATCTTATTCACGTAAGAAACAAGAATTAGATAAAATCTTCTCAAGCGTTAACTGTAAATATGGAGTAGATCTATTGTTAGAATTAGGACTAGATCAAGACTTGGAAATATATAATCTAGATAAAATAAATATTACTAGTGACATAATTGGTACATGGGCTTCTTTAGAGTTCAGCGATAAATATACACAAGAATTCTCAAGTAGTGAAAAATCAATTATAAAAGATATTAAAGAAGTATTAAAGACTGGAATCACTAGTGATACATTATATAGATATGGATTATATACTAATCAGATAGTAGCAGCTATGCTTGGATATGATAAATCTAAAATAGTAGGTATCTATGAAGCACTTCCTATTAAATCTAAAAAAGAAATAGATATATTAGGTAGTGATATAGAAAAAATCTTAAATAGAAAGCCTGGTATTTATATAAGAGAAATATATAACAGATTAGAAGAAGAAATATTAAATCATAGATTAGATAATGAAAAATCTAAGATAGAGGAGTTTATTATCAAGAACTATAGCTAGGAGGTGTATTATGAAATATGGAAAATTAATGAATATAGTTAAATCAGGTAATATTGTAATACCTATATATATTTATAAAGAATTTTCTAAATTAGATATAGACCTAGAAACATTTATATTCTTAATGTATATACATGGAAAAGGTAATAATATACCACTTGATGTTAATAGATTAAGTGAAGAGTTTTTAACTGATGTTAAATCTATAATGAACTATATATCTATTCTTCAAAAGAAGAAGTTAATAGAGATTAAAGTAGTTAAAAATGAAAAGAATGTTATGGAAGAATTTATCTCTCTTGATATGTTCTATGAAAAACTTTCTTTATTAGAAGTAGGAGAGTTAACTAAGAAAGAAGAAGATGAATCAGATGTATTCCAAACACTTGAAAAAGAGTTAAATAAACAATTATCTCCTATAGAAATAGAAATAGTTAAAGCGTGGAAAGAGAATAACTATAGCGATGAAATAATAAAAGAAGCTATAAAAGAAGCAGTAATTAATGGAGTAGCTAATTTAAGATATATTGATAAGATATTATATGAATGGGCTAAAAAAGGTATAAAGACAAAAGAAGATGTAGAAAAGAATAGAAAAGAGTTTAGAGATAAGGAAAAAGAAAAGCCAAAGAAAGTAGATGTATTTGACTACGATTGGATGGACGATGATGAAGAATCATAATGAAATAGAAGAATATTTAGATTCTTTATATCCTAATCCTAAATGTGAATTAAATTATAATAAAGATTATGAACTTTTAATAGCAACTGTTCTATCAGCGCAAACTACTGATAAAAGAGTTAATCAAGTAACTGAAATATTATTTAATAAATATAAAGATTTAGAAGCTTTATCTAAAGCAGATATAAAAGATATTAAAGAGATTATTAAACCTATAGGAATGGTTAATAAGAAAAGTGAATTTGTAATAGAAATAGCTAAGTATTTATTAGATAATTGTAATGGTATTGTACCTAATGATAGAGAAGAGTTATGTAATATTCCTGGAGTAGGTAGAAAGACTACTAATGTTGTATTAAGTAATTTATATGATTATCCAGCGATAGCTGTTGATACTCATGTTTCAAGAGTTAGTAAAAGACTTAATCTTGCTAAAGATAATGATGATGTATTAACAATAGAAAAGAAGTTAATGAAGACTTTTGATAAAAAGAAATGGTCTAAACTCCATCATCAAATGGTTTTATTTGGAAGATACCATTGTAAGTCAGTTAAACCTGAATGTAATAATTGTAATTTAAAGAATATTTGTAAGTATTATAAAAAGACATTTTAAATGTCTTTTTTTCATATATTAAAGTATGAATAATGTTCTATTAAGTTTTATTGTTACTTCTATTGCAGGACTTTCTACTCTTGTTGGTTTCTTGTTTATTTTTATTAAATCTAAGAATACTAATAGACTAATTTCTAATTGTTTATTATTTTCTTCTACTGTTATGCTTATCATCTCTTTATTCGACTTAATACCGTCTTCTTATGCATATTTAATAAAAGTATATCTATTTATACCAACCATGATAATTATCGCTATATCGGCCTTATTTGGGGCATTATTGATGCATGCGATTAATAGGTCTTTTGAATGTGATAATAATCTATATAAAATAGGCTTTATTTCGATGATTGCACTAGTAATACATAATATACCAGAAGGAATAATAACATTTATAACAACAAATAATAACACAAGAATTGGGCTGGTTTTAACTCTTTCAATAGCTCTACATAATATCCCTGAAGGTATTGCTATATCTATACCAATTTATTACAGTACTAAAAGTAAAAGAAAAGCATTCTTATATACTTTAATATCTTCTGTATCAGAACCACTAGGAGCTTTAATAGCATTCTTTCTAATAAGTTATATCAACAATATATATTTCTTTTCTATAATACTTTCTATTACTGCAGGTATTATGATCTATCTAGCAATTTATGAACAAAAAAAAAGAAGCATTTAGCTTCTTTTTATCATCCACTATTATCCTCTTCGGATTCACTGCCCCTGACTCGTACAACTCTTGTTACAGTACTACTGAATGTATTGTACTCAACAACATATTTAATTGTATAAGTGTCAGGATCGCTAGTAGAAATATTTGCTACGTTGTGTCCAGCTTTATCTGTTACGGATATTCTTACATTAGTTGGAGTAACTGTTGCTCCATCTTTAGTAAGTTTTAAATCGCTCTTAGATGGATTTGCATCATGTGCATCAAGTGCCTCATTAAGATTATATGTCTTATCATCTGGTGTTGTGAATGTTAATACATAATTACTATTGTCATGATAATCAATTGTATCAATAACACCAGCACTATCTACTGCAGCATTACTTCCATAAGCAGCAGCAACTCTATATGTTCCATTTGGATTTGTAACATTATTTAATATCATATAATTATTCTTAGTAAATCCTAAGTAATCTTTTCCTTTATAAACTCTATATCCAAATTCTCCATATACTGAAGTTAAGTCTTCTCCTTCAGGAGCAGATTTATTCCATTTTAATGTAACTGTTTGAGTAGATGGATCATAACTTGCATGGAATCCGGTTACATCTTTTAATCTTTTATAAATATCTGATACTTCAGTAGGTTCAGTACCTTTCTTGAAGTATTCGTATACTATCTTATCTGATGGTGTATAAGCACTTGGTAATTTAGGTTCTCTATCAACATTATTTGATAATTCTACACCAACTTTAACAACTGTATTAGGAACAGAAAAGTCTTGACCATTATGTTTAAATATTTTGCTTCCTAATGCTGTAAACAATCCTTTACGTTGGGTATAAGCAGAAGTAGCTGTTGTGTAATATTTATCATTGATTGGTTCATAACCATACCATAATGATATTACTGTTTCTGGATCGTATCCAACAACCCAAGCATCATTAATAGCTGAGTTTGGAAGACCATGAGCATAAAGTATTTGTGATGTATAGTTTGTAGTTCCTGTCTTAGCAGCTACGTTAACACCTGGTATTTTAGCAGCTCCAGATAATCCACTGTTAACTGCAGTCTTTAATACGTCAGTTATCATAAACGCAGTAGCACTACTCATAACTTGTTTTCTTTCAGAATCATCATGAGTTACAACTACACCACTATCTCTAAATACAATCTTATTAATTGTATATGGTTCTATGTAATATCCACCATTAGCAAAGGCTGCATATGCACCAGCTAACTCTAGTGGGTTAGATCCATTAAATGATCCAATTGAGTAAGCTTCGTGTAAGAAGTTGCTTTCTACTGAAGCTTTCTCTAATGTAATTCCTAAATTTGTAGCAAATTCTATAATCTTTTGGTTATTAACTTGTTGGAATGCCTTCAAGGCTGGAATATTTCTTGACTGCGCTAGGGCAGTTCTTAATGTAATTATTCCCATATAACTACGGTCAGAGTCCCTTATTTCTTGACCTGAACTATAGTAATACTTCGAGTCATCAAATAATTTATATGTTGACCAGTTATTATATTCAATACCAGGACCATAGTCGAATATTGGTTTTGCAGTTGATCCAATCTGACGTTTAGTTCCTGTTGCATAGTTAAATAATCTGTTACCATTTTGGTTTCTTCCTGCACCAATAGCAGTTATCTTACCAGTTCTTGCTTCAACTACAGCAATACCAGCTTGAACTTCTGGGTTTTCCCATCTATATGTTTTACCACTTAATACATCATCTACAACTTGTTGATAATCAGAATTCATATTTGTATAAATCTCTACTGATGTAGTATGTGGGTTAACTCCATATTTCTTATTAGCTTCATCAACAACTGTATTTAAATATGACCAATATTTTTGTTCTGTATTTTGAGGATTTAATAAACTTGCAACTGGAATAGCGTTAGCAATTTCATATTCCTCTTCAGTAATATATCCATGTCTTAACATTAATGATAAAACTGTTTGACGACGCTCTTGAGCAGCATCAGGATATTTGAACGGATCATATGTTGTTGGAGCTTGGAATAGTCCAATTAACAATGATGATTCAGCAATTGTTAAATCTTGAGCATGTTTATTAAAGTATGTTCTTGCACCTTGCTCAATTCCATAAGAGTTATTTCCTAAGAAGTGGTTATTTAAGTAGAACTCAATAATCTCTTGTTTAGAATAATTCTTTTCTATTTTAAATACTGCCATATAAATATCAGTAAATTTACGAACGATACCTGCAAAACCTTTAGTTACTTTTGCATTCTCTTTATTATAACTATTCTTTGCAACCTGCATTGTTAATGTAGAAGCACCACCGGCATTAGAATCTCCCATACCTTGTTTTAGTGATGCAAGAATAAATCTTGGAGCATCAAATCCATTATGTTGGAAGAATCTTGAATCCTCTGTTGCTATTAACGCATCTACTAAAGCTTCATTTAATTGATCGTAAGTAATAATTTCACGTTTTTCTGTACCTAACTCTGCTATTTGAACACCCTTACTATCGTAAATCTTAGTAGTTTGTGTCATTGTTAATGCTTCTTCATTAAATTCAGGAGCATTTTCAACAATGTAGTTTAAAAACCATGCAACACCACCTACGGCTGCTATTGCACCAAGAAGAAATAATATTGCAAAGGAATTAATTAAAATCCTAAACCATTTCTTTTGTTTCTTCTTTTCTAATAATTTAGAAACCCATATAATTAACAAAACTCCCAAAACCATTATTGCAGTAAAAGCAAGATTCATAAAAATTAAACCAAGTATTACCATTATTGCAACAAAAATAGCTAATTCTTTAACACTATTTTTTATATGTATTTTAGTATTTACAACTTTCTTTTTCTTTTTATTTGCCATTTATACCTCCCAGTATCTTATCTATGACCTTTAAATAATCTAGTCTAGGTATATAAGATATATCTACAATAAAACCTTTTTCTTCAAAATAATTTAAGGGAATAGATTTTCTATCATTATTCTTTAAGAAATCTATAAAATCATTACCCATTAATATAAAGTTTTTATTTAAAGAAACAAATCTTACTATTAAAAAAACTATTCCACCATTATCATTAATATTCTTAATGTGACTTATTTGATGTTTATGTATATTAGATAAAGGAAAAGAAGTCTTGCTAGTAGTTTCTTTAGCTTCAAAGTCAATATACATACCTTTATATAAACCATTATAATCTGTAGTAGATGGTTCTTTAAAGAATGCTTCTTTGATAATCATACTATTGTTTTTATAATCAACTTTAGTAACTTGAATAGGAGTAGGCTTCTTATAGATATAAGCTATCTTCTTATCAACATAGTATTGATTAGTTAAGTTTATATCACTTTCAAGACCCATACCTCTATTATCAAACTTTATATAATTTTCTGTGTTGTTATTCTTAACTCCCTTAGGATAATTCATAAAAATCACCTAGATGTTTATATACATCCTTAAATGATTATACTATATATTAAAATATTTTTCTATATTTTTGAGACATATTTCATCTTTATAATTTAGCCGTTATTTTAGTGCTCTTATATTTGACAAACAAAGTATTTTATAAGATAATAAGAAAGTAAGGGATTGGTGTTATTATGTATCAAGAACAATTTAATTTATCTCCAAAAGATATTTTAGAAAAAGAATTCAAAATAGACACGAGAGGTTATAGATTAAAAGAAGTAGATCAATATCTTGATCTTATTATCAGTGATTATGAGCAATTCTTTAAAATTCTTAAGGAAAAAGATAAAGAAAAGGAAGAATTGTTAGATGAGATAATGTCTTTAAAACAAGAGAACAGAAATCTTAAAACTAGCTTGGAAATAGCTAAGACTAGCGATGATGAAGAAGGAAATTCAAACAAAGCTGTTTCAAATGTTGATATTATGAAAAGATTATCTCAACTTGAAAAAATAGTTTATGGTAAAGATGAATAATACTTTAGGCAAACGCTATATCGCATGATATAGAGGAAAGTCCATGCTCGCAGAATCTGTGATGATTCTAGTGTTCGTGCTAGGGGAAAAAATAACCCTAGGTAGTAGAAATACTAACGGCGACGAATTAACCTAAGTCTTCGGATATGGTTATAGTAGTCATAAAGTGTCATAGTGACGAATAAGTTGGAAACGACGGATGTGGAACGTGATAAACCCCACGAGCGAGAAACTCAAATTTTGGTAGAGGAGCTTTAATTAGGGAATAAGAACCGAGTTAGGGGCCAAATAAGGCAGATAAATGTTTGCCACCTAGAAATAGGTACAGAACATGGCTTATTAAGTATTATTTATTTTTTTAATGAGGTGTTTATGAAAGAGCTTGGTGAGTATTTAAAAGAGACAAGAATAAACAACGGTGTAAGTATTGACGAAGCAGCTCAAGACTTAAATATCGATAGCTTCTTACTAGAAAGTATAGAAGAGGGTAATACAAGAGCATTTAAAGATGTATTATCTATGAAAGATAAAGTTAAAGACTATGCTAAATACTTAGGCTTGAAATCAGAAGAAGTAACAGATGAGTTTAATGATTATTTATTTGAAAAGACTTCTAAAATATCTCTTCAAGATATAATAGATGCCGATAAAAAGGGAAACAAAGAAACTAAGAAAATAGCTTCTCCTTATACAATTATTAAACCTAAGAAAAAGAGTAAAATGCCTATTCTTGTTGGTTTATTAACAGTAGTAATAATAATGTTAATGATAATAATAGTATTTAGTTTAATTAGACCTAAAGGTAAGATTATTACTAACGAATTAAGAGATAGAGGTGTATTATATGAACTTGCCTAATAAGTTAACTATTACAAGATTGATACTATCAGTATTGATAATAATTATATTATGTACTCCGTTTTATGATTTAGGTATAGATATACCTAAAGGTCCAGTAATTGAAGGTAATGAACTTCCATGGACTTATATAGTAGCTGGTGTATTATTTGTAATAGCAAGTATAACTGATTACTTAGATGGACATATAGCAAGAAAAAGAGGGCTTGTTACAAACACTGGAAAAATGTTAGATGCAATAGCTGATAAAGTATTAGTAAACTCAGTATTAATAATACTTGCATCATCTAGCAAAAATGGTGTTCATGTAATAATCCCAGTAATAATAGTATTAAGAGATATAATTGTTAATGCAATTAAAATGGAAGCAGCATCTCGTGGTAAAGTAGTAGCAGCAATTGGAAGTGGAAAAATTAAGACAGCAGCACTTATGATTGGTATTACACTTAAGTTCTTTGGAAACATGCCATTCGAACTTAAATCATGGGCAGTAGCAGACTTCTTCTTATACTTTGCAACAATCATGTCAATCGTATCTATGATCCAATACTATAAGATAAATAAAAAACTAATTATAGATGAAAATAGTAAGTAAAAAATAGGATTTCTTAATAGAAATTCTTTTTTTTACCCTTATTTTACACAGTAAAAATTAAAATCGAACAAATGTATGAAAAAGTATTGCAATTTAATTTTAATTAGTGTATGATAATTTTGTAAGTAAATATGTGGAGGAATATTAATATGGCAAACGTAGATAAGGATAAAGCACTTGAACAAGTGTTAAATGATATAGAAAAACAATTTGGTAAAGGATCAATAATGCGTCTTGGTGAAAGTAAGCATATGGAAGTAGATGTATGCTCAAGTGGTTCTTTATCACTTGATATAGCACTAGGAGTAGGAGGATATCCTAAGGGAAGAATTATAGAAATATATGGACCTGAATCTAGTGGTAAAACAACTTTTGCATTACACGCAATTGCAGAAGTACAAAAGAAGGGTGGAAGAGCAGCATTTATCGATGCAGAACATGCTCTTGATCCAACATATGCTAAGAACTTAGGAGTTAATATAAATGAGTTATTACTATCTCAACCAGATACAGGAGAACAAGCATTAGAAATATGTGAAGCCCTAGTTAGAAGTGAAGCAGTAAGTATTATAGTAATTGACTCAGTAGCAGCATTAGTACCACAAGCAGAAATTGATGGTGAAATGGGTGACTCACATGTAGGTCTTCAAGCAAGACTTATGAGCCAAGCATTAAGAAAATTATCTGGTGCTATTAACAAGACAAAAACAATTTGTATTTTCATAAATCAATTACGTGAAAAAGTTGGAGTTATGTTTGGGAACCCTGAAACAACTCCAGGAGGAAGAGCACTTAAATTCTACTCAACAATAAGACTTGAAGTAAGAAGAAGCGAACAAATTAAAGTTGGAGATCAAGTATTAGGAAGTAAGACTTCAATTAAAGTTGTTAAAAACAAAGTTGCACCTCCATTCAAAACTGCAAACGTAGATATTATGTATGGCGAAGGTGTATCTAAAGAAGGAGAATTAATTGAACTTGCAAGCAATGCTGGAATAATCGAAAAGAGTGGAGCATGGTTTGCATACAACGGTGAAAAGATTGGACAAGGAAAAGAAAATGTTAAATTACTTCTTAAAGAAAACAAAGAATTATGTAATGAAATTGAAGAAAAAACTAGAGAATATTATGGTGTCGGAACAAAAGATACTAAAAAAGATAAGTAATTAAAAGTTAATCATAGCGATTAACTTTTTTCTTACAAAAAAACTTTGACTTTATTTAGTAAACATCCTACAATAGAAGTAGTGATATTAAATTTTAATTAAATAAATTTTTAATATACAAATAGAAAAAATGGAGGAAAGAATATGGATATTTTGATCTCTATTTTGCTAGTTGTAGTTGGAGTGTCAGTAGGGTTTTTAGTTAATTACCTTATTAACAATAATAAGGTAAATAATTCTAATAAAAAAGCTGAAGAAATAATTGATAAAGCTAAAAAGGATGCTGAAAAAGCTAAGAGAGATTCGCTTTTTGAAGCAAAAGAAGAAATTCACAAATTAAAAATCGAAGCAGATAAAGAAGTTAAAGAGAAAAAAGAAGAACTTAAAGTTTCTGAAGATAGACTAATTCAAAGAGAAAATAACATGGATAAACGTGATGAGTTATTCCAAAAAAGAGAATTAGCATTAGAAGAAAAAGAAAAATCAATTATAGAATCTCAAAAAGATATCCAATTAGAATATGCAAAAATAGATGAACTAAAACAACAAGAACTTGATCAACTTTCTAAGATTTCTAAGTTATCTAAAGATGAAGCTAAGAAACTTGTTATGAAGAAAGTTGAAGAAACAATGTCAAAAGAAATATCTGAGTATATTAAAGAGCGTGAAGATGAAGCTAAACTTGAAGCTGATAAGAAAGCTAAAAATTTAATTGCTATTTCTATGCAAAGATATGCTGCAGACATTGCAAATGAACAAACTGTAACAGTTGTAAATCTTCCTGATGATGAAATGAAGGGAAGAATAATTGGTAGGGAAGGAAGAAACATAAGAACTATTGAAGCTATCACTGGTGTAGATTTAATTATTGATGATACACCTGAAGCAGTAGTACTTTCATCATTCGACCCACTAAGAAGAGAAATCGCAAGAGTAACACTTGAAACATTAATTAAAGATGGAAGAATCCATCCAACAAGAATTGAAGAATTATATGATAAAGTATGCAAAGAAATGAAACAAAAGATTGTTGAATTTGGTAATGATGCTTTATTTGAATTAGGACTTACTAAAGTAGATCCTGAATTAATCGAAATAATTGGTAAATTGCATTTTAGAACAAGTTATGGACAAAATGCATTACAACATTCAATTGAAGTTGCACATTTATCTGGATTACTTGCTAGTGAATTTGGAGAAAACGTACAACTTGCTAAAAGAGCTGGATTACTTCACGACATTGGAAAAGCAATTGACCATGAAGTTGAAGGAAGCCACGTTGAAATTGGTGTTGATATAGCAAAAAGATTCCATGAAAATGATGTAGTAGTTAATTCAATTGCATCACACCATGGTGATACTGAAGCTAAGTCAACAATTGCTGTAATAGTAGCAATTGCTGATGCTTTATCTGCATCACGTCCAGGAGCAAGAAATGACTCATTAGAAAACTATATCAAGAGACTTGAACAACTTGAAAATGTTGCAAATGATATGCCAGGAATTGACAAGACATTCGCAGTTCAAGCAGGAAGAGAATTAAGAGTTATAGTTAAACCTGAAGAAGTTGATGATTTAGGAGCTCATAAGATTGCAAGAGACGTTAAAGAGAAGATTGAATCTACAATGCAATATCCTGGAACTATTAAAGTTACAGTAGTAAGAGAAACAAGAGCACAAGAAGAAGCAAAATAATGCTTCTTTTTTTGCAAATATGTTATACTTTTATAAAGATAGGAGAGATGAAGATGAAAAAAATATTAATGGTATTATTGTTATCAATATTATTATTACCAATGGTTGTTAAAGCAGATGCATTTAAGCCAAGTATATACTATGACCATGATGTTAAAGTAGGGGATACTGTAGACGAATATATATTATTCTATACTATGAATATAGGAGAATTTGAAGTAGATTATGATTCTCAGTATTTATCAATTACAAAAGATAATATTAAAATTATATACGAAGGGAATAATTTGCTTAATAATAGTGAATTTGCTACTGTAGAAATAACAAATGGGAAAATCTTATTCAATATTAAAAAATTACCAGAACCAGAGCATGTTGTAGATGGTGATTTGGCAAGAGATTCAATTTATAATTCAATTGAATTGTCATTTATAGCATTAAAAGAAGGAGAAACTAAAATTACTACTCCATCAATGTATGAAAGAGAAAACTTTCCTTATTATGGAACATCTGCTAGTATAACAATAACTAAAAAAGACCAACCTGTAGAACCTCCAAAAGAACCTGATGAAACGGAAGGGCAAGAAAAACCTGTAGATCCTCCAAAGGGGGATAAGAATAAAGACTTAGCATTCTATGGATCTTTACTTGTAAATGTTCTACAATTAATAGCAATTATCATTTTAGTAGTTGTTGGTAAGAAAAGAAGTAAAGCAAAACAAGAGCCAAAGATTGAAGTAGTAGAAGAACCAAAAGAAGAAATAGAAAAAACAAAATAATAAAAATATCCACATATTTGTGGATATTTTTTTATCTTTTAATATCTAATATTACTGGTAAGATAATTGGCTTTCTTGCTGTTAGTTCATATATGTAAGGGAATAGGTCAGCAGTTATTTGACTCTTAATATCATTAAATGAGACATTTCCTTCTTTTAATTTTTCAAGTATTATCTTTTCAGCCATTGCTTCTATTTTACTAAGCAATTCTTCATTTTCATTTATTAATACGAATCCTCTTGTTGTTATGTTAGGGTGTATTAATAATTCTTTTTTCTTCATATCTATGTTTGCAATTACTACAAGTATTCCATCACTAGCCATAACTTTTCTATCGTGAAGTACTGCACTGTTGATTTCTTCAAGTCTATTACTATCGATAAATACGTCACTTGCTTGTACAGGAACATCTTTTGTAATTACGTGATTATCAAGACTTAATACATCACCATTTCTAAGTACGAATGTGTTTTCTTTTGGAATACCACAATCAATACCTAAGTTAGCATGGTTCTTAAGCATTCTATAATCACCATGGAAAGGCATTAAATACTTAGGCTTTATTAATCTTATCATAAGCTTTAATTCTTCCATGTTAGCGTGTCCTGAAGTATGTATATCTGATAAAGATTGAGTTGTATATACTTCTACACCTTGTAGATATAATTTATTAATTGTATGACCAATACTCATAGCGTTACCAGGTATTGGTGAAGATGAGAATACTACTACATCATCTGGTCTTAATTTAATTTGTTTATGTGTCCCATTAGCAATTCTAGATAAGGCTGCTAGTGGTTCACCTTGAGAACCAGTACATAATATTGTAACTTCTTGAGGTTTTAAGTTATTTGCCTCATCTGGATCAATCAAGATATCTGGATGTTCAATATAACCACCTTCAATAGATATCTTAATATTGTTTTCCATACTTCTTCCGAATACGCATATCTTTCTACCATGGTTATAACATGTTTCTACTATATGTTTTAATCTATATATATTTGAAGCGAATGTTGCAATTATTATTCTTTGTGTAATATGTTTATCAAATATGTCATTTAATGCATTATCTACTCTTGCTTCACTTAAACTAATACCTTCGTTTAAAGCATTTGTAGAGTCACTGATTAATACGTCAACACCTTCTTCACCAATTCTTGCCATTTTATGTAAGTCAGCGATTGGTCCGATAGGAGTAAAGTCAAACTTGAAGTCTCCTGTTGTTACAATATTTCCATCTGGTGTCTTAACAAGAATTCCATGTGAATCTGGAATAGAGTGGGTAGTTCTAAAAAACTCCACTTGGAAATGATTAAACTCTAATACTGTTTTATCATCATATGCATATAAATTATCATATCTTATTTCTCTATCTTGTAATTTTAATCTAATTAATTCTTTAGCTTGATTTGGGGCATAAATAGCCGGTATTTCTAATGATTGCACTAAAAATGGAATAGCACCAATATGATCTTCATGACCATGTGTTATAAGAAGTGCCTTAATCTTATCTTGATTTTGTTTTAAAAAAGAAAAGTCTGGTAAGACATAGTCTATACCTAAAAGCCCAGCATCTGGGAAACTAATACCTGCGTCAATAATAAGAATTTCGTCATCATGCATTACACAATACATGTTTTTTCCGACTTCACCCAAACCACCTAAAATAATTATTTTAGTGTCGTTTGTTTTTTTAATCATAAAATTTAATAAACTCCTTTCTTTCATTTATAAAGAACTAACTATGAAATTATACTATGAAAAATCTTTTTTGTCTAGGTTTAAGAAAAGAAAAGAAGTGAAATATTTATCACTTCTTTATTCGCTTCCTCCACCAGAATCTTCGTTGTCACCAGGAGTCTCTCCACCTGGGTTTTCACCACCTGGATTTTCACCACCTGGGTTCTCTCCACCTGGGGTTTCACCACCCGGATTTTCACCACCCGGATTTTCACCACCTGGGTTCTCACCTGGATTTTCACCACCTGGAGTTTCTCCTCCTGGATTACCTGTATTTGGTTCTTCTTCCTTTGGATTAGAATATGTTATTTCTAGTGTTAATCCACCATCTAGTATTTCTTTTACTGTAGTTCCTTTAGCAATTGATTGTTTTACTATCTCATTCTTTGGTCTAGAAGAAGTAGTGTCATATGCTGGGTGATAATCAATCATATTTGAAAATCCATTAACCCAAGTCTTGAAATAATCTACATCTTTACCTACAAAGTCTGGAACAATACATTTTTCGTTTTCTTCATCTACTAAGCAGTCAACTTTATCTGCATTTGCAGAACCACCTTTTCTTGCGATCTTTAATATAATCTTACCATTAGGTATTAAATCAATTCTTTTTGATGCTGGATATTGTTGTTCTAATACAATGTTATCTCCTTTATTAGATTCAGTATATTGTATTTCTGCAGTAAGACCATTACTCTTTAACCATTCTTGAGCTTTAGATAATGTCCATCCAGTCATATCAGGAAGTAGGGTATACTTCTTAGTATCGTAATATCCTTTTCCTACAACTTTTATTTGATAGTTCTCATTAATCTTATATGAGAATGTTTTAATTAAGTCTTGTTTCTTACCAGAAAGGTTATTCTTAATTGCTTTCTTAACTTCTGATAAACTTCTTTGATTTAAGATGTAATCCCAAAGTACTAAACCGCTTCTTTCATCATAAATCATTTGACCATCACCATCTAAGTATAGTTTTTCGATAGTAATTATTGAATCACTTGATGATGATAGTAATACATCTTTTCCTACGTTGTAGAAAGAGAAGATTGTTGATTCACTCATATTAGTATCAAAGTTCTTAGATATTACTGCTAAAATCTTCTCTAAGTCTCCAATACTACTAAAGTTCTTCATCTTATCTAATATAGCTTGAATTACTTCTTGTTGATGTTCTGCTCTTACAAAGTCATTTCTAGTTCCTGTTGTCCATTCTTTGCTACAGTAGTTAGCGTTGCTCTTTCTGTTTCTTGCGTATGCTAATGCTTGTTCACCATTTAATGTTTGATGACCAGCATTTATATATACCATCTTTTTTCCAAATTCTCTTTTACTGTTTTGTTCACATATCTTATAAGGCACATCTATTTCGATACCACCTAAAGCATTAACTAAATCAACAACACCAGTAAAGTTAATCTTCATATAGTAATCTATTTTTACATCTAAGAAATTTTGTATTGTATTGATAACACATTTAGCTCCACCTGAAGCTGAGTGAGTTATTTTATTATCTACATTATTCATACATGTAATAGGTACATAACTGTCTCTTGGAATACTTAACATAGTTGCATGCATTGTAGTTGGATTAAATGTAACTAATATTAATGAATCTCCATTAAATGAATCAGCATTTTGTAATCCATTTACTGTTGAATCTATTCCTATTAATAATATAGTAATTGGTTCAGATACATCTTTAGAACTTCCACTTAATTGTACTTCTTCTTTTGTAACTTCTTTTTGAGAAGTATCTACTGCTACAACTTTTTCTCCAATATCTTCAAAGTTTTCATCTGTACTATATATATCTACAAAATTTGTTTGTAAGAATATATAACTTACTTTACCATCATATAGATCAAGTATCATCTTACGATAATCTTGATATTCAACTAATTCATTATTCTTATCTAATGAATATTTTTTAATTATATCATCTGCTAGATTATGTTCTTCTTCAGTATTAACACCAATCTTAGCATCTTTTAAAGTACTTAACTTAACATCTTTATTTTCTTTTAATGTTACTAAACTTATTGAATATACAACTTTCTTATTTAAGTTAGAGAAGTATGAATATATTCTATTAAGATTAAATCCTAAGAAAATAAATAGGATAGAGAAGAGTAGAAACACAATAGATGCCACTATCTTTCCTTTCTTCTTTTTCTTCTTTTTAGAGAAGAATAATTTAACAAATACAAATATATCTATTATTAAGATTACTCCAATAACAAAATATCTTATTCCTGTTTCTATTTTCTTAAACAATAATATTGATTGAATCAAGTATATGGATGCAATTATAAAAACAATTGCGAGTATACTGCTATATTGTATTTTTGTTTTTTTCTTCATAATACCTCCATTAAAAAAAGAAGATTATTTCTTTTTCTTTTTTGAACTATTTGAAATATCTTCTTTTATTTTATCATCTTTTTCAATAAAATGCTCTAATTCTTCACCAAAAGATTCATTTTTTTTCTTTTTTGTAGTTTTTTTCTTCTTTTCTTTGATTTCAACTTCTTTGATATTTTCTATCTTTTCAGTCTTATCTTCTTTTATTTCATCTTCTTCAATAAAAGCATCTTGTATAGAAGGTTCTTGTTTTTCTTCTTCTTTAACTTCTTCTATATCTTCTTTTTCAGCCTTTTCTTTCTTTTTCTTTTTAGGTTTTTTGATACTGCTTATTAATAATACTATATAAGTAATTATTAGTAGGGCACCTAAACCAATTATTACATATGTATATTTATTATTTTTACTTTCTAGTGAATCTATTTTATCAAGCAATTCTTGATTGAATAATTGAATAGTATTTTCTTTTTTATTATATTGATATAAGTTTTCTTCACCACTAGCTATGTTAATACCATTTATTAGATAGAAATCATTATTCGTTTCACTTTTATATGCAACTAATTCTTCTTCCCCAATTTTAATTGTTGATTTAACATAACCTTCAGGAATATTTTTTAGTGCAGTTGTAGTTATTATTATTGAATCAAATGAATATTCTTTATATATTGTATAATTATCATTTTTATATTGATATAATTCAATATTTCCTTCACTATCTTTTAATCCAACTAGGGTAGTGTCAGTAGCCTTGTTGAAGAATGCTGGAATATCTTCTTCTTCGCCAATTTTAATTGCTGTTTCATCAAAGTTAGTATTTGGCTTCTCAATTAATTCTTTCTTTCTTACAACGTTATATTCTTCATCATCTACTTTTACTACTATTGGTGTAAGTTCTTTAACTGTTACATCAATTGTATAAGTTTTACTGCTTCCGTTTTGTGCAGTAACTTTAATGTTTATTTTATTAACACCTTCAACTAAATCATGTTTACCAAGACCTTCAACTGATGAAGTACCATCTTCTTTAGATCCAGATATGTTAATTGATCTAACATCATTTTCTAATATTAATGCATATTGAGTTGTATTTTTATTAAATGCTGGTGAAATATTAAATCCATCAACTTTTAAACTTGATAAGTTATTATTCTTACTATAACTAGCTTCAAGTTGAGCTTGTGTAATTATTGTTACATTCTTTGAAGTAGTACCTGTATATGAGAAATTGTTGAAGTTCCAATCGATTGCTTCGTATATATTGAAATTGAAATATGCAGTACCACTTGATTTAGCTCTAAACTTAAAAGTATAAGTTACAGATTTCTTTGATCCATCAAATACAGGTGCTGCATTTAATGTTCCACTTTCTAGTGATAATTTATTAGTATCATAAGTAACACCATATCTTAAACTTCCAAGTAGTTCTGATGAGGATACTGTTACTGTATAAGTAATAGTATTTCCTACAACAACTCTTGATGATGATGCACTAATTGATACTTTTAATGATGCAGCATGTACTTTTAATACTACTGCAGCAATTATAATTGCTATTATATAAACTGTTCTTCTTATGTATTTCATATAACCACCTATCCCTGACTAATATTAGCTGCACCTAATAATTGTTTTTGAATTAATAATATATCTACTACTGTTATTTTATTATCTTTATTTGTATCAGCAGCAGTAAGGAAGCATCCGGTTAATTTAGTAAATCCTAATATATGCTTTTGAACTACTAATAGGTCTGCAACTGTTATTGTTCCAGTTCCATCAATATCACCATATATTACTATTTCAACTGTTTTAGTATTTCCACCTTCTGAAATAACTACTTTATCACCAGTAACAACTGTACCACTTGTTTTGGGTTTTCCATTCTTATCAGTGATATTAATTGATACTGTATTATAAGTCTTAGTCAAATTATTAATTATTGTATTAACACTTGTTCCAAATGTAACCTTAGATAAATATTTATCTGTGTAATTATATCCTGATGACTTTAATACGTTATTTAAATCAACAGTAGGTTGTGTATTGGTATTAGTGTTGTTGTTATTGTTATTATTTGTATTGTTTGTATTAGTGTTAGTATTAGTATTTGAATTTGTATTAGTGTTATTATTTGTATTCGTATTAGTATTAGTATTAGTATTTGTGTTAGTGTTAGTGTTTGTATTTGTGTTTGTATTTGTGTTTGTATTTGTGTTTGTATTTGTATTTGTATTTGTATTGTCATTATTACCTGTATTTTGATCTACTGGTTTAGCAGCTCTTTTAACTGTTACTGTATAAGTTCTTACTGAACCATTTTGTGCAGTTACTTCTACTTTAAATACTGTTGTATCACCAGTAAGATTTAAAGTACCAACTCCTTTAATAGTAGCTTTACTATTTACTTTTTCAGCTTCAATCTTAACTGTTTCAGAGTAAGGTACATTTACTGTATAACTTAATGTATCACTATTAAAGTTTGTAACAAGTGATCCATTTACTTTTAATGATTTTAGCCAGTTATTTGGATTCCCAAGTTTTGGAAGTGTAGTTGATTCTGGCATATTATCATATATTGGAATTGCAAATACAAAATCTTTTTCAATTAATCCAAAATTCTTATAAGAATTATAAGTAGATATTGCTGGAGAAACTAGGGCAGATACATTAGTTGTATATTGGTGCCATGTTCCTTTTGTTGCAGTAGGAGCTAAGTTAAACTTTTGGAAATATGAAGTATATTGTCCACAGTTAACATAGTTTCTAGAAATAATTGTTGAACCATTAACAATTGATTTCTCTTGTGTATTCCATCCTGCATTCTTAGCATATCTTAATGATTGTAATTTAGGATTGTTTGATGATGATGCTCCAATATTGAAGAAGTTATAATAATTTGAATAATCAACTCCTTCAATAACTCCAGCTTTTCCGTTTGTACATATATTAGTATTTGACGTACCAACTTCTTGTCTTGATAAAGCTGCTAAATATATTGGTGAAACATTTGATGCTTCAGCACCTTTAATAAACAAGTTAGCAAATTGCTTTAAGAAATCTGAAGATAGAGTATATTTAACTACATCCAAAGTTTGATAACTAGGGTAGTAGAATAATTCTTCAAACATAAATATTTGTTTTTCATCTAAGAAGTTTCTTGGATCTAAGTAATAAGCAATTGTTTGTCTATTAGCTTGGAACCAATATGTTCCATCGTGTGCAATAAACTTATCAGTATTGTGATTATAATCAGCAGTAGCAGTTGATAAATATCCTTCATATCCGTTATTAGCATATGTCGGATTAACATTTAACAAACTTGTTCCTGATTGATCTTGAGAGTTTAGTGCAGAATTCCAGTTATAATTAGATTTGACTCCTTTAAAAATCCATGATGGATGTGTTTTATGAAGTGCTCTTAATTTAACTTTATATGATTCAGGGAATTTCTGACTAGTTAAGTATTCTTCAAATTCTTGATCAGTCATATGAGCCATTCTTTCACCTGTTGGTGTAAGTGGAGTTTCAACTTTTTCCTTTGTTTCAATATCAGCAATATAAGTTGAACATACATAACCTTGAATGTTACTTGAATTGATTATTTTAACCCATTTGTCACTACAACCATTACCACTTGTAGAATACTCAAGTATAGTAACGTAAGTATTATAAATAGCAGTACCAACTTTGTTGTATCCAGTTCCTGGACCACTTCTAATATTTAGGTTGTTAGTGGCTGCAACTCTACCTGTTGTAATCTCTTCAGCACTAGCATAAGTAATAGGTACTAGCAATAAAGTGAAAATCAATAGGTAAAATAAAGCTTTCCTCTTCATAATCCACCTCCATTCTACTTAACAAAATTATACAATAAATTACGCTTAATTGCCACTTTATTATACAAAAATAGACACTATAATACACAATTAGACACGAAAAAAGCCATATTGAATAAAAATCAAAATGATTATATAGTAATTATAGTAATAATAATTAACAAAATTATGTTATTATATAAAGCTAAGAAAGAAGGTGAGTTCTATTATGAAAAAGTTATTAACAATGTTGTTATTAATTCTTTTTATTACTCCAATAAGTGCTAATGCATTAGGAAAAGAACCACTTTCTTTTTATAATTATGAAAATGATTATGAACTTTATTATGGATATCCAATTGCAAATGGTAATGAAGAATACGAATATAATAAAATAATTGAATTTCAAGATTACTTATTTATGGCTAGAAGAAGTAATGTATTCTATCAAAATCTTTCTAGGTATAAAGACGTAAGAAAGATAGTTGTTTTCTTAAATAAAAATAGATCACAAGATGCTACTATTACTCTAATCTATACAACAGATAAAGTTAATAAAGTATCTAAAACTGTATCAAAAGATGATGAATATGTAATTGTAGATATTCCTACAAGTACGTTTAGAGATTTAAAAATTAAATTTAAAAGTAAAAATATATATGTTCCAATCCAAATTAAAGGAGTAGAGTTGTTAACTAAAAATGGAAATATATTAACTGATCAAGATGTAAGTGTTTATACTCTTTCATTAAATCATTACGATAGAAAAACTTATGATAAAAATACTGAAGGAAAAGTAACATTAAATGGTGAGACAAAAAGTTTTAATATAACAGGAATAGATAAAAAGACACCAAGTGTTAAAATAAAAGCTTCTAAAAAAGATAGCAATGAAGAAGTTAAAAGTTCTAAATGGACAAATGAAGGACTTAATTTCTCTTTCTATGATTTAGAAAGTGGTTTTAGTGGTGCAACAATCTATTATTGCCAAGATGTTAATAATACTTGTATTCCAAGAACAGTTTATAGAAAAGAAATAACAAGTTATAACATTCTAAATGGAACTTATTATATTAGATATCAAGTTGTAAGTAACTCAAGAGCAAAAAGTGAAATATATTCTTTTGAAGCAAATGTTGAAACAAAAACTCCTGAAGCCGAAATAGAAGTGTTAAAAACAAAATCAAGACTATACATAAATAGCGATGAATGGTCTAGTGAAGATGTAATGTTTAGAGTAACTGAAACATCTTCAATGAAAGGAGTAACTGTATACTACTGTGAAGATCAAGATAATACTTGTACTCCAAATATAAAAGTAGAAGGTACTGAATTTATTGAGCAAGAAAGAGAAAATGGAACCTATTATATTCGTTATTATATGGTAAATAGATCTAATCTTAAATCAACTGTTAAATCATTTAAATTAAAAATAGATAAAGATATTCCAAAAGTAGATTTAAAAGTAATTAAAGATAATGAAGAACTTGAAAATAACTATGACTGGTTAGATAATTATTTATCTTATATTTTGATTGATAATTCAGAAGGTATAAGTGAAAGAAAAATAACTTATTGTAAAGATTTAAATAATATATGTATTCCAAATATTGAAATAAATAGCAATGAATTAATTGATGAATTTAACAATACTAATGGTAAATATTATTTTAGATATAAAATAGAAAACGAATCAGGTTTAGAAAGTGAAATATATTCTTATGAAGCTAAAGTAGATGCAAAACCAACATCTGTTTACTTAATTGCAAGAAATGATAAAGAATTAGTACAAACTGATTCATGGTCTAATAAAGGTCTTACATTCGAATTCTTAAAAAATGATGTTTATAGTAAATCAGATATTTATTATTGTATTGATACAGAAAACGATTGTATTCCAGATACTCTAATAGAAGAAAACACAATAATCAAAGATTATGTAGATGCAAAAGGAATATACTACATAAGATATAAAACAATTAATGAAGCAAATGTTGAATCAGAAACATTCTCTTATACTGCTAAAGTAGATGAAGAAATACCTGATGTTGATATTGAAGTATCAAATGGTGAAAAAGTATTAAATGATACATGGCAAAGTAGCAAAGTATCATTCAAATTTGTTACTAAAAATGTTGGAGCAAGTAATACTAAAATCTATTATTGTATAGATGAAAATAACACATGTACTCCAGATATAAAAATAGAAAATGAAAAAGAAGTATCAAGTGATAAAGAAGGTATTTATTACATTAGGTACTATATAGAAAATGATTTAAATGTTAAATCTAATATAAAAACATTTATTGTTAAAATTGATTCAGTAAAACCAATATGTATGATTACAAAAAGTACCAACGAATGGACAAATCAAAATATTACTTTAACTATTAATACTGTTTATAGTGGAATAAGTAATGTATCTTCATATTCTTGGGATGGCATTAATTTTAATAACAATAGTACAAAAGAAATAAGCGAAAACGGTCATATTGATGGATATGTTAAAAATAGTGCTGGAGTAGTATCAAAATGTTCTATAGAAGTAGAAAATATTGATAAAGAAAAACCATCATGTGAGTTAACTGCAATAGGTACAAATAATGATGATACTTATGTAGATGAAGTAACAATTAAGTTTGCTAAAGTTAATGATAACTATGAAATTGATAGTTATGGACTATATAAATTTGATGGTGTAAAAGAAATAAAAAATAATAAAAATAGTAACGTTTCAGTTACTTATAGAGGATACATAAAAGATAAAGCAGGAAATACTAATACTTGTGATATATCAATAATTAAGAACAGTAAGCTTATTGTTAAATATGACAACAATGGTGGATCATCTTGTTCTTCTAAAGAAGTAAACTATAATGAATCATATGGAAGTTTATGTACTCCAGTTAGAACTGGTTATACTTTTGATGGATGGTATTTAGATGATAAAAAAATAGATAACAATACAAAAGTAACGCAAGTAAGCAATCATACTTTAAAAGCTAAATGGATAGTTAATAAATATACACTAACTTATGATGTATCTTCATGTAGTAACATAACAAAAGAATATGGAAATAGTTGGGGTAATTTGTGTACTCCACATAAAGATGGATATATCTTTGCTGGATGGTATAAAGAATTTAATAACAAGAAAATATTAATAACTGAAACAACTACTGTAACGGGTAGCATCAATGTTTATGCTAAATGGATTAAAGAAGGTAATACTATTACATACGATAACGATGGTGGTTATGGATGTGATAAACAAATTGTTGAAAAAGAACAACCTATAGGAAGCATGTGTATTCCTAAAAAAGAAGATTCTATATTTGATGGATGGTATTTAAAAGATAATAAAAATATGCAAATAAGTGAGAATAACATAATAGAAAATGATATAGAATTAATAGCTAAATGGAAAACGATTTAATAAATCGTTTTTTTTATTCCATTTTATTGTAAACTTTTTTATTTTGAATTATAATCTAATATATAATTATAGTAGAGAGGTTATTATTATGAAGTCGACAAAAACAAAAAATGAAACTGCTTTTACTTTAATTGAAATCATAGCAGTAATAATTATTATTGGTATAGTTGCTTTAATAGCAATACCATCGATTGCTAGATATGTTGAAGATTCAAGAAATACAGCATATATTTCATATGAGCAATCAATGGAAGATGCAGCAAAAAATATTGTTATTAAATGTATGAATGGTGAAGAACCATCTTGTGATATACCAGCAGAAAATGAAAGGGATCTTATTTACTTAAGCGAACTAGTTAACAAAGGTTACGTTGAGTTGATGAAGAATCCTAGTGAAGAAGGTTTCTGTGATGATGAGTTAAGCTATGTTGAAGTAACAAACACAGGAAGAGATTATGAATATTCTGCCTGTTTATACTGTGGACAATATAAGACTGATAAAGCCTTATGTACTACATACACATATGATGGTGATGATCCAGTTTGTGGAACTATAACTGGACAACCAACAGCAGAAAGATGGACAAATCAAAATAGAACAATTTCTGTTCAATGTAGTGATGCAACAACAGGATGTACAAGATTATCTTATTCAAAAACATTTACAACAACTACTAAAACATCCTTTATTTCTATAGCAGATAAAAGTGGTAAGAAAGTAGAATGTCCTGTAAATGTATATGTTGATAAAACACCACCAACATGTGATATCAATGTAGAAGGACGTTACGATAATGACCTTCAATGGTATACAGGAGACGTTCAAGTTGAATTAAGAAACTGGCAAGATACTGATAGTAAAGTATTAACTTATGGTATTGGAACAAGTCTTGAAAATAAAAACTATAACAAAGAAACATCAGTGGATGTTAGATCTGGAATTACAACAGTAGTTGGTTACGTTAAAGACAATGCTGGTAATGAAGGAATCTGTGCTAAAACTATAAGAACAGGTGTAGAAAAACCTAAGTTTGACTTTAGTTATGAATATCAATTATATCCAAATGGTGAAGCAATATCATATGATGGAATATCAGCAAATGGAACAACATTAACAACAACAAATACAACACCAAAAATGACAATTTCTAATCTTGAAAGATATACAAATGTAGATAGAGTAATAATAACTTTAAGTTCTGGAGCTTCAACAGGAGATTATGCTTATCTAAACTATATAGGAAATTCTGGATACGGAAACGGAACAGTAAGTACAATTGTTACTAACGGAAGTAATGAAATAATATTTATGTTACCTAAAGGAAGTTATAAGAGCTTTACTATTCAATTAGGAACAAAGAGAAATATTAATTATTATATAGATAAAATAACTGTATTATCATCAGATGGAGGGATCTTCACTAATAAGGATGTTGGTGTAAGAATAGATCCAATTGATACAGGTGTTAGAACAGTTGCTTATTCATATAACAATGGTGCAACATTTAAAACATCACCAACTGAATCATTCACTGCTAATACAGCAAATAAAATAATTACAAAGAATAGTGTTTCACTATTATCTGAACCAGTTGACTTTATGATTACTGGTATAGATACAAGTAACCCAACTGTATCAATTAAAGTAACTAAAAAAGGAACAAATACAGAAGTAACTAGTGGTTCATGGTCTACTAAAGAATTAGAATTCACTTTAACAAGTGCTAATGTAGGTATAAGTGGAGCAACTATTTACTACTGCGTAGATGAAAATAATACATGTAGTCCTACTACAAGAGCTGATTCTGGAGTTAAAGTAACTGCAACATCAAATAAAGTAGGAAAATACTACATAAGATACAAGATTACAAATGCAGCAGGAACATCAAGTAGTGTAGCAAGCTTCAATGCAAAAGTTGATACAACAACACCAAAATGTACTATTGCATCTAATAATACAAGTTGGACAAACCAAAACGTAACATTGACTATTTCAGGACAAGCTCAAGGAGCAAGTTCAATAGCATCTTACTCTTGGGATAATTCAACATTTAATAGTACAAATACAAAATCAGTTGGAAGCAATGCTACTTACACAGGATATGTTAAGAATGAAGCAGGTACAACTGGATCATGTACTATTAAAGTAGAAAACATAGATAAGACAACACCAACATGTTCAATATCAGCAAGTGGAACAAATTGGACAAATCAAAATATAACATTAACTGTAACAGGAAGTAATCCTGGACCAAGCCCAGTTGATTCATATTCATGGGATAATGGTTCAACATATGGATCTACAACAACAAATTCAGTTGGATCAAATAATACTTATACAGTTAAAATTAAGAATAAAGCAGGAACAGTTGGATCATGTTCATACAATGTAACAAACATTGATAAAACTGCTCCAACATGTACTCCGACTAAGAGCAATACAAATTCACCAGATGGTGTAACAGTAACATTTACTTGTGACAACAACTCAGGTGGATCACAAACAAATTGCCCTGGAAAAGATACTGGAGTAAAAGCTAATAAAGAATATACTGTAACAGATGCTGCAGGAAACTCTGCAAAATGTTCTGTAACAGTAAATAACAAGAAACAACAAAGTACTAAATCATGTACAGCAGGTAATACTTGTGAAAGTAGTGCCTTTGGAACTCATGATTGCAACTGTCAAACATGTAACAAGACATGTACAAGTGAATCAGTATGTGGATGCCAAGAATACAACACATATGATTGTAACTGCCAAACATGTAACAAAACATGTACAAGTGAATCAGTATGTGGATGTCAAACATACAACACATACGATTGTAACTGCCAAACATGTAATGGGTCATGTAAGACAGCTAAAACTTGTGTATGCTCACAAACAAAGAAATGTTCTGTAGTATGTAAGTGCTTGAAGAAAAATGGTCAATATGCAAATATTGTATCTGGTTATTATGAAGCAAACTGTAACTTAGGTAACGGTAAAACATATTGCGCTGGATTCTGTCAAAGAAAAGGTAATAAAGATGGTTGGTATGTAAGTACTAGAACACAGTATGAAGATAATTACTGTACAAGTGAATCAACATGTGGATGCCAAGAATACAACACATATTCATGCAACTGCCAAAAATGTAATGGATCATGTAAGACAGCTAAGACATGTACAGCAGCAGGATGTGGAACTTACTCATGTAACTGTCAGAAATGTAATGGAACATGTAAGACAGCTAAGACATGTACAGCAGCAGGATGTGGAACTTATTCATGTAACTGTCAAAAATGTAACAACTCTGGAAATACTCCATCAGTATGTGGATGTAAGACTTGGGGTAACTTCGGTGGATGGACAGATAACAATAACTGTACTGCTGGAGAAAGTTCAGATCATACAACAACAACACAATGCCGTGTAGTTTATTACTAGGAATAAAAGCAAACTAAAAAAAGTTTGCTTTTTTTATTCATTTTAGAAATTCTTGTATTGTTATTTGATCCAAAATATTTTATAATTAAGATAGTATAAAATAGAGAGGGTATACTTATGAATACGGTAAAATTTAGAAAGCGAAATGAAACTGCATTTACTTTAATTGAAATTATCGCAGTAATTATCATTATTGGTATTGTTGCTTTAATTGCAGTGCCATCAGTAGCAAGATATGTACAAGATTCTAGAAACACTGCATATCTATCTTATGAGCACACAATGGAAGATGCAGCTAAGAACCAAGTTATTAAATGTATTAATGGAGAAGAGCCAGCGTGCGACATGCCAAGTCAAAACGAAACGGAATTAGTATATTTAAATGAATTAGTAGAAAAAGGATACGTAGAACTTATGAAGAATCCTGATGAAGAGGGATTCTGTGATGGAGACTTAAGTTACGTTGAGATAGCAAATACAGGAAGAGATTATGAATACACTGCCTGTTTATACTGTGGTCAATATAAAACTGAAAAAGCTCTATGTGCTACTTATACTTTAGATAATGATGATCCAGTCTGTGGTGAAACAGTTGGTGAAGCTATAAACGAAAGATGGACTAACCAAAATAGAACAATCTCAGTTAAATGTAGCGATTCAACAACAGGATGTACAAGAACATCATTTGCTAAGACATTCACTACAACTACAAAAACATCAACTATATCTATAGTAGATAAGAGTGGTAGAAAAGTAGACTGTCCAGTAAAAGTATTTGTTGATAAAACACCACCAACTTGTGATTTAAAAGTTACAGGAACTTATGATGCTGATCTTGGATGGTATACAGGAGAAGTTCAAGTAGAATTACAAAATTGGCAAGATACTGACAGTGAAGTATTAACTTATGGTATAGGAACAAGTTTAGCAGATAGAAATTATAACAAGAATACTTCATTAACAGTACAATCAGGAATTACAACAGTAATCGGATATGTAAAAGATAAAGCAGGAAATGAAGGAATCTGCTCTAAGACTATAAGAGTAGGTGCAGAAAAACCTAAATTTGACTTTAGATATAAGTATCAAATATTCCCTAATGGAGAAAAAACAACATATAATGGAATAACAGCAAATGGAACACAATTAACAACAACAAGTGATACTCCAAAAATGACAATTACAAATCTAGAAAAATACACTAATGTAGATAGAGTTGTAATAACATTAAAGAGTCCTATTGTAACTTCAACAAATGCAACATTAACATATGTTGGAACAGCTAATGATATAGCAACAGCTCCAATGACAGTTGGAACAAAAACAATTACATTTGTGGTTCCAACAGGAAATTATAGAGAATTAACATTCACTTTAGGTGAATATAGTGGAAAAATGTATGATATCGACAAGATTGAATTATTTTCAACTGATGGTGGAATCTTTACTAACAAAGATGTATCAATTAAGATTGATCCAATTGATACAGGAGTTAGAACAGTTGGATATTCATATGACGGAGGATCAAGCTTCAAAACAAGCGATGAACAATCTTTCGTAAGTAATACTAGAAACAAATTAGTTACTAAGAATGCAGGTAATATCTTATCTGACCCAGTTGATTATGAAATTATGGGTATCGATAAAAATAACCCAACTGTATCAATAAGAGTTGTTAAAGCAGGAACTGACACAACAGTTAACAATGGTGAATGGTCTGCAAGTACACTTGACTTCTTCTTAACAAGTTCAAATGTAGGTATAAGTGGAGCAACACTATACTATTGTGTAGATAATGCTAACACTTGTAATCCAACAACATTAACAACATCAGGTGCAAGAGTAACAGCTATCAATAGTAAAGTAGGAATATTCTATATAAGATATAAGATAGTTAATGCTGCTGGAACAGTAAGTTCAACACAAAGCTTTAGTGCTAAAGTTGATACAACAACACCAACATGTACTATTTCTTCAAGTAATACAAGTTGGACAAATCAAGATATAACACTTACAGTTACAGGACAAAGCCATGGATCAAGTTCAATCGTTTCATACTCATGGGATGGTGGAACAACATACAATGGAACAAGAACTAAGACTGTAGGAACAAATGGAACTTATACAGCAAAAGTTAAGAATTCCCCAGGAACAGTTGGAACATGTACAATTACAGTAGATAACATCGATAAACAAGCACCATCTTGTGCATTAAAAGCTGAGGGAGTTAAATATACAGGAACAAATAGATTTATCGGAAACGTAACAGTATCATTCTCAAAGGCAGAAGATACTGGTGATAGTGGAGTTGATAAATATGGTATTGGTAGTGTTAATGGTGATAAGACTATAACTCACACAAGCAATACAACAGCAACATACACTGGATATATTAAAGACGTTGCAGGAAATCAATCAACATGCTCAATTACAGTAGAGAAAAATAGTACAATGACACTTACATACAATAACAATGGTGGAAGTGGATGTACTTCAAAATCAATAGATTATAATTCACAATATGGTGAATTGTGTACACCTACATGGGCAGGACATATATTTAAAGGATGGGCAACTGCTACATCAGGTGGAACATCAATTACTTCAACAACAACAGTAACAGTAACACAAAATCAGACAATTTATGCAATTTGGGATACATGTCAAGCAGGAACATATGCATCAGCTGGATCAACAGTATGTACAGCATGTCCAGCAGGAACATATTCTGGTCCTGGTGCAGGAAGCTGTACAACATGTAGCGCAGGAACATATAATACAGGAACAGGTAATACAACATGTACAACATGTCCAAACGGATATTATTGTACAGGTGGAACAAATAAAACTGCTTGTAGCGCTGGATACCAAGGAACAGGTACAGGAAAGAAAAATGCATCTGAAGGATGTAGCGCTTGTCCAACAGGACAATACCAAGGAAGTACAGGACAAACTTCATGTAATACTTGTCAAGCAGGATCATATAATACAGGAACAGCAAATACTGGATGTACAACATGTCCAAATGGTTACTACTGTACAGGTGGAGCAAATATAACTGGCTGTGCAGCAGGTAAAAAAGGAACAGGAACAGCAAAGAAGAGCGAGTCAGAAGGATGTACTGCTTGTGAAACTGGAACTTATAATATAGGAACAGGAAACACAACATGTACAACATGTTCAGCTGGAACATATAATACAGGAACTGGTAATACATCATGTAAGACTTGTGAAAACGGATATTACTGTACAGGTGGTTCAAACCATACAGCATGTAGTGCCGGAACACATGGAAATGGTGATGGAAAGACTAATGCATCAGACGGATGTAGCGCATGTAGTGCTGGAACATATTCCGGTGCAGGAAGTGCAACATGTACAACATGTTCAGCAGGAACATATAATACAGGAACAGGAAACACTGGATGTACAACATGTCCTAACGGATATTACTGTACAGGCGGAACAAATAAAACAGCATGTAGTGCCGGATATAAAGGTACTGGAACTGGAAAGAAAAACGCATCTGAAGGATGTAGTGCATGTCCAACAGGAGATTACCAAGCAAATACAGGACAAACATCATGTAACACTTGTCAAGCTGGATCATACAATACAGGAACAGCTAACACAGGATGTACAACATGTCAAAACGGATATTACTGTACAGGTGGTCCAAACCATACAGCATGTAGTGCCGGATATAGAGGAACAGGAACTGGTAAGAAGAATGCTTCTGAAGGATGTACACCTTGTTTAGCCGGAACATATAATACAGGAACAGCAAATACAACATGTACTAACTGTTCAGCTGGATACTATGCAGCAGGAACAGCAAATACTTCATGTAGCGCATGTTCTGCAGGAACATATAGTAATGCAGGAGCATCAGGATGTACAGCCTGTGAAGCAGGATACTACTGTACTGGTGCATCAAATAAAGATGTGTGTGGAGCTGGAACATATAGTTCAGGAAGCTCATCAAGTTGTTCAGCATGTCCAAACGCATACTACTGCCCAGGTGCAACTGATAAAAAAGCTTGTCCATCTGGATCAACTTCAAATGCAGGTTCAACATCTATTAAAGATTGTAACTTTGCAGCAACACCATCTAAATATACTAAGACAACAAAAACTTGTGGAATAGGAAGTTATAACTACTATTTCAGTGATACAACTCAATATGGAATAACTGGAGTTACAGCTTGCGGATCAAGTTCATTCACATGTAATTCATCTAACTTGAATAAGAGTTATGATAGTTGTGTAACAAATTACAACTATTCATTCAATACTTCAAATTCAACAGTATCAAGTTGTTCTACAGGTAGTGCATTTGGATGTAATGCATCAACTTACAATAGTTCATATGTTTCTAACTGTACAACAAATTACAATTATGCATTTACAACTTCAACATTATTAAATGCTTCAAGTTGTACATTAGGAACATCATTCACATGTAATGCATCTAACTGGGCTAAGAACTACGTATCTAGCTGTACACCAAACTATACTTATGCATTTGGTGGAACTAGTAATTCAACAGTAAATTCATGTACTGCTAACACATTCACTTGTGATGCAAGCCATTATAATCAAACATATAGAACATGTACACCAAACTACAGCTACTCATTTGGATCAGCAAGTAGTTCAACAGTAAGTTCATGTAGTGCTAATACGTTCACTTGTGATTCATCACACGTTGGACAAACATATAGAACATGTACTACAAATTACCAATATGGTAATGCAGTTGTTTCAAATAACAACGTATCATCATGTACTGCTACAAGTGCTATAACTTGTAATGCAGCAAATTCAGGAAAGACTTATACAACATGTTCACCAATTTATAGTTACTCATTTGGATCAGCAAGTAGTTCAACAGTAAGTTCATGTAGTGCAAATACATTCACTTGTGATTCATCACACGTTGGACAAACACATAGAACATGTGCAACAAATTATAACTATTCATGGTCTAATACAACTCAAAATGGAGTAACAGGAATCACTACATGTGGATCAAGTTCATTTACATGTAACGCATCTAACTTGAATAAGAGTTATGACAGCTGTGTAACAAACTATAGTTACTCATTTGGAGCTGCAAGTACATCAACAGTAAATTCATGTACTGCAAATACATTCACATGTAATTCATCTAACTATAACAAGACTTATACATCATGTACAACAAACTATAGTTACTCATTTGGTGCATCATCAACAACATATGTTAAATCATGTACTGCAAATACATTCACATGTAATTCATCTAACTCAGGTAAGACATATACATCATGTACATATCAATCATCAGGAACTTACAAAGGAAAATATAAGAAGATTACAAAGAAATGTAATAGTAGCGTTTCAAATTATACAAAGACTACTAAGACATGTACTAGAAAGGTAAGTAGTTACGATATAACTCACCATAAGTGTACAAGAAGTGTTAAGAACTACACGGCAACAACTAAGACATGTAACAAAAATATATCTAGTTACACACAATATGTATATCAATGTGCAGCAAGAGGAATTGCTAACTACACAGCAACAACTAAGACATGTAACAAGAATTTAGCAAATTACACTGCAACAACAAAGGTATGTAACAGATCTATAGAAAGCTACAAAGAAGAGAAAAAAATCTGTGCTAGAAGTGTAAAAGATTACACTAAGACAACAAAAACTTGTGGTAGAACTATAGCAAGTTACGACGTAACGAGCCATAAGTGTAATAGATCAGTTGCATCTTATAGCTTCTCGACATCAACGGCTACGGATCAATCATCTTGTACAACAGGAAGCTCATTCACATGTAACTCATCAACAAACGGAAGTAGTTATGTATCTAACTGTGCAATAACAGCATACTCTTGTCCATCAGGAACAACGCTTAAGAACACAAGTAGATGTTACTACAATGGATAATAAATAAAAGGCAAACAAAACGTTTGCCTTTTTTATATTCACACTTTTTTTGTTTGCCATTTTTTGATAAAATATAGATAGGTGATTACTATGAAAAAAAGTAATTTATATATGTTTTTAATATTACAATTGTTATTAATTGTTACTAACATATTTCATCTTAATAATGATACTTTAATACTTGATTTAAAAGACATATTAAAGTTATGTATTATTGCATTTTCTGCAATGAATATATTATTTATCATTAAAGAGAAAATGTCTAAAAAGTCTTTATATTTAATAACTATTGGATTAATTGGAATGGTTTTGTTTTATGAAAAAGCAACGTTTTCTTATGAAGTGACTTTTTCTCATGTAGTAAATATATATTATTATTTTTCAACATATATTTTCATACTATTGTATTATGACAAACTAAGTATTAAGAAATTCAATATTATTAATTTAATCACTTTACTAAGTTATGGATTAGTTATATATACTTTATTATTTAATAAAAACAGTATTAATTATGAATTATTAATTAATTTAATGATACCAGTATCACTTACTTATTATCACACTGATAAAAAGATCTTATTACCACTTCTAGTATTAACACTTTTAACTGGTTTCTTAAATCAAATGAATTTTATATTATTAAATGTTTCAATAACATCAATAATTTTATTTATTAAGAATAAATCTAAAACAGAGATTATTATTGATTCATTATTATTCTTAGCATCATTAGTTTTATTTATTACTAACATAAAAGATATATCTTTATTAGATCTATTCTTTAGAATAGATTTAGAAATTCATTATAGTTCAATAGTAATAATGCTTCCATTTGAAGTATTAATATGTGGAGTACTATCTAAATACTTGAAGAGTAAAGATAAACCTTTAGGACTTACATTATATATTTATTTATTATTAATATATGGTTCTTTAGGAATACTATCTTTAAGAAATACTCCTGAAATTAGTTTAATTATTATAACTTATTTATTAATAATATCTATAAAAGAATTAGATTATTTAAAATCTAAGATTAAGAATGAAGTTACTATTATGTCACTTCATTTAGGATTCGGTGGAATTGAACAATATATCTCTTCACTTACTAAGATGATTGATAAAAAGATTACTATTATTTCAACATATAAGCTATATGATAAAGAACCATTCGAGTATAATGCTAAAAAAGAATTCTTACTTGATTGTGGACCTAATACTAAAGAAATAAAAGAAGCTTTATCTAATAAGAAAGTGTTTAAATCTATTAAAGAGGGTATTAAGTCATTATATATTTTATATAAAAAGAAATATGAAAATATTGAAGCTATAGAGAAGATTAATACTAAATATATAATTACAACAAGAGATTTTCATAATGAATATGTTGGGTATTATGCAAGAAAAGATATTATAAAGATTGCTACAGAGCATAACTTTAATAATGATTATAATTATGCAAGAAAAGTTATTAATTCTGTATACAATGTAGATTATTTAGTTTTAGTATCAAAAAGACAAGAAGCTTACTATAAAGATAGAGTAAGATGTAATACTCTATATATTCCAAATGTTTTAGATAAATTACCTAAGAAATCTAGTAATGCAGAAGATCACTCTATAGTAACTATAGGAAGACTTGCTAAAGTAAAAGGGCATACTGATTTAATTAAAGTAGTAGAACTTCTTAAGAAAGACTATGATGATATTAGCTTAACTATCATTGGTGATGGTGAAGAAAAAGATAACTTAATTAAGCTTATAAAGAAGAAAAATCTAGAGAAAAATGTTCGTATTACTGGCTTTTTAGATAAGGATGGTATAGAATTAGAATTAACAAACAAAAACGTTTTTGTTATGACTTCTTTGTTTGAATCATTTGGTCTTGCAGCAATTGAAGCAGCAAGTTATAAACTACCAGTAGTAGCATTTGATTCAGCAGAAGGTTTAAAAGAAATCCTTGCAGACGGTAATGGAATATTAATTGAAAATCGTGATTTAAATAAAATGAAAAAAGAAATATCTAAATTATTTGAAGATAAAAAATATAGAGACAAAATAGCAAAGAATGGATATCTTAATGCTAAGAAATATTCAATAGAAAATGTTAAGAAATCTTGGGAAAATATAATTCATTAGAAGGTGTTATAATGGCTAAAAAAGCTAAAAAGAAAAAAGTCTTATTTATATCATCTACTGGAGGTCACTTATCAGAAATGTTAAGACTATCTCCTATGTTTGAGAAATACGACTATCATATAATAACTGAAAAAACTAAATCTAATTTAAGTTTAAAAGATAAATATCCTAAAAGAGTAGGATACTTAGTATATGGTACTAAGAGAAGATTTTTAACTTATCCTTTTAAACTTTTATATAATTGCTTTAAGAGTTTATATTATTACATAAAGATAAGACCTAAAGTAATTATTACAACAGGTACTCATACTGCAGGACCAATGTGTTGTATAGGAAAAATATTTAGAAGTAAAATTATTTATATTGAAACACTTGCAAATAGTAATACAAAGACATCAACTGGAAAACTTATTTATCATTTTGCTGATTTATTTATTGTACAATGGGAAGATATGTTAGAGTTATATCCTAAAGCAACTTATGGAGGTTGGATTTATTAATGGTATTCGTAACATTAGGTACTAATGATGAAAGTTTTGCAAGACTTTTAAAAGCAATAGATAAAGCAATAGATAAAGGATTAATTAAAGATAAAGTTGTTGTACAAGCAGGATGCACTAAATACGAAAGCAAGAATATGGAAATAATGGATTTAGTTCCAAGAGAAAAGTTTGATGAATATATTGAAAAATGTGACTTACTTATCACTCATGGTGGAGTAGGTAGTATCTTAACAGGAATAAATAATAATAAAAAAGTAATTGCAGTAGCACGACTTGCTAAATATAAAGAACATGGTAATGATCATCAATTACAAATAGTAGAAAACTTTGGAAAACTAGGATATATAATTCCAGTTACAAATGTAGATGATTTAGAAGATGCAATTAAGAAAGTAAAAACATTTAAACCTAAAAAGTTTGTTAGTAATACTAATAACTTTATAAAGATAATAGAAGACTACATAGATAGTATATAGGTGACAAACATGAAAGAAAAAATAGAAATAATTACATTTAAACATAAAGTGACTCTATTTACTTTTCTATTGTTTCTAGTTATTGGAGCATTATCCCCAATAAGTGGAAGTGATTGGAATAGTTATGTAATAGGAAAACAAGGATTAGTTGAATGTTTCAAAAATATTAATATTGCAGATGGAAGATTAATAAGTGGCTTCTTAGTAAACTTCTTATCGTATAATAAAATATTATTTGATATTATCTTTGCACTCCTTATGAGTTCTTTTGTTAAGATATGTAATGATTTGATGGGAACAGTAAGAAATAAATATATATATTTGTATCCATTAATTGGAGTACTTCTTGTAAGTACATTTATGTTCTCATATAACTATGTATCTATAACAGGTACAGTATGTTATACATTTCCATCTATATTAATATTTATATATTTTTATAACTTATTAAAGTATGATGAGATTGGTAAAAGAACATTGATAATACTTATAATATATTCGTTATTAATAATGACTTCATCAATTCATTTAGCAATAACATTCTTTATTGCAAACTTAATATATTTAATATTAAATTCAAACAAAAAGAATAGAATATTCTATTTCATAATATTATTAGTACAATTTATAACTTTATTAATAAGTGTTCATTATTTAGATAGTATATTAATATATACAAATTCTAATCAAATATTAAATAATATTCCATATTTTATAGATACATTATTCTCAAATAATATTGTAATAATGCTTCTAGGAGCAATACCAATTAATTATTTATTAGCAGATAAATTAGAAGAGAATAAATATTGTAGAGTAGTAATAACATTATTTGATTTAATACTTATATTCTCATTATGTTATAACTTCTTCTATTATTCCCCAGTTAATTTAAATCTAGTTATCAGTAAATATAATGGTATATTTGCTACAGAGAATTGGTATTATATCTTGTACTTTATAACTTATATATTATTATTCTATGTAAGTATTAATCATTTCATAAAGAATAAAAAACTTAAGAATATATTAAATACAATTAATTTATCTTGTACTATTCTTTCTTTATTCATATTGGTATCTCCAATATTTGATAAAGGAAATATAGTATTTATAGTATTCAGTATTATCTTAATTGCATGCCTAATGGCTAAAGAATTAGATATTAAAGTATATAGTAGATTTACTATAACAGTTTTAGGTTTATTAATAATCTACTATCTATCAATGTTTGCCATTATTAAATATGTAGATGTTACAAGAACAAATTATATTAAAGAACAAATTGAATCAAAAGAATCAAATATCGAAGTAAAAGCAAATCCGATATATTTAGTATGGAGGTATAATCCATCAGATGTATTCTTAGTAAAAGACTTTAAAAAATATTATGAAATACCAGAAGAAGACACTATAGAAGTTAAGTATTTTGGATTATTTGAAAAAATAGAAAAGAAGGTTAAAGAATGAAAAAATTATTATCAATAGTAGTTCCTTGCTACAATGAACAAGAATCATTACCATATTTCTACGATGAAATTAAAAAGATAGAAAAAGAAATGGATTATGTTAATTTCGAGTATATCTTTGTTAATGACGGATCACGTGATGATACTTTAAAAATAGCAAGAGATTTAGCTAAGAAGGATAAAAAGGTTAGGTACGTATCTTTTTCAAGGAACTTTGGGAAAGAAGCTGCTATGTTAGCAGGTCTTGAATATTCTAAAGGAGATTATGTAACAGTAATGGATGCTGATTTACAAGATCCTCCTAAGATGCTTATTGAGATGTACAAAGGAATAACTGAAGAAGGTTATGACTGTGTAGGTACAAGAAGAACAACAAGAAAGGGAGAACCTAAAATAAGAAGTTTCTTTGCTAGAAGATTCTATAAGTTGATAAATAAAATGTCTAGAGTAGAAATGGTTGATGGAGCAAGAGACTATAGACTTATGACTAGACAAATGGTTGATTCAATTCTTTCTTTAAAAGAATATAATAGATATTCAAAAGGATTATTTAGTTTTGTAGGATTTAAGACTAAATGGTTAGAATATGAAAATGTTGAACGTGTAGCAGGAGAAACAAAATGGAGTTTCTGGAAGCTATTAATATATGCTTTTGAAGGTATAATAGCATTCTCAACAACACCACTTGTAATTGCTGCAATAGTAGGAATTCTATTCTTTATCGTATCATTTATTATGATACTTGTAATAATTATTAAAACGCTTGCTTTTGGTGATCCGGTTAGTGGATGGCCGAGTCTTGTTTGTATCATATTCTTTGTAAGTGGAGTTCAATTATTCTGCTTAGGTATAATTGGAGCATACTTATCAAAGACATACTTAGAGACAAAGAATAGACCTGTATATATAGTAAAAGAAACAGAGAAAGATTTATAAAAAGATATATCTGATATTCGATATGGATATCAGATATTTTTATTTCATAGTAAAAGTCAAATAAGAAATTTCCTCAAAAAAGAATAAAGTTTCTTTTTTTATTTTGATAAATGTATTATAATTAATAATAGAGAATAATAGGAAGGATTGATGTTTATGTATAAAATAATGGATGGTAATGAGGCTTGTACTTATGTCTCATATAATTTTACAGAACTTGCAGGTATATACCCAATAACACCAGCATCTCCAATGGCAGAGTATGCTGATAAATGGGCTAGTAGTGGTAAGAAAAACTTCTGGGGTGATGAAGTTAAAGTAGTTGAAATGGAAAGTGAAGCAGGAGCAGTTGCAACAGTACATGGTGCTCTACAAAATGGTGTTCTTGCATCAACTTATACAGCTTCTCAAGGACTTTTATTAATGATCCCAAATATGTATAAGATAGCAGGAGAATTGTTACCTTGTGTAATTAACGTTGCAGCAAGAAGTTTGGCAACTCATGCATTATCTATCTTAGGAGATCACCAAGATATCTATTCAACACGTGCAACTGGATTTGCTTTTTTAGCATCTAGTTCAGTACAACAAGTAATGGATTTAACAAGTGTTAGTTACTTATCAACAATTAAAGGAAGAGTACCATTTGTTAACTTCTTCGATGGATTTAGAACAAGCCATGAATTACAAAAAATAGAATTAATGGATATGGATAAAGTAAAACCATTAATTGATAATGATAAATTAAATGAATTTAGAAAAAGAGCTTTATCAATTAATAATGTAACTAGAGGAACAAATGAAAATGATGACATTTATTTCCAAATAAGTGAAGCTCATAATAAATATTATGATGCACTTCCTGATATAGTTAACTCTTACATGGAAGAAATCAGTAAGATCACAGGAAGAACTTATAAGCCATTCAATTACTATGGACCAGCTGATGCTACTAAAGTAATCGTTGCAATGGGATCTGGTTGTGAAACAATTAAAGAGACTATTGATAAAGTAGGAGAACAAGAAAAACTTGGACTTATTGAAGTTCACTTATATAGACCATTCAGTTCTAAATATTTCTTAGATGTTTTACCTCATACTGTTAGAAACATAGCAGTACTAGATAGAACTAAAGAAAATGGAGCTGCAGAACCATTATACTTAGACGTTGTTAATGTTATAAAAGAAAAAGAATTAAATATTAAAGTTATTGGAGGACGTTATGGATTATCTAGTAAAGATACTACTCCAGAACAAATCTATGCTGTATCTAAATTCTTAGATAGAGAAGATAACTTTAATGGATTCACTATTGGTATTAAAGATGATGTTACTAACTTAAGTCTTGATCCAGTTGACTTTGGATATAAATCAACTAACCATGAGATATTAATTTGGGGATTTGGATCAGATGGAATGGTAAGTGTATCTAAAGACTTATTAAAGATTGTTGGTAATAACACTGATGCTTATGCACAAGGATACTTCGAATATGACTCTAAGAAGAGTGGAGGAGTTACTCGTTGTCATATAAGATTAGGTAATAGTGAAATTAGACAAACATTCTATGTTAAAACACCAAAACTAATCGTATGTACTAAAGATACATACTTAAAGAAATATGAAATGTTAGATGACTTACAAGAAAATGGAACATTCATATTGAATACAGCTAAATCAAAAGATGAAATACTTGAATATATGTCTAGTCATGATAGACAAGTATTAAGAAATAAGAATGCTAAATTCTATATAATTAATGCTGGTAAAGTAGCAAATGAAGTAGGTCTTGGTAACAAGATTAATACAGTAATGGCTACAGTAATATTCAAAATTGGTAAATTAATTGATTTTGATTTTGCTATTAGTGAAATTAAAAAATCTCTTGAAACTTTATTTGCTAATAAAGGAAGAGAAGTTATTGATAAAAACATAAGTGCAATTGATAAAGCATTAGAGACACTAGAAGAAGTAGATACAGGAAACTTAAATACTGGTTCTCTTGACTTATCTCGTGAAGAAAAATCTGTATTTGATTTAATTATTGCAAGAAAAGGAAATGAACTTCCTGTAAGTAAATTAGAGACTTATGTAGATGGTACTTTTGAAGGTGGAAAGAGTAAAGATGAAAAACGTGATATCACAGATGTTCTTCCTTGCTATGATCCTGAAAAATGTATTATGTGTAATCAATGTTCTCTAGCATGTCCTCATGGAGTTATTAGACCATACTTATTAAATGAAGAAGAAGCAGCAAATGCTCCAGAAGAAGTTAAGAAGAACTTAAAAGATGCTATGATCAAAGATCAAAACTTAAAATTCACAATAAGTGTTAATATGGATCAATGTACTGGATGTGGATTATGTAGTAAAGTATGTCCTGGAAAACAAGGAGAAAAAGCTATTGCTATGAATCCTACAAAAGATGTTAAAACTGAAGCAGCTGTTGAAGCAAATAATTACTTATATAATAAAGTAACTGAAAAGAAACCAATGAATGTTGCTACAATTAAAGGAAGTCAATTTGCTCGTCCTAGAATAGAATTCCCAGGAGCTTGTGCTGGTTGTGGAGAAACACCTTATTTGAAATTATTAACTCAATTATTTGGTGGAGAATTAGTAATCAGTAATGCAACTGGATGTTCATCAATCTATGGAGGAAGCATTCCTGCAACTTCTTACAGCATTCCATGGGCTAACTCATTATTTGAAGATAATGCTGAATTTGGTTATGGACTTGCACTTGCAGATAAACTTCATAAACAAAAAGTTAAAAAGATTATTAGTGATAATCTAGAAAATGTAAGTGTAGAATACAAAGAATTATTAGAAAACTATGTTAATACAACTGATTATGAAACAAGTTGTAACGTTTATGATAAAGTTGATGCATTAAATATTAGTGGATTAACAGAAATGAAAGAATTCATCAAATCTAAATCATTCTGGATTGTTGGAGGAGATGGATGGGCATATGACATTGGATACAATGGACTTGATCATGTATTATCTAATAGAGAAAATGTTAACATATTAGTACTTGATACAGAAGTATACTCAAATACAGGAGGACAATCTTCTAAATCAAGTAAAGTTGGAAGTGTTGCTAAATTTACTGCAACAGGTAAGACAGTAGCTAAGAAAGACTTAGCTAAGATGGCTCTTACTTATCCACATGTATATGTCGCAACAATATCTTTAGGAGCTAACCAAATGCAAGCTATTAAGGCATTTGAAGAAGCAAAAAACTATAATGGACCATCAATTATTATTGCCTATGCTCCATGTATAGCACAAGGATTAAAAGTTGGAATGGGAGACTCTGTTGGAGAAGAAAAACGTGCTACTGAAGCTGGATACTTCCCAATATTCAGATATAATCCTGAAACTAAAGAGTTCTCACTTGACTCTAAAGCTGATTTCTCTAAATATAAAGAATTCCTAGATGGTGAAACAAGATATGCTTCACTTGCATCAGTAAATAAAGATGCTAAAGATTCATTATATGAACAAAATCAAGCAAATGCAGAACAAAGATTCCAATACTACGAATCATTAACAAAGAAAGAGTAGAAATACTCTTTTTTCTATGCACAAAATAATAGATTTGTCAAATTGACAAATCTTTCTTTTTGGGTACAATAATTGTTCATAGAGGTGATTCTTTTGTTAAGAATTAGTAATCTTAAAACAGCACTTGAAGGAAAGATTATAGAAAGTGATAAAGTATTTATAATGCCTCACTTAAAACCTGACTTTGATGCTGTAGGTTCTTCATTAGGAGTTTCTTTATTAACAGAAGCTTTGAAGAAAGACAATTATATATTAATAGGAAATCCAATGTGTGAGTTAGATGATGGTGTTCAAGCCATGATTGAACAGTGCAAAGGTAGATATCCACTTATCGGTGTAAAACAATATGAACCATTAAAAGGACCAAATGATTTCAATATTATTTGTGATGCAAGTAAACCTTGTAGAGTCTATGAACAAAATATAGATAGAAATCATCTTGCTATAATAGATCACCATGTTAAAAGCCCAGAAACATTTGACTCTTGTATAGAACATATTGATACTAATGCAACATCAACTTCAGAGATAGTAACACTTTTATTAGCAGCCAATAAAATAAAGATACCAACAGATATAGCAAATATGTTATATGCAGGTATCTTACTTGATACAGGAAGAATGAAAAAGAAAGAAACAGATAGAATGCATGAAGCACTTAAGATACTTGTTAAATCAGGTGCTAATATGTGTGATGCTCTGGAGTACTTTACTGAAGATATATTTAGTAATATGAAAGTAGATAGACTAGCTGCAGCAGCAACTCTTCTTGAATGTAGAGTTAAACTAACTGTAGGTGATGAAGATAAAGTATATACTGATACAGAATTATCTAAAACAGCAGATAACTTACTAGATAAGAAAATAGATGGAGCTTTTGTTGTAGGTAACATTGGTGATGGTAGAATTGCTGTTAAAGCAAGATGCCAACCAACACTTGACGCTAACCTTATAATGGGAGAACTTGGCGGTGGAGGAGGAAAAAACGCTGCAGCAGCAGAGATAAAAGATAAATCAATGAAAGAAGTAGTAAAAGAACTTAAAAAAGCAATTCTTCCAAAACATTATGTAATTAAAGAATAATAAAAAAGAGCATTTGCTCTTTTTTTTATCTCTTTTCTCTTTTAATTAATTTAGCATGTAATACCATTCTATACTTATCATCATAACAAGTAGATAGGGTAAGTATCTTATCGTCTTCTGATACACTTACTTTAAAGTCATAAGCGCTTCTATCTATTAACATCTTAGCAAAAGCAAGAAACTCTTCATCACTTTTAAAATCAACTTTTATATAATCACTCGTTACAGGTATCTTATAAACACTAAATACTTGCCACATACTATTTTCTTTTAAAGTAGAAGTCTTAAATACATAATTACTTTTATTATCTAACCATCCATTAGTAAGAGTATTTCTTAAAGATCCAAACATCGTATTATCAAGTCTTCCATGTGCATAAAGAATATTGTTTCTATCTTCGAGATTAGAACTATTTCTATAATCTAAGAATATCCATCCAGCAGAGTTATAACTCTTATTAAATGAATGTTTCAAATAATAAGTATTATTATCTGTTTGAACAAATGGATAATTGATATTAGTACCATTTACTTGAATCCATCCAACTGTATCGCTATTAGCTTCCTTTAAATCTGCAAAATCAACAGATATAAGGTTCATCTTCATAAACTCCCAATATGGATTGAATTCATCAACAGTATCTTTCTGCTCAATAATCTCTATATTATTACTTGTTTCATCTACTTCAACAACTTCAGTAATTCTTTCAATTTCTTCAAGCTGATCATTAATACTATCACCATCTAATTTCCACATTAATATATGGTATAAAGAAAGCATAGCACCAAAGATACATGCCCAAATAAATATAAACAAAACAAGATTAAGTTTTTTAAGTTTAAGCTTCTTTTTTTCCATCTTTTTGCCTCATCTAAAACAATTATACCTAATAAACAAAAAAAACACAAAAAAAGAAGTGCCTCCCCCTGAGAAGGCACCTCATAAAAAGAATAAAAAGGGGTTGGCTAGTGTGATACTAGCGACCAATTCGCCAATTTCGAATTGGTAGTTTTTATAATAATCGAAAGGTCAAAAAATGTCAAGTAAAATAATATTTTTTTTAATTAAATTTACTTTTCTTATTTTTCAATATATATTATAGGTACAAAAGGGAAAAAGAAGGGAGGATTTCTTGTGAAAAGCAGTAGTTTATTTTTTGGAATACTCGGGACAATTGCTATAGCATTTGCAACATCAAGTGTTAATAGCATGCAAGCAAAAATATATGATGAAGAACAGCCATTAATTATTGAGCAAAGAAGAACTTTAAAGAAAAAAGATTTACTAGGAACTTATATAGTAAAGAATGATAAAAATGCTAAACTTACGTTGTATAACGACGGAACTTACTCATTATATATAAATGTTTGTGAGAAATATTTAAATATAACTGGTACTTATGAATTGACAGATACCAAGTTAAAACTAAAGAACTCTGCAAATTCATATCAAGACTTAGAAGGAAACGAAGAATTATCTTTTACAATTGTAGATGAAAATACTATTAAATCGGATGAATCATTAGTATGTACTGTACAAGAAACATTGTTTGAAAAATAACAATGTTTTTCTTTTAAAAAATAACAAAATATGATATAATACACCACAGGAAGTGATAGTATGGACAAATTATCTAAAGTAAAAGGTATTGGACCAAAAACAGAATTATTACTTAATAAACTAGGTATTTATGAAATAGATGATTTAGTAACACATTATCCTTTTAGATATGATGTATTAAGAAGAACAGATTTAAAGAATGTTACTGATCCAGAACAAAAGATAGTTGTTGATGGAAAAGTAGAGAGTATTCCTCTTGTAATAAGATTTAGAGGAGGAGCTAATAAATTAAACTTTAGATTAAGTACTCCAAATGGAATGGTAGGAGTATCAATCTTTGGAAGAGCTTTCTTAAAACAAAGTCTACCTATTGGGGAAAAGATAATCGTAATAGGTAAATATGACTCTTCTAAGAACATAATTAATGCATCTGATATCAAATTTGGTGTATTAACTAATCAAGATAAAATAGAATCAGTATATCATTCAACTAGTGGACTATCTCAAAAGATTCTAATAAATGCAATAAATAATGCTTTAATGGCTTATGGAAATTGTATTAATGATAATATTCCTAAGTATTTGCTTGATAAGTATAATTTCTTAAATAAAAAGACTGCTTTAAATATTGTTCATAATCCACCAAATTATGACAAATTAAAAGAAGCTAGTATGAGACTTAAATATGAAGAATTATTTGAATTTATGTTTAAGATCAATTATTTAAGAGAATCAAATAAAAAGAATAATGCTGGTGTTGAAAGAAAGACAGATAAGAGCATTGATGAATTTGTTAAGAAACTTCCATTTGAATTAACAAATGATCAAAAAGCTGCTCTTGATGAAATAATTAAAGATTTATCTAGTAGTACTAGAATGAATAGATTATTACAAGGAGACGTTGGAAGTGGTAAGACAATAGTTGCTATACTTGCAATGTATTATAACTATTTATGTGGTTACCAAAGTGCTTTAATGGCTCCAACAGAAATACTTGCAATACAACACTATAACAACATGAAAGAGTTATTTAAGGATACTAATGTTGTTGTAGAACTATTAACTGGATCAATAACTAAGAAAGATAAGATGCCAATATATAATGATTTAAAGAATGGTACTATCAATATAATTGTAGGAACACATGCTTTAATTCAAGAAGAAGTAGAGTATAATAACCTAGGTCTTGTTGTAACAGATGAGCAACATAGATTTGGAGTTAACCAAAGATCTAACTTAAAGAATAAGGGAGTTAAACCAGATGTACTTTATATGAGTGCAACTCCTATTCCAAGAACATATGCATTAACAATCTATGGAGATATGGATGTATCTATTATTAAAGAAATGCCTAAAGGAAGACTTCCTGTAAAGACTAAAGTATTTAATAATAAAGAAATGAAAGATGTTTATAAATTAATGGAACAAGAGTTAATAAATAAACATCAAATATATGTAATTGCTCCATTAATCGAAGAAAATGAAGAACTTGATTTAACTAATGTATATACATTAAGAGATAAAATGAATCTAATATTTGGAAACAAATATAAGATAGATATAGTACATGGTAAGATGAAATCTAAAGAAAAAGATCTTATTATGGGTGAATTTAAACAAAATATAGTTAATATATTAATAAGTACAACTGTAATAGAAGTAGGAGTAGATGTATCAAATGCTACTATGATGGTTATATTTGATGCTAATAGATTTGGTCTTTCTACATTACATCAGCTAAGAGGAAGAGTAGGAAGAAGTTCACTACAATCTAAATGCTTACTAATTAGTGATAAAGAAGATGAAAAAAGATTACAAATCATGGAAACATGTAATGATGGATTTGTAATAAGTGAAGAAGACTTTAAACTAAGAGGTTCAGGAGACTTATTTGGTACTAAACAAAGTGGAGATATGACATTTAAGATTGCTAATCTAAGAATAGATTACAAGATATTAGTACAAGCAAAAAATGATTCAAAAGAATATCTATTGAATCATGATTATGATAATGATGAATTAAAAATAAGACTTATAAATTCTATAAAGTCAGATTAAAAAAGAGTACTATTCAGTACTCTTTTTATTATCATCTGTTTTTGGCAATTTCATTGTAAATGTTTGAGGTATATCTTCATATTGTCCTTCAGTGTTTGGTGTTTCAAAACTTACAATATGAATTAAATTATCTTCAAGAATAAACATCCAGTTTAATACCCATTTACTTTCTGTAGTAGAGAATGCAGATACTAAATAAGCCTCAGTATTTACAAATCTAGTTTTCTTAGCAGATACTTCTTTATAATCACCAGAAGTTAACTTCTTAGCTGTTTCTTCTGCAACAACTTCTAATGAAGAATCTCCTTTAGTAGTAGCATCTATTGCAACAATATATGTCTTAGTAGGATCAGCATACATTAATGTACTGTTACCTAATTCAATAAATTGTTCCCAATCTGCTGGTACACGAAGATATCCAATTCTATCATCACCAATGTACTTAGTACCAATTGGTTCATCAGGAGTCTCGTTTTCAGGCTTTGAACCACCTTTACCAAATATAAGCATTCCTATAACTAATAAAACTATTATTGCAACAACAATTATTACTGATACTCCAAATTTAATATCACTTTTTAGTTTAGTTTCTTTTTGATTTAATTCAGTTAAAGTTTTCTTTTGAGATTCAAAGTAATCTTGCTGTCCTGGCATATTTGCATTAAAACTATTATTAAAATTATTATAATTGTTATAACTATTATTTTGATGTGCCATTTTAGTCACCTCTATAATAAAATGTTATCATAAATAAAAAATGATTTCCACATTTATTATAAAAAGAAATCATTTTTTTACTTTAATTGTCTTTATTTACTTTATTATATGTTTGTTTAATTTGTGCTTGTTTTACATTATTGATGCTATACCAACCAAAAGTAGTCATAATATCATATGTATCAGCTTGATGATTCATTGTATTATCAAGACCTGCTTTAAGTAGTTCTCTAATAGTTTGATTAGAACTCTCTAAAGTACCATGAACATATACTTCTACAGTACTTTTAAGTACTAATAAGTAGTTTTCCATAAGTAATCTATCATTCATTAGCATAATCCTCCAATAAATTCATAAGTTCTACTTTGAAAGCAATATGTTCATTTAGTTTTTCTTCAAGAAAGTCTTTTAATTCTTCATTTTCCATATTATTAATTGATTCAGTAACTATTTGTATAATAGCATCTTCATGACCAATAGCATCTTCAACATATAATAATTCTTTTTGTGTCATAATATCCTCCTCAAGAGTATTATGTACAATTAATAATAAAATAAACTAAAAAAGAAATCTTAAGCAGATTTCTTTTTTGAATATAATATTTTTTGAAGAGATTTTCCTTCTTCTAATTGTTTATCTATTAAGTATTCATCTATATCTATTTGATGAGCTTCAGTATTTATTTCCATTAAATTATTAAATAGTTCCATAAATAGTACATTGAATGGGGTATATAAAGAACCACTGTTTCTTAATCTAACTGTTAATGTTGGATTCGCAAGCCCAAATTCTTCTAAACAATCTAATTGCCTTTCTGGAGTAGGTCTATCAAGCTTTAATAAATAGGCATTTTCTAGTTTTTCAATTTCTAAGTAAGGTGCTACATCTAGTTCGTAGTCATCACTTCTCCATATAATCTTTTTTCCTTCAACCAAACCAGTTTCCTTAGCTCTTTTTTTATAGTTAAATCCAACTATATTACCTTGCATTACTGAATTATATAAATTATCGAATGCACTATATACTTCATGATTATCTTTTCCAATAACAAAAGTATTATCTTTTTCGTAATCTTTTAATGAGAAATAAAGATCTAAATTACCTTGAAAAGAAATATCTAAGCATTGATCTCCTCTAGATAACAAAACTCCTTTTACTTCATCGCGATTACTATCGTTCCATTTGCTTACTTTTAGCTTTTCCATAACCCACCTCACAACTATCTTTACGACCATTATAGCATTATAATAAAAAAAGTAAATACAAAAAATTATACTTAACTAATTGACTTTTGTATCAATCCATATTATGATTAAGATGCATGATGATAAAACATTATGCGTTTCACTCTAACGGTTATATAATGTTAGAGTGTATTCAACCAAAACCCCCTGAAGAGACTAGTCGTGAGACTGGTCTCACTTTGTTTTATGATGAAAAAAAGAACTTCAATAGTTCTTTTTTTAACATATTCAATTATTATTCTAAAGTAGCATCAATTGTCTTAACACAATATCCATTTGTTAAGACAAAATCATCAGGACAAGTTTCCACTTTATCAACTTTTTTATAACATCCAGCTTTATATTCTACATCATTAATATGTAAACTACCATTGAGTTGGTAACCAAGTGGACACTCAGTAGTATAATTATGATTCATATCAATAAAACATTTATTTAATGTATTTGCCCATTTAAATCCACTACTTGTACAATTCTCTTCATTATTTCCACGAGGATCTTCATATTCACGATAATAACAGTATGTTGTATCGGCTTCAACTTTAACACCTTGAACTTCTTCAGAGGTTCCATCAACAAAGTGCATTGTCATCTTTCCACAAGTTCTATTTCCTTTCTTATAATCTGACAATATTATACAAAAATCATCATCTATAAAATCATAAACATCTTGAGTATTACTAGGACAAACTCGCCAAGGATCATGTGTTAATGTACATTTAGTTCCCTCTAATACGTATTGTTTACCCCAATGCCATCCCCTAGGACAAGTATAAGTTTTAGCATTATTTTGCCCTGTATTAGTTCCAGTTCCATTATATTCCCAATTAGCATATAAAGTAACATCTTCGCAAGATAATAAAGCTCCTTGTAAAATTACTTTTCCATTTTTATCAGCCCAACTAATAAATTTATAAGAATCCCTTTTTGGTGTTGGAAGAGTAGGTAATGTTTTTCCACATTCTACTGTAATACTATTTACTTTTGAACCTCCATTAGAATTAAATGATACAGTAAATGTTTCAGGTTTTACTTCAATCTTAGTCCATTTTGCCTTTAAAGTAACATTTGTTTCAAATACATAATCATCATCTATTTTCTGATCTTCTAAATACCATCCTTCAAAAGTATAACCCTCTTTTTTTGTTTCTGGAAGAGTAGCAGTTTTTCCTTTTTCAATTTTAATATTTTGAACAGGGTCACCACCATCAGTGTCTAGAGTGATAACTATTTCTTCTACGTCTTCTTTTTGTTCTTTTCCTTCTGTCTCAATCTTTTCCTGTATTTGTTGCATATTTAAATTTCCACAAGCCGTTAAAGTAATAACACAAGTTAATAGTAAAAATAAAGAAATAATAGTTCTAATTTTTTTCATAAAAAGTTTTCCTTTACACTATTATAATATCATAAATTATTTTTGACTTCAAAAAAAGAGTATATGTCAATATACTCTTTATTAATTGAATAAATTTTTAATACTTTTTATAACTATATCAGTTAATGTTTATGCCATTAATACAATGGTTTACACTATAGTAAGTATTTGTTTAAATAATCTATTTATTTTGTGATAAAATATTATTGTAAAAATAATTAATCTATGAACAATAAGGGAGATGAAATGATGAATAGGTTAGAAGGGAAAGTTGCAATCATTACCGGTGCTGGTGCTGGTATGGGAAAAGAAACAAGCATTTTGTTTGCTAAAGAAGGCTGCAAAGTTGCAGTTTTCGAAATCAATGAAATGGACGGTATAGATACTGTAAACAAAATTATTCAAAATGGTGGAATAGCTAAGTTTTACAAAGTAGACGTATCAAAAGAAGATATGGTTAGAGATGCTGTTAACCAAGTAAAAATAGACTTCGGTAAAATTGATATATTAATTAACAACGCAGGAATAGTTGGTGTTGACAAGAAATGTCATGAACTAACTGTTGAAGAATGGGATCAAGTATTTAATGTTGATGTTAAAGGTGTATTCTTCTGTACTAAATATGTGATTCCACATATGTTAGAAAATGGAAAAGGAAGTATAGTTAACTTATCGAGTATTTATGGTACTTTAGGATCTCATGAATTAACACCATATCATGCTGCTAAAGGTGCAGTATTCGCAATGACAAAACAAGATGCAATTGCATATGCTAAGAATAATATAAGAGTAAATTCAATTCATCCAGGAACAATTATGACACCACTTGTTAAAGAATTAGGATCTAGAATGGAAGGTGGACTTCCAGCATATGAAAAATTAATGAGCGAGAAACATCCAATTGGACATGCTGGAGAACCTATTGATGTATCATATGGTTGCTTATACTTAGCTAGTGATGAATCTAAATTTGTAACAGGAGCTAATTTATATATTGATGGTGGATATTCCGCAATGTAACTAAATAAAAAAACAGTCTTATGACTGTTTTCTTTTTGTATCTTTAATTATTCCTATTATTAAAAGTATTAATGATATAGAAGCAAGTGAGAATAGAACTATGCACATTACATTCCCATTAATGCAATTAGTCCAATCAGAGAAATCTATTTTGTATTCAGTTGCAAAATCTTCTCCAACATAATTTGATACTATATTTCCTATGCCATACCATCCTATACAAGTAATAAATCCATCTATTCCTAATTTAATTAATCTATTAACATTAAAGAATTCTATTATTGAGTAAATAAATAACAATCCGTAAGAAACAACTGCTATAAATATTGCTCCTCCAAGATCTATTTTTGTATACATATTAACTACAAGTAATAATAATATTGTTAATAATAGTAATCCAATTGAATATGTAAGCATAAAGAATTTTTTAATTCTATTATATTTTTCTTCTAACATATACATTTTAAATCTAGAGAAAACTATGGGATAGAAGAATACAAAATAACCAAGAAGTGTTCCACTTGAAGCTACTAAAAACCAATGCTTATCAACAATTGAATTATCCACTGTATATATTGAACAAGTAATAAATAAAAGCATTAAACTTAAGTATGTTGATATTACAAATGTTAAGAATTTATATTTTTGAAAAAATCTTGTTACTGTTGGTATGAAAGTAAATCCAACTAAGCATCCAGTTACAACTAACCAAAACCAAGATAATGTTCCATTAACTGCTAAGTTAACTATAAAGCATACAAATATAGCAATTAAGTAACTTATACTAAAAAACCAAAATGTTGAATTTTTAACTTTCTTAAAGTTTTCAGCTTCTTTCATTTTTTTTCTAAATTCTGTATCATTTGAACTTTGAATAAGCTCGTGTTCATTAATATCAAGAACCTTACATATTTCAGGAACCAATGTAATATCTGGATAACTTACCCCTCGTTCCCATTTAGATACTGCTGTTACATCTATATATAATAGATCAGCTAATTGCTTTTGAGTATAATTCTTTTTTACTCTAGAATTCTTAATAAATGTTCCAAATTTTGTTTTATCCATAATATTCTCCCTTCATTCATTTCTAATTATATAAAAAAAAGTAAAAAAAGACTATGGCGAGTTAAGCCACATTATTTTTTTAATGACATTTAAGCTTCTATCTTATATAATAAAGGCAAGAAGGAGGAACTTTAAATGAAAAAGTATTTAGTAGGTTTTTTAGCTATCGTTTTATGTTTTACACTAGTTGGTTGTGGTGATAAGAAAGAAAACAACACAAACACAAATTCAGGAAATGGTGGATCTGGAACTAATCAAGGTGGAGAAATAACTGGTACTGGACTTGATAACGTAACTGAAAGCAATTACGGCGAAGTTATGAAAAAGACTTTTGGAATTGATCCTATTTATGGAGATGGATGGACAATTAAAGAAGTAAAGAGTCCAAATAAAGTTAATAATTTAAAAGTAAATTATAAAACACCTAATGATATTGATCCAAAAGAATGGACTAAAAAATATTTCGATGCTACTGTAGCAGTTAGTGAAGATGGTGGAGTTTACGGTTTGAAGTTAGATATGAATACTGGAGCTGCATCAAAAGGTGAAAAAATAACTAACTATGCAGATTATGAAAACGGAGACTATTGGGGATGGTATTATACTTACGATGGTAGAGAAATACAATTTACTCCAAGTATCTTTGCAGGAGATGCATTAGTAACATTTGTTTTGATGAACAATTATTAAGACTCGAAAGAGTCTTTTTTATGATATAATTTAAATAGGAGAATAGCTATGGATGACTTTTTTAATTATTTTTTTAAACAAATATTAACTATCGATACTGATTACAGGGCTCTAACTAGAAGTGCAGAAGGTATTGAAGGCATTTTTGAAAATAAAGATTTAACATATGATATGGTTATGTCATTCATAGATAAATTCAAAGATGAGATAATAGCAAGTGCTCTTGGGGATGAAGCTTTTTATGATAATATCCTTGCTGAAAGACACTTTGTAGATAGAACTAAGAAAGATACAATAAATAAAGAATATTTAGAAGACTTAATTGAACAAATAAAGAATAAAGATTTTAATCCAAAATCATTAACATTTTATTTTTATATAATAAATATCCACAATCGATGTGCATTAAAATATGATGATGATTCAATTAGAGAAATATTAAATAATAATATGATTACTATAATACAAAATTCTAATATTTCATCTATTGACAATAAATTAAGAACAATTGATGATAAGAAAGAGCAGATGGATAAACTACTATCATGGAATAGAAGATGCGGAAATGCAATTCTTTCACAAATATTCTTAATAGAAGCATTAAAAGATAATGCTATAACACTTTTAAGTTCAAATCAAGTTAGTACGAACATAGAATATCAACGAAAGCTAGTTGATATAATAAAAAACTGTGATTTAGCAATTCTAGTAAGAGATAGTGAGATTGTTCCAAATGAAGATCAGATATTTAATATTAATGGAATATTTAAGGAATATGATTATATTAACAAAAAAATTGCATTAGAAAAAATTGATGAAGGTGATGTTCTTCTTGTACATTTCGTAAGAGAAAAAGATGTTAAATATCAATTAGTTGGAGATATAATTAAAAATATTGCTGCTAGTAGTGGTAATGGTTTTGATGATGATCAATCATCTTTCTTTGTAGAAAGTTATTTACAACATATTATTATAGAATACGAAAAAGAAACAGGACGTCATTTTGATATTAACAATCCAGAAGTAAGACAATTCGTTACTTCAAAATTAGAACACTTTAATGATGTTATGAACAATAAACCTTTAGAGCGATTATCAATAAAAAAACAAGAAGTAGGGCATGACCTTAGAACATATATTAGAGAACCTGATAGTAGAATTTCTTGTTCACTTATTTCAAAAAATAATCCACGCTCTCATTTAGATAGAAATATTGGATTACTACTAAGACCTAAAAGACCAACTTCAATTATGTCTATAAGTGCAGGTTATACTTCTGAAAAAAGTTTTTATGATTTTAAAAATGATTCTTATCCAAGTACTGAAGTAATTGATGGTTTACAAGATCGTAAATCAGTAAATGAAATATGCATGAAAGCTGACGAATGTGAAGTAGTAGGAGTATTAGTACTTACTGATGATGAGTTAACAATGCAAAAAGCAACAAGACTTGCACAACTATATAATGTTGATATAGTTAAATTAGAAAGAAAAAAAGAAACAGTAGAAAATATGTATTAAAACAGGAGTTATCCTGTTTTAATTATGGTATAATTTACTTGGAAGTGATATCTTGAAAAAAGAAGCATTTGCAAAAGGAAAATGTTATAAAAAGTATTGGATTATTTTCATATTAATAAGTATATTTGGTTGTTATTTTGAAATGATTAAAAATCTTATAGAACATTATCTTGCTAATGGAACTATTTTTTGGGAAATTAGAAGTGGTGTTATTTATGGACCGTTTAGTGTCATTTATGGCTTTGGAGCAGTCTTAATGACTAAATTCTTTGTAGATAAAAAAATGAAAGATTTTAATATAATCCTTTATGGTAGTTTAATATGTGGATTTGCAGAATATCTTATAAACTTTTTACAAGAAAAATTTATAGGAACAGTATCATGGGACTATAGTGATCAAATACTTAATATCAATGGAAGAACAACAATACCTATAATGCTTTGTTGGGGATTATTATGCTATTTATTTGTAAAATATGTTTATCCATTTATTTCTAAGAATGTTGAAAAAATACCTTCTAAAATAGGTAATATAGTTTTACATAGTTTAATTGTTCTTCTTATAATTGATATGTTTATTTCATATACTGCACTTTTAAGACAGTGTTTAAGACACAATAATGTTAAACCTTTAACTTTCTATGGAGAATTCTTAGATAATTATTATACTGATGAAAGATTAAAGAAAGCATTTCCTAATATGGTAGAAAAGGAAGGATAATATGTTATTAATAATATCTTTATGTTTTATAACAATAGGCTTTATTCTTTTTTTATCTAAATTTATTACTAGATATTTTAATAATAATTTTCCTAAAGAAGAGAAAAAGAAAAGTCATAATTTTACTATATTAATTCCTGCAAGAGATGAACATAAAGTAATAACAAAATTACTAGATAGTATTTCTAAACAAACATATAAAATCCCTTTAGAAAATGTTTATGTTATTGTAGAAGATAAGAATGATCCTACTATTGAAATATGTAAGAAAAGAGGAGTTAATTATTTCATTAGGAAAAAACTAAATTTAAATAGAAAAGGTTATGCACTTATGGAAGTTATTGAAGACATAACTTCTAAAAAAGAATATGATGCATACTTTGTATTTGATGCTGATAATGTATTAGATAAAGATTATTTTAAAGAAATGGTTAAGACATATGATCAAAACTATGATATTGGTATTGGATATAGAAATATTAAAAATAAAGATAATAGTATAGCAGTATCTTCAGCATTAATATTTACAATAATAAACGTTTTATTAAATCGTAATAAATCAAAATATAGTTTAAATTGTGATGTATCTGGAACAGGATTCTATATTACTGGAAAAGTAATTAATAAATTAAAAACATATCCATTTAATACATTTACTGAAGATTATGAATTATCTATTTACGCATGTATTAATTCATTAACAACATTCTATAATGATAAAGCTATATTTTATGATGAACAACCAACTACATTTAAACAGTATTTTAAACAAAGAACTAGATGGGTAAAAGGATATTTTGAAACAAGAAGAAAATATATAAAAGAATTATTTAAAGCATTTAAAAAGAATAAAAATAATAGAGCATCTATCTATGAAGCTATTATAGGAATATTTGATATTTTATTTATTGTTATTGGAGTTCTTTTATTAATAATAGATTTTATAATAATTCATAATAATATTCTTCTTAGTATTTCATTATTAATATTATTTATATATTTAATTTTATCTATATTCACAATGTTTCTTTTACATATAGAAAAAAGATTTAAAGTAGGAACAGTACTTAAAATTAAAACTATTTTAATGCATCCACTGCTTTTATTTACTTATGTGCTTTGTCTTATTAAAGTAATTTTTGTAAGAAATATTAAGTGGGATAAAATAGAACATAATCATAATTAACAATCGTGTTATAATAAGCGTAATGGGAGGTGTTTTTATGGAAACTGAAGTAAGATTTTATTACTCAATTAAAAGTAAAGATAAAGTAATAAATCATTTTAAAAAATTTAAAGAGTTAAACTACAAAGGAAGATATTATGAATGTACTGATCAGTATAATCATCCAATGAAAGAATTTGATTTCTATTCTAAAGAAATTGATGGACGTTTTAGAGTAAGAAAAACTGTTGGGGATAATGTCTCTAAATGTATGATTACTTGGAAAAGAAGATTAAAAGAAAATAAAAAAGAATTAATACATCAAGAAGAAGAGATAGAAGTAAGTATCAAACCAGAAGAGTATGATAACTTATGTCAATTACTTGAACATGTTCTACATTTAACTTTAGTTGAAAGTTATGAAAGATATCGTTCAGTATTTGAAAATGAAGATGTTGAAATTGTAGTAGATGAGTACCCATTCGGACTATGTGTTGAAATTGAAAATAAAAGCAAAACTAAAGATGCTAACAAAGTTGTTACTGAATGGATTGAAAAAATTGGATTCGATATTAATAAAGCATATAGATTATCATGGGATGATAAATATCTAGAACTATGCAAAGAACAAAATAAAAAAGTAGAAAGTATAGTGAGATTTAATAAAGATATGCCAGTTGTAAATAATTTGTTTGAGTAGTATAAAAGGTGATAAATATGTATTATGAAAAAAAGATTGTTTTTAAATATATATTAGAAGATGCCTGGAACAATTCTTTAAAAAGTGTTTTTATAACAAGTGATACAAAAGATAATATATTTTTTAATGAAAAAGAAATACCAAAAGAAATAAAAACTATCGATAATGAAAAATTAAATAAAATATTAAAAAAATATTTAGATAAAATAGAAAAAATAGATATAGAAAAGTTACCTAATACAGGAGTTATGGATGGATTCATTAATGAATTGTCATTTAAACTAAATAATAAATGGTATGAATATAAATTTTATAACTTAGGATTCTATTCAGATGAAGAAATAAGTGAAGATAAACAGTTAACAATAATTTATGATTTTTTAGAAGAATTATTTGTTTTATTTCAAAAAACTAATAAAAATATTGCTGATTATTTTGTATTAACTGCAGAAGATGAATTTGAAGATGAAGAATAAGAGGCAACAATGGCAATAGAAAAGGCAAAAGAGCATTTAAAAAAATATAATTTAGAAGATAACGTTATAGAGTTTAAAGAATCTTCTGCAACAGTTAAGGAAGCAGCAGAACTAATTGGATGTAAAGAAAGCGAGATTGCTAAAACACTTTCCTTCATAGTAGATGATAAACCAATTCTTATTACAGTATCAGGTAACTCTAAAATTGATAATAGTAAGTTTAAAAATGAGTTTAAAACAAAAGCTAGGATGATACCAATTGATGATGTTGAAAAATTAATAGGACATGCTGCTGGAGGAGTTTGTCCTTTTGGAATTAATGATGGAGTAGAAGTATACTTAGATGAATCTTTAAAAAGTTCTTCTATAGTTTATCCAGCTTGTGGTAATTCAAAAAGTGTAGTTAAACTAAAACTAGAAGAATTAGAAAAGGCATCAAACTATAAAAAATGGGTTGATGTATGTAAAGATAAATAAAAAAGACACATAAGTGTCTTTTTATTGTTGTGTTGCATCAATTGTTTTTGAACATTTATTACTATTAATAATAAATGTATATCCTTTATCACAAGTGTATTCTTTTTCATATAATTTTAAACATTGATATGAATCTTTATTTCCATTTAAGAATACTATTTTCATAAGACCATATCCATCTGGACATGTGTTATTATCTGACTTTTTACCACTAGAGTAATCAGCACAATAAGTTCCTTTTGGAACATCATAATAAGAATAATCAAAAGTTCCTTCAGGACATGCTAATTTAGGATCAACTACACTAGTACATTTATTATCGTTTAAAACATAATTATCTGGACAAGTTATAGTAGTTAAATCTTGTTTAATATCATCTGTATCTACACCTTTAGGTTCATCAGTAACATCATTTACATCAAAATTTTCTTCTTCTTTAACTTCTTGAGATGCTATAATTACTTTTCTAATATCAGAAGCCTTTCTTTGAACTTTTTCTTTATTATTAACTTCCTTTTTATCATTATTAAAAGGATCAATTAGAATAATAATTGGAATTAATAAAATCACTAAAATAATAGATGATAAAATTATTACTTTCTTCTTTTTCATATAGATACCTCTATAAAAATTATATCACTTAAAAAGATTATTAATAGATTATATAATAAATAATTTATGTATATATGTAAACTTAAAAGAATGTGATACAATGTATTTGTAAGGAGATGATACTTTGAAAAAAATAGCATTATTTAGTTTATTATTATTTGTTGGTTTATTTGTAGTAGTAGGATGTGGATCAAAGAAGTCTGCTACATTAAGCGTATCAGTAGATGGTATAACACACATATCAAGCGTTAAAGATGGATCTACTTTAACATATGAATTATTAGGAGAAGAGTATACATTTACAATATCAGAGATATCTGAAACAGATTTAAAGATTACTGTAGATCAATATGGATTAACTAGTGGAAATAGTTTAATATCAAAAGAAAAAGAATTTGTATTAGAAAAAGGAGTTAAATTAACATTAACTACTCAAACAACTGATACTCAAGATTCAATTACATTTTCATTTTAAATAAAAGATTGGGAAACCAATCTTTTTATATGCTATAATTAAGTTAGGTGATAACATGTCAGACTTTTTTGAAGACAAAGATGAAGTAGATTTAGATGAAACAGCTTTAGAGTTTGCTAGATCTATGGGGGTTGACTTTGATTCGTTTATGAATGATCCAAGTAATGATGTTTTAGCAACAAGAGATGTTAATCCAATAGTAGCAAGATTTGGAGTATTCGATGATGTTCGTGAAGTAAGAAGGATTAGTATAGCTGACATTATGGGGCATGATGCGTGTAACTACAATGATAGATGCAAAGGTAAAAACATTTTACAAACAATGACTCTTTTTTATGAAAGAGGAGGAGATGGATATCATACAAGAGCGCTTGGACTTTTAGATTACGAATCAGGGAGTGCTTTACTTGAAGGCTTAAGAAAAAGAAATGATGATACTAAAGACATGGTTGTAAGAGAAGTGGAAGATGGTAAGTACATTATCTCTAATAACGGACTTCATAGATATACTTTATTACGTTTTCATTATTTGCTTGAACGTTCTAAAAAAGAAATAAGTGAAGAAGAATTAAGAGAAAAATATACAATACCAGTTACGTTTGATGAAAAAGTAAATCATTTTAAAACATACTGTAACTTTATAATATTAATAGCTAACAACGATATTAGATATATTGATTTCTATAATGAAGATAAAAACAAATGTAAATTATCGTATCATTCAAACAATAGTAAAAAAGAAATTAGTATGGAACAATTACTGTTCTTAGCACAACAATCAGTTGATTTAATAGATGAATATGATATTAAAACTATATCAGATTATTATGATAGGGTTCCATCATTTAAAGTATTTGTAGATACGTACTTATTAAATTTAGTAGTAAGAATACAGGCTAAAAAGGAGAAGGATAAAGATGCGTTTAGAAGAATTGACTAATTTAACTGAAGAGTTAATGAAAGAATTAAATATTAGTGATGGTGATAAAGTATTTGGTTGTTATAACTCTAGTAATATAGTGGGATACGCTGTTATTAAAAAAGATTTAGAAGATAGATTATATTTAGTAATAACAGAAGAATTTCAAAATCAAGGATATGGAAGTGAAGCTTTTAAAGAATTACTTTCAATAGTAAAAGATACAGTAAGATGTATGGTACCAATTGAAAACTATAAAATGCAAAGAATAGTTTCAAAAAATGCTGGAGTTGAAACAGGAAGAGATGGAATATATATTCACTATATAATTAAAGAAAGCGATAAGAATGAATAAGAAAAAATTAATTATAATAATTACAGCAATACTTATAGCAATTATCATTATTGTATTATTTGGACTTAAAGTATTTACAAAAGAAGATTTACCTTATGTAGAAGAGCATGATATAGAAATACTATCTGCTAAAGAACCAATGCAAACAAAATTAGAACCATATTTTAAAAGAGATGGGAACTTAATAGAAACAGAGGGGCTAAAAATATATGATTCTACTGTTACATATAAATATTACGATTATGAAGTAAGCGAACCTGATGAGGATGGGTATGTAATACATAAATTTAAAATTGATATAACAATTCCAATAAAGTATTCAAGAGCAACAGATTTTGCATTTAGTGGTAAATGCACATACTTATTAATGCAACCAGCAATATTTGATTATTACACTGGATATTTGTTTAGAGAAAAGAATGTAAGTGTTGATGGTCATACGAATTACTATAATGTAGATAAAACTGATGATTATATGATATTTACAGAAGTAACATGGAAAGAGAAAACATATAAAATTGGGCTTAGAATGGAATCAACAGCAAAGTGGGATGGTATAAACAGCAAAGATGATGGAAAAGGAACTACTACTGTAACAGACACTAATAGGAGTACATTAACTGTATATATTTCAGCTCCACAAGATTACGATGGATTAATGTTATCTTTAACTAATAAAAAATCAACAAGAGCAAGTTTTGTTGAGATTCTTGAAAAAAAACAGAAATATCAAGAACTAGTAAAACAAGCCCAAGAATCTGAAGAAAAAGCTAAAGAATTAAAAGAATTAGATGATTTTAATAGCAAAATATTTAAACTTTTAGATGCTAGAACAATTGGAGGGAAAGCACCTTCAAAAGATGAATTCTATGTAATAAGAGTAAGTGAAATAAATAAAAAAGAAAGTAATTAAGAGGTAAATATGGAAAAAGCAAAAGTATATTTTTGTAAAAATATAACACCAGAGAATGTTGTAGAATTGTATAAAAAATTAGGTGTTTCTTTACCTGGAAAAGTAGCAGTAAAAGTTCATTCTGGAGAAGAAGGAAATCAAAACTATTTGAAACCGGAATTTATGAAACCTATGATTGAATATGTTAATGGTACAGTTGTTGAATGTAATACTGCATATGGTGATGCCTTTAATAATGGAGAAAGAGATACAACAGAAAAACATTTAAAAGTCATAGAAAAACATGGATGGAATAAATATTTTAATGTTGATTTAATGGATGCAGAAGGACCAGATATTGAACTATCTATTCCAAATGGTAAAGTATTAAAAAGAGACATAGTTGGGAAAAACATTGAAAACTATAATTCAATGTTAGTTTTGTCTCACTTTAAAGGACATCCAATGGGAGGATTTGGAGGAGCATTAAAACAATTATCAATTGGGTGTGCTTCCACTGCAGGGAAAGCTTTAATTCATTCAGGAGGAAAAACTGAAGATAGATTTGAATGTTGGAAAAATTCTAATCAAACTGCATTCCTAGAAAGTATGGCAGATGCAGCATCTGCAGTTGTTAAATACTTCAAAGGTAATATGGCATTTGTAAATATAATGGCAAATATGAGTGTTGACTGTGACTGCTGTTCAGTTGCAGAAGACCCTTGTATGAAAGATATTGGAATACTAGCAAGCCTAGACCCAATTGCAATAGACCAAGCATGTATTGATTTAGTAAACAAATCAGATGATCCAGGTAAAGAGCATTTCTTAGAAAGAGTTAACTCAAGAAATGGAGTACATACAATAGAAGCAGCAAGTGATTTAGGATTTGGAAATCGTGAGTATGAATTAATAGAAATAAACTAGGATTAACTCCTAGTTTTTTAATTTAGATTATGCTATAATAAGAAACTGATTTGAATTTTTTGAAGGAGGAAGTTATGGTTGTAGATTTTAAACAAGAAGAAATACAAGAAGAAGAAAAATCTTCTAGAATACCTTTCTCTGGATATATTTCTCCAAAGGGTGAATTAATAAACTTTGATGTAACATTACAAGGATATCATCATCAAGCTTCTACTAATCCAGTATCACAAATGTTTATTAAATATGTTAGTTACATGAGAGATAAAGATGATAAAACAATCTATAGAGGATGTCCTTATTATGATGATGAAACTTTTGAAGAGTTTTATAGAAGAATACAAAGAGATATAGATAACTTAGACGATTATATAAAAAGAGGATTTGGAGATCCTTATGATTATTTTGAAATGGAATTATTACATTTTTTCAAAAATGCTTATAGAGATAATAACTTTTTTGAATCTATTGGAAGAATATTAAAAATTAGCGATGAAGAAGAAATGAGAGCAATTCTTCAAAGAAGAAAAGAATATAATCATCCAATGGAACTTGAAATGAGTCTTGCTGATTATTTTGTATATGATTTATTAAGACTTATGAAAGATATATGTATAATGTATCTTGGATATGATTCTTTAGAAACAAAAAAACCTGATGGGTCTAGTATAGAAATAAATCAAGAAGGAGAATATGATCTTGATTTTTTAGAAACACCTAGAGTAATTACAACATCAAGTGATAACATAAGAGATAAATATTATAATTATTTATTAATGGATTGGAAAATAGATAAAATGCCAAGATATGTTTATAATCAAGAAACAGGTTTATATGAACCAGAAGATCCAAGCGTTGCTCTTTCTTTAATGGGAAATGAAAGAATGTATGAAAAAGAAATTCAAAGTATAAAAAGATTAGTACCAAGACATGAAAGATACCAATATTTTAGAAAATAAAATAGTATCTTTCTTTTTTATTTTAATATGATACAATTACTACTGGGTGAAGGTGATAATATGAAAAACTTTTTACACAAAAAATTTAAATGGGATTTACATGAAATAGTTATGGATACTATAGGAGTATTACTATTTTCATTTTCTATTAACTTTTTTATTGAACCATCACACTTATATAGTGGAGGAGTTTTAGGATTATCTCAGCTATTAAATAATTTATTTAATGATATATTTAATTTATCAAATAATATTACAAGTATTATTTATTTTGCATTTAATGTTCCACTATTTATACTGGCATATTTTAAGATTAGTAAAAGCTTTTGTTATAGAACTGTTTATACAATAATTGTTCAAACAATTGCTTTGATGTTAATACCAATTCCTAAAGAAATGATTGTTGATGAATTACTTACTAATGTATTAATTGGTGGTACTTTAGTAGGTATAGGATGCGCTCTAATCTTGTCTTCTACAGGATCAACTGGTGGAACAGATATAATTGGAATAGTATTATCAAATAAATATGCAAAGTTTAGTGTAGGTAAATTTGCTATGATATTTAACTTCTGTATATTTGGAATAAGTGGAATAGCTTATGGTCTATCAACAATGATTTATTCAATTATGTATTCAATTGTTGAAAACATATCACTAGATAAATTACATGAACAAAATATAAGTAGTAGTGTATTAATATTTTCTAAAACTAAACCTAATGCGATATTGAAATTTATTAAAGATGATTTAAATAGGGGAGCTACGTGGTGGAAAGGAACTGGAGAATATAAAGAAACAGATACTTATATAGTATATGTAGCATTATCAAGATATGAATTGCATAAACTAGAAAAGTTTATTAAAGTAACTAAACAAGATGTATTCTTAACAAAAAGTGATTTTGTTGAAGTATACGGAGAATATGAGAAAAGATTATCAAAATAAAAAAATGCATTTTTCAATGCATTTTTTATTTAACATTATTTGCTAATTTATCAATATCATATTTCTTTGGATACTTCTTACTAGTATCTATGAGCTTTGTATAAAACTCTTTTAATTTATCTGGAAGTATTGGAATTATTTCTTTTTCAATTAAAGGCATTAAGTTACAGCATATTGGATCTACATTAACATAATCACCTAAGTAATACATTGCGTCAACTCTACAACCAGTATTACATAAATGAATATATCTACAATCCATACATTCTTTAAAGTCTTTAATTTTTATGTCATAGAATGGATGAGAAAATTTCTTATCAATAGCTTTCTTTAAAGATCCTTCTTTAACATAGTTAGCCATTGGTAAATCCATACTAGGGCAGAAGATCATATCTCCATTAGGACGCATTGGGAAGCTTCCTCTTCTATATGCACATGGATGATCGTCATAATTAAACTCAATAACATTATCTGGTGTTATTTCAGATTTAAATATATTAAATAATTCAAGTTCAAAAGTAGGTTTTTCTTTTAAATAATCTATAAGAATTTCTTTAACTACTTGAATAAAATCTTCAAACTTAGGTAGTTTATATTCTTTATAGAATTCAATATATCTTCCTAGTATAAATGGAAGATCAACTCTCCATCTATCTACTTTTAATTCTTTTAACTTATTATATAATGGAATAATTTCTTTTAAATTCATTTTAGTTACTTCAGTATTAATAACTATCTTAAATCCATTATCTTTTAATTTTTTAATAGTACTTATAACATCTTTATAAGAACTTCCAACTCTTACTTTGTCATGATTTTCAAAACCATCAAGTGATATTTTAATTTCACTTATATGTTTCATTTTCTTTAATTTCTTAATATATTCATCATTTAAAAATAATAGTTTAGAATTTGTAAGTATTTCTACTTTTAAATCTTTAGCATATTCAAGTATTTCAAAGAAATCTTTTCTTGTAAAAGGTTCTCCACCTGAGAATATAAATCTTTTACAACCCATTTCTTTTGCTTCATCAATTAGTTTCTTTATTGTTTCTGTAGACATTTCATTTGATATCTTTTTATCCTCATTAAATTGAGCATTATAGCAATATTTGCACATTAAATTACATTTACCTGTTATCTCTAGGTGAATGGAATTAATGTCATATTTTTTCATTGGAATTGCTTTTTGCATATTATACCTCCATTAGTATTTAACGAATTCTTCTACGAAACAAACTTTCTTTCTTTTTTCTGGAACCAATTTCTTAATGTTTTGTCTCATTGTTTCAACATTATCTTCACAAGTTCCTATCTTATATTCTGGATAACTTGTAAGTGCTGTACAAGGGAATACATCTCCATCCCAGTTCATTACAAAGTCTTGATAGAATCCACATTCACATCCATCATCGTATCTGATGTCAATGTCTTTCTTATCAACTTTACTTATTAATTCTTTTACTCTTGCAATTTCTTCTGGCTCTAATCTCTCATCACTTATTTGGAATCCTCTTCCAGCAGGTGTTAATTGAGAGAAGAATAAATCATGAATGTCATTATCTAAACAAAATTTAATTAAAGGTTCTACATCACCAAGAGTACTCTTCATTATTGTCATATTGATACCTACATCGAAATGTTGTTTTAATTTCTTAACATTTTCTAATGTATCATCAAGATCATGATCAACTCCTACAATCTCTTTATATTTATCTTTTCTAAGAGATAGTAGACTAACTTTGACTAAATTTGGTTTAACTAACTCTAAGTCATTAATTATATCATCAGTAACACAACTTCCATTTGTTGTAAAATTGAATTGAATTTCTGGATGATCTTTATGAACTTCTGCTAAATATTCACATAGCTCATGAAAGTGTTCATATAAGAATGGTTCACCTCCAGCAAAACGTACGAATGTAACTCCATTTGGTTCAATTACATTTTCATAGTACTTTTTCATATATTCAACTGGTAGTTGTTTAATTCCACCTCTAACGTAACAGTGTACGCATTTAAAATTACAATTATTATTTAATAAAATTATTGGTTTGCATATAAGCATATTCTAAAACCTCCTAACATATCCTAATTAGCAAAACATTGGTGATAGTTGGTATGTGCAAAGAGCACATACCAAATCTACCAGGATTATTATCCTATCCATCTGTGCAGTGTCCTTTTAGTGTCATGCTAATCACCTCCTTTTCTATAAAAAAAATAGCAGCCCACAAAAAGCCACTATTTTATTTCAGATTTAAGCACACACAAACAACTACAGCAACGTATGTCGCTTTTAAAACGTTTTTTAGACATTTTATAAAGTCTCTTTTTTTCCATACACTACCTCATCAATTTGTTAACTAAATTATAATGCTTTAAAATAGAAAGTCAACTACTTTTATAAAAAAAATAAAAAAAACTTGCATTTATATAGATTTATTCAATAAAAAGTGGTATAATAACAGCCATAAAATGTTGGGGAAAGTGGGTACTTTTATGGAAAATATATTAATATGTATATTACTAATACTTATTTTAGCACTTGTATTAACTCTTATATTTGAGAATATAAGAAAGATTTTTGAACGCAATAAAAACAGACATTTATACAGCAAAATTGATGAGGATAACTTAGTTGTTACAAGAAGGGTTGTTCCTGAAAATACTAAAAAAGCAAAAGAAAGCAAGAAAACAGACAGAACAATAATAAGAATTCAAGACGATCTTGAAGAAGAAAAAAGAATTCTTGTAAGAGAAAGAGAAGAATTAAAACTTAAAAAAGAAGAAGAGAAACAAAGAAGAATTATTGAAAAAGAAGAAGAAAAAGAAAGATTAAGAATCCAAAGATTAAAAGAAGAAAGACGTCTTGCTAAAGAAAAAAGAAAAGAAGAAAGACAAGCAAGAAGAAAAGCTAAACGTGAAGAAAAAGAAGCAAGAAGACAAGCAAAGATTCTTGAAAAAGAAGAAGAAAAGAAAGCAAGAGCAATTGCTGAAGAAGAAGAAAGAATAGTTCGTCTTGCTGCAGAAAAAGAAGAAGCAAAGATAAGAAAAAGAGAAGAAGCTAAAGCTAAGAGATTAAAAGAAAAAGAAAATAAAATTAAAGAAGAAAAATTAGCTAAAGAACGTTTAGAAAAAGAAAAAGCTAAAGAAGCTAAAAGAATGGCTAAGAAAAGAATAGCAGAGGAAAAACGTCTTATTAAAGAAGAAAAAGAAAAAGAACGTCTTCAATTAGCAGAAGAAAAGCGTCTTCAAAAAGAGCAACTTGCAAAAGTAACTGCACAGGAAGCAAAACTAAAAAAAGAAATAAAAAAAGATAATGGGTATGAAACTTATGTAAAAATAAAGTTTTATGCTTCAAAGAAGATCTTTATATATGTAGTTTCTGAAGATACTATTTTAGTAGAAGGACAAAAAATCAAAGTTAGAATTGATGAAAAAACTGTTAGAACTGCTACAGTTATCAAAGGAAACTATATTAAAAAGAAATATAAAAACTTTGAATACAAAACAATAGAACTTGTAAAATAATCAGTAAATCTGGTTATTTTTTTTGTAAACTTTGTGTCTCTTTGTAATACTTTACTTGTTATTACGTTGATTATACACTTGAAGCATATTATAATTAACTTAGAGAGAGTAGATATTAAAAGGAGGAAAGAATATGAAAAAGAAAGCTAAAGTTGCCGGAATTGGAGCAGCACTAATTGCAATTCTATCAGTAATTACATTTGGTTTAATTAAAAGAAAAAAACAACAAGATGAGGAAGAATAGAAGTCACTTTAGTGGCTTTTTTTCTCACTTAAGGAAAAGAAGGTGAAAATTTGACTGATGAATTAGGTGACATTACCGAGATTCAATTAAAATGCGATTTTGCTTTACAAACTCTTCTTACCGAACTAAATGTTCTTATTAAAGAGTATGAATTTAAAAATAAAGTAAATCCAGTAGAGCATATTAAATCAAGAATTAAAACAAGAGATAGCATTGTTAAAAAACTTATTAGAAAAGGTTATGAAGTTAATGTTGATAACTTAGTTGACCACATACACGACATTGTTGGTGTAAGAATAGTATGTTCATTTTTATCGGATGTTTACGATATAGTTAAAATTATTAAGAATTCTAATCTATATCAAATAAAAAAAGAAGATGACTTTATAAAGAATCCGAAAGAATCAGGATACTCTAGTTATCACTTGAATGTTTTAGTACCAATACATTTAAATGGCAGAGTAGAAATGGTTGAAGCTGAAATACAAATTAGAACAATGGCAATGGATTTCTGGGCTAGTCTAGATCATAAAATAAAATATAAATTTGAAGGACTAATGCCTGATGAAGTAAAAGAGGAATTATATAATTGTTCTAACGAAGTAAAACAGTTGGATGCTAAAATGTATAGATTAAATGAAATAATGAACAAATATAAATAGATAGTGTAAACTATCTTTTTATTTTGCTTAATAATTTATAATTCATAAGCAATTTATTATATAATTATAATAGTAGTGGTGATGATATGAATTATATAGAAAAGAAATATCTTGTCGCAAAAATGAGAAAGGAACTTGAAGATAAGTTTGATCCTTTACAAATAAAAAAGAGACTAGAAAACTATAGACAAATATATACTAGACAAAATGGTCCAATCGATGATTTTTATGAAAACTTATGTATAGGATTATCCGATATAGATAAGATTCCTGATCCAAGAGTTACTAATCTTATTACAAGATTAAATGACTCTCAAGATGAGAAAACACAACTATTTAAAACATTCTTACAAAACTTGGTAATTAATTTAAAGATTAATCCAAGTGAGAAGATGATTCAAAAGATTTACAGTGTTTTAGAAACTCGTGGTGATGAGATAGTATGTACAAATGATAATTTATCTTTAATTAATTCAATGAGTTATTGTTGCTTAATAAATGATTTAATAAGACTTGGATTCGTTGATAAAGCAGAAGTATTATTTGATAAAATACTTGATGGAAATATAAGTGTTGAAGAAGAAATAATTGAGATAATAAGTATATTAAGAAAACATCAAGATTTTAAAGGACAAGAAATGCTTCCTAGTGCAATTGATGCTTATGAAAAATATTTTCTTGGAGGAAATAAAGAAGTAATACTTGATAACTTAAGAAAAATGCTAATAATGGTTGATATCCATCGTTTAAAATTTAGAAAAACATCAGATTGTTCTCATTACATATCAAATCCACCAACAGTATATTTAAATGATGTTATTAATGATGAAATAACTGTTTTCCATGAATTTGGTCATGTAATGGATGAATATTTTAGTAATAGAAGTTATGATGAATCAAATGAAGAATTATATAGAAATGCAAGAAATAAAGCAAATAGAAGTAGATCTTTTGCTCATAACTTAGTAGCAATCAATGAAATGATGCTTGAAACAAAGCAAAATGCTTATGAAGTATATGATGAAGTTATGGAAGAAAGATATGGAAGTAAAGAAAATATTTATTTAGAATTCTATAAATATATTCATTATGTAATAAAAACATTTGGACTTAAAAACTTACTAGAATCTTTTGGAGTTAGCGAAGATAATTTAGATTCTATCTTAGAAGAATATAGTAAAAGAGAATTAAATGAATTTGAACTTGCAAAAGAAGTATATGAACTTGATAAAAGAAATTTTGCACAAAGATATTGGAGAACTAAGAAAGAATGCTGTGTATCTGATATAGTATCAGCAGTATTTAAAACAAGAAATATCTTTATTAACAATGATAAAAATAGACTTATGATAGCACATGATAGTGATTATTATTATGAAACAGAAGGTGCATCTATGGCTGAAGTATTAGCAAATTATAATGCATTAAAAGTTATTGGAGCAGAAGATATGATATTAATGCTTAGATCAATGTTTGGTGATGAATTTGTTGATGCTATAGATAGTAAATACAGTACTGTTCCAACAGTAAGAAAAGCAAGGAGGATTTAATGGAAAAAGCATTAGTAGTATCCATTCTTGAAGATACTTATTTAAAAAACGTAAAAGAAAAAGATGACGATAGTAAGAAATACTTTCCACCTAACTGGGATGAGTATTCACTTGATGATAAATTAATTATGTTAGGAGATGCAATATCTAAAAAAGAAATAATTAGTTATGAAGAGGAAACTATCGAATTAAATAATAATCAAAGACTTTAAAAAAGTCTTTTTTTGTGATATATTATAAAAGAGAGAAGGAAGATAATATGAGAGAATTTGTAATTAAAAAATGCAATAAGTGTGGAGCAATAGTAAAAGTAATTGAAGATTGTAATTGTGATGATTGTGGTATTGTTTGCTGTGGAGAAAAAATGGGTGCGTTAAAAGCTAACTCAACTGATGGAGCAGTAGAAAAACATGTTCCAACATATGAAATAAATGGTGATGAAATAACAGTTAAAGTTAATCATGTTATGGATGAAGATCATTATATTGAATGGATTAGCGCAGCATCAGAAGACGCTGAAATAGTTAAATATTTTAAACCAGGAGAAGAACCAGTACTTAAATGTAAATATGTTAAAGGAATGGTTTTATATGCTTATTGTAATAAACATGGTTTATGGAAAGCTGAAACAAAATAAAGAGCACTTGCTCTTTTTTTCGTTTTGTGGTATAATATGCAACTAATTAAGGGGGGCTATATATATGTATTTACCAAGATTTATTAATCCAAGCGTTTTAAGAAGAAGAGATTTATTTAAATACGAAAGAAAAAATGAATTTGATGGGAAAGTGTTTTTAACAACAAAACAAATAAGAGAAGCTAGATATAATAAAATGTATAATGCTTTAAGAAGATTATCTAGTAAGGGAGTAGTAGAGAAATTTCAAGATGCTACATCACTTGCAATAATTGAGGATCAAGCTAATGAAAAGCAAATGGTAGAATTTTTTGACTTATTTAATTTATTAAGCTTCGGTGGATTTGATTACTATCATGTAACTCCAATTGGAGAAATTCTTGATGAAAATGATAGTATCGTAGGAATGAAGAGTACTGATACTGTATTTATTAATAGAGATCATTTAGATAAATTAAGACAAACAGTAGAATGTATCTCATCACTTGGATTCATTACTTATAAAGATGATCAAGATAGAACTCAATATTCTATTTGGAATATAGGAACAAATAACAGAATTGATTTAGTACCATTTAAAAGATATCAAAAAGGAATAGAAGTTGTAGAAGATAATGCTTTAGAATCTGATGATCCAACAGTATTATATGTTTATGAAGGGGCTCATGATGAAATACCTTTCAAATCATTATCTATAATAGGAAACGAATATAGTAAAGAAGAAAAAATTTACGTTAAGAAATTAGGAAAATAAAAAGAGGAATTATTCCTCTTTTTTTATGCCTTGATATGAATCTCTTCTTACCATTTCTTTATCTATATCATTTAATACACAGAATTTCTTAGTTAACCAGAAAGGTTCAATTAAATCATCGATACTAGGATCTCCTGTAATTCTATTTATTACTATTTCTTCTCTTAGGTATTCTAATTGATCACATACGATATCAACATATTCTTTTTTATCTAATACATGAAATTTTTCTTTTTGATACATTTGCTCTAAGGCTGTTCCTTTTAGTATATGAAGCATATGTATTTTAATACCCCATATATCAAGTTTATTTAAGTACTTA
>CAMKPE010000002.1 GCA_946414595.1 uncultured Clostridium sp.
GATTAAAAGAAGTTGCAGAAAAAGCTAAGAAAGACTTATCTGGAATGACTACAACTCAAGTTTCAGCACCATTCATTTCTCAAGGAGAAGATGGACCACTTCACTTAGATGTAACTCTTACACGTGCTAAATTTGAAGATTTAATTAGTGATTTAGTTGAATCTACTATTAAACCAGTAAGAGAAGCTATGAAAGAAGCTAAAGTTAAGAAAGAAGATATAGATAAAGTATTATTAGTTGGTGGATCAACTCGTATACCTATGGTTCAAGAATTAATTAAGAATGAATTAGGTAAAGAGCCATCAAGAGAAGTTAACCCAGACGAAGTTGTTGCTATGGGTGCAGCTATTCAAGGTGGAGTTTTAACTGGAGATGTTAACGATATAGTATTACTTGACGTTACACCACTTTCATTAGGACTTGAAACATTAGGTGGAGTTATGACTGTATTAATACCAAAGAATACTACAATTCCAACTAGTAAAAAACAAGTATTCTCAACAGCAGCAGATAATCAACCAGCTGTAGACATCCGTGTATTACAAGGTGAAAGAAGTATGGCTGATGATAACAAGACATTAGGTAACTTCCAATTAACTGGAATACCAGCTGCTCCAAGAGGAGTACCTCAAATCGAAGTTACATTCGATATAGATGCAAATGGTATCGTTAATGTTAAAGCAAAAGACTTAGGAACTAATAAAGAACAAGCTATTACAATAACTGCATCAACAAACCTTTCTGATGATGAAATTGATAGAATGGTTAAAGAAGCTGAAGAAAACAAAGAAAAAGATAACAAACGTAAAGAAGAAGCTGAATTAAGAAATGATGCTGAACAATTAGTATTCCAAACTGAAAAATCATTAAAAGATTTAGGAGATAAAGTTTCTGATAAAGAAAAAGAAGAAGCTGAAGACCTAATTAAAGACTTGAAGAAAGCTCTTGAAGATGATGATTTAGATGAAATTAAAGAAAAGAAAGAAGCTCTTCAAGAAAAAGCAATGGCATTAGCAACTAAAGTATATGAACAAGCGCAAAAAGATTATCAAGCAGAAAACAACGATAGTAATGACAACGGCGATGATGAAGAGGAAGAAGAAAAGCCTAAAAAGAAAAAGAAAAAAGATAACGACGTAGAAGAAGCTGACTACGAAGAAAAATAATAATTAATGACATTAGGAAGTTCTAGAATTACTAGAACTTCTCTAGTGTTTTAAAGGAGAAAACATGGAAAAGTACAATAACAGAAGTGAAGTTCCTAATAAATATAAATGGAAATTAGATGAATACTACAAAAGTTATGATGAATTTGATAAAGAATATGATAATGTATCATCTATTCTAAATGATCTTGATAACTATAAAGGTAAATTAAAAGATAGCAATAAATTATTAGAATTTCTTATGAAAGACTTTAGCATATCAGCGAAACTAATGAATCTAGATGCATTCATTCAAATGAAACTAGATGAAGAATTAGGAAAAGACGAAAGTATAACAAGACATTCTAAAATAATAAAGTTATATAATGAATATTCTGATAAAGAAAGTTTCTTTGAACCTGAATTATTAAGTTTATCTAAAGAAGAATATGATAATTTATTTAATAATAAAGAACTAGCAAAATATAAATTCTATTTAGATAAAATATATAGAATGAAAGATCATATATTAAATGAAGAAAATGAAATAATAGTAAATAGATTAAGTAATGTAGCAGATAATTATCAAAATATTGCTAATAATATCATTAATAATGAAAATGATTATGGAACAATAAATATAAATGGTGAAGATACTGTTATAGCACTTACTAATCTACGTATATTATTAAGAAACAATGATCGTAAGATAAGAGAAGAAGTATATTCTAAATTCTATGGTGAGATTGAAAAGTATTCAGGAACACTTTCATCACTATTAAGTAGTTATTGTGCATTAAATGATGAAATATCTAAAATACATAAATATAATAGCGCTTGGGATAACAAATTATTTTATTTAAATCTAAGCGATAAAGTATTTGAAACGTTAGTTAGTGTTACAGAAAAGAATGTTAAATATTTACATAAATATTATGAGTTAAAGAAAGAAAGATTAGGTTTACCTGATTTAAAATCTTATGACTTATCTGTTTCTTTAGTAAATAATAATAAAGAATATACAATAGATGAAGCACAAAAGATGTGTTTAGAAGCAATTAAACCACTTGGGGATGATTATTATAAGCACTTTGAAAGAGTATTTAATGATCAACACATTGATTATTGCCAATATAAAGGTAAATGCAGTGGTGGTTATTGTATAAGTACATTTGATCATAGTTCAAGAATATTAATGAGTTATGTAGGAGATTTAACTTCAGTATCTACTATAATTCATGAAGGCGGTCATGATGTACACCATCAATATATTACTGAAAATAATGATATTGTATATAGATCAGTGCCTAATATAATCGCAGAAGTAACTTCATTAACTAATGAATGTTTATTATCTAACTACCTTGTAAATAATGGTAAAACAAAAGAAGAGAAACTAGCAGGAATAGAAAATATTCTTAAAACAATAGTATCTAATCTTTACGGAGCTGTAAGAGAAGGTAAGATAGAGCAAGAAATGTATAAAATAATAGAAACTGGATCTTCATTAACAAAAGAAAATATGAAGAAACTAGTTACTGATACATTAGATTTATATTATGGTAATACAATCACAAGAAATCAATTTGATGGACTTGATTGGGCTACAAGAAGCCATTACTACATGAATTACTACTTATATTCATATTCAATATGTGTATGTGTAGCGTCTTATGTAGCAAGAGAAATAATTAGAGGAAATAAAGACATATTAGATAAGTATCTTAAATTTATTAAGACAGGAAGTAATGTTTGGGCATATGATGCATTTAAAATACTAGGAATAGATCTAGAAGATAAAACTGTATATGAAAATGCATTCCTATACTTTAATGAATTAATAGATGAATTTAGAAGAATATCTAATGACTAATAAGGTGTGATGTTTATGAATAAAAAAGATTATTATGAAGTCTTAGGAGTATCTAAAGACGCAAGCGATGCTGAGATTAAAAGTGCATTCCGTAAACTTGCTAAGCAATACCATCCAGATATAAGCAAAGAAGAAAATGCTGAAGAAAAGTTTAAAGAAATACAAGAAGCATATGAAGTCTTAGGGGATGAAAACAAAAGAAAACAATATGATCAATTTGGTCATGCTGCATTCGAAGGTGCCCAAGGATTTGGTGGAGCTGGAGGATATGGAGGATTCAACACTTCAGGATTCGACTTTGGAGATATATTTGATAATATCTTTGGAGGATTTGGAGGATTCAGTGGTGGAGGATCATCAAGAAACTCAGCAAGACAAGGTGACGACAAGTTAGTTAGAATAAGACTTACATTTGAAGAAGCAGTATATGGTTGCGAAAAAGATATTAAACTAGATGTATCAGAAAAATGTGAAGATTGCCATGGTAAAGGAGGAACAGGTGAAAAGACTTGTCCAGACTGTCATGGTAGTGGTACTACAACAACTGAACAAAGAACAATGTTTGGGACATTTATGTCTAAATCAACTTGTAGAAAATGTTCTGGAAAAGGTAAGATTTATGAAAATACTTGCTCATCATGTAGAGGTACAGGAAGAGTAATGCAGCATAAAACTATTACTATTAATGTTCCAAGTGGTGTAGATACAGGAACAAGATTAGTAATACCTGAAAAAGGTGAAGCAGGAATAAATGGTGGACCAAACGGAGATTTATATATCGAATTTGCAGTAGAAAGTCATAACTTATATAGTCGTGATGGTGATGATATATATCTAAAAGTACCTTTAACTATTACAGAAGCAGTTTTAGGTACCAAAAAAGAAATTCCTACCTTATATGGTAATGTTAAATTAACAATACCAGCAGGAACTAATACCGGAGATAAACAAAGAATCAAAGGTAAAGGAATTGATAACTCTAAAAGAAGAACAAAAGGTGATATGTATATCATTATGGATGTTAGAATTCCTGATAAAATAACTAAAGAGCAAAAGCGTTTATTTGAAGAATTAGAGGAAACTGATCTAAATGATTCAGAAATAAAAGCATTTGATAGATATACTATGAATAATGATAAATAGTTAGTATGAAAATACTAGCTATTTTTATGTTATAATATATTTAGGTGATTCTATGAATGAAAAACTTGAGTTAATAAGAAATAACTTTAAGAAAATTTTAGCCGGTAAATTAAGAAAACTAGAAGTATTAAAACAAAAATATCAAGATGCAATTGCTGATAATGATGAAGAAGAAAAAGAAGAACTTGAAATCTCAATTAATGAATTATTATTTCAAATTGTGTCATTGCAAAGTAAAATTAATAATATGAGAGAAATAAGTGCAGAAGACGTCGAAGAAAGAAAAAATATATATAGAACATATACAGAATCTATTAAAGAATCAATAAGTGAAGATGTACCTATTGTATTTCATGGAAATAACAACATAGGATTAGTTGAAGAAATTATTAAATCTGGTGGATTATTTACTCCTGAAGAAAGAAATGTTAAATATAGAAGTCTTGCTACTCAAATAGATGTTACACAAAGAGGAAATATCAAAACTTCTTTAGAATTTGCTGATCCGGGTGTTGATACATTTATGCCTTATGGAGCAATATTTGCATTTATGCCTAAGGACGAAGAAAAAGAAATAGTATTAAAAACAGGAGAGGGAACTGAAGTTCCTGGAGGTGTTCAATCAATTAGTTTTAAAACAGAACCAGAACGATTAATTGCAATAATAACTACAACTGAAAATGTTGAAAGATTAAGAAAAGTAGCGCAAGAAAATGGTATAGATAGTAATAAAGTTTTAACTCATGAGCAATTTTTAAAAATGTGTAAGGAAAAATTCAAAGGAACTAGAAAGATGTGATATTTATGAAAATAGGAATTATATTTGCATTAGAAGATGAACTAAAAGAATTAAAGAAATACTTTAAGGTAGAAAAGAAATACAATATATTTAATTTAACTTTTTATGAAACAAGAATGAATAATAATCAAATAATTATGGTTGAATCAGGAATAGGTAAAGTAAATGCCGCAAGAACTACTCAAATATTAATAGATAATATGAAAGTAGATTATATATTTAATGTTGGTGTTGCAGGTGGAGTAGATAAGTCTCTTAAGGTTGGAGATATAGTTATTGGTGAGAAATTAGTACAACATGATTTTGATGTTACTCCATTTAAATATGTAAAGGGTGAAATCCCTAATGTAGGTACTTTTATTGATTCAGATGAGTATTTAATCAAGTTAGCAGAAAAGTCTATAAATGAGGCTAAAAAAGGCGTTATAGCAAGTGGTGATATATTTGTCACAGAATCTTGGATGAGTGAGAAAATAAATAAGAAGTTTAAAGCTTTATGTGTAGAAATGGAAGGAGCTTCCATTGCTCAAGTATGCTACTTATGCCATATTCCTTTCTTAATAATAAGAAGTATATCTGATGTACCAAATAATGATAATGTTGTAACTTATGAAGAATTCCTAGAATCAAGTTCAAAGAAAATTGCTGAAGGAATGTATAGAATAATAATGAGCTTATAAAAAAAGCAGGTATATGCCTGCTTTTATTTATTTTGTTTTAATATATTTTTTAACTCGTTCAATTAGTGGTTTATCTATTTGAACCTGTTCAAGAAAATCTTGTGAAATAGGTCTTCTTTCTTTTTCTGTTTGTAAAGGATCAAGTGGTACTTCTCTGTGAAATGTCTTATTTCCATAAAGTAACCTATTAGATTGTTGAATTATTCCTTCACTTTCTTTAACCTTATCAATATCTATTGATTGTGGTTCTAAGAATGAAAATAAATCAAGAATTTTTTCTAAACTTCCATCAACCTTAGCAGTTCTAGTTGCAAGAATACCAATACTATTACAACGTAGTAATTGCTCTAAGTATGCTAAGAATGGTAAATGAAGAATGCCTCTCATAACAGCATAATGACCACTTGAATCAACCATACTAGATCCAATATATCGTTCTAGTGGAAGAAAATTATGTATTTCTCCATCTTTATTTGTAGTGTTAACTCTAAATGGTACAGAATTCATTCCACCAGCTAAATATGACTTAACTACATCGTCCCATTGTTCCCCATGACTAGATCGTTTTAAAATGTGTTTTGGATCATTATTCCAATATTCATATGTTGCACTAATTGAAGTATCATATGGATTTTCATATCCTAATACATATGATGGAAATGTATCGTCCTTTAGCATAGAAATTCTATCGTCATCTAAATAATGAGTTTCATGCCAAGTACCAGTTTCTCTTGCTAATGCACGATATATTCTGTCTTCTTTTTTTATTGTTGAAAGCTGTTGCTTTCTAAATTCATTTACTTTTTCATCAATTGGTTTTATTGGATAAATAGTTAGTTTGCTTCCATTTTGATCTACAAAAGCTAATTTTGTCTTTGTTTTCATAAATACCTCTTTTACGTAGTAATTATTCTAACATATATTTTAATAATTACAATAAAAAAAAAGATTATTTAGAACCTTTAAATAATCTATCTAAATTATCTTTTATTTGTTTTATTTGTCTTTCATATTGACTAGTATCTTTAGGAGTATAATAATTTTTATTTTTCAAGTTATCAGGCATGTATTCTTGTACTACAAAGTCTCCTGGATAATCATGAGGATAAATATATCCAAATGCAGTTGAATTAATATGAGAAGGAACCTTACCACATCTTCCACTTCGTACATCTTCTAAAGCTTTATTAATCGCTAAGTAAGCTGAATTAGATTTAGGAGATAGAGCCATTTCAATAACTATTTCACCCATAGGAATAACGCATTCTGGAAATCCAACTAGTTCTGATGCATCAATTGCTGCTTTAAGCCTTGGCCCAATATTAGGATTAGCTAGGCCTATATCTTCATAACATATAACACTTAATCTTCTATAAATGCTGTCTAAATCACCGGCTTCTAAAAGTCTTGCTAAATAGTGTAGGGAAGCATTAACATCACTTCCACGAATAGACTTTTGAAAAGCCGCTAAAACATCATAATGACCATCTTCATTTTTATCATGAAAAAATGCTGGTTTACTATTTATTAATTTAATATGATCTACATCTATTTTCTTTTTATCAGAAGAGTAGAATGCTACTTCAAGTAAATTATATGCATATCTTAAATCATTATTTGATAACGCTGCAATATATTCTAATGCATCATCAGTTATCTTTATTCCTTTTAAATCTGGATGCTTACAAGCTTTCTTTAATCCTTCAATAATCTCTTCTTCAGTTAAAGGAAGTAACTCAAACATATGACATCTACTTCTAATAGCAGGATTAATCTTATGATATGGATTACTTGTAGTCATACCTATTACAGTAATTAAACCACTTTCAATTTGAGGAAGTAATAAGTCTTGCTTATCTTTGTTTAATCTATGGATCTCATCCATAATAACAACAAGACCATCATACATCTTAGCTTCTTCAATAATAACATCAAAATCATGCTTATTATTGATAGTAGCATTAAAATACCTACAACGAACTCCTAAATCATTTACAATAGCATTAGCAATAGAAGTTTTACCAATACCAGGACGCCCATATAATATCATAGATGGTATTTTTTTGTTTTCTACTAAATTTCTTAGAATTTTACCTTTACCTAATAAATGCTTTTGTCCTATAACATCATCAATTGATTTAGGTGCTAATTTAAGTGCTAATGGTTTATCCATAATATCAACTCCTATAAATATTATATCAAACATTTGTCTTATAAAAAAGAATTAATAAAAAAGTTTATTTTTGTATTATAATATAATTAGGTGATTATATGAATCAAGATATAGATAATTATAAGAATTACTTAGTATTTGAGAGAAGAATGGCTAAGAATACAACTAGTTCATATATAAGGGATTTAGAAGGATATAAAGATTACTTAGAAAAAGAAAGAAAGAAAACAAACATTGATAATGTAGATAAACATGATATAGAAAGTTATTTAGAGTATTTAAATAAGAATGATTATACAACAACATCAATTGCAAGAAAGCTTACTGCAGTCAAAAACTTTCATAAGTATTTATTTGCAACTAATAGATTAAATAAAGATGAAGCATTAACTATTGAACGACCTAAGCTTAGAAAAGCTTTGCCTAACGTCTTAACAGTAGAAGAAGTTGATCTATTACTAGATATAAAAACTAAGACCCCATTTGACTATCGTAATAAGGCTATGTTAGAATTACTTTATGGAACAGGTCTTAGAATCTCTGAAATGTTAGATCTAAAACTAGGAGATGTTGACTTTGAAAATTGCATCATAAGATGCTTTGGAAAAGGTAGTAAAGAACGTATAGTTCCAATAGGAGAATATATAATAGATTCTTTAAATAATTATTTAGAATATGGTAGAAATAGATTACTTAAAAATAAAGTATCTGATTATTTATTCTTAAATAATAGGGGAGGAAGAATATCAAGATTTAGTTTCTTTAAGATCTTAAAAGCATTATTAAGAGAAAAAGGAATTAAAAAAGATGTTTCACCTCACTCACTACGTCATAGTTTTGCAACACACATGCTTGAAAATGGCGCAGACTTAAGAAGCATACAAGAATTACTTGGACACAGTGATATTGCTACAACAAGAATATATACTCATATAACAAATAAGCAAGTTCAAAATGATTATATAGAATATCACCCAAGAAGCAAAAAATAGGATGTGAAAAAATGAATTTTAAAAGAATATTTTTGGTCGTTTTAGACTCTCTAGGGGTAGGGGAAGCACTTGATGCTAATGAATATGGTGATAATGGTGCAAATACTTTAAAACATATAATGGATAATTATGATTTATTCGTTCCAAACTTAGAAAAATTAGGATTTTTAAATACAATTAATATGAGCGATAAAGAAGAAGTGGACGCTTATTATACAATAGCTAAACCAACTAATGTTGGAAAAGACTCTTTAACATCTCACTATGAAATGATGGGTATTAAAAGTACAACACCATTCAAAACTTTCAATGAAAAAGCATTCCCAAGAGAGTTATTAGAAGAGATAGAAAAAGAAACAGGTAAAAGAGTTATAGGAAATAAAGTAATCAATGGAGAGACGATTATTAATGAATTAGGTGAAAGACACTTATCATATGGAAGTTTGATCATATATACATCATCTGATTCAACACTTCAAGTAGCAGCTCACGAAGATGTAATACCAATACCTAGACTATATCAATATTGTGAAAAGATAAGAAAAATTACTCTAAAAGATGAATATAAAATAGCAAGAGTAATTGCAAGACCATTCACTGGAAAGCCAGGTAAATTTAAATTTACTGCAGATAGATGTGATTACGCCGTAAAACCTCCTAAAAGAAGTGTTATGAATTCATTAAAAGATAATGATTTCAGTGTAATCTCAATTGGTAAGATAAGTGATATATTTGATGGAGAAGGAATTACAAAGATAGTTAAGTCTTCATATAATAATATGGATACAATTAATAAATTAACTGATATAATGACTAAAAAGTTTACTGGACTATGTTTTATTAACCTTAGTGACTTTGATTCATTATATGCTCATACAAGAGATTTAGAGGGCTATGCAAGAGCAATAGAAGAGTTTGATGTAGAAATACCTCTAATACTAAATAAGCTTGAAAATGATGATTTATTAATTATTACAGCAGATCATGGAAATGATCCAACATTTCCTGGAAACTCACATACAAGAGAAAATGTACCTGTAATTATATTTGGAAGAAGATTCAAAGAACCTAAAAAACTAGAGCCACTAAAAAGCCTAGCAGACATAGGAGCAACAATTGCAGAAAACTTTGAAGTTGAAGCCCCAGAAATAGGGGAGAGCTTCTTAGATAAACTAAAATAAACAACAGTAATGTTGTTTTTTTATGTCCTAAATGATATTATTATATATGTATAAATATGGAGAATAAATATGGTAGTAACAATATTAATAATCTTAACAAATATAATATTTACTTTATATTATAATTCTAAGAAAAAGAAATATATAAATGATTATGATAAAGAAAAGGATTACTTTGTTAAAAAGAAAGTATTTAAGATAATTGAATATACAAATATAGCTAATTTATTAGTATATGCATTATATATTACTTTAACTCTATTAAGTGATTATGTAGATATATTACATATATCTCTAACTTTATTAGAAGCCCTTTCTTTTGCATATTTCATGACTAATTATAAGAAAGTAGATAAAAGATTAAAGATAATAGATAAGAAGTTATTTAATAATGGTGATATTCTATTTATTATATGTTTAATAGTAATATCTATTACTGAAAAACTAAATTATAACGGAATACATAATTATATATTTGAAGCTTTAAATATGGTATTACTTCTTGCTAGTTTAGTTCTTTTAGCAGCATCCCTATTATCATATAAAGGATATATATGTTATCAAGTTAAAGGAAAAGATTATCTAGAAGATATTAAATTTGCAACAAAAATTCAAATAAGTAAGATAATTAATTATTTTGTATATATTGTTGTATATGTCCTATTTGTATTAATTAATTTTAATTATATATATTTCTTATATGCAATAATTGCACTTATCTTACTATATGTAATTAAACGTAAGATAGAGAAAGTAGGGGACCAGTCAAATAGATTATACCAAACAATTACTATTGCTAATGAAATGCCTGGTGTATATTATGCTTATTACTTCTTAAAAGATGTTTATTTGATAAGAAAATTATTAATTATACTAATTGGATTAATAGTATCATTAATAAGTTATTATGGCTTAGGAGAAGGGGAGCTATGTTATACAGCATTTGCTATATATAACCTACTACTCTATGTTATCTTATATGATAAGTACAGAATGATTAAGTATACATTTGCCTTAAATCATAAATTAATAGATAAGAAAAAATATTCTATAATAGAAACTAAAAAAGTATCTTATGTAGATACAATTAATATTGGTAATGTTAAATTATACAAACTAATAGTTGCAGATACAATTGTATATGAATCTAATATAATATTATTTGATCCAGAATTATTAGTACAAGATATAGATATAAGAATAAATAAAAGTAATATAGAAGATTATATATTTATAGAAAGATATCTATATTGTGATCCTTATGATGATATAGACGAAGAAGAAGAGGAGGAAGAAGAATAATTCTTCTTTTTTTATCATAATATATAATGCAACATAACTTTAATTATAGGAAGTAGCATATTATATTAAAAAGATGCATAATTATACATCTAAAATACATTCTATATATTCTCTTATCTTTATTTTATAAGGGTTTTATAATATCATATAGAAATACAACTTATAATCATATAGATATCTAAAATCAATTTTAAATATTTATTTTTATAATTATATAATTACATTATTATTTAATTAGATATGTTTTTTATATCTATTAGATATATTATTTATCTATTTTTAGAAATAAGATGATGTATTATTCATCAAAAAGTAAAAATACATATCTATTTTAGTACTACATCATACCCTATTATTTTCATTAATTAATAAAAGGGGAGTCAGACATATTTTTTTCTAGGGTAATATATTCTAATATCTTTTTATTTAATCATTTTAATTATTATTTGAACAAATAACTATATAACTATAATTATATCTATTTGATTAAATATACTACTAATTATAAAACTAACGAAAATAGGGCATTTCTGTGCCTTATATGAGCTATTAATCTATCTCTTCCCTAACCTATCTTTTATATATATAAAAAAACAAGTGCAATGACTTGTTTTATACTTTTCTTGATTGAATTTCTGCAATTTTTTCTAATACTTCTTTAGCATTTTCTTCATTAATTTCACTATATCCAAGTTCTCTTAATGCTTGTACTTTAGCAGTATTTAACTCTTGAGTTCTAGATAGTTTTTCTTCATTCTTATGTTCAATATCTTGTACGAATCTCTTATGAGCTTCAGCAAGTTTAACTTTAGAAGAACCACCATTATTATATAGAGTTAATCCTGAGAATAGAATTGCTTCAAATATAAACTGTTGATCCTGATTAAATGCATATTCATTAGGATCAGTAAATCCCATTGATTTAGACATATAAGCGAGAATATACTTTAATTCTCTATTTGTCTCCATAGATTGAAGATAATGATATAGATATGTATAAGCATAGAAAGTTTCTTTAGATTTATCATCTGATAGTTTTTCTTTTAATAAATTAATAATATCAGTTAATAATTCTTGTTCTTTCTTACTAAATCCTTTAAGATCAGCTAATACTTCTTTATCAAGGCTATCCTTAACACCATCATTAAGTCTAGATTCAACTTCCATAATATAATTACTATCTATAGGAAGATCTTTAAGTTCGTCTTCAGATTTAATATTTAATAGTCCAAGTAGACGAGTTGACTTTTCTTTAGGCCAATCTTTAATACTTGTCATACCTAAATAATTGTATAGCATCTGTCTAGATACACCTAAATACTTTGCAAGTCTAACTTTAGAAATACCTAATTCATTTAATATATCATTTAATTTATCCATTGAAAATACCTCCAACCTTATAATTAGATTTTATCAACATTATTTGACAGTGTCAAGTGTAAACTTGTTACAAAAGATACCATAATTTCTTATCATTTTTTCTGACTTCTTTAATAAGACCTCCACCAATACATTTATCATCTAAATATAGTACACATGCTTGTCCTGGAGTAACTGCTTTAACGCCTTCTTCGTATCTTACCAATAACTCATTATTATCAAGATATTCAATAGTTACAGGGTGTTCTTCAGCACGATATCTAAACTTAGCAGTGCACTTAGTAGGTCTTAATTCGCAGTTAAAATTAACTTCTTCTACAATACAACTCGTTGAAATCAAATAATCATTATCTTCTTTAAAAGAAACATATAAAACATTCTTTTCAAGATTTTTTCCTACTACAAACAATCTATCTTTATTACCACCAATATCTAATCCTTTTCTTTGACCGATAGTGTAGTACATAAGTCCAGTGTGCTCCCCTACTTTCTTATTTGTATCAATATCTATAACATCTCCAGGTTGATTTGGTAAATAATTAGTTAAGAATTGTTTAAAATTTCTTTCTCCAATAAAACAAATACCAGTAGAGTCTTTCTTATGAGCAGTTATTAAATCGTATTCTTCTGCAATACGTCTTACTTCAGACTTATCTATATCTCCTAAAGGAAATAATACATTAGATAATTGATCATGTGATAATTCACATAAGAAGTAAGTTTGATCTTTATTTGAGTCTTTAGCTTTCTTTAAGTAACCATCTTCCATCTTAGCATAATGTCCTGTTGCTATATAATCAGCACCAAGTTTTTCTGCTTCTTCTTTAAAGCAATCAAATTTAATATACTTATTACACATAATATCAGGATTAGGAGTTCTACCTTTCTTTAATTCACTTAAGAAGTACTCAAATACATTATCCCAATATTCTTTAACAAAATCTATTCTATGAAGTTTAATACCAAGCTTATTACATACTTCTAAAGCATCATTATAATCTTGTTCTTGAGGACATATATTATTATTTAAATTAGGATTACCTAAATAATCATTATTTATAGTAGAATCCCAGTTTCTCATAAATAATCCTTCTACTTCATATCCTTGTTTCATCAATAATATTGCTGCAACAGAAGAATCAACTCCACCACTGATTCCAACAATAACTTTACTCATAAAAATCACCAACAATATTATATAATATAAATCCAATTAATTAAACAAATTAACTAAAAAATTAGATATAAATCCATCATATAATGATATAAATAAAGATACAGTTAAAGAAATTAATAAAATCTTTAAATATTTACTCATTACTTCTTTAAAACTAATTGGCCTTTTCAAGAATAAATACTTAAATAATTTTAATGAGAAACTAGAAGCATAAAACGTTAACAATAGAATTACTATTAAGAATAATATCTGATGAGGAAACATATGAATAAAGCTTATTAATAATCCCTTTAAACCATATGTAGATATTATCGACACAAAAGAAAAACCAAATAAAAATGACTTAAACATCATAATAATTACAGATACAACTACTCCAAATATAGATAGGCCAAATAACCATATTATTAAGATATAAATAAAGTTATTAATTAAAGACTTAATAAATAAACTTAAATAGTCTTTATTACTAGATGAAAAATAATCTGTAATTTTTGAATTAATTAGATTAACATTATCTTTATTAATAAAGAAAATAAAGATTATACCAAATATCACAGATAATAATGCTAGTCCAATTAATACCATATAAAGCTTCTTTTGTTCTTTTAAATTATCTTTTTTAAATACGTTCATTTTTCTTTTCATATTATCACCTAATAAAATATATTAAAAAACGTATAAAATATTACAAAATAAATAGACTTTTAATAAAGAATTATATTATAATTGTAATGAGGTAGATAAAATGAGTAAGAAAACAATTAATATAGTATCAATTTGTCTAGCAATTGTTATGTTATTATCATTCATTGCAGGACTTGCAGTTATGCTAATATAATAAAAAGAATAAAAGAAGAATAAAAAGGGAGAAAGTACAAGTTATAAGGTGTATTTTCTTTTTTATTGAAAGAATTAGGAGGTTAATATGAAAAGAATAGAAGAAAATCAAATAGAATATCAAAAACAAAACTCGAAGTTCTACATTGTAGAATGCGTAAAAGAAATGGATGGATCACTAAAATGCAACAATGTAATAGTACTTGAAAATAAAGATCATCCAAAAACAATTAAATTAAATAATAACTATTACTATTTTGTAACTAATTGCAGTGGTAATATCATTCATGCAATAAATAAAAAGAGTCAAAGAGAAGAAAGAGAAATAGTATCATGTACTGTTAATTACGTAGATCAAAACAAGCTAGTAATAACATCACAAACATATAATGATGAACCAACAGAAACAACATATATTTCTTATCATCCAAGAAACTTAGTAAAGAGAAATCTATTTGATTATCGAAAAGGTGGCCGCCTATTAGGAATAGAAATACCTAACGAGAAAAAAGATACAATTATAATTAAAAGATATAACAAAAAGATTAAAGAAGCTGATTCAAGATTATTTTCAGTAAAAAAAGGAAAGTTTATCTCCCCTTCTTTCACAAATATTTATCAAACAAAAGAAACTGGTAAAGATATCTTAAGATTTGATGATGAAGTATATTCTAATAAAGAAGTAGATAAAAGAAGATATATGACTACATTAACTGGATTCATAACACTAGATGGTGTTATTGGAAACCAAGTATATGATAGTGATCTTAATAGACCAAGAGATATAGGTCTTAAATCAGGAAAACTTATGGAAGCATATAAAATGTTTAGAAATAGAGTTAAATTAGAACTTGATTACAAATTTGAAGAAGAAAAACAAGTAGAAAGAAGAAAGAAGAAATTTAGAGAAAACTCAATATTCCAACTTGGGAAAAGAGTTAAAAGAGATAGTGATGACTAATAAATAAAAAAGTATCTTCATAATATGTCTTAGGTGGCATATGAAAGATACTTTTTTTAAATCTACAATTATATTATTAATTGGTGGTGCTATAACAAAGATACTTGGATTAATAATAAAGATAATATCTACAAGACTAATTGGGTTAGAAGGTATAAGTCTATATATGTTAATATTCCCAACATTTTCTTTATTTATGACTATATCACAGATGGGACTTCCTACTGCCCTATCTAAATTAGTGGCAGAAGATAAAAGAAATAATAAAAATTTAATATTATCAATTATTCCAATAACTTTATTATTTAATATATTATTAATGATTATTATATTTCTAATATCACCCTTGATAACATATTTTTTGAAAGATGAAAGAGTATTAATACCAATTCTATCTATATCATTTGTACTTCCCTTTGATAGTATCTCTTCAATACTTAGAGGATACTTCTTTGGAAAAGAGAAGATGTTTCCTCATATACTTTCTCTTATAATAGAGCAAATAACAAGATTATCTTTAATAGTTATATTTATACCTACTCTACTTAATAAAAGCGTTATAACGGCAGTTAGTGGTCTTATATTAGTTAATATATTAAGTGAACTAGTATCAACAATAACATTAATATTATTTATTAAAGATAAACATATTAAAGTAAAAGATTTTATTCCTAATAAAAGCAATATTAAAAGTATTCTTGATATATCTATTCCTACAACCACTTCAAGAGTTATAGGATCAATCGCATATTTCTTTGAACCAATAATAATTACAACATCACTATTACTAATGGGATATAATCAATCATATATTATAAATGAATATGGAATAATTGAAGGATATGTCTTACCTCTTTTGTTAATACCAAGTTTCTTTACTAATGCCTTATCAAGTGCCTTAATACCAGATATATCAAAGAAGTATATTAATAAAGAATATAAGCTTATTAAGAAAAGAATAAATAAAGTAATTAAGATATCATTAACTATTGGAATAATATCATCTCTTATATTATTTATAAAACCATATATATTTTTATATTTTTTATATAACACTAATCATGGAACTTATTATTTAAGAGTACTTGCACCTTTCTTTATATTTCTATATGTCCAAATACCTCTAGAAAGTGTATTACAAGCTATTAATAAAGCAAAGAATGTAATGATTAATAATATTATTGGAACAATTCTAAAATTATCTTTAATATTTATATTAAGTTTTCTTAAGATAGGATTATTTAATTTAGTAATTGCAATAATATTAAATATATTAATTACAACTATATTACATATTAAAGCATTAAAAAAAGAGCTTAATTAAATTTTAAAACTCTTTATTAATTCTTTATCTTCTTTACTTACTTTATAAGAATCTCTTATTTTAGATATAGTCTTATTCTGCACAAAAGGGCTCAATACGTTCGATTTAAGTAAATCTAGGACAAAATCCTTATACTCGATAAAACAGCAAGATAAAAGCCATGCAATAGCCATATTAACGTAATAATATTCACTAGGTATCATAGATAAATGAATAATATCATTTATATGGTCATCATCTAAGTAATGATCAAGAAACATTACATACCCTACTCTTGCTAAGAATTCATTATTTGAATAAATCAATGAACTAGCTTTATTAGATAAATCATTCTTCTTCATTATCTTATAACTATTAATACAGGTATCACATAATGCCCAGTTATCTATTAATATAATAAACTTATTAAAATAATCTAAAAAGACATCACAATCTTTAATATAAGAAAGAATAAGTCCATGAACTAATACTTCTTCATAATATGTACATCCTACACATTCTAAAAAGCTATAAATATCACTCTTAGCAATTTCTTTTACTAAAGATTTAATAACCGGAGTCTTAATACCAATCATTTCATATTTAGTATCAATAATTCTAGAATTAAATGCTTTAGTCTTTTCTTCTCCAATACTTTTTAAATATTCAAGAAAACTATTGTAAGATACTTTATCCCATGTTTTCTTAATCTTCATCTTCTATTTCACCGAAACAATATGGATATTCTACATTAATAAGTTTAACTGTCTTAAATGTAGAACTCTTAACCATACCTAATGCTTTAACATGTAAATAATTAGTTGTATGCCCATATGAATATCCATCTTTTGCAGTTTCAAATAATACTTCAAATTTCTTACCTAAGAACTTCTTCATATATTTTACTTCTAACTCTAAAGATAAATTTAAAAGCGCATCAGTATGATTTTTCTTTAAATATTCTGGCACTTGAGCAAGATTTGCAGATACAGTATCCTTTCTTACTGAATAAGGAAATACATGTAACTTAGCAAATTCTATTTTCTTAATATTTTCTACTATTATTTTAAACTCTTCATCATTTTCACCAGGATGTCCTGTAATAATATCAGTTGTTATTGCTGCATCAGGTGATGCTTTTCTTAACTTATCAATAATAGTCATATACTCTTCAATGGTATACTTTCTATTCATAAGCTTTAAAACAGCATTACTACAAGATTGTACAGGTACATGGAAATGATTTACTATTACTTTATTTTTCTTAATAATATCTAATACTTCATCAGTTAATTCAGTAGCCTCAATAGAAGATATTCTAAGTCTTTGTAATCCTTCTATCTTAACTATTTCTTTAAGAAGAGTTGCAAAATTAATACCTAAATCTACTCCATAATTTCCTGTATGAATTCCAGTTAAAATTATTTCTTTATAGCCATTCTTCACTAGAGTTTCAATTTCTTTAATTGCAACATCCAATTTCTTAGATCTACATTTACCTCTAACTTTTGGAATTATACAATAACTACAATAATTCTCACATCCATCTTGAATCTTTACAAATGCTCTTGTTCTTGTATTATAGTTATCTATAAACATATCTTCAAATTCTGAATCAAAATCATCATGTAAATCAATAATTCTTTTCCTATTTTCAATAAAGTCTTTAATTAAATCTACAATGATAGATTTATCTTTATTTCCTACAATAATATCAGCTTCAGGCATAACTTCATCAAAGTTCTTCTTATTGTATTCAACAAAGCACCCTAAAACAACAATGATAGCATTTTCATTAAGCTTTTTAGCATGTCTAATCATCTTTCTACTTTTAGCATCAGAATTATTAGTTACAGTACAAGTATTAATAACATAAATATCATTTACATCATCAAACTCATTTATTGTAAATCCTGCTTTCTTTAATTCATTAATAACATATTCACTTTCGTATGTATTAACCTTACATCCTAAAGTATATATTCCTACTTTCATACTTCACCTCTAAAAAAAGAAAAGAACTATTCTAAGTTCTTCTTTAAATCTTTCAAAGTTTTTAAAAATTCATTTGTCTTTTTAATTTCTTCATTTAACTTTTCTAAGTTAGCTGTTTGTTCTAAAACTAAATCAGTTTCATTTTGAGTTGTTCCATACACTGGTGATATAAATGGAGTACTATGAAATATCTTTTCATCAGATATCTTAGGTAAGTCCTCAACTCTTTTCATTTCAAACTCTATCTTAGGTTCTTCTGTAACTTCGATATTTAAAGATTCATTATATAATTTTTCTAATTCTTCTATACTTATAATTGCATCTTTTTCATCTACATATAAATCCATTTCTTCATCAGTATATGTATTGTTAGCTGCTTCTTTTAATTCATCGTAGCTAATAATTGCATCATCTTCATCAAGCATCTCAACTTCTTGTACATTTCTATGTGCTTCATAATTTGTTGTTTCGTTATTTTTTTCTTCTTTAACTACTCTTAATTTCTTTAATGTTTCATCAAGCTTATCCTCTTTTTTAACTACTTGAACTGTTTCTTCTTTAACTGGTTCAACAATTGGTTCAGTTTGAACCTTTTCTTCTCTAACAGGTTCTTCTTTCTTTTTAGAAAGTGCTAAGTTCATTTCAATAAGCTTGTTTTTTTCTTCTTCTTCCTTTTTAAGTCTTTCTCTTAATGCTGCTAACTCAAGTTTAGCTTTCGTTTTCTCTAATTCACTATCTTCAGTAACATACTTTATATTTTCATCTTTTTTAATATTTAAATTTATTTCTTCTTCAATATTATCTTCATCTTCTTCTTTTTCTATTGAAGCTTTATATTTTTTGTTATTATTAAATATTTCTATCGAGATAGCAATTGCTAAGATAAGTGCTATCACACCCATAATGACACATAACAAAACTAAATTATCTGATGTTAAACTATTTAAAAGTTCTGACATAGTATCACCTCATAAATTCATAGTTAATAGCACTTAATATAAATGAAGAAGCAGTCTCAGTTCTTAATACATTTTTACCAAAAGTAATAGATATAAATCCATTATCAATTAGATAATCTTCTTCACTTTTATCAAATCCGCCCTCCGGACCTATTACAAATAATATTGTATCACTAATATCTACATTTGATAAGACACTTTTAATAGATTTTGAATTTTCTTTTACACTACATAAAAATTTATATTTAATATCTAAATTTACTAGGTCTTTTAAACTAGAAATATTGGCTACTTTTGGTATATTAATACGTTTAGATTGTTCACTAGCTTCCTTCATAATTTTATTCCACCTAACGACCTTTTTATCATCATTTTTATCTACTTTAATAATAGATCTAGATGTAATTGTAGGAATAACTTCAAATACTCCTAATTCGCATGATTTTTGTAAGATATAATCCATCTTTTGTTCTTTTACTAAAGCTTGCGCAATTATAACATTTGGAATAGTTGAAACATCTTCATTAACTTCTTCTATAATCTTACATTTAACAGGTACATCTAAAGATATTATTGTTGCAATAAAAAGACTAGAATCAAAAACAACTTCAATTCTATTATTTAATTTCATTCTCATAACATTTATCACATGATGAGAATCATCATTATTTAAAGTAAAAATATCTTCATTTTTATTACTAACAAAATATCTTTGCATAATTACTCCTTAATATAGTTATATACTTCATCAATAGTAGAATTAAAATCACTATAATTGGTATTAAACCATGTCATATCAAATTGATTATTGAAAAAAGTATATTGTCTTTTAGCTAAATGTCTAGAATTCTTTTTAATTAATTCAATTGCTTCTTCTAAACTAATTTCTTTATCAAAATAAGAATATAATTCTTTATAACCTATACCAGTCATAATAGCTTTAGATCTAATACCTTTATCATAGAAAGATTTTACTTCATCAATTAATCCTTCTTCAATCATTAAATCTACTCTTTTATTTATTATGTTATATAAGTTATCTCTATCTGTAGTAAGTCCAATAATAGTAAAGTCATATATTGGTTTAGAATCTTTTTTAATACTATTATTATTTTTACTCATATTAAGAAATCTTTCTAATCTTTTTCTATTATTTACATGAATATCGCAATTAGGATCATACTTTAAACATTCTTCTAATAATTCTTCATTAGATAAATCATCGTAGTTATATGAGATTTCTTCATCATTTAAATCATAATCATAAAGTGCTGCTCTTATATAAAGACCACTACCACCTACTAAGATAGGTGTTTTATCACTTGATATAATCTCATCAATAACTCTTCTACAATCCTTTTGATAATCATATATTGTATACATATCACTTACGTTAACTATATCAAATAAGTGATGTGGAATACCTTCCTTTTCTTCTTCTTTTATCTTTGCTGTTCCAATATTTAAATCTTTATAAAATTGCATAGAATCAGCATTAATTATTTCACCATTTATCTTCTTTGCTAAGGATACACTTAACTTTGTTTTACCAACACCAGTTGGCCCAGCAATTACAATAATAGAAGCCATAAAATCACCAAAATTATTATACAATAAAAAAAAGAGTTAATCCATAACTCTTTTAAACATCTTAGCAAGTTCATAATTAGAATAACTAATTATTGAAGGTCTTCCATGAGCACAGTTGAAAGGGTTCTTAGCATATCTTAATTTCTCTAATAACTCTTCCATATCTGTTAATGAAATTACTTCATGTGCACGAACAGAAGCCTTACATGCAACTCCTGCTGCTACTCTATCAATAAACTTTTCTTGTGAGAAGTCTTCAGTTGTAATAATAATATCAATAATCTTTCTAATACAATCATCCGCTTTGTTGGAAGGAATCCAATAAGGATGACTTCTAATAATTACTGTATTAATACCAAACTCTTCTACACCAATACCCATATCAGTTAATATATCAAAATGTTCTTTTAATATAATAAACTCTTTATTAGTAAGTTCTATTTTAATAGGTACTAATAAATCAATAGCATTATTATCATGACTAGATAGTTTTTCTAAATAATATTCATAATTGATTCTTTCTGCTGCTGCATGTTGATCAATTAAGAACATTCCATCTTCATTTTGGGCGACTATATAAGTTGCATCAATTGCACCAATAGGATACATCTTCTTAAGTCTTGGAGCTTCAACTTCATTATAAGTTGTCTCTTCTTCACTTACTTTATCATCTAAATCAAGTGGAACTAAATCATAATCTTTTACTTTTTCTTCTACAATAGGTTCAACCTTACTATCTTTAATAAATGAATAATCATCACTTTCTTCATAATTATAAGTACTTATTGTAGGCATAAGATTAATTGATTCAAGTTTTTCTTTTATAGAATTTATTAATAATTCTTTTAAAGTATCCATTTTAGAAAACTTGATATCCATCTTTGTTGGATGAACATTAACATCTATTAATATTGGATCTACGTTTATATTTAATACAACAACTGGATACTTTCCATCAGGAATATACATGTGATAAGCATCTAGTATTGTTCTATTAATTTCAGCATTTTTAATAACTCTTCCATTAACTAATATATTTATATTAGTCTTAGCACTTTTAGCACATTCAGGATAAGAAATGTATCCGGTTAACTCATAATCGTCATTACTTGAATTAACTTCAATCATTTTCTTAGCAACTTGCATTCCATAAACATTGCCAATTACTTTTAATAAACTTCCAGATCCATCAGTATTTAAAAGTACTTTATCATTATTTGTTAAAACAAATCTAACATTTGGAAAAGAAAGTGCCATTTTATTTACATACTCACAAATATTTGCAAGTTCTGTATATAAATTCTTTAAATATTTTAATCTTACAGGAGTATTATAAAATAAGTTTTTTACTGTTATTCTAGTACCCTTTTTTAAGTCACTAGATTTTACTTCTTTAGTCTCTCCCCCATCAATAATAACGTTTGTTCCAACTTTACCATTACATGTTTTAAGATCAACTAAACTTACGGCTGCAATAGATGGAAGTGCTTCTCCACGGAAACCTAAACTATCAACATAGAATAAATCTTCTAAGCTTTTAATCTTACTTGTAGCATGACGAGAAAAAGCAAGGACAGCATCATCTCTGTCCATACCTATTCCATCATCTATTACAGTTATTTCTTTAACTCCACTATCAACCAAATTAATTTTTATTTCATGTGCTTTCGCATCAATTGAGTTCTCAACCAATTCTTTTACAACATTCATGCATCTTTCGACTACTTCTCCTGCTGCAATCTTATTGGCTAAGTTTTCACTCATTACTTCAATTTTCCCCATATAATTAAATCCTAATTAATTGCATAATATGATTTTGTAATTGGATCTACTTCAAACTTGAATTCAGTAGTATCTCCTTCAATTTTACTTTTAGCAGTAACAATATACTTAGATTCAGAACTTATTTCATAACTAAATTCAAATGTGTCACTATTAAATGATTGTTTAACTAATTTAATAGCATCATCACCACTAAAACCATATGAATCATCAATATCTTTCTCAGTAATATTTGTTTCATTATTTACGCTTGAATTAGTGTTATTTTCATCACTCTTTTTACCATTAAATACAAAGCATACCAATAGAACAATGATTAATAAAATAACAACAAATCCTGTAATTAATACTTTTTTATCTTTTAATAACTTATCCATAATATCCTACCTTTCTATTATGATTATACAATACTAATATTAAAAAGTAAATTTATGAATCAATATTTTTTAAATATGAAAGTAAATTTTCTGCAATTGGTTTTGAAAGTATACTTTCAAGTTCTTCAACGCTTGCTTCTTTCATCTTTTTTAGTGATCCATATTTCTTTAATAATTCTTTTTTTCTAACGCTTCCTATACCTTCAACCATATCAAGTACACTAGATAACATTCCTTTAGATTTTATGTTTCTATGATAACTTATCGCATAGTTATGTACTTCATCTTGTATACGAGTTAAGAATAAGAATAAGTTGCTTCTTGAATCAACATCAATAACATTTAAATTCTCATCAATTATTGAACTAGTTCTATGTTTATCATTCTTTTTAAGTCCAATAATATGAATATTTAATCCTAAAGAGCTAATTATCTCTTTAGCTACATTAACTTGTAGCTCTCCTCCATCGACAACAATTAAGTCTGGTTTATCTACTTCTTCCATTAATACTTTAAAGTATCTTCTATAAAGAACTTCTTTCATAGCAGCTAAATCATCTTTAACATCAGTACTTATCTTAAACTTACGATATAAGTTTTTATTAGGAAGAAAATCATCAAATACAACCATTCCTCCAACATAGAAAGTACCAAATAAATGAGAGTTATCAAATGCTTCGATTCTATGTACAGAGTATCCTAAAGCTTTCTCTAAATCATTAAGCGCTTCAACTCTTATATCATCATCATGTTTAAGTCTAGTAATTTTATCATCAAGCGCAGTCTTTGCATTAGAATTAGCAAGATTAAGTAAATTCTTAATATCACCTTTCTTAGGTACAAATACATGATTATTAAAGTAAGAAGTTAATATATTGAAATCTATTTCTTCATTAACAATTATTTCTTTTGGAATAATATTACCTTTTTCATAGTATTTAATAATATATTCTAAAACAGCATCTTCAACATCACCATAATAAGTAAATATTGAGTTATGATGTCCAAATAATATTCCATCTCTTATAAAGAATACCTCAATTGATAAATAATTCTTATCATTATAGTAACCAAATAAATCAAAGTTATAATTATGATTTAAATCTATTCTTTGTTTAGTAAGAGTAATATTAATATCATCAAGCATGTTCTTTAATTCAAGTGCTTTTTCAAAGTTTAAATTCTCACTTGCTTTATTCATATCTTCTTTAATTCTATTAGCAATAATATCTTTATTACCATTTAAAAATGATATAATCTCTTGTTTCATCGTATCTAGTTTTTCTTTATCTATATTATCTTTCTTGCAGTAACCTAAGCATTCTCCAATATGATAATAAAGACATAACTCTTTACCCAAATGATTACATTTTCTTAACGGATATACACGGTTAATAATATCTACTGTTTTTCTTGCTGCTGTAACATTGGGATAAGGCCCAAAATATTTATTCTTAGATTTATTCTTTTTTCTATTTAAGTTTCTTACTACTTTTAAAGTAGGATATATTTCATCAGTTAATTCAATATATGGATAACTTTTGTCATCTTTTAATAAAATATTGTATTTAGGATCATATTTCTTTATAAGTGTAATTTCAAGTATTAAAGACTCTAACTCACTATTAGTAACAATATATTCAAAGTCAACAATATCATTTACAAGCATTAATGTCTTACCAGTTAATGTACGGCTAAAATAACTAGTTAATCTTCTTTTTAAGTTCTTAGCTTTCCCAACATATATAATTATTCCATTTTTATCTTTCATTTGGTAACTTCCAGGTTTTTCTGGTACTAATGCAAGTTTTTCTTTAATATGTTTTTTAATATCATCACTCATATACTCACCTCCAATACAATGTTTAAAACGAGGATATTATAACATACTTTAAAAAGTAAGTAAATTATACTATAATTATGTTGGTGATTCGATGAAATCTATAACAGAAAATGTAACAAATAAAATAGAAATTAATAAATCCATCTTTATTACTGAACTAGTTAAAATAAAAGATGTATCTAAGATTCAAGATACATTAAATGAAATAAAAAACAAGTATAAAGATGCTACTCATTATTGCTATGCTTATATAATTGATGATAAAAAGAAATCAAGCGATGATGGCGAACCTGGAGGCACTGCTGGAGTTCCTATTATGGAAGTACTAAACAAGCACGATTTAAATTACATTCTATGCGTAGTGATAAGATACTTTGGAGGTATAAAACTAGGTGCTGGTGGTCTTGTTAGAGCATACAGTAAAAGTGTTGCAGAAGCTCTAAATATATCTACATTTAACGAACTAATTAAAGGTTATATAATTGAACTAGAAACATCATATGACAAACAAAAAGAATTAGATTATTATCTAAAAGATCATTATAAAAAAGAATACAAAGAAAGTATAATTTATACAATTGAATGTGATAAAAATACCAAAGAATATTTAGAAAAGAACTATAATATATTAAGTATTGAAGAAACTATTATAGAAAAATAAAAGTAAATAGATAATCTATTTACTTTTTTATTTCATATATCTAACAATAAAACCTAGAACTAATACTCCCATTCCAAGAGCAAATAATATTAACTTTTTTATTCCAGAATCTGTGTGTTTATAATGAAGATACATTACATCATTTATTGATCTAAAGAACCTAACAAACAAAAACGAATATACATTTATTATTATAATCGCAAATATTATAGCAAGTGTAAATTTATTGTTATCATTAGAAATCAAATCGAATATATAAAGAGAAACAGGCAAAAACAAAAGTATTGAAACAATATAAAATAATATGCTCCCACGATATCTACTTACTTCACCCTTATAATGTGCTTCATTTTCTTCCAGAACTTCATCAGCAATTTGATCTACAATTTTTGTATCTAAAGTATTACCACATCTTAAGCAAATTTTCTCATCAGTTATTTTAGCTCCACATTTAGGACATTCCATAATATCACCATATTAAATATAACATGTATAAACAAAAAAAGCACAAACTGTGCTTATTTTTTTAATCATATTTGTCAAGTATTGCTAATGCTTTAAACTCATCAACACCTAATTTACCACTAAAAACTAATTTCTTTGCATAATTGTATCCGATTACTTTATGTTTTAATAAAGCATCAAAACACTGTAAATTAAATGATTCTCTATCAGAATTATTATTATATTGATCTTTTAATTCAACAACATCACTAATAGCACTATTAAATTCTTTTGTTATATTACCAATAATAGGACTATTGTTATATAAATATTTTCTTGTAGTTGAATCTCTTACTAAACCAAAATTTAATACTGGTAAAGATAAAATTATAATAAGAATCATTGCAATAATAAATCCTTCAATTATTCCTAAAATACATCCAAGTAGTTTAGATGGTATTGCAAGAACAAAAGTCATCTTTAAAATCTTCTCAATTATTCCTGATATCTTAACAACAATAAAATATACAACCATTAATATTGAAAATACAATAAAGAATGCAATTAGTTGATATATTATAACATTTAATATACTTGCTCCTTTAAATGCTCCCATAAATGTGAAGAAAGGAAGATTTAATGTCATCCATTCTGCAATTGGATCCTTTAAAATAAATGATAAGTAAAATACAAGTATTAATCCAATTAAGGAAGCAGCTTGTTTAACAAAACCATTCTTAAATCCATATACTCCACTTAAGGCAATAATTAATAAAACTATAACATCAATAATATTCATAACTCACCTACTATAAATATATTATAACTTTATAAAAATATAGTCAATTTATTTATCTATACTTTGCTTAATATCATATAAAATATTTAAAGCATCAATTGGAGTAATTTCAAGAGGATTAACTTTCTTAATTTTCTCCATAACAACATCTCTTTGATCTTGTTCTTGAACAAACTCTAAAGGAAGTTCCATTTGTTTCATTTTAGATTCTTTCTTATTCTTTGTTTCATAAAAATTAAGAATTTCATCAGCCCTATCAATAACTTCTTTTGGTAAATGTGCTAAAGATGCTACATGTATACCATAACTTTTATCCACAGCACCACTTTTTACCTTATGTAAGAATGTAATCTTACCTTCTTCTTCAATAGCACTTACATGAACGTTCTTTAAACGTTTTAAATCAGCAGCAAGTGTAGTTAATTCATGGTAATGTGTAGAAAACAATGTCTTTGCTTTTATCTTATCATGAACATATTCAAGAATTGACTGAGCAAGAGCCATACCATCATATGTTGCAGTACCTCTTCCTAACTCATCAAATAGAATTAAACTCTTTTCAGTTGCATCATGAATAGCGTTATTTGCTTCTTTCATTTCAACCATAAATGTAGAGTCTCCACTAACTAAATCATCACTTGCTCCAATTCTTGTAAATATCTTATCAAATATTGGCATAGAACAGCTTGTACAAGGCACAAAAGAGCCTATCTGAGCCATGATAATAATAATTGCTAGTGTTCGCATGTATGTAGACTTTCCTGCCATATTTGGGCCTGTTATTAATAAAACATCTACATCATCACCCATAACAATATCATTAGGGACAAATTCTTCTTTAATAACTTTCTCTACAACTGGATGTCTAGCATCTTTAATATCTATTTTTCTTTTATCAGTTAATATAGGTTTAACATAGTTATTTTCTTCACTAACAAATGCAAAAGATACAAGCATATCTATTAAAGCAATTGTCTTAGAAGTCTTTTGAATAGACCCAATATACTCTTTAACTTTATCTCTAATAGACATAAATATATTATATTCTAGATTAATAATCTTCTCTTCTGCACCAAGAATAATATTTTCCTTTTCTTTAAGTAAAGGAGTAATAAATCTCTCACAATTAACTAATGTTTGTTTTCTTTCATAACCAAATTCAGGTTTAATAAGAGGAATACTACCCTTACTTACTTCTATGTAATAACCAAATACTTTATTATAACCAAGACGTAGGTTCTTAATTCCTGTTTTTTCTTTTTCTTCCTGTTCAATTTTTAATATAAAGTCTTTAGAACCACTACTTATACTTCTTAATTCATCTAGTTCAGTATTGTAACCTTCTTTAATGATACCTCCATCTCTTATTCCTATTGGAGGATCTTCTACAATTGATTTTTCAAGCAATTCATATAAATCATCAAAAGTATCAATTGTCTCATAGAAGTTAATATCACTTAATATACTTTTAATACTAGGAAGTACTTTTAAACTTCTTTTTAATTGTAATAAATCTCTTGCATTAACATTACCATAACTAATTCTTCCTGATAATCTTTCAAGGTCATACACTTCATCTAGTAATGCTTGCAAATCATTTTTTAGAATAAACTCTGTTCTTAGTGTTTCAATAATAGAATATCTTTTTTCTATTTCTTTTTTATCTGTTAATGGATTTTCAATATTATATTTTAATAATCTACTTCCCATAGCAGTTTTAGTCTTATCTAACAACCATAAAAGTGAATATGTTCTTTCTTTTAATCGTAATGTTTCAACTAACTCAAGATTTCTCTTTGTATGATTATCAAATAATAAGTATTTATCAAGATTAATTACACTTGCTTTTTGTAAGTGTGACATATCTCCTTTTTTAGTATCTAATATGTATGAAAGTAAATGATTAACTGTAGTAACAAGTCTTATATCTTTTAATGAAGATGATATATATTTATAATCTTCTCCATCATATAATTCATCTCTTATAGTAACAAGTATCTGATAGTTATTCTTTAAGATATATACTATTTCTCTATCAATCTTGTCATTAACAATAACTTCTTTTAGATTTCTATTTACTACTTCTTTTATAACTGCTTCTTTATCATGATCTACAAGTACTACATAAAAGTATCCAGTAGTTATATCAGCATAACTTATTCCATAAGAATACTCAAAGTCATAAATATTACCAATGTAATTAGAATCTTTCTCTGAAAGCGTATTATCAATTATTGTTCCTTTAGTAACTACTTGTATTACATCACGTTCAACAAGTCCTTTAGATTCTTTAGGATCAGTTAACTGTTCACATATAGCAACCTTATAACCTTTATCTACTAACTTCTCTAAATATTGAAGATATGCATGATATGGAATACCACACATAGGTACTCTTTCTTCAAGTCCTGCATTTCTTCCAGTAAGAGCAAGTTCTAGTTCTCTTGAACATAAAATAGCATCTTCAAAGAACATCTCATAGAAGTCACCTAATCTATAAAAAATAATTGTATCATTATATTTTTCTTTAATTTCCAAGTACTTAGCCATCATAGGACTAATCTTAGACATATCAACTTCGCTACGTTTCATTTTTTCACTTCCGTAATGTTTATTATATCATAAGAATTAAAAAAGAAGGATTAATTTCCTTCTTCTATGTTAAATATTTGTTTTAACTCAGTCATACTATCAGATATCTTGCTTCTTGCTTCAGTATCAATCTCTGAAGATATAAGATTTTCAAAAGATTCAACTTTCTTAATCTCTTGATGTATCTTATCAATTTCTTTTTGATAATTATCAAACTGAGTCTTATTGAAGAATAACTTCTTAGAAAATCCTCCATCTAAACAGAATTTATCAAAGTCAACTTTAAAGAACTGACATTCATTACGAATTCTTATACGATACGCTTTTTCAAGTGCTCTATCTTTATTCATTAAAGTTAATGTTAAACTTCTAATAGCTCTCATAATTATATCTATATCGATCTTAATCGTCTTAGAATCATTAAGTTTTAATTCTATTTCTTCATCACTATTTTTTAGATATAATCTTTGTTTTAATATATCTCTCATACTATTAGATAATTTTTCTTTAATATAATCTTTTAATTTAACTAGATCTTCACTATTAGTAAAGTTAAAGTATTCTTCTCTTGTTTTAATAGTACCATTAATTAATTGTGATACTACACGTTCCATAACATAAGTAGAAATATAATCAATTATATTCATTCTACCTTCTTTATAAGAAACTAAAATATTTAAATGATTAGAAATATATTCATAAGTAACACTATCAAATGATTTAAATAGAATTAAACTTCTTTCTCTTAAATATTGATATGTATTATAGTAATCTTTATTTCTAAGTGCTATATATTCACTTAATGCTCCTGATAATAAATCATTATTTTCAAAGAAGTATAAGTTATTTTCTTTTCTTAAAATACTTAATATAGCTTCATTCTTTTTAAAGTTCTCAATAGTAGAATATATATTAACTATTATCTTCTTACCAGTTTCAGTATATTTAATATAATATGGTAAGTCTTGAGCATTACATTCATTTATATATTGTTTTAATAATTTATATAATTTTGTAGAATCTACTTTAATAGTAAATACTGTATTAAATGAATCATCCTTCTTAATATAGAAATCAGAATAGATAATTACTTTATGATTAAAATCATCAAATAAATCAGAGAAATATCTATTAACATCAGGACTAGTTAATACTTGTTGTAATGCTGTATAAGATTTAACGCTTTCAAGTTCTCTTACTTTTTTAATTACATCGTATACATCATAGTCAAAGTCTTTATTATCAATTGCAACTCTTAAGTCTTCTTCGGAAATAGCAAGAATTTTACTCTTCCAAATAGACCACATTACAAGACAAAAAGTCTTCTTATCCTCAATGTCATAGAAAACTAAAGAATCATTATCTTTTTTTATTACATGCGAATAAAAATCCTCATAATCATAAGAAGTAGAATATATGTTTAATAACTTACTCCACTTTACTTTGTTATCTATGGGATTTTCAATTCGGAAATATAAAGCCTTTAAATCTTCCATACTCTATTCCCCTCTTTATTATAAATATATAATATCATTTATATAGATATAAATCAATTATTCTTTTTTATTTTTTAAATTTTCTAAATACTCTATAGCATCATCAAAAGTCTTTATTTCTACTATTTCTATATCGTATCCTTTTTCTTTTTTAAGCTTAATACATTCTTCATAATTTTCGCCACTTGGAACAAGGAAAATATCAGCATCTCCTGCTACTGCTCCAGATAATTTATATGATACTCCACCAATTTCTCCAACTGTTCCATCACTACTAATTGTACCTGTTCCTGCTATCTTATAACCATTAGTTAAATCTTCTTCAATTAAAGTGTCATAAATTGCTAAAGTAGTCATTAAACCAGCACTAGATCCACTTTCACCACTAGAAAATTTAAATACTATTTTAGGATCAAGCTCTAAATCATAGAAAGAATATAAATAAACTGGGAATGGTAATACATTATCACTATCAGTATCTATAACTTTAATATTCGCATCATATTCTTTATCATTTCTTGTAAAAGTTACTTTTAAATAAGTTCCTACTTCAGCACCTTCAACAGCATTAAGAAGGTCTTGAACTGATTCAATCTTAACGTCTTCGATTTTAGTAAGAATATCACCAATTTTAATATCTTTATCACTATCAAGAGTATTTTCTGTTGCCATTACATAAAGCCTTAAATTAGATTTTTTAGGCTCTTTTCCAGCTTTTGTATATGCAATCATAACAGCATTTTGATTAGCCATTTGAAGCATTAATTTATCTCTTACTGCTAATTCTTCAACTGATTCATTTTCATTTACTTGATAATTTCCTATCTCTACTCTTTCCATTCCAGGCATAATGCATGAAATAATATATGTTAAAACGTTTCCATTTAATTGATTAACATATGATAAGTTATAACTTCCTTTTTGGACATATCCGTTTTCAACTTCAAATCTATTAGATAAATCGGTAATACCACCTGAAGTGAATACATAATATGGTAAAGGAAAAGTTATTACAAGATAAAATATTAATAGAAAAGCAATTATCTTATAATCTTCTCTTAAAAAGTTCATAATATATGAAAATAACTTTTTAAAAATCATATTATCACATCCCCTTATAATTATATCAAAAAAGAACACTATTTATGAAAAATAATTTAATTAATTTACTAATAACTATCTTATTAGTATATATGTTTATATTTATTTTCTTATATTCTATGGAATCTAAGGAAGCTATTATTTATACAGAAGATATTTTTCTTTATAATTTATTACCAAGCATTCTTCCATCTTTGATAATATCTTCACTACTTATTAAATATAACTTTATAAATATACTAAGTAAGTTATTTAAGAATATCATAAGGTATTTATTCAATCTAAGTGAATCATGTACCTTTCCAATCCTTATTAGTATGATAACAGGTTTTCCAACAGGAAGCAAATATGTTAAAGATTTACTAGACAACAATACAATAAGCATTGAAGAAGCAAATCACTTAATCATGTTCACAAGTTTTTCTAATCCAATATTTGTAATATCACTTATTGGTGAAGGTTTATTAGATAATAAAAATCTAGGATTATTAATATATCTAATACATGTTTTAACTGGATTATTTATAGGAATACTATTTAGAAGAAAGAATAGTTCACATACAATTACTAAATCTATATCTAAAAAGAATTTAGTATTTATAAACGAATTAAAAGATAGTATTAAATCTTCTTCTATTATTTTATTAAATATGTTTGGAATAATAATATTCTTTGTAATAATAATCACTATTATTGATAAAACATTCCCAAATAATCTTTTAACATTAATACTTAAAGGATTAATAGAAATAACTATAGGAATAACTAATATTAGCAAATATAGAATAAGTTTAAGACTCAAAGCTTCTATTATTGGAATGATCTTATCATTTAATGGGTTAAGTATTCATTTTCAAACAAAAAGCATAATAGAAGGTTCTAGAATTAAATATAATAACTATTTAATTGCAAGAATAATCCATTCAATATTATGCTTTATATTTATATATTTCTTTTTCTATATTTTTATATAGTATTTATATATTTCTTTTCAACTACAATTACTGGTCTTAATGCATGACTTCCAGTTACATAATCATCTGCTAAAGTTGTATGTGCAGCATCAACATACCAAACACGTTTATTAGCTAGTGATGAATTAGTATACAATTTACCAGTCATTGTCCAGTAAGATGAACTAAGAAGCCAGTTATCAGGAAGCGATGCAGCACAAGATAAGCTTTGATTAGATACGTCATATCCTCTAAACTTAGGACTAAGTTTAGCAATATATCCAACTTCCTCTGCAGTAATTAGTCTTACTTCAGAAGGATTCTTCCACTCTCTTCTTAAACTATCAACTTGTACCTTTATAGTACTTGCTTCATAATTATCTGTACCATTAGAATTTGCATATTCATAATTTCCTAGTGCAACATCATCATATAACAATGTAACATTTCCATTATAACCATAACTTGTTTCAATAACTCTAAAGTATCTTTGAGTAGTACCATTTAACTGAACACTTACTCTATCTCCAACATTATATACTTTATATGGAGTCTCACCTACTGCTAGGTTAATAGTACCACTTGCAACAATGGAAATATCCATATCAGTATCTAAGTCATTATGAATTAAATTAATTCTTAACTTATATATTGGTGTATTAGATTCAATACCATCATACAAAGTTGTAGATTGAAGCATATAGTCGCTTCTTATAGTAACATTACCTTCGTCAGGTATCTTATATGCCACACCACCATATGAAACATAAGGAACTCTATATGAGAAATCATATGCTTGTCCATCATTATCATAAAGTGTATCAACGTGTGTCATTTCTCCAACTTTAAATTGTTTAACTGTACCATCAACGAATCTTAAATCAACACATCTATTAATTCTATTTCCTTCGCCATCAGTACAATATTCCATACTGTATAAAACTCTTTTTTGAATATCTTTTTCAATATCAATAATAAGTTTAGATTTAAATGCTAATAAATCAGTTTGAATAGTAGTATCAACTTGTTTAGTTCTATAGTTAATAACTACACTGAACAAAGTAATTGATAAAATACTAGCAAAAGCAAAACTCATTATTAATTCTATTACGGTAAATCCGTTTCTCTTCCTTAACATGTGTCACCTCCACTAGATGCCTCTAATAAAAGCTCTACATTAGCAAATCTTCCATCATTAAATTGAACTATAATTCTTCTTTGATATGTATAATCTTGAAGTGGTGCATTATTATATTTAGGCATATATTTAATATATTCTGCTGTTGCTCTTTCAAAAGATGATGCCTTACTCTTTAATGCAGAAGTATTAAAGTTAGTAATTATAATCTTTTTAACATCTAAATAATCTCTAGATAATAATTTTTTACAATAATTCTTATTTGATAAATATAAACAAATATCAGTTCCTTGGAATATATAATAATCTTGTCCACTAGGGAACTTAACTAAGTTAACTGTTCTTGCTTCATCACTTTTTAAGATCATTTTCTTAATCAAATGAGCATCATAAATACTTTCGATTGAATCATAATCTCTCATTCTGTCATAATCTCCAATTAAAGGTAGAATATTGGCAATAATAAAAGCGAAAAGTCCTAAAACGAATACAGCTGTAACAATTGTTTCGACTAAAACGAACCCTTTCTTATTCATATTACACCTTCCTAACTTATCATAACACTCTAATTATATAATAAAAAAATGATTTATACTATACCAAAAAGAAAAAAAATAAATATCATGAAATATTGATTATAAAAAAAAGATATTATATAATAGATTTGTTATTATAGAAAATAAGGGGCAAAGAGATATGAATTTAGTAGAATACGATTTTGTAAATATGCCTATAGTTGATATTGTTAACAGGATTATTATCTATGCATCTCAACATAGGGCCAGTGACATTCACTTCGATCCAAGAGAAGACTGTTTAATGATAAGAATGAGAATGGATGGTCACTTAAAAGATCATGCAAAAGTTCCAAAGATGTATGAAAAAAACCTAGCTACCAGAGTTAAGTTAATTTCTAAGATGAACATCACTGAAACACGTGTACCACAAGATGGTGCCATCAAAGGTGTTGTTGATGGAAGAGAACTAGACATGCGTGTATCTTCACTACCTACAAATGAAGGAGAAAAGATAGTTGTCCGTCTATTGGACTATAGCCAAAGCTTGAACGGATTAGAAACACTAGGATTTGCTCCTAATAATTTAAAGAAAATTGAAAGAATGCTAGATATTCCAAATGGAATTATCCTTGTTACAGGTGCTACTGGATCAGGTAAATCTACAACTACATACTCAATGTTATCAGCGCTTAATAAAGAAGACGTTAACATAATTACAGTTGAGGACCCAGTTGAAATGAACATCGAAGGTATTAACCAAGTATACGTTAATTCAGAAATTGGACTTACCTTCGCAAGTGCCTTAAGATCTATCTTACGTCAAGACCCAGATATAATACTTATCGGAGAAATTCGTGATAGTGAAACAGCCCAAATCGCGGTACGTGCTGCCATCACAGGACACTTAGTTTTATCTACAATCCATACTAACAGTGCCTTAAATACAATTGAACGTTTGCTAGATATGGACGTTGAAAGATATTTGCTATCAACTGCCCTAAACGGAATCATTTCACAAAAACTAGCAAGAACATTATGTCCAGATTGTAAGAGAAAAAGACCTACTACAAACTATGAAAAACAAATATTTAATAAAATATTAGGACAAGATGTAGAAGAAGTTTATGAACCAGTTGGTTGTGATAAATGTAACAGAGGATTTAGAGGAAGAATTGCTCTTCACGAAGTATTATTCTTAACAGATAGAATTCGTGAGTTAATAAATGATGAACTTGTTGATAAAGAAGAATTAAGAAAAGCAGTATACGATGGTGATACTACTACTCTACTTCAAGATGCTTTACAAAAAGTTGTTGAAGGTCACACAACATTTAAAGAAGTTTATAAAGTTGTTGATATCGACTTCGACCTTGAAAAGAGTATTAGAAAAGAAGTTCAAAAAGAAGAAAGAGAAAGAGCTAAAACAGAACAACTTGAAGTTATCGACTTATACGATAATAAGAATACAGGAGTTAAGATTACTTCTAAAGAAATGGATAAGATTAAAGCTAAAGCTAAAGAAGATGCTGAATCTAAATACAAGAAAAAACGTCCTGTTAAAGATGATGATGACTTAATCGATGCATTCGAAGGAATGCCTGCTCCAACCTTCAAAGCTAAGGAAGAACCAAAAGCAGAAGAAACAGAAGATAAGACAAAGAAACCTGAAAAAGAAGCTAAGAAGGAAGAAAAGAAAGAAGACAAAAAAGAAGTTAAGAAAGAAGAAAAGAAGGAAGCTAAGAAAGAGTCAAAAGAAGAAAAAGCTGAAGAGAAAAAAGAAGATAAAGCAAAAGATAAAAAAGAAGACAAAAAATAAAAAACCTGAAAAGGTTTTTTTATTATTCTTCAATTACAATATTATATATTTCATCATTAATATCTTCTATACTACGAAGCTTATTATCTTTAATACATTCAATTGTATTCCAGTTATATAATTGTGATAATTCAACATATGCCCTTTCAGCATTTTTTAAATGCTCTGGGCTTTTTTCATGTCCCTCTAGGAATGCTCTATTCTTTTCTAATTCTTTAGTAAAATCATATGGAACATGTAAAAATATTGTTTTATCTGGTTTAGGTAAATCAAGAAGCCAATACTCTAATTTATCAATCCATTGATACATATAGAATCGTTCATCTTTATCTTCAATTTTGCATCCTTGGTGTGCTAAGTTACTTGTAACATATCTATCTAAAATAACATAATAACCTTCATTAACATAATCAAGTACTTTACCTATATTGTATTTTCTATCTGCAGCATAGTATAAGCAAGCAATTTTGGGATCAACTTTAACAGGATCATCAAAGAAACTTTCACTAATTTCTGGTTTTCCTAAATAAGCACCACCAACAATTTTACCTGTTGGAGTATCATAAGCAGGAAAACTAATTGTAACACATTTCTTACCTTCTTCATTTAGTCTTTTAACAAGAAGTTTAGACTGTGTTTCTTTACCAGAACAATCAGTTCCTTCAATAACAATAATCTTTCCTTTTAATTCATCACTCATTTTATACATCTCCATTCTATATCATTTTATCAAATAAAAAAGAAAGTAGCAATCTACTTTCTTAAATATTCTTTATGCATAAATCTTATACCATTTTCTTCAACTTTACTTAATGTTTTAACATTCCATTCTTGAGGTTTTATCTCTGGGAACCAAACATCTGCTTCAGGACAAGTCGCATCAATATGAGTTAAAAGCATACGATCTGCTTCATCAACAAACTCTTGATATATACTTGCTCCTCCTATTACCATAAACTCTTTATCAAATCTAGAAATATATTCATATAACTCTTCTTTAGAATGAAATACTTTTATTCCTTCTACATCTAAATTACTTCTTGTAAGAACCAAATGTTCTCTTCCTGGAAGAAGTTTAGGTAATGATTCGAGTGTCTTTCTTCCCATTATTATTGGTTTGCCCATTGTATTATCTTTAAAGAAATGCATATCTTCTTTAAAACGCCATATTAATTTGTTGTCTTTTCCAAGCTCATTGTTCTTCCCTACTGCTGCAATTATTGTTAAACTACTATCTGCCATATTAAATACCTAAAGGAAATTTTAATTGTGGGTTCTTAGTTTTAACTAACTCTCTTGGATAATCAACTAATTTTATATCATCTGGCGTAAATGAGTAAAAGTCATCTTTATCTGGATTTAACCAAATTTTTGGTTCGCAATCTATTGGTTCTCTATTAAGCATCTCAACTGCTTGATTAATATGTCTATCATATATTTGAATATTATTATAATTCCATGTAAATCTACCAGGAGTAACACCTAAGTGTCTTGCTACTATATGTTGTAATGCAAGATACTGAATTTGATTAATTGTTCCAGCTGTAGCAAAGTCGCTTGATCTTTGAGTTAACATCATATCAAGATAATCATTACCATCTCTTCCATGTCTTATATTCCATTCAGTTAGGAAGGCACAAGGCTTAAGTCCATGTTTTTCTTTAAAATCATCTTCTTGCCATAAAGAAATGATATGACGTCTTCCATCAGGATTTTCCTTTAAACCTTTCAATAAATTTTTCATAAGTTCGTGTCTTCTAACAGTTTCACCGTAAACAGTTCCAATAGAACGATTTCCGATATCCCATTCATCCCACCAAGTAACACCATATTTATCTTTTAATAAATCTAAGTCATTTGACTCATCTTGATATATCCATAGCATTTCACCAATACTTGATTTAACTGCTATTGGCCTTAATGTTGTTATTGGAAACTCACCTTTTGTTAAATCATAAGTACACATCCCATGGTTAACAGAAAGTGTATGTGCTTTTTGACCATCATCATAGTGTGGTCTAGGATTTATATCCATTGTTCCTTCTTGTAAAATTCTATCAAGAATTTGTTTTGTATACATATCGCCTTTTGTACCAATAGGAAGACCATTTTCATCTAATAGTCTACCATTAGCAATTCTTAAATCACCATATGAATCATTTACAAGTTTAATTGGCTCACATTTCTCTTCTAATAATTTTTTATTAATGTAATTAATATCGACTTTTTTCATTTCAAAACCTCCCTACTACATTTACATTTTTGATTCATCTATTACATTACTTTCTTTATCAAAATCTAAATTAATAAATCTTCTACTAGCTAAGTAATCACACATATGAACAAATTTCTCCATTGGAGCTTTAGGAACTGGAAGTACTACGTCACTATATTGGCTTGTATTCCATGGCCCCATGTGTGATGCTACAGCATTTGCCATCTTTTCTAACTCTTCACTAGTCATACTTAAGTTTTCAGCATTTTCCTTAGCATACTCACAAGCAAGAAGTGGATGATCAAATCTTGTATATTGCTCTTTTTCAGCTTTACCATACTTTAATCCATCATGAATTAATAAAGCAATAATTATTAAATCTTTATCACGACCACTATAAGGCTTTCCAATAATTGGATTTGATAATAATTCATTAGCAAATTTACAAGCTGATTTAACGTGTCTAGTTAGCCCACCATCACCTGCAGCATACTTAGGATGATACTTACCTGTACTTGATGCATCTACTTTAAAGAAGTAATCAGGTAAATGTGATACTAAGTATTTAGCATCATTTCTTAAACCTTCATCTTCAATATATAAATATTCATTAGTAAAAACTTTTTCTTTATCTTTCTCTTTCACTCTTACAACCTCCAATAAAATTAACCAAAATAGAGTTAGAAATATATAACTTATCTTTAGGTATATAAATTCTATCATTATCTTCTATAAGTAATTTTTCTTTAATTAAATCATCTATATCAAAAGAATCACGGATATTACATTTATATTTAGAATGGAATTCTTTTTTAGATATACCATCTATCTTTCTAAGCCCAAATATGAGCTCATTTTCTTTATTTATTGAATCATTCATCTCTTCTTTTTCACTAATGAATTCATGATTCAAATACTTATTAATACTTCTTGTATTTGTATATCTAATATTATTTATGTATCCTGATGCACCTAATCCAAATCCATAATACTCTTTATTATTCCAATAAACTAAATTATGTCTAGACTTATATCCATCTTTAGCAAAATTACTTATCTCATAATGACGATAATTATTCTCTTCAAGTTTATTAATAATATTATAATACATTGATGATTCAATATCCTCATCTATTGGTTTAACTTTATCTATAAATATTTTAGTATGTTCTTCTATAATTAAAGAATAAATTGAAATGTGTGTTGGATTAAGATTAATAACAAAATCTAAGTCTTTCATAACATCATCAATCACTTCATTAGGAAAAGCATACATTAAATCAATATTAATATTATCAAAATACTCTTTAGCAAGATTAACGTTATTAATAACTTCTTCTTTTGTATGATTTCTATTTAAGAATGATAGAAACTTCTCATTAATTGTTTCTACTCCTATACTAATCCTATTAATATTATTCTTCTTAAATAAATCTAACTTTTCTTTATTAATATCATTAACATTTACTTCAATAGTAAATTCATAATCATTAGATAATTTAAATACTTTAATAATTTCAAATAATCTACTTAATTCATCAATTGATAATACACTTGGAGTTCCTCCCCCAATATATAAAGTATCAATTGTTTCTTCTTTATAATTATTCTTTATTTCATAATCTAAAGCATCTAAATAATCATTAATATATTTCTTATTGTAAAACATCTTACAGAAATCACAGTAAGAACAAATTGTATTACAAAAAGGTATATGTATATAAACACTATTTGCCATTCTTTTTCTTTGAATTCCCATCAATTAATACTTTAACTTCTTTATAAAGCTTCTTATCAGCATATTGTAATCTATAATAAATATCACTATAAATCTCTGTAATATCTGCTTTTAATTTCTTAGAAATATATTCTATATCAAAACCACTAGAGAACATTTCTCCTGCTTTTAAAACACGTTCCAAAACTGTTTTATCTTTTATTGATTTCTTATAATTAGTTTCTATTTGTTCTTTAATCTTAGTTATTTCAGAATTTTTCATTTTTGCAAATCTAGTTATATAATCACTTACTGTAGCATTACTAATAGTAAAGTAATATTTTGTGAAAAACTCTGATGTTTTTCTTGTAGAAGTTTTATTCTTTTTAACATAATCTCCTACTAATACAATTCTTTCATTTCTAATATTATCATCAAGTACAGTTCTAGCCATTTTAATCCTCCTCATCCATAGAAAGAACACTCATGAATGCTTCTTGTGGAAGTTCTACACTTCCTACTTGTTTCATTCTCTTCTTTCCTTCTTTCTGTTTCTCTAATAATTTTCTCTTACGAGTAATATCTCCACCATAACACTTAGCAAGTACATCTTTTCTAAGAGCTTTAACAGTTTCTCTTGCAATTACATGATTTCCTAAACTTGCTTGTATAGGTATTTCAAATAATTGTCTTGGTATTGATTTTCTTAGTGATTGTACCACTGCTCTTCCACGAGCATATGCAAAATCTTTATGTACAATAACAGATAAAGCATCAATAATCTCACCATTTAATAATATATCCATCTTAACTAAATCACTTGGTTTATATCCAATCATTTCATAATCAAATGAAGCATAGCCCTTTGTATATGATTTTAATTTATCAAAGAAGTCATATACTATTTCAGAAAGTGGTAATTCATAATGAATATTAACTCTTGTTGGATCAATATAATCCATGCTTATGTAAATACCACGTTTATTTTGACATAGTTCCATAATAGATCCAATATATTCGCTTGGTGTAAATATGCTTGTTCTAATATATGGTTCTCTTATTTCTTTTAATAACGTTTTATCAGGCATCTTAACTGGTGAATCAATTTCAATAACCTCACCATTTGTAAGATATGCTTCATATACAACTGATGGTGCAGTTGTTATAAGTTCTATATTAAATTCTCTTGTAACACGTTCTTTGATAATATCCATATGAAGTAGTCCAAGAAAACCACATCTAAATCCAAAACCTAAAGCACTTGATGTTTCAGGTTCAAATACAAGTGAAGCATCATTTAATTGAAGTTTTGATAAGGCATCTCTTAAGTCTTCAAATTTAGATGATTCAATTGGGAATAAACCACAAAATACCATTGATTTCATTGGTTTATAACCAGCAAGAGGTTCGCTTGCAGGATTTTTAGATAACGTTACTGTATCTCCTACTTTAACGTCGCTAATACTTTTAATACTTGCAGAAACAAATCCAACATCTCCTGCAACTAATTCTTTTACTTGTACTTCGTGTGGTGTATTAACAAATAGTTCAGTAACATCATACTCTGCACCAGTCTCAAACATCTTTATCTTATCTCCAAGTTTTAATGTACCATTCATTATTCTTAAAGATATAATAACTCCTCTATAAGAATCGAAGATACTATCAAATATTAATGCTTGAAGAGGTTTATCTTTATCTCCTTTAGGAGCAGGAATCTTTTCTACTATTCTGTCTAATAGTTCTTTAATTCCTTCACCAGTTTTAGCACTAGTAAGTATAATATCTTCTTCATCAAAACCAATTAAATCCATTAATTCTTTTTTTACTTTAGGAATATCTGCACTAGGTAAATCTATCTTATTAATAACTGGGATAATAGTTAGATTGTTATCAAGTGCCAAATAAAGATTTGCAAGCGTTTGAGCTTCTATTCCTTGAGAAGCATCAACTACTAAAAGCGCTCCATCACAACTAGCTAAACTTCTTGATACTTCGTATGAAAAGTCAACATGTCCTGGAGTATCAATTAAATTAAGTATATATTCTTCGTTATTATAATTATATTTTAAATGAGCAGTATTTAGTTTTATAGTAATACCTCTTTCACGTTCAATATCCATACTATCTAAGTACTGTTCCTTAGCTTCTCTTTTAGAAAGTGCCCCAGTGGTTTCTAGTATTCTATCTGCTAGAGTACTTTTACCATGGTCTATATGTGCAATAATTGAGAAGTTTCTAATATGATTCATATCCATAATAAACACCACCTATTCACTAATAATTATTATAATATTTTATTAATAAAAAGAAAAGAAAAAGTATCCTTTGGATACTTTAATTATTAACTTTCTTTTTCTCTCTATTTACTCTTGATTTAATATACTTTTCAGCTTCTTCAATATCATTAAAATAAATAGTCTTATCTTTTAATTTTTCATAAGTTTCATTACCTTTTCCAAGTATTAAAACCATATCATTTTCTCCAGCTATATCAATAGCTCTTTTAATAGCTTTAGATCTATCTACTACTATTTCATATTTTGATTTATCTTCTATTTCACTAACAAGCATATTTATAATATCTAGTGGATCTTCACTTCTTGGGTCTTCATAAGTAAATACAGCGTAACTTGCATTATCAGTAACTGTCTTACCCATAAGTGGTCTTTTTAAGAAGTCTCTTTCGCCTGCTGAACCAATTACAACAATACTTCTATTTATATCAAGTGTATGAACAAATTTAAGCAAATTAGAAATACCATTTGGAGTATGAGCATAATCTACCATTACATGGAAATTTTGTCCAAAATCTGGTAACATTTCAAGTCTTCCTGAAATATATACATGTGATAGATTTGGTAGTACTTCTTCAATTGATTTTCCTGCTGCTATAACCATTAATAAAGCACATGCTAGATTATATACATTAAACTCCCCTAGAAGTGGGCTTTCTATATCATATTCTTTTCCATTATATTTATATTTAATTGAAGTCTTATTTGGATATACATGATAATCCACTATTTGAAGAGTGTTATCATCATCTTTTCCATAAGTAAATATATTCTTACAAGCACAAGCTTCTCTTACTGTTTCATAATATTCATCATCTTTATTAAGGATTGCATACCCATCTTCTTTTATTTGTCTAAATAACTGACACTTACAATCAATATAGTTTTCAAAACTTCCATGAATATTTAAATGTTCACGTGTAATATTAGTAATTGCTCCAATATCATATTTAATATGTTTTAATCTTCCTCTAAAGAAAGCTTCACTACTTGATTCCATAGATACAGCTTCACATCCTGCTTCTAAGAAATCATTAAAATATAAATAAAGCTTATCTGTGTCTGCAGTTGTATTATTAGTTTGCATATTGAACTTAGCACAGCTTCTTCCATTTGTTCCTAAATAACCACATTTATCGTTTCCTAAAAGTGTTTGAACAATTGTAGTTGTACTAGTCTTTCCATCAGTTCCAGTAACTGAATATATCTTTAATCTATCTTCTGGATGATCATAGAATCTAGAACATAAAAGAGGAAGTTCTTCATTTGTATCAGGAACTTTAATAGCAGGAACAGTTGTATCAACATCTTTTGATACGACAACTGCAACAGCTCCATGTTTAACTGCTTCAGGTATAAAATCATGTCTATCTGCAGTAATACCTTTAGTACATATAAACAAGTCTCCTGGTTCTACTTCTTTTGAATTCATCTTTATACCATATACTTCTGTATCATAATTACAATCATATAATTCATTTAACTTTTTCATACAATACCTCTTACATAAAAAGTATACAATAAAAAGGTCAAAAAATGTATAAAATATTGAAAATTATTAGAATATAACTTATCATTATATAAGGTGATATCATGAAGTTAGTAAAAGCATGTTGTGATTTAGGAGTTCATGTCAATGGAAGTAATTTAGCTCCTGATGACATATTAAAAAATAGAGATTATGATTCTATTAAAGTAGAAAAAGAAAACGTTAAAAAAGAATTTGATAAAAACAATAAAAAGAAAAATATTGATGCTGTAAATAGATTCAATGAAAAGTTATATAACGAAATAGTTAAAGTAAATGAAAAAGTATTAACTATTGGAGGAGATCATAGTATCGCCATAGGATCAGTCTTAGCAAGCAAGAAAAAACATGGCAATATTGGAATAATATGGATTGATGCTCATGCTGATTTCCATACAATGGATACAACTATATCAGGAAATATACATGGAATGCCTTTTGCAACAGTATGTGGGCAAAATGGAAATACTTTATCATCATTCTTTGATAGTGAATATATTAATCCTAAAAACGCTGTATTAGTTGGTGGAAGAGATATTGAAGACCCTGAATACATCAATTTAGAAAAAGCTGGTGTTAAAGTATTTACAACAGAAGATATAAGAGTTAACGGTCCTGAAAAAATAATGGAAGAAGCTTTTAAAATAGCATTAGATAACACAGATGGAACACATGTTAGCTATGATATAGATGTAATTGATCCAATTACTGCACCTGGAGTATCTATTAAAGCAAGAGATGGTATTAATGAAGAAGAAGCATACAAGATTGCAGATTACCTATTAAAAGAAAAGGATAATATTAAATCAATTGATTTAGTAGAATATAACCCATTAGAAGATAAAGAAAACATTACTTATACAATAACAGAGAATATTCTAGATAAATTATTAAAACTATAAACTAAAGAGAAATCTTTAGTTTTTTATAATAAAAAAAGAAGCATTAAGCTTCTTATTTACATATATCTTCGTCTGTTGTATATCCTTCACAATAAAGACATACTTTAAACTTATAATTTAAGTTTCCTCTATTTTCAATTCGTACAAAACTTTTGTTAGCATCACAACTACCACCACTTGGAGTTGTCATTGGATCAATAAATCCTTCGTCAATTAGAGATTGTAATTTAATAACTTTTATCTCCCCTTTTGCTGGAGGATCACATTTCAATGAGTTATTTCCTAAACAATCAAGCACACCATTTGTCGCAGCATCTTCCATACTCTTTTCATAAGTTAAGAATGTAGTTAATTCTCCTTTACTTAAGAATGTTGAGACATTTGGCAATGCAATTGTAGCAATAACACCAATGATGATAATTACACCAATCATTTCAATCATAGATAAACCTTTATTATTCATAAAAACACCTCTACTCTCTACTATCATTTTACGTAAAGACAGTGTCAATGTCAATATATAACCAGTAAAGTTTACACTTTATAAAGTAAAGAAGATTATAGTACTCCTTGCATCTTATTGAGTGCTACAATCTTCTTTTTAATATTCATATATATTCCTGTCTGAGTCTCATAATATTCAAGAATAAAGTTATGTACGTCCTCTATTCCTTCTAATTTATCTAAAGTCTTAATTCTATCTATATCAACGTAATAAAGCATTCTGACAAGCTTTAAAGCGTTCTTATCTACAATATACTCATTTGTATAGCAATCGCTACAAACAAAGCCAAAACTTCTAGCATCAAATGTAACTATATTAGAATCACTTCCACAATTAGCACATGAATCTAAACTAGGGAGTACACCTAAATACTTCAAATACTTAAGCATAACTATATCAAGTATTACTGAAGCATCTAGCCCTTCATCAATCTTTTTAATTGAAGCTATTAAGATATCATATATCTCTTTAACTTCATCTTTATCTATTTGCTTTTGACTAATTACTTGAACTGTTAAATCTAGAATAATAAAAGCATACATTTTCTTAGCTAAATCATGATAATCCATAACAATATTCTTAAATATTTGAATAATATCTGCTCCAATTAAAGTAGACAATCCATCTTCTTTATATGAAATATCAAAATTAGCATAAATTAAACTATTACTAGCTTCTTTTAAATTGCTTTTTAATTTTTTGCAACCTTTAGAAAGAACACTAATACAACCATAATCTTTAGTAAATATTTTTAATATTTTACTTGATTCGCTATAGTTTTGTTCTCCTATTACTATTCCCTCTGTTTTTATTATCTTCATTCTTAACACTTCCAAGCTTTTTAATCATTAAATAATATTTAATATCTCCAGTTTTTTTAAATAACTTCCAAAGAATTTCTTCCATAATAATTATATCACCATTAATATAATGGTGATATTTTGTTATTTTAATTCATAAAAACCTAATTCTCTTAAATATTTTTCTTTTTCACGCCAATCTTCTATTACTTTAACATAAGTCTTAAGATTAACTTGTTTACCTAAGAATTCTTCTATATCACTTCTTGCATAAGTTCCAACTTTCTTAAGCATTTGACCATTCTTACCAATGATAATCTTCTTTAGGTTTTCTCTATCTACAATTATTAATACATTAATCTCATAATACTTTTCACAATCTTCAAAAGATTCTACTAAACAAGTTACTGTATGAGGTACTTCATCTTTTGTAAGTCTTAATAGTTTTTCTCTTACTACTTCTGCTATATAAAAATCTCGGCTTATATTAGTAACCATTTCTGGATCATACAACAATCCTTCTCTTGGTAAATAATTCTTAATTGTATTTATTAAATCTTCAATATTATCATTCTTAATTGAAGATATAGGTATTATCTCTTTAAATTCATATAGTTCACTATATTTAGATATAAGTTCAAATAACTTAGTTTTCTCAATTAAATCAATTTTATTTAAAAGCAAGAATACTGGTTTATCTAAATCTTTTATCTTATCTAGTACAAACTGATCTCCTTTACCAAATGGTTTAGTTACATCAACTAAGAATAAAATGATATCAACTTCATCAATCATTTGATATGCTTGATTGTTCATAACTGTTCCAAGCTTATTAACTGGTTTATGTATTCCAGGTGTATCTATAAATACAATCTGAGAGTCATCATCGTTATATATTCCTTGTATTATATTACGAGTAGTTCCACTTACATTTGATGTAATTGCAATTTTACGTTCTAGTATAGTGTTTAATAAAGTACTTTTACCTACATTAGGTCTTCCAACAATACTTACAAAACCACTTTTCATTATTTTAAATCCTCACTATCAAAAGGATATGGACATAAGTCTCTTACTGAAAGTGTTACTGATGCTCCTTCTGGATTCATACAAGTAACAAGCATATCTTTTTCAAATAGTTCTGCAAATACTTGTCTACATTGAAAACAAGGCATACCTATTTTTTTGTTATCACACATTACATATAAAGTTTGAAAATCACCTTTTTTGTACCCGTTACTTACTGCTGATAATATTGCACTACGCTCTGCACAAATTGAAGAACCATAGGCTGCATTTTCAACATTAACTCCTTTAAACTCAGTACCATCTTTACATACTAAAATAGCACTTACTCTAAAATGAGAATAAGGTGAATAACTATTATTTAACAATTCAACTAATTTCTCTCTCATAATACCTCCAAACTACCTTATTATATTATAAAAAGATAATATATCTTCTTGCTTTTTAAACATTACTTCTTCATCTTCTTTTTTCATATGATCATATCCAAGAAGATGTAATAGACCATGAACTGCTAAGAAATATAATTCTCTTTTAAAAGAATGACCATATTCAACACTTTGACTTTTAGCTTTATCAAGAGAAATATAAATATCTCCTAGAATTCTAAAATCGCTTCTGTTAAAAGTTTTGTCATCTTCTAAAGCAAAACTAATAACATCAGTTTCTCTATCAATATTTCTATATTCTTTATTTATCTCATGGATCTTATCATTATCTACAATAATAACATTAAATACTACATTATCTAATTTCTCATGTTCACATACTTTATAAAGAAATTCTTTTAATCCATTTATTTCTTCACACTCAAATCCTGTTTCATTAAATACTTCAATATTCATAAAACCTCCTAAGCAAGTAATATTATAAGGCCAATAACAAAAAGTATAAACAATAAAATGAAAAATATATTCAAAAATGTTTTAGATTTCAATACTTTTGGTAAAGCATTATATATTTTATCGAAGAATAAATATAAAAGATATCCTAAAATACCACCAATTAAGTTAAGTGTAATATCATCTACATCGAATACTCGTCCAATTGATAATTGAGTACATTCAATTGTAAAAGATGCTATAAATATTAAAGCTGTTGTTAACAAAAAATTCTTCTTAGAAACAAATCTACTTACAAAATATCCATATGGTAAGAATAGAATTATATTACCTATAACATTCTTAAAGAATAATCTAGAGAATAGTTTATATCTAAATATCTCTTTAAAGGGAATATAATTACTTCCCCCAAGTAAAGAATCATCAGAAGATGTTACTATTTGGAATAAACAAAGTACATAAAATACAAAGAAAAACATTAATATTTCATTGTATAAAACAAAGTCTTTTTTATTTTTAAATAAGTAAGTTACCCTAAGTGATACTAGAACAACCATCGATACTAAAACCATTGGCCAAGTCATAACTAAAACATCTTTAAAATTACTGTATAATGAATCAAGCATAGTATCACTCCCCTTCTATAGAATAATAACTTATTGAAGATATATTCTCATATACTTTGAAAAATACCTCTATAATAATTGTACTATGGCTAAGAGTGGTTTTTAAGCTTTTTTGTGATATTATATGACAACCATTTGTCAATCTAGAAAGAAGTTTTTGACGTGCTAAATTAACAGCATCACTTTCATTAATTATCGTATTAACACTATTATTAATATCAAGATTAATAACATTATCATAACTAATTGAAAACAAATCAAAGAAATCAGAAAATAATATATTACTCTTAACTCTTTTATTACTTGATTCTTCCTTACCTAAAAAGTTAAATGAAACGATATTTTCTTCACTTTTAACTTTTTCTTCATAATAATTAACTGGAAGAGTTACTTTAACTTTATACCAAACTTCAGCATACACGTCCCCTTCTGCACTAACATTATCTTTAACATCTTCACCTTTATGTATAGCACCACTAATTATTATGTCTCCTTTTTTGACATAATCATTTACTTTTTTAACTATTTCGCCACGATTTGCTACTATTTTCTTTATTATTCCATCACGCTTTGCAACAACGTTTCTAACACCGTTTTCCTCCTCATATTCTTTAATAATACGTTTATCAAGTCTTACTATATATTTAACTCCAATTCTTTCTATTTCTAACCATTCAAGTTTATCTCTATTATTATCCAAAATACTATTTTTAATAATTTCTTTTTTCTCGAATGATTTAGCTAAAGTAAATGGTTTAATGTCATAAGAATATAATTCATTCATTAAATATTCTTTTAATTCACGATCATCAGTAACAACAACTACATCAAAGACTATATGACATAAAAGATATAAAAATAATAAAGAAAACAAAAAAGATATTAAGAATACAAAATTACTCTTAATACTATTTAATAAAAATAAAGGCCCGTAGACTCTAACAATATTTATCTGATAAGTAGTTTTAAAAGATTTAATCTTATTATAATTATCTTTATCTACTAAAACATAATACTTATCTTCTAAAGAAATCATCTTATCAAATAAAATACCTCTTTTATAAAGATATCTTATAAATCTCTTAACATCTTTTCCTTCAATAGATAATTTATAAAATGACCTAAACATTTAAATCACCAAGATTAATAGAATAAAAGTCTCCAGATAACAACAATTCATTATCCAATAATTTATTTATCGATATATTATCTCCAATAATAGTAACTTTCTTATTATTTAAACTTATTACAGCTTTATTATTTTCTAATATTATTATTTCATTAAAGTTATTAATATTTATAAATTTATCCCATACATTAATTGAATAATCATCATCTTTTAAATACTTTTTAAGACTTTTAAGCATTATAGTTCACCTATTAAAAAGTATTATTAAGACAATAAAAAAAGAACTAAATGTTCTTTTTATAAATTACTTAATTTTTCTTTTATCAAAGTACTTACTTCTTTCATATCAGCTTTTCCTTTAACAAGCGGAGATACTTCTTTCATAATTAATCCCATATCTTTCTCACTCTTTGGATTTACTTTAGCAAATACTTCATCAATTATTTTAGAAATTTCATCGCTTGATAATTGTTCAGGTAAATAAGATTGTAATAATTCTATTTCTTCATTAGTCTTAGCAATTAAATCATCTCTTCCACCTTTTTCAAATTCACCAATTGATTCTTTTCTTGTTTTAATACCACGAGATAATACATTGATCATTAACTCGTCATTAATTTCAACTTTCTTATTGATATGCTCTAAATCAGCATCTCCTTTAATACCTCTTAGTGTTTGTAACTTTAAAGTATCTTTATCTTTCATTGCTGTTACTATATCAGCTTTTATTTTATCGTACATTATATCATCTCCTATAAACATTATATCAAAAGTAAAATAAAAAGACTAGCAACTAGTCTCTATTTTGTCTATTTCTTTTTTGAGCATTTTTGATTCCTGCTTTTTTAGCTTCTCTACGCTTGTCTCCAGGTTTCATATATGACTCTCTTTTTTTGCATTCAGAAGGGACAGATTCTCTTGCTAATTTTTGTTTAAGTCTTCTTAAAGCTAGGTCCAAATTACCATTTTTTACAGATACTTGTACTTGTGCCATCGATTTCCCCTCCTTCCGTCGCTTACTAATCAAAATTATAGCATAGTCAAATTCATAATTCAAGAAATTTCTACATTTTTTTCTTTATAAAATATAAAAAGAAGTCCTAACGACTTCATTAATCAATTTTTTATATTTTTCTTTCTGGAGTTGATTTAGTTGATTTCGTCTTTTTTTCTTCTATCGCTTGAAAAAAAGCTGCAATTGGCTCATCAGATGTAAAAACCCATTTTTCTTCTCTATTTGCACTATTATAATGATCCATTGCTTTTGAAAATAAATCATTTAATTCTTCATCTAAAATACCACTCTCCGAAATTTCTAATAAAGCGTTTTTTAATTCAGTAAGTGTTTCATTATTATTAGACCATCTGTGAGAATCTTCAAACATTTTTTGTTCATCATAAGCTCCTATTTCTACCATTCTTATATTTCACTCCTCTTCTATTTATACTTCCTGAATAACAGTTATTATCATTGGTTTGCATTCAGTTTCTTTATAAAAGTATTTTCCTAATCTTTCTCTTACGTCATTTTTTATTTTTGTATAGTCTACTTTTTTATTATCTAAAAGCACATTTGTTTCAATTACATCAAGACAAATGTCTTCTGTTTCTTTAATAAGATCAGCACTTTCCTTAACATAGACAAATCCACGTGTTAATATTTCAGGCCCTGCTAAAATCTTTTTAGTTATTTTATCAAGTGTACAACTTACTATTACTATTCCACTTTCACCAAGCATTTCTCTATCTTTTAATACTAAGTCTCCGATATCTCCTTGGCTTTTTCCATCTATTAATATTTCATCAACTGGAATATGTTCAAAGTCTTCAACTAATTCACCATCAATAAATGTTGCTACATCACCATTTTGTTTTAGAATGATATTTTCTTTAGCATAACCTAAACGTTCAGCTATTTCAGCATTCTTAACTTGATGACGATACTCACCCTTAACTGGAAAGTAATACTTTGGATCCATTAATTGAATCATAAGCATTAAGTCTTCTCTTGAAGAATGGTGAAGTAAATGTTTCTTGGCATCAAGACTAATAGCATTAACATCCTTCATTGCAATCTCATCCATAATAAGAGCAGTTCTCTTCTCTATTCCCTCATATGGAGGTTCTGTTAAGAATATTGTATCTGTATCTTTAAGTTTAATATATTTATCAAAACCTCTTAGAATACGCTCTAAGTTCATAAATGGTTTTTCCTTCTCATCTGATATCAAAATAACAGCATTCTTATCATTAATGTTTGTTAAATCTCCAATCTTAGATTTATCAAAATTAATATATCCTTCATCAATTGATCTATTAATCAAATTTTGAAGGTTTTTACCCATTACAACTACTTTTCTTTTAGTTTTAGTTGCTTCTTGTAATATCTCTTGAACACGATAAATGTGGGCAGTCATTATAGTACAAATAACTCTATCACTACTTTTTAAGAATACTTCTTTAATAAACTGTGTAACTCTATTATTTGGACTAGTATGACCTGGTTTTTCAGCATATATTGATTCACTTAATAAGCATAATACTCCTTGTTTACCAACATAAGCTAGTTTACCAATATCTGTCTTATAACAGTTAGGTACTGTTGAATCAAATACAAAGTCACCAGTGTACACAATAGCACCATCTTCAGTGTATAAAACATAACATACTGAATCTGGAATTGAGTGTGTAACACTTATTGGAAATACAACTAGATCACCAAAAGTTAATTTAGAGTGTGGTCTTACTTCCTTTAGATTTGTAGCAACAACATTGCTTTCTTCCAAATCATCTTTAAGTATTTCCATTGTAAATTTAGTACCATATACAGGTAAGTCTGGCATTTCGTATAAAATATCTGCCATTGCCCCCATATTACTATCATGACCGTGTGTTAAAAAGATACCCTTAACATTCTCTTTATGTTCTTTTATATAACTATAATCGGGTAAGATATAATCAACCCCAAGCATTTTATCAGTAGCATACTTTAACCCAGCATCAAAAACAAATATATTAGAGTCAACGTCTACTACATACATATTTTTACCCGTTTCGTTTAGTCCACCTAAACCAAAAATTTTAATTTTACTCAAAATAATTCTCCTCTCTTTAATTATTAAGAAAATACGTTCCTAATTATAGCAAAAGATAAGAAAAATAGCAATTATTTTATTGCTAATTTATTTAAAGCATCATGAGCTGCTTCTTGCTCTGCTTCTTTCTTACTTGATGCAACACCAGTTCCATAGATAATACCATCAACTCTTACTTCTACAGTAAAAGATTTATTATGTGCTGGCCCTTCTTCATTAACTACATCGTATACTAAACTTCTTTGTTCTGTTTGAACAAATTCTTGTAAAGCACTCTTATAATCACTAAAGAATGACACTTTTGGATCTTCAATGTATGGAACAATGATATCAAGAATTACTCTTTTAACAGTATCAAATCCTAAATCTAAATATATTGCCCCCATTAAAGCTTCAAAAATATCAGCCATTATAACTTTCTTAAATCTTCCACCATCTATTTCTTCACCATGACCAACTTTAATATAATTACTTAAGTTAAGCCCTGTTGAATACTCATACAAAGCATTTTCACATACATAACTAGCACGTAATTTTGTTAAATCTCCTTCTTTAACATCAAGGTTATTAAACAAATAATCACTACTTACTAATTCAAGTACTGCATCTCCTAAAAACTCTAATCTTTCATAATCACTTTTTAAATGATTTTCATTAACATAAGAAGAATGTAAGAATGCAGTTGTATAGTATTTCATATCAACTGGTTTAATATTTAATAATTCAAATAATTCGTCCATAAATAATCACCAAGGATATTATACATTCTCTTTTAACTTTTATCAAATATCTTTTAATTTTATTGATTAAATATTTTTTTAATAGTAAAATATAAATGGTTGTGATGATATGAATGTATTAATAAAAATGATTGAAGGTTATCAAAATTTACCATTAAGAAGTCACTCTTGTTGTAAGTTTTATCCTACATGTTCAGAGTATGCAATTGAAGCTATAAAAGAATATGGAAGCATTAAAGGAAGCTATCTTGCAACAAAAAGAATATTAAGATGTAATCCATTAAATAAAAAACATGGGTATGACCCAGTACCATTAAAGGAGAAAAAGAATGAAAAGAATTAAACTATTATTAATACCAATTTTAATGTTATTTATATTCACTGGTTGTGATATTTTTAAAGTAGATAATATGGAAGATATTGATATTATTACTACAAGTTACCCTCTTGAATATATTGTTAAAAGATTATATGGAGATCATTCGTTAGTTAAATCTATATATCCAGATGGTGTTGATACTTATAATTATGAATTAAATGAAAAATCTCTTAAGAGTTTTAGTAACGAAGACTTATTCGTATATGTAAGTTTTGGAAGAGATAAGGATATTGCTGTTAACCTATTAAATAGAAACAACAGTCTACTAATAATCGATGGATCATTAGGAATGAAACCAGATTACATTGATGAGTTATGGTTAAATCCATCTAAGATGTTAATGGTATCTCTAAATATCAAGAATGGTTTAAGTGAATATATTAATAATACATACTTAATTAAAGATATTGATAAAAATTATGAAGAATTAAAAATTGAACTTTCTATGTTAGATGCAGAAATTAAGTTAACTGCAGAAAATGCAACAAGTAAGACAATAGTAACAGGAACTAAATCATTAAACTACTTAAAGAAATATGGATTTAATGTTATATCACTAGATGATGATAACGCTGCCATTGATAAAACTATGGAAGATGTTACAAATATGGCTAAAGTAAGTTCAATTAAATACATCTACACATTAGAAAACACAGAAGATAACGAATATGTTAAACTACTACTTGAAAACAATAGTAACCTTACTGAAATAAAGTTAAAAAGATTAGATAGTATTTCTGATGATGAAAGAGCAAATGGTGATGATTATTTCTCACTAATGCGTTACAACATTGAACAATTAAAGAAAGAAACATATAAATAAGTCGCAAGACTTATTTTTTTATTATATAAAATGAATTTCGATAATAGAAAGCATAAAAGATATTATCAAAGTCTACACTACTTTTAGATAACATCTTATATATCCATTTAGTATTCTTTCTAATTGTTTTTAATCCATCATAGTTTATTACCCCATTAAAGATTAATGCTATTGGAAACCCTTTGTAATAACTATTACTAAAGTAACAAAACAACTTACCATCTTTTAAAACACCACAATCTACCCTTCTTATTTTTAAATCATCTATATCTCTAATATCTTCAAATAAACTATTAATTGAATACTTACTTCTAATCATATTAGTAAAATTAATCTTACCATCTACAATTATTAAAGAATTATCACTATTACTCTTTTTATTTATCGAATAAATTATAATAATAATCATTAAAGACAATAATATATAGATTATTCGTCTATTATAAAGAATAAATAGATAAGAAAATATTACAAATAATAAAAGTAAAGATAATAATAGAAAGTCTTTATAATCAATTCTATTTATAAATAAATGAATTATAAATAAGAGAAAAACTACAAATAAAAACTTAATAAGCATAATATCACCATTAAAATAATGATTAAATGAATTAAAAAATATACATATCATATACTTTATTAGGTGAGTTAATGAAATATTTAAAATATATAGCAATCTTTTATATTCCTGTTATTGTAATTAATCTACTTCTTATTACTCTTTCTTATTTCAATAAATATAATTATGACTTAGTTATTACAAATAGTGTTATCTACCTAGTATCTAGTTTTATAACCGGATACATTATAGGAAAAGAATCAAAAGAAAAAGCCTTTCTTGAAGGTGCTAAAGTAGGTCTTATAAATGCATTAATATCTTTACTAATAAGAATACTATTAAATAAGAAAATAACTCTATTTAAGATTATTACTTATATTCTTATAATAATTATAACTATATTAGGAAGTATTATAGGTATTAATAAAAAAACTGAAACAAAATAGTTTCAGTTTTAATTATTTAAAATAATCTATATATTCTTTTAATGTATATTCTTCAAGTTTAACTGGTTCAGTAAACTTCTTATTACCTAAATACTCTATTTCCATAGTGTACTCTACAATATTATAAGTATTAAATCCTTCTTCTTTATATGAATTATTACTTATATCTAATACTTCATCATTTGTAAGAATAATGTTATTATTTTCATCTTTTAAAACACTATAAGAAATAGTAAGAGTTGTTTTATCAAAAGTAACTGCTTCCTTAATATCCTTACTCATTACAGGTTCTTTTATATATAAATTATATTTACCATTATTTTCATAAGAATATATTTTAAAAGGTGTTCCTTCAGTATCTGCAAAAACAATTGTATTTCCTTCAGTATCACTTACTACATTAATAACTATAGCATCTTTTAAAACACCATAATATACTTTGTCTTTAGCTGAATAATAAGTAATAGTATGATCATTAATTAATAATACATTTCCTGCATCAGTATTTTCATAATTAATAACTACTTTACCATCTACATCTTCTACATATGTTTTAACATTTTTAAACTCTTTTAAGTTTAAAACAGTTATTTCACTTTGATTGTTATCAGTCTCATTATTATCATCTGTGTTTGTATTGGTATTAGTACTTGTATTGGTATTTGTATTGTTTCCTTTTAATGCTTTATCAGAATAATAATTATATACAAAGAATATAACTACAGACATCACAATAATACATATAATGGATCCTACAAACTTAATAATTAATTCTTTATTCATAATAAACCTCTAGTTTTTTTCTTTATATTCTTTTAAAGCTTTAGCAATTTGATCAGGACATGATGTGTTTTTAAATCCACATTTAATACCCTCTAAAAGATTAATAACTTCATCAATATCTCTATTCTCAACAAGTTTACTAATTCCTTTTAAATTACCATTACATCCGTTTGTTACAACAAGATTATGTATCTTATTATCTTCTACATCAAATTCGATTAAAGTAGAACAAACTCCACTAGGTACATAACTACTTCTCATTCTTCCCATCTCCATAATAATTCTTTATAAATTCATCTCTATACTCAAGAATACTATCATTTTTAATTGCTTCTCTTAAATCTTCTGTAAGTCTAATTAAATATCTAATATTATGTATTGATAATAATCTTGCTCCAAAAGTTTCTTCAGCATTTATTAAATGTTTAATATAAGCCTTTGTATAGTGTTTGCAAGCGTAACAGTCACATCCTTCTTCAATTGGTGTATAATCCATTTTGTATTTGGCGTTTTTCAAGTTTATTTTACCATACTTTGTATAAGCGTGACCATGTCTTGCTAGTCTTGTTGGACTAACACAATCAAATATATCTACACCACGAATAACATTTTCTATTATATCAATTGGGTCTCCTACTCCCATTAAATATCTAACTTTATCTTTAGGAAGATATTTAGTTGAATATTCAACTTGTAAGTATTGTAAATCTTTAGGTTCTCCAACAGCAGTTCCACCAATTGAATAACCATCAAAATCCATTTTAACTAATTCTTCAACGCAATGTTTTCTTAAATCTTCAAACTCTGCTCCTTGAACTATTCCAAATAAAGATTGTCTAGGATTATTAAAGACATCTTTACCTCTTTTAGCCCATCTTAAAGTTCTTTCTACACTTTTTTCTACATACTCTCTTGTATGAGGAAAACCTACACACTCATCAAAAGACATTGCTATATCACTATCAAGTTTATTTTGTATTTCAATTGACTTCTCAGGAGTAAGTAATAAAGGTGCTCCATTATATTGATTCTTAAACTTAACTCCTTCCTCAGTAATATCTTTTGGTTTAGCTAAAGAAAATACCTGGAATCCTCCTGAATCAGTTAGAATTGGTCCATCCCAGTTCATAAACTTATGAAGTCCACCTGCTTTATCTACAACATCTTCTCCTGGTCTTAACCATAAATGATATGTATTAGAAAGGATTATTCCTGCTTTAGCATCATGTAACTCTTCTGGTGAAAGTGTTTTAACAGTTGCTTGTGTTCCAACAGGCATAAACATTGGAGTATCATAAACACCATAATTAGTATGAATCTTACCAAGACGAGCTTTAGTGTTTTTTTCTTCGTATAAAAGATCATATTTAATTTTCATAAAAAATCACCGAAAACATTATAACACAAAGAAAACGTTATTGTAAATTTTAATTAATTATGATAAATTATAGTAGTATATAATAAGGAGTCTAGTATGATAAAAAATATAATGCGAGTATTATCTGGTTTCCTAATATTAACCATGATTTCAATACTTTTAACAACTTTATTTAATGTAGGAAATGATTTCGGTATATTTACTGAAAAACTGCTAATAGTAATAGTATTAAATATTTTACCACTTATAGCAATTTCATTTTCATGTCTTTGCTTAGAACGTGGAGACGAGAATCCTTTCCTTAAATTTTTAAATCTATATATGACTTTTGCTATATTAGTATCAATTATATTAGTATTTGTATGTTTAGATAATTCTGGGCTATCAAGCCTTTTCTCAAATATGTTAACATCAGCTCTTGGATTTACATCTACACTTAAATTAAGTGGTTTTTCTCAAGTAATATATGAAATATATAATTTCATGAGTTCTACATTCTTATGTGTAACTCTTATATCAATATTAATGGTTGTTCAAACAAACAACACTATATCATCACTTATTAAAAAGATTGCTTATGGAGCAATTATAATAAACGTAGCTATATCTTTATGGATAACAATAAAAGCATCAATGCAAGAAACACTACCAAATGTTTATGATCACGAAGGATATTATAGTTCAACATCAACTGGATTTAATTTCTCTTCAAATGAACAAACAAGCGTATTTGCAGCAAAGGTTTATAGTATATCAACTATTGTTGAATCATTCGCAGTAGTACTTCTATTTATTTCTAACTATGCTTTTAGTACAGATGCTGAAATTGACGCTACTGAAGTAGATTATGAAGTATTAAAGAAAGAAGCAAATAAATATTCAAATCAACAAATAAATACACTTTATAAAGAACCAATTCAACCAAAACAATATACTACTGAAGCTCCTAAAGAAATAGTTAAAGATGCATCACAAACTGGTATTATGAATATTAATAATCAATTAGGAAGCAATAGTAACGTAGGACAAGTAAAAGAAGCTGCTAAAACAACAAACGTAAATGTTGTAGATAAATCAATGGATATGGTTATGCCATTCTCTAGTGGACCTGTAATAAACGAATCAGTTGCACCAAAACAAGAACCACCTAAAGAAGAAGCACCAGTACAACAAGAACAACCTGTTGAACATAAAGATATTCAAGAAGTTATGAAAGAAAATCAACAACAACAGCAATAATAAAAAGAAGAAATAAATTATTTCTTCTTTTTTTTCTCTTCGTTTAAACCTTTCTTCATTAAAGAACCAATTTCTTTAGCAAGCTTTTCATTAGCTTCTTCTAAAGTCATATCTCCTACTTTAAAAGGTTTACCTATATAAAATCTTAAGTTCTTACTTCTAAACTTATAATCTCCTGTAATACCAACTGGCACTAAATAAGAATCAGTCTTCTTAGCCATTGATACAGCACCAAATTTAAATGGTAATAAGAATGCATCTGTTTTATTTCTAGTTCCTTCTGGGAATAAACCAATTGCTCCCCCGTCTTCTAGCACTTCAAGAGCTTGTGATTTAGCATTCTCATCATGTATAGAACGATCTACACTAATACAACCAGACATTTTAAAGAACCATGCATGTTTTCCATCAAAGTATTCTTTTTTAGCCATATAGTGAATTACTCTTTTTGTTGAAATAATAATTGCACATTGGTCATATACATGCTTATGATTAGCAGTAATTAGTATAGAACCTTCTTTAGGAATATTTTCTTTTCCATATACTTTAGGTCTATACCAAAACTTAAATAGTTTACCTAAAGTAGCTCTAAAGAACTTATATCCTCTTTCTGGTAATTTCTTTTTCTTAGCCATTATTTCTTATTTCCCTTCTCCTTAGCAGTTTCTTCCTCTTCTTCTGCAAGTTTCTTAAAGTCTACTTTACCAATTAATGTCTTAGGTAAAGACTCTCTAAATTCATATTCATATGGTAATGAGAAACGAGCTAAGTTCTTTTCACATAATTCTTTAATACTCTTTTTAATTGCAGATGTATCAGTATACCCACTCTTTAATACAATAATTGCTTTTGCAACTTGTACTTTATATTTATGTGGTATACCAATAACTGTACATTTCATTACTGCTTCATGAGATTCAATAACAGTTTCAATTTGTTGTGGATATACATTATAACCACTAGAGATAATCATTCTCTTTAATCTACTTTGATAGAAGATTATTCCATCTTCTTCTCTAATGTATCCCATATCTCCTGTATGAAGCCATAACATTTTATCTTTATGAATTTGTAATGCGTCATTTGTTTCTACTTCATTATTGTAGTATCCCATCATTACAGTAGGACCACTTATACATATCTCACCTATTTCTCCATTTGGAAGTTCATCTTGAGTATGAGGTCTTACTATTTTAACGCTATTTCCTGGGAAAGGTATTCCAATACTTCCTAATACGTTATAATCACCATATGCAAGTATTGCAGCACCAGATGCTTCAGATAATCCATAACCTTGCATTATTGTCGCATCAGACTTGTGATCTAATAAGAATTCATTAACTTTATTTCCTAAAGATTCAGTTAAAGAATCTCCCCCACAAATAACATATTTAAGTTTAGATAAATCTAATTTTTTATTATTTGTATTTAGTAATGCTTCAAATAATGTTGGAACTCCAACGATTATACTTGGATCATGTTTCATTAATAACTTATCAAAATGTTTTGCATCAAACTGTGGTATTAAGTCAACGCTTGCTCCAATATGAAGTACTGCGTGCATTGATACTCCAAGACCAAAAGCATGAAATACTGGCATGATAGCAAGTACTCTATCGTTTGGCTCTAGCTTAGTAAATAACATCTTTATTTGTTCAGCTTCAGCATTGAAGTTACCATTAGATAATACAATACCTTTAGGAGTACCTGTAGTACCACCACTATGTAATATTACTGCTGGAGTATCACTATCAGTTTCAAATTCAACTTTACCTTTATAGTTATTTCCTTTAGCTATAAAGTCTCTCCAATACATATATTCACCTTTAAAATAAGGCTTTTTAATCTTATAACTCTTAGTAAAGATATATCCTAGTTTCATAGGAATAGACATTGAACTACCTGCTGAAACTAAAATAGTCTTATATACATCAGTTTCTTTAATGATCCCTGCTACTTTTTCATAACATAAATCAATCATTACCATCATTACACTGTTAGTATTTATTAAGTAATTCTTAATTTCTTGTTCACTAGATAATGGGTGAATCATACTAGCAATAGCACCAATTTTATTTAAAGCATAGAAACTTATTAATGCTTCAGGAGTATTAGGCATACAAATTGTAACAACGTCACCTTTTCTAATACCTTGACTTCTAAATGCTCTTGCAGCTGCATCAATTTGTTTCATAAAGTCTTTATATGTAACAGAATGTCCAAAATAAGAATATGCTATAAATCCATCACGTTCTGGCACTTGATTTTTAATTAAGTTATATATAGATCCCTCTGGGACTTTAAACTTAACATTACCACCTTTATAGTATTCATTCCAAATTGCCTTATTCTTCTTTTTAAAATTAAGTAATTCTAGTATTTTCATTTTATACCTCACTATCAGTTAATTTATCACTGATAAACTTCATAAATTTTTCGTTTTCTTTATCTAAGTTATCATCTGTTACTTCAAAAGGTTCAAAGAATTCTATTCTTGGACCATTTTTCAATCTAAATATTTTATAATTTCCTTTAATAACAAATGGAACTATCTTTCTTTTTGAATCATGAGCCATCTTAACAGCCCCTATTTTAAATGGAAGTATTACTCCTTCTCCTCTATTAAATGTTCCTTCAGGGAATATTCCTATTACTTTATCATTCTCTAAATATTTAATAGATCTAGGTAATGCTTTTCCATCTTTTGTTTTTCTTTTAACTGGAATTAATCCAATTCCTTTAAAAAGCCATCCGAATATACCTTTAAATAATTCTTCTTTTGCTAGGAAATGAATGCATCTTCTTGTTGAAGCCATCAAAATAGCACAATCTAAATTATTCTTATGATTACCTGCAAGAACTATTCCTTCGCCTTTAGGAATATATTTCTTTCCTTTAATCTTAGGTCTATATATTATTATAAATAACCATTTTACTATAGGTCTTATAATCTTATACAGTAACGGATCTTTTACTTTATCCATGTTATACACCTCAAATTAAGTACTATTTTATTATACCACAAAACAACTATTTTTTATATATACATAATAATCATATTCTATTTTAAATATTTTTTTAAATCTTTTAATCTATCAAAAGCTTCTTTGTATCCTAAGTCATAAGCTGCTTGTAAATCACTACGTTCTTTTTTAACAGGATTTATGTTAATTGATCTTTTAGGTCTAAATACAAATATTTCTTTATCATTTTCCATCTTTTCAATAAACTTTAAAGTTTCATTATACTCTTTAGGTCTATTAATAGATGTTTCAATAAATTTAGGATATTTCTTGTATCTCTTATTTACTTTCTTTAATTGTTTCTCGCTAAGTTCTTCTTTAACAAATCCTTTAGGTTGAGTAAGAACAACAACAATCTTCTTATATCCCATCTCTAATGCCTTTTTAATAGGAATAGAATCAGCAACTGCACCATCTAAATATTTTTTACCATCTATATTTACTATACGCGATAATAAAGGCATTGCAGAAGTTGCACGTAATTTCTCCATCTCATCCAACGGTCTATTTATCTTAAAGTACTCAGCTTTACCAGTTTCCACATTAGTAGCAACGGCATAAAAAGGTTTATTTGTTTTAACAAAAGCATCTTGATCAAATGGAAATAACTTCTTTGATACTTTATAATAAGCAAATCTTTTATTTACAACATTTCCAGTTAATATTAAAGATCTAACACTTATATATCTTTTATCATTACAATACTTTAAATTGTAGTTAAGTCCTCTTCCTGGTTGATTTGAAAAGTAATTAACTCCAAATAAAGCACCAGCAGATACTCCGAATATACAATCAATATTTATATTATTTGCATATAAAGCATCCAAAATACCAGCAGTATAAAGCCCTCTTAAAGCTCCACCTTCCAATATAAAACATACTTTATCTTTATTACTGTCTTTTTTCATAAAAAACACCTCAAACAACATTATAACAAAAATATAAAAATAAACAAATAAAAAGAGCCTTAAAGGCTCTTGTAAGAAGAATATTTTTCAAATGTAAGATATTTAACTACAACATAGATAGTATCTAATCATAGTCATATACCAAGTTTAAAAAGAAGAACATATTTTAAACTACCTACAAATAGAAAAATGATTCTTTTTATTACACCAAGATTTAAATAATAATTCATAAGTTATTCTAGATAATTTACTAAAAGATAATTCTAAGAAATAAGTTTCTTTCACTAATTAAAGATAATCGATAAATAATAACTCCCTACTTATAAAAAACTATTATCACGTGTTAATTTATACAGGATATTACTATCGTTTATAGTTCCCTAATAATACTTGCTAGCTTTTAAGTATACCAAACAACTATACTCGATCATAGTTAGTTAACAATTGAAAACTATTTTTTAAAACTATAATCTAGAAACTAAATAAAACAAAATATAAATTAAAATTTATCTCCCAATATAATAAGAAACTAGAATAAATCTAGTAGATAATAAAATTCATTTATTCCCCCTGAATTTTATTAGAAAGTCGAATTACTTCAACTTACATCTTAATATACTAAAAAAAATTGAAAATAAAGTCAATAAAAAAAGTCAATTTCTTGACTTTTTATTCATAACGTACTCTCTTAGCAATTACTAATAAGTATCTATCTTTGTATTTTTGATATTCTTCTTTATGAGAACATGTTTGTAATATTAATAATTCATCACTTGCATCAACATTAACGTTAGTATTATATAAAGATTTGTTTTTTAAACTTGCTACATGCTCAGACCATGCTTCGTCAGTAAAGTTCATATACATGTAATCTTTACTTCCTGTTTCTACATAAACAGAGAATATTTGGTATGTTCCAATTCCATCTTCATCTTCTAATGTAATATATTGATGACTATCATAGAAAGATTTATCATAATATTTCTCTAATTCACTAAATGGAACATTAAGTTTTTCATTGTCTCCATTGTGTCCATAGATAATATTTTTCTTTCCTCTATTGATATCTACTCTATAGTCAAGGTATACTGATCCTTCAACTTTTTCTGTATTATCAGCATTATGAGTTAAATAGTACTCATTATCATCATGTTGAACAACTACAACATCAATAGATGTACCAGGAACTGATACAACACCTACTACTTCTTCATTATCATAAGCTTCTTTTAACATTGCAATTTTTGCTTCATGTGAATTATCATCTTTGGCATCTGTTGGGATATGATTTGTCTTATCATCTTTTCCTTTACCATCTTTTCCATCTACTTCACTTGTATTGTTACCATTCTTACCGCTTTCTGATTCAGAATTTTGAGTGAAATAGAATATTGATCCCCCAACTGGCACTGATATAACTAACGCCCCCACTAGTATTCTCTTAAATATCGTGTTCATCATATCACCTCAATAATATATTATAAAGGACAGCAATAGTCAAAGTAAACAAAATCGGAAAATTTGACACAAATAGACACTATTTATGTATTTTTGCCTTGATTCGCTTTGCACCTTGATATGTCTTAAAGAATAGTTTGTACATTCTATACATTGGTTTATTTAATACTAAATCAAACTCCCCAATAAGTTCAACGACATATCCTCCATATCCTCTTTTAAATGTATAAAGACCTGCTAATTCATTCTTAGGATTAAAATCTCCAACTATACCATAGAAGTTATATCTATCATAGTTGTTTTCGATAGCATACTTAAGCCCTGCAAAATGAACTGTATAAGCACTCTTAAATTCCATATACTTATCAAATGATCCTCCAACAAGTGATAATACCTCATTACCACTAAGAAGGAATAGAATACCTCCAAGAACCAAAACATCACCATCTTTATTTAACTCTTTATAATGAGCTAAATCAGTTTCTAGTTTAGTAATATCTTTTTCTACACTAGCTTGTTTAGTTTGATACTTATTCTCATTCATTTGAATAATCTTATTATCATGTTTATATTTTCTATCTTCATAATCTTTCTTTAAAGTATCTATTTCATTTTCTATATTCTTAATTAATTCCTTAGTATTTAATTCTGCTATTAATATTTTAATTTTCTCTTTCATAGCAGTAAACATTTCTTGATAATAAGAAAGTGGTCTATCAATAAACTCTCTTCTCTCTCCAGTATGTTCCATAATTTCTTTAAATATAGGAATCTCATCATAAGTAATTTCCCTAGTAGTTATTCCTAGTCTTTCATTACGATGTAGTATTTGTCTTGTTTTAGGATCCATTCCCTTCATTACTTCTTCGACAGTAGTATTCTTTGTATCAGTAACAAACATCCATCTAGGCTGTAATGTATCTTGCATGATATTGAATCCAAAATGTTTATATTTAAGTTTAATTAAATTATCAAATGCTTTCTTGTTGTTTTCTCCACCTTCAACAATATTTCCGTCTATATCTCTTTGTTGATAAGAAATATAAGGATCTATCTTAATAAATATACCTTTCTTCTTTTTAGCATATTCTTTAATTAAAGTAGTAAACTCTTTCAATAATTCAAAGTTATTGTAATCTATTAAGAATCCACGGGGTGCATAAAACATATCTTTCTTAACTGGAGTCTTTTTAGATAATAAAAGTGTTGCAGCAACAATCTTCTTGCCATCTTTTAATCCAAGATAATGTGGCTTCCAACCATTCTTCTCTTTTAAGTCTCCCCAGTTTGATATTTGATAAAAAGAACCTTGTTCATGTTTCCATGCAAACTTATCAAATTCTTTTGTTGTTAATTCTACTAATTCCATTATTATCACCTACAAAAATTATAGCATAAAAAGAGATAAAACATAAAGTCTTATCTACTATTTAATCATACTTAAGATTGACTCTTTATCAGTAAAGCCAACTGATCTTTTAGTCTCTTTACCATCATTGAATGCTATTACACATGGAATACTCATTATTCCAAACTCTCTTGCTATGTCCTCTTCTTCATCAACGTTTACTTTATATACTGTATTATCTTCACTTATCTCGTCCATTATAGGAGCAAGCATTCTACAAGGTCCACACCAATCGGCATAAAAATCAACTAGTATTTTACCTTTTCCACCTATAACTAACTTTTTAAAGTCTTCTCCATTAATTTGTTTACTCATACATCCTCCTAAATAGATTATATCATATTATTTAATTTTACTTACAATACTTTCAATCAAGTATTTTGGAGCACTAGCACCTGCTACTACCCCTACTATATCGCTATCTTTAAAAAGAATTGAAGATAAGCTATTCTCATCAGTTACAAAATATACTTCACTAGCATTTTCTTTAGCAATATTATAAAGTTCCATTGTATTAGAACTATTCTTACTTCCAATAACTAAAACAATATTACACTTCTTACTAATTTCTAAAGTTTCTTCTTGTCTTTTAGATGTTGCATCACATATAGTCTTATCTACTACAATTAAAGAGTCTTTAAATACTTCTTTAATCTTTTCTACATAAGTATCAAATAAATCACTTGAAAAAGTTGTTTGAGATACAATATATATTTTCTTAAGATTAGATTTTAAATATTCAAGATAGCTTTTTTCTATATCTTCTTCTTTTTCTATAACATAACTATTTGATGCAGCAAAACCTAAAGTACCAATTATTTCTGGATGAGTCTTTTTACCAATTATAAGTATAAAAGATTCATCTTTTTCTTTAGATACTTTATTATGAATAATCTTAACTCGTCCACAAGTTAAATCAATTACCTCAAGATTTTTTTCTTTTGCTTTTTTATATACTTCTTCACTTTCACCATGCGCTCTAAATATAACTCTAGAATTATCAGGTATTAAATCAATATTATCTATTGTAATCATTCCCATATCTTCAAGTTCATTAATAACTTGTGTATTATGAATAATTTCACCTAAACAATAAGTTTTTCCCTTTTTAATTTCTTCTTTAGCAGTTACATAAGTGTGATTAACACCAGCACAAAAGCCAGAATATTTACCTACTATCACTTCCATATAAACCTCATTAGATAAATAGGATTAAGCATAATACATATCCAGTTAATATGGCTGCTAACGAAATAGGAATACTCATCTTAAAGTATTCTTTATTAGATACGTCATAACCATTCTTATTAAGTATTCCAATAGCTGCTATATTAGCGCTAGCTCCAATTGGAGTAATATTACCACCAAGAGTTGATCCAACTATTAAACCATAATATAGAAGTGTTGAATTAATATCTGATTTAGCTGCAATCATAGCAACAACTGGAAGCATTGTTGCAACATATGGAATGTTGTCAATAAATGCTGATACAATAACTGATACAAATACAATTAACGTATACATGATAAATGGATTATCACTACCAATACTTGTAAATAATTCTCCAATCTTTTCAATTGCACCAACTTCTTTAATTCCACCAATTATTACAAATAAACTAGCAAGAAGTAGAATTGTTGAAAAATCTAATTCTTTTAAATTAGGAATAATAGATTTAATTTTCTTTGTTCTAATTACTTTAATTAATGCTCCAATAACAAAATAGAATACACAAATAAGTCCATTTGTTAAATCAGGTTTATTTGGTATAAAAGATGCTGCTATTAAAGTTAAGATAGTAAGAGATAATAATACTGTAGGAACATAGTCTTTAATTTTCTCTACACTATTATCTTTTATCTTAGTATTTTCTTTTCTCATAATGAAATACAGAACAAGTAATGCTGCAATTAAACCAAGTTGAACAATAAAGAATAGACCTATTCTATTTTCATAGAAGAAGAAATCCATAAAATTCATCTTCATAGCACCAGCTAAAAGAATTGATGTTGTATCACCAACAAGAGTGGCAGCACCTTCCAAATTAGAGAAGATAGATACTGCAAGTATTATTGGTATTGGTGATACTTTTAGCTTCTTAGCAACAGCAAGTGTTACTGGTGCAATCATAAGAACTGTTGCAACATTATCTACAAATGCTGATACTACACCAGAAAACAAAGCAAGCGCTAAAGTCATTACTTTGACATTCTTAGCTTTCAAAATAATAATATCAGACAACATATTAGGCATCTTTGATTCAATAAAGAACGAAACAGTTCCCATTGTACCTAAAATCATAAGTAAAACATTAAAATCTATTGAATCAATTATCTTTTCTGCTGGTAAGAAACCAAGTACTACAAATAGTACTGCAGATATTAATGCAATAAAATGTTTTTGCTTATTAAATATAAGCATTAATGCATATGTTAAGAAAAATAATATTATAGCAGTTTCAATCATATGATCCTCTCCTATCCTATAACAGATTTTTTACGTGATACGTAATTTGTTAATATTATAAATACTATTGTAAATCCAATAACTACTAAATTATCAATTATTATTGGACTTAAACTATCTAAGCTAAATGATTCAATCTTTTGTACTAAATCATTTGCTTCTATGTAATAAAATGATGGGAATATATGTCCAATTGTAAGTACTGAATTAGGCAAATATTGTTGCATTACAAACGAACCACATAAGAAACTTGACCCAATAGCTATTACATTGATAAGTCCACCAATTGCATTCTTATTAGTAACTAAATTACCAATTAACATAGCAAGTGATGTTGAACACACAATAAATATAGCCATATTTATTACACATACTAATCCATGATACGTAAATACTGTATCACCAAGAACAACAAATGCTCCTAATATATAAACAATAAATAATACAAAGGAAAGTGATAAGTTTGATAATAATAAATATTTATTATGTGTCTTATAATCCATACTACTTATTGTTATTCTTCTATGTATTTTTAAATCATTAAATGAATTTAATATCATAGCAATTATAAATACTAAAGATGCTAATATCGCATAATTTGCAAAATCAAAATAAGCAGACAATTTCAATAATCCCATAGTATCAAGTTTAGTAGTCATCTCTATTTCTACTGTATTTTCCAAGTTAGATCTTACTAATTTAACTAAATCTTCTTGGTTATTTACTTGATTCTTATAAAAATCTACAAGTCTTATATAACGACTAACAAATCTTTCTGCAAAAGTAGCATTATAGTCATTTACTTTTTTAACTTCAATTGAAGGCTCTTTTCCATTTACTAAATCATCAAAATAGTTTTCTGGAATATTAATATAATAACAAATATCTCTATAGAATATTGCATCATCAAGAGCTTCTCCATAATTATCAATTTCAATTATTTCAGAGTTCTCAGTTATATAAGATACAAAATCTTTACTAAGTGTAGAATTATCATTATCTCTTATATGTACTTTAGGTTTAACCTGTTCGAAACTTCTAGTTGACTCTATAGTACTAAAATTGAAATAAGATATTCCTACAAGTAACAATGTATAAAAGATAATTGTCCCTTTATTCTTTTTTAATATTTTAAGAAAAGCTTTAAATACTGTCATACTTCTGCCTCCTTAAGAATACAAACGATATAGCAATTAATACAAATGAGAATATTAATAAACTAATTATATTAAACATATATCTATCTAATGTATCGTAATAATACAAAGAATAAAGTCCATCAGTAATCATACTAACTGGATTAATTTGATTTATTATAGGAATATTCTTATCAATTATATACTTCATTGTTATTCCCATCATACCTGCAAAGAACGAAAAAGTCATTGTAAGTCCAATAATAAATCCTAGTTTTGTATTTTCATTTTTCTTAATTATTGTTGATACAAATACTCCTAAAGATAGGCCTGCAAAAGAACCAACAAGAGCAAGTAACAACACTAATAATATATTGCTTCCATAATCTACATTTAATGCAAATATTGTAAATGCAAATAGAATTAAAACTCCAACAACTTGAGTTACAAAACTTGCTGCAAGAGATGATATTATCATCTTAAATTTAGATACTGGAGATACTCCTACTCTTTTTCCTTTATTAGACATATTTGGAAGTATTTGATTTAGCGAATACATACTTAATGTAGCTCCATATAAGCAAGTCATAGCAATTAATGAATAGAATTCAATCATTGTATAACTCATATTCTTTTTAGTTGTATCATTAAGTTTTATTTCACCATTCATAAGTGAAGTTGCATACTTACTTATTTCTTCAATACTAGTAAACTCTATAGTACTAATACCATTTGATACAGTATTAATCTCTTCTACAACATACTTAAATACCGAAGCATCTATTCCATTATTCTTAATAATTACATGAGCTTTTTCATCTAGATATAAGTATCCAGATATTTCTTCATCTTCAAGTTTTTTTGCTAGTTCTTCTTTTGTACCATAAGTAATATTAAATATCCTATCAGGATCCTTACTATCACTCATATAACTAAATGCCATATTATATGCTTGATTATTTTTATAATTATCATCATTAACAATTCCAATATCAATAGTACTAAAAACTTCACTGCTTTCAATATTAGCAAAAGCCATATTGAATAATAATCCTAGTACCAATGGAAATATAAAAGTCCAAAAAATTAACATTTTATTTTTTAATAATACTTTTAAAGAATTAATAAAGATATGCATTAATCTCTTAATTCCTTTCCAGTTAACTCTAAGAATACATCATTAAGAGTTGGTCTTTCTGAATAAATTTTATTGTAGTTAATTTTCTTTTCTTTTAAGTATTCTATTATATCAATTAAATTAGACTTTCCTTTTCCAAAAGAAATAGTTAATAATCCATCAGTATATTTCACTTCAATAACATTCTTTAATTTTGAAACATTATGTAAGAAATCTTCAGTTAAATCATATGCTTCAATTGTTACTTTTTCTTCTATATTAGCAAGACGTTTTAATTCATCAATTGTTCCTTCAGCAATTATCTTTCCTTTATCAAGAATGATTACTCTATCACATAATATTTCAACTTCTTCCATATAGTGAGTTGTATATATAATAGTAGCTCCTTCATCTCTTAGTTTCTTAATTCCATCAAGTATATTGTTTCTACTTTGTGGATCTACTGCTACAGTTGGTTCATCTAAGAAGATTAATGTTGGCTTATGTGCAATGCCACATGCTATATTAAGTCTTCTTAAAAGCCCTCCTGATAATTGTTTAGGATAAAACTTTTTATAATCAGCAAGCCCAACAAGTTCAATAGCATCCATTACATACTTTTCTCTTGTTGTCTTATCAGGTATATAAAGCCCACAAAAATAATCAATATTATCGTATACAGTTAATTCATCAAATACTGCAACATCTTGAAATATAACACCTATTTTAGACTTTATATCATAAGAATCTGGTTTCATTGTTTTACCAAATATCTTTATTGTACCTTTGCTATAATTTAATAAAGATAAAATACAGTTGATAGTAGTAGACTTACCACTACCATTAGGTCCCAATAAACCAAGAATCTCACCTTCATAAGCATCAAATGATAAATCATCTACTGCTCTAATATGTTTATATTCTTTAACTAAATTATTAACTTCAATTATCTTTTTCATACTGTCTCTCCTTTAAACTTTCCTATTAATATTGGTATTTTTTTATAAACGAATTTTGACGGATAAAACATTATTAAATACGTTATTAATGCTACTAAAAACGTTAATATATCATTTGTTAAAATATCTGGAGCAAAACTCTTAAGCGGTGCCATTATAAAACCATGATATCCAAGATAGAATAACGACATTATTCCAATCTTATTAAAGAACTTATCTTTCTTAATAAATATATTTACAAATATTACAATCGACATTATCGTTATTATACTTGACGATAAGAAATAATAAATATTCTTATAATTATTAACATTCATTGATACTCTTCCATTAAGTGACTGAATATAATATCCAAGTGGGAATGTTATCAATATAATTATTACTGCTTTATAATCACAAATAAACTTCTCTATCTTATGATAATACTTCATAAATATGTATCCTAAATAATAGAATAATAATCCAAATAAAGATGTATCTATATGCCAATATTGTAAGTAATCATTTCCTGTTTGTTTATAGAAATATCCTAAAACAAATATAGCAATAACTGATATAGTAACTAATATATCACTCTTAAATAACTTAGTAAGTATAAAGAACATTAAATCAATTACAAATAATGCTAATATAAACCAACTTTGAATACATGGTATTGCATTACTAAATCCTTTTATTGTGAATTCTAACGCACTAGAAAAAGTAAGTGAAGAATACATTCCTAAACTTAACTTGAATATCATTTTAAAAATAAATACAAATATATTCAAAAATAAATAAGGAAGTAATAAGTTCTTACATTTCTTTCTAAAATATTCAAAAAAAGAAATATCTTTTCTTTTAACAGTTAAACCACTAATAAAAAAGAAAAGAGGCATATGAAAAGAATAAATATAATTTCTAATTGTATTATTCCTAATATAGAATGCATGTCCAAATATTACAAAGAACATAGCAATTCCTCTTAAGGAATCAATCCATTCAATCCTTTTCTTCATAATTACACCTCAACTATATAAGTATAACATAAAAAAGAAGTGATTTTTATCACTTCTTGTTAATTTGAAAATAAAACTTTCTCGCTTCTATACATCTTAGTAATTAATTTAATTATTAGTAATGAATAAATTACTGTTGAAACAATTGATATTAATAAGTATATGAAGTTAAAATCACTCATACTTGATGTTAGCATCTCATCAATTAACATTGTTTGGCTTACTACTGGTATAAATGATATGTAGTAGTTTAATTTAATCTCTAATATATTTAAAAACATTGGAACCATAGTTATAAAACTTATTGGTGTTAAAGCGCTTTGTGCTTCTTTATATGATTTAGAGAAACTTGCAACAGCAATACATAAACCACTTATAAAGAAGGCATAACTAAACATGATTAATAATGAAATAGTAACACTTAAGAAGTTTAGATTAATATATGCTTCTTTATATATTTCAAACATGTTAGATGCAACTGAAATAGATACAACAAGTAACAACATTGAAATCATTGCAGTTACTAATGATGAAATTGTAATAGCTAAATATTTACCCATTATAAGTTCACTACTTTTAATTGGGAATGTTAGGAATGTTTCTAAAGTTCCACGTTCTTTTTCTCCAGCAGTTGTATCAGTAACTCCATATATTGCACTAAGTGATATAGACATAACTGCAAACACCATACCCATTGATAAAATCATATCTATTAAAGAATTATGTCCTTTAAGTTCACTTACTTCATAATTTACATTAGAAAATATTTCATTAAAATCAATACCTATTTGTTCTAGTTTATTCTTACCTAAATAAATATTATAGTTTTCTAGATATTGTTGTGCTAAAGTATTTGATTCCATACTATTAGTTTCATTAACATTAGCATAAATTACATAATTGTTATCTGTTTTAAATATGTATGCAGCAAATTCATGATCATTATACCCTTCTTCTAATTCTTCTAAAGTTCCATAATACTTTGTATCCATATTTAATTCTTTAGCAATTTCTTTTTCTATATCATTAAACTCATAGTTTACTCCAATGATTGTAGATTCTTGATTATCTACTACTTTATTCATTTCTGTATCATATAAGTATGAAAATACAAATATAAATAAAGGAACCATTAATGGAGTAACTAGCATCATAAGAAGTGATTTCTTATCTCTTAAAATACCTCTTAATTCTTTTTTAATTGTTATTAATATATTCCTATTCATAGTTATTACCTCCAATTAATTTAAAGAAAGCATCTCTTAAATTTGAAGTATTTGTTTCTTTAACAATATTACTAGGAGTATCTATCTTAATTATTTTACCTTTATGAATAAGTACTACTCTATCACAAATGTTTTCTGCTTCTTCCATATAGTGTGTTGAATATAAAACGCATTTACCACGTTTCTTTTCTTCTTTTATAAAATCAAGAATTACTTGACTAGAGATAATATCAAGCCCACTTGTAGCTTCATCAAATATATAATACTTTGGATCATGTACTATACATCTTGCTATGCCCACTCTTTGAGTTTGACCTGTAGATAAGTCAGATATTCTTTGATTTAAAAATTTACCTAGACTGAATCTTTTAGTTAATTCTTCAATTCTTTCTTCAATTGTTTTCTTATCAAGCCCATAATACTCACCACACATACTTAATAATTCATATGGCGATATATCTTTATATAGTTTTGTATTACCACTTAAAAAAGAAATTTGTTTTTTAATTTCAATATCATGATCTTTATAACTTAATCCATTGATAACAACTTCACCACTAGTTGGTTCCATAATACCTGCAATTATTCTTAATAGTGTTGTTTTACCAGCACCATTAGGTCCTAGAAGTCCTACTACTTCTCCAGTATTACAAGAAAATGATACGTCATCATCAGCTTTAAAAGTTACTTTTTCTTTTTTATTTGTGAGTTTAGTAAATTCTTTACTTACGTTTTTAACTTCTATCATATCTTTTCTCCTCTTATAAAATTATAACAAAAAAGAGCGTTAAATAACACTCTATTTTTCTACAAAGTATAATATATCAGCAATTTTTCTTGATGATGTTGTAACATATGACAAGCCACTACTATTCTTCTTGTAATATAAGTTGATACTTCCTCCACCATCTAAGTTAAATCCTGTACGACAGTTCAAGCTTACCATGTAATTTGATAAGTCTTTGAAGTTCCATCCAGCTGATCTACTTGTGATATTTGTTATTATTACAAAGTTGTTTCTATCTATCTGGCATATTGCTTGTCTTAAGTTATGATCAGTTGCTGAACTAACTGCTTTATAGTTAGATACAAGAACTGGTGGGAATGATGCAGTATTTCTAATTCCATCACTCTTCATCTGTGCAAGTACTTTCTTATTGTTTGCAACAGAACCGCTTCCTCCACCAAAACTATAAGAAGCTAAATATCCATTCTTCTTTAGTCCATATACTGGATACATTGAATTTGGTAATGTGTATGAAGTAAAGTCTCTTACTACAGCACCACGAACGAATATTACTGGAGCACGGCTTGATAAACGCCAAGCTTTAACATAGTTTTCGTAATTATCTCCAGCATTCATAATAAATCCACTGGCATTAATAGCAACCATACCTTTACCTGAATATCCATACTTACTAATTACATTGTTAACCATAGTCTTAGTTGTCTCCAAAGTTCCCATACTATTGTTAACTGCAACGTTCATTTGGTTATAAGCATCTTTTACCCATATATGAGTAACAGTATAATTTGTATTTGGTTTTTCAATCCAATACTTTAACGTATTACTTGAATATGATGCAATTACTTGTTTATTACCAGAACTAATTGCTGGATATTCACAAACAATATCTATATAGTTTCCAGATTTATCAGTAACTCTTACTGTATCATCTTCTACATCGTTACTTACTGTAAATGTACCAGATGAATAAGTCTTACCATTATGTTGATAATTCTTTATTCCACCTGCATCAGTTGCTTTAACAACATATTTTGTAACTCCACCATTTACAGATGCAGTACATGTACCTGTTGGTTTAGTTGTATCTTTATCTACAATACTTGTTACTTTAACATCAATTAAACATACAACTCCATTCTTATCATATAAGTAGAATGTATATGTTCCATTTTCAGTAACTGTATAGCTTAATGGGTTTGTATAATACTTAACAAAATGTGGTCCCATAAAGTGACTGAAGTTAGCTACATTACTTGTTATTTTAATAGTAACAGTATTATTACTATTCTTAACTTGAGTTACTGTGTAATTAGTTCCTTTAACAGTTACATATCTTGTTAAAGTCTTCTTATATCCATTGTAATCAAGTGTATATGTAAGTGTATATGTCCCTACTTTCTTGTAGTTAACAAATCCATCTACTGTTACATAGAATCTTAAATCACCTTTATCATTCTTAGCAGTAAATCCTGGGTCTGAGAAAGGTGTATCAACTGCAATAGTCATATCTGATGATCCATTCAAAGTAAATACTATACTAGAATTATCATCTTTCTTCTCTTCAGGTTTCTTATCTTTAACTATAACTGTTCTTTCAATAGTTAAATGAGTATCTTCATAATTTAAATGGAATTTAATTTTATATGTTCCTGGAGTTGTTACATCCAAGTAATTTTCAATTGAAACGTATGCTGAATAATCATTTCCAAATTGGTCTTGTGCAATGAATCCTGGATCTCTATAGTCTTCATTTACTTCAAGTTCTATATTATCCATTCCATCAAGTCTAAACTCAATTACTTTCTTTTGTTCAATTACTTCAACATTTCTTTTTAAAGAAGCAATAAAGTTTTCTGTTTTAAATGTATATAATACTTCATAAGTACCTAAAGTATTTATATCTATGCTCTTTTCAACTTTAACGCTACTGCTATAATCATCACCATTAACTGTAGCTACAAATCCTGGATCAGTGAATTCTTTACCTTTCTCAAGTTTGTAATTAACGTCTCCTAATAGTTCAAATTTAGCATTAGTACTTATTACATGAACTTTTCTAACTACTTCTTCATTTATATTATCTTTTTTAAGTGTATATTTTATTTCATATGTTCCAACAACATCAGTTTTAACTGTTCCTGTTTTTACAACATAACTTGAATAATCTTTACCTTTACTATCTTTTGCAGTATACATTGAATCAATATAAAGAGTATTAACAAGAACATTTACTTCTTCGTCTCCTAATAGTTTAAGAACCTTTTCAGTTTCCTTCTCTTCAGGTTTTTCTTCTTCTTTTTCTTTTGCTACTACAATTACTTCACGAGTTGCTACTACATCCCCATTAATCTTATAAGTAACTGTATATTTACCAGGTTTATTATAATTAATATTATTTTCTACTTTTGTAACTCCGTTTACAACGAAACCAGAACTATCTAATACTTCATAACCAGGATCAACAAATTGTTCTCCTTGTTCAATAGTAATTCTTTCACTACCTTTTAAAATTATGCTATAAGTAATAGATTTTTTATCATCACTCATTTTGCTACTTGAATTATTAGATATTAAAACTAAGAATATTATTCCTAGAAATAATATAATTCCACCTACCAAATATAAAATCATGTTATCTTTTTTCATAGTAACACCTCGTACCCTACTATATAAGTATAGCATCTTTTTTTAACAATTTAAACTACTGATATTTATCTTTAAAATAATTTACTAGTGGCACAACCTCTAATTCTTTACCACATACTCTTTTAGCAACTTCACAAATATTGTAACTTCCACCATATTTATGAATATTTTCATTTAAGAATTTAGTAATTTCTTTAATTCTTCCTTCACTTAGTAATGTATCTACATCACCTAAAGTGCTGTTAACTTTTTCAAGTAACATTCCATCTAGAATAGATCCCAATAAGTATGAAGGAAAGTATCCAAATGATCCATCAGACCAATGCATATCTTGAAGTATTCCTTCACTATAAGTATTAATATTTACTCCTAAGTATTCTTTATATTTATTATTCCATATCTCTGGTAATTTATCTAAATCAATTGAACCATTAAATATTTCACGTTCTATCTCATATCTAATAATTATATGAAGACAGTAAGTTAATTCATCTGCTTCCGTTCTTATCTTAGAAGTATGCGCATCATTATAATACTCAACAAACTCATCAAGTGGCATATCTATCTTAAGTACTTTTTTAATCTCATCATATATAGGTACAAAGAAACTTTTTCTTCTTCCTAATATATTTTCAAAAAATCTTGATTGAGACTCATGAAGTGCATAACAATTAACATCATAAGTTTCATAACTAGTTAAATTACTTCCAATGTTTTGATCAAATATACCATGTCCACCTTCATGAACTATTGTACTTATTGAATCAATTGGATTTTTGTTAGTAAATGTTATTCTAACATCATTATTATTCAACTTAGTTGTATATCCATGTGTGTATAATCCAAGTGCACCACGAGTGTTATCAAATCCAATATAATTCAAAATGAATTTTGCAAATGTTATAAATTCACTATCAGACAATCTATAAGTAAACTCTTTAAGATTCTTTTGTTTTAGATTTCTAACTATAGGTATTATTTCTTCTTTTAGTTTTTCAAATAAAGGATCTATAGTACTACTTGTAACACCTAACTCAAAATCATTTAACATATCATCATAAAGATTAGTACTTTCTGGATACATATATTGATAATACTTTTTAGTATAATCAATAATCTTCATCAAATATGGTTTATAGCTAGCATAATCATTATTTTTCTTAGCATTTACCCAAGAAGCTACTGAATTACTTTTTAAAGTACAAAACTCTTCATAAAAGTCTTTAGGTACTCTTTTGAATTTATAATAATCATCTCTAAGTCTTTTAAGATATAATTGTTCTTCAACTGTAATATTATTAAACTCTGTACTATTAATGGAATCTTCAATTAATTTAATGTATTCTTCACTTGTTTGTAGATCAAAAGATTCCATCTCATATTTAGTACTTACGTTAATTAAATAATCATAACTTTTTTCTGGAGCAACAGTATCCATTTCCCATCTTAATACTGTTATTAAATAATTAAGCTGCCCTATTTTCTTTAAGTATTCTTTTAATAAATCTATATTATTCATATTAACCTCCATACAATAAAAGTATACCAAAAAATCATTGACAAAAAAATAATATTTTTTAATAATAAGAACTGGTGATTCTAATGTTATATTGTTTACTAAGTTTCCTATGTTGGGGATGTGCCGACTTGTTTTATAAAATTGGTAACAATGATGAAAAAGACAAACATTCACATCTTAAGACAGGGGTTATTGTTGGTCTTGTAATGGGATACCATGCAACATTTTATGCAATGAGTAATAACTTGCATGGTAGTATTATGGATTTAATTAAATATCTTCCTGTATCACTATGTTATATAGCAAGTATGGTCATTGGATATAAAGGGCTTAAATATATAGAACTTTCTATATCAAGTCCAGTTCAAAACACATCAGGAGTAATAACAGCATTATTATTAATATTATTCTTTAAAGAAAAATATGATTTACCTGTCTACATTGGAATACTTTTAGTATTCATAGGTATAATAATTATTTCTATTAAAGAATATAAAGAAAATAGAAATTTTGATCTTAAAATATATAAAAAGAAATTTACTCTTTTAGCAATTATACTTCCATTAATGTATTGTCTTTTAGATGGATTAGGAACTTTCTTAGATGGTGTATATTTAGATAAAATGGAATTAATAGATGAAGATATAGCATTATTATCATATGAATATACGTTCTTCATATATGGTATTATTTGTTATTTATTCTTAGCATTTAAAGATGAAAAATTATTATCTAAAAGTGATCCACCAAAGTTTATTGCTGCAATACTTGAAACAATTGGACAATTCTTCTATGTCTTTGCAATGGCAAATGACTCAGTAATTGGAGCAACAATAATAGGTTCTTACTTCGTATTATCCCTATTGTTATCAAAGATATTTTTAAAAGAAAAATTAAATATGATAAAATATTCAGGTATATTTGTAACAGCTGTTGGAATATTCATATTATTAATACAAGGAGTATAGTAAAGTATACTCTTTTTTTTGTTAAAAATATTTACTTTTTATATGATTTTGACGATAATAAAGGTGTAAAAAGGAGGAACCAATATGGAAGATATAACAATTGAAAAATTTGAAGAATTATTAGATGAGAAAAAATTGAGTGATGCTAAGAATGTTTTAAAAGAAATGAATGAAGTTGATATAGCAGAACTAATTCAGGAATTACCAGAAAACAAACTGGTTAAAGCCTTTAGATTACTTCCAAAAGTGGTTGCATCAGACGTTTTTGTTAATATGGATGAAGATGTTCAAAAGAACTTAATTACATCATTAACTAAAAGCGAAGCAACAAATATCATCGAGGACATGTTTACAGATGATGCTGCTGACTTATTTGATGAAATGCCTGCAGTGATGGTTACTAAACTATTAAGTGGCGTATCAAAAGAAACAAGAACACAAATCAATAGACTATTAAAATATCCAGACAATTCAGCCGGATCATTAATGGCTATGGAATATATTCACTTAAAGAAAGGATTAACTATTAAAGCATCTTTAGATAGAATAAGAAGTCAAAAAGATGATTTCGTATCATATGACTCTTGTTTCGTTACAGATAATTCAAGAACTCTTCTTGGATATGTAACAATTAAGGATATGTTAATAAATGATCCTGAGACAATGATTGATGATATCATGCAAGAATGTGAACACAAAGTTAATACTTTAACAGACCAAGAAGAAGTTGCTACATTATTCAAAGATTATAACTATTCTACTCTACCAGTTGTCGATATGGAAGACCGTTTAGTAGGAGTTATCACTATCGACGATATCGTAGATATCATGGAACAAGAAACAACTGAGGATATCGAAAAGATGGCTGCCATCACACCAAGTGACAAACCATATATGAAAACAGGAGTATTCGAAACATGGAAGAAAAGAATACCATGGTTACTTCTTTTGATGATAAGTGCAACGTTTACTGGTCAAATAATAACACACTTCGAAAGTGCTTTATCTACATATGTTGTTTTAACAGCATTTATACCAATGCTTATGGATTCAGGTGGAAACGCAGGAAGCCAAGCATCAGTATCCGTAATAAGAAGTTTATCTCTTAACGAGATTGAATATAAAGATTCATTTAAAGTATTATGGAAAGAGTTAAGAGTTGCAATACTATGTGGTGCAACACTTGCTCTTGCAAACTTCGCAAAGTTATTATTTATCGATAATGTTGGTTTAACTATTGCACTAGTTGTATGTCTTACTCTTATAGTAACAATAACAATAGCAAAACTAATAGGAAGTATTCTACCAATACTTGCAAATAAACTTGGATTTGACCCAGCAGTTATGGCTAGTCCATTTATTACAACACTTGTTGATGCTGCTTCATTAATAATCTACTTTAGATTTGCAACAATTATGTTAGGAATATAAAAAAGAGTCTTATGACTCTTTTTCTTTTGACTTAAATGGATGTCTTAATTTGTTTTTAATTTGTTTTCCAAGTATTGAAACACAAGTGTTATATAAACTATCTGCTTCTTCTCTAGTTATACCTAGTCTTGTTTCAAAATCATTTATAATCTTTTCTTGTCCTTTTTTACCAATTATAATATGGTTTTCTAAAACATCATTTATAATAATACATTTTTCTTCATCATATGGAGTTTTTTCTACTAACGTTTTGATAAATAATTCTTTGTTCATAAAAATCACCAAAAAGATTATAACATAGTTTAATTAATAAAAACAATAAATTATTTACCCTCTTTAACTAGTTCAAATCTATACTTTTGTTTTACATCTGGATACTTCTTATGATCTACTTCACTTAAGAATTCTTTCTTACCTCTTACCCAATTTTCATCAGTATCTAAATGTTTGTATACTACTAAATCATCTAAACTTTCTGAATCTTTTGCAAGCGCTAAAACTTTAACTTTAGCTCCTTTAAAATGTAAATAAACATCTCCTACTTTAATAGTTCTCATAAATCCTCCTATAACCTTAATATTCTTCTTAATATATCTTTATTATATACTTCTTCATCTTTATTATTTAAATCAACATCTGTAGTACTATCAAGATCATAATTAAAAAAATGAAAGAAGTTATGAGCAAACCATTCTAATCTTAATGATTCAATAGTTCTATCCCAATTACTTGGAAATTCTTCTTCATACTTCATTAGTATTTCTAATATTTCATTTCTTTCTTCTCTACTAGTTATTTTACAAGAATTAAATATTTTGAAGTTAGGATCTTCTGCATCCCTCTCATCTAGTACTAAGATATCACAATCTGATAAACCAGTTAGCCCTTCTAAAAACTCAGCACTACCTATATATACGTTTCCTTTACTATATTTTCCGTATGCTTTACTATCTTTGTTAAACAACTCGATATTAGGAGCGTATACATGTTCACAAGAAACACTGGCTACTGCTAAAGAAGCTGCAACTGCTAAGACAACAATTTTCTTTTGATTCTTATTCATCTAAACACCCCTTAGACAATAAGATAACAAAAAAGTAGAATAAAATCTACTTTTTTTCCAATATTTCTTTTAAATGATAATAAGCAAGTTTATTACCACTATTCTTTATATAATGATTCTTTACTAAATACTCTATTTCATCAAAATCAAACAATTCATAATTAATGTATTCATCATCATCTAAATCTTGATCAAATGCTTTTCTTGCATTCTTAACATATACAATATACATCTTAGCATTTTCTGATCCTATATTAGGAATAAACTCATCAAGTATTTCTGCTTCATCTGATACATAACCTGTTTCTTCTCTTACTTCTCTTAAAGCACCTTTAATAACATCTTCATTTTCTTCGATATAACCACTAGGAAACTCACAACTTACTATGTTATCAATTCTATTTTGGAAAACCATAATAAATTTATTATCTATTGTTCTAGTAATTATAATAGCAGCACTCTTATTATTATTTTTAGAGATACATTCTCTAGTTATGATTCTTCCATCAGGAAGCTTATATTCTTCTTTAAATACCTTAACGAAACCTCCATCAAAGATTAAATCTCTACTTAGTCTTTCGCCTTTTGTTTTATTTACAATTGCATCAATCTTATCTTTTAACATACTATCTTTTCCTATCCCTTTTTCTTTCAGCTTCGTACACTATTCTTCCTTCTTTATATTTACTTCTTGTTAATGAGAAATTAATTAAAGATCCCCTTTCAGTTGATTCAACAATATCATCAATAATATATTTTGGAAGATTTTTAGTTTCATCATAATTATTTAATTCATTTGCATTTAATTTAAAGTTTTTAACTTTAGTAACTGGTATTGGAAACATGTGATGTATAATTCCATCAATTATCATTTTAGTTTCTAAATTATTGGGGAATAATTCTGGATACCAGTTATAAGCATTTATAACTGCTTCAATTGGATGTCTAAACCCATGTTTATTTCTAAACTTTGATGTTTCAACTTTCTTACTTGTTTTTCTTCTTACTGGATACAAGTCATGAAACATTGCAATTTTAACGGCAACCGAAACATTAACTTTTCTTTTATTTTTGCATAACAAATACGTTATACAAGCATCAGTTATTATTCTCTCACCTAAAGGCTTTTTGGTTTTAGAGACTATTATTCTATTCATACGCTTGATAAATTCAGGATGCACAACTATCTTTTTAATAATGTAAAATAAATCATCCTTTTCTTCATCTGATAATCCGTTCTTATCAAATATTTCATAAATTCTCTTTTTATAATCTTCGTTCATATAATCCCCCCAGACATATGCTCCAAAGTATAAATTGCCAAAGTATCCTACACTTATAGTTTAATACGTAATCCCTTATAATTCAAGAAAATTAAAAAAATAGACTTTCGTCTATTTTCTTCTATTTATTAATAAAACAATTATCGGATATATTTCAAGTCTTCCAAGAAGCATACCAGCACACATTACAAGTTTAGATAAATCACTAAATAATGCGAAGTCTTTTACTTCAAAATAAAGTCCAACATTACCAAAAGTTGTAAATACTGCGTTTATTGATTCTTCAAATGAGAATCCATCTAGCCCTACTATTATAAGAATTAATAAGACTAAGATTATATACAAAAACATAAAACTTTTGGTACTATCAAGTACTTCTTCATCGACTTTCTTTCCATCAAAAGTTATTACTTTAACACTATTCGGATGCACCATCTTTTGAATATCTCTTTTAATTATTTTAAATATTAATACAAGCCTTGATACTTTGAATCCTCCACATGTACTTCCAGCACAGGCGGATACTACCATCATAAACAAGATCCATATTCGACATACTGTTGGGTATACATTAACGGAGCCAATATTATAACCAGTACTAGACATAAATGAACTTGCATTGAAAAATCCATTTAATATAGAGTTATATAACCCTCCAAATAGATTTATTGAGTTTATTACAAGTAAGAATACTGTGAATAAATATAATCCTATATATGCTCTTAATTCTTCGCTTTTAAATACTGATTTCATATCTCTTATTAGAATAAAGAAATAAATATTAAAGTTAACACCAAATAAGAACATAAATGTTGATACAACCCACTTAGCACTATCAGAGTAAGTTGCAACACTAGTACTTAAAGGACTAAATCCTCCAGTTCCTGCTGTACCCATTGATAAAAGTAAAGCATCAAACACTGGAACACCAGAGAACAATAAAAGTATAAATTCGATTAGTGTTAATCCAAAATATATACCATACAAATAATATAATGTTCTTTTTAAGCTAGGAACAAGTTTTGATACTGTTGGTCCTGGCATCTCTGCTTTCAACAAATGCATTGATTTATCATTTTTAGCAAGTGGAATAATTGCCATTACAAATGCTAAAACACCCATACCACCAATAAAATGCATAAAGTCACGCCAGAACAAAATGCTTTTTGGTAAATACGTAACATCTTTAAACATAGTAGCACCAGTAGTAGTAAATCCTGATACTGCTTCAAATAAAGAATCAACATAAGATATATGCGTATCAAGCATTATTGGAAAAGCCCCAATAACACTTATAATGATCCAAGAAAGAGTAACTATTTTAAAACCATCTCTTGCATACAATCTTTTGTTATCTACTCTTAATCTACTTAATAAAATACCTAATAAGAATGTAACTAAAGCAAATTGTAAGAATGATAATCCGCTTTCATTATAATAACGTCCTACAAAGAAAGGAAATAAAAGTAAAAATGAATATCCTATAAGTACTTTACCAATATATTTATATATTAATTTATTTCTCATAAACTACTCCAAAATATCATTAATATCTTTTATATTCTTATCATCAAGTGCTGAAATAACAATTGTATCTCTTTCTTTTATTTCATCATCCCCTGATGGGAATATTATATTTCTTCCACGAAGAATTGCAGCGATAAGTACATTATCTGTTGTCTTTAGCTTTTTAAGTTTTGTATCAAGTCCTTTAAATCCGTGTTTAACATAGAACTCTAACATCTCAAACTTACCATCATCAAACTTATATATAGATTCAATACTACTGTTATTACTATTTTGCATTGCTCTTACATAACCAACAATTTGATTACATGCAATTTTATGTGGTGTAACAACTGTATCAATATCTGCTTTCTCAACTACTCCATCAAGATTTATATGATTTACTTTAGTAATTACATTAGGAACATTAATACTTTTAGCAAACATTGAGTGAATTATATTTTCTTCATCCAAAGAAGTAAGTGCAATAAAACTATCACAGTTTTCTATATCTTCTTCATAAAGTAAATCTTGGTTAGAAGCATCTCCATTTATTATTAATGCTCCAGGAAGAAGTTCACTTAATGCTCTACATCTTTCTTCACTAATTTCTATTATCTTAACATCCATTCCTGTTTCAATAAGCATCTTGGCAAGATAAACGCATGTTGTCGATCCACCACTTATAATTACTTTCTTGTTTTTTTCACCAACAAGATTGGCAAATCTTAAGAAAGATAGAATACTATCTCTTGTACCAGTAACATGTATCTTATCCCCTATTTCTAACTTATTGTTTCCTTTAGGAATAATGATTTCTCCATTTCTTTCAATAGCACATATAATAACTCTCTTTTTAAGTTTTTTAGCAAGACTTACTAATGAAAGCCCTGCAATAGTACTATTCTCTTTAATCTTTAAAGATACCATTATAGTTCTACCCTTAAAGAATGAAATTGTATCCATAGCATTAGGAATACTTAAGATTCTTGCTATATGTGTTGCAGTCATAAACTCAGGATTTATTGTCATAGAAAGACCTAAATCTTCTTTTAATAAGTTCATAGAAGAAGCATATTCTGGTGTTCTAACTCTTGCGATAGTTCTTTTAACACCTAACTTCTTACCTAAGAAAGAACACATAATATTTTTCTCATCTTTATCCATAACACTTATAAGTAAGTCTGCAGTACTTGCTCCTGCTGATATTAAAACATTTGAATCAAGACAGTTACCATTTATATAGAATACTTCTTCATTGTTAACAATATCTCTATTATTAATAGGTTTCTCATCAATTATGATAACATCATTACCATCATCTGATAATTCCTTAGCAAGATACTCACCAAGTTTTCCTACTCCTGCAATTATAATTTTCATACTATCACCAATTGAATATTATATTAGAAAACAAAGAAAAAGTAAATGACATAAAAAAAGATAGACGTTTGTCTATCTTTTTACTAATACTTTTGTACCCATAGCAATATATTTTTTCAAGAATTGTGCAGCCCAGTCAGGTAATCTTACACAACCTGCACTACCATGATTTTTTCTATAGCTTTCGCTACCAAAATACTTCTCTGGTTCCCAAGGAGCATCATGGATACCATTACCATGATCGAAGTTTGCCCACATCTCTTGTGCTTGAGCATCTTCGCTAAAGTAACGTGTAGGTGTTCTTTCATATACACTGAAAGCTCCAACATTTGTTGGTGTACTATTTTTACCAGTTGTACAATAACTTTCAAACACTTGATCAGTATCACAATATAAGTAAATTTTTTGTTCACTTAAATCGACAATAACGAAAACACCACTATATGTATGTACAGCATCTTTTGATACTAAACCAACTGTACTATTAACTTCAGCTAAATAAGAGTCTCCTCTATCATCAAGTACTTTAACTGCTTGATATGCTTCAGCATAACCTGCAGTTGATCCATCAAAATTGTATAAATAAGAATCATATCTTAAGTATCCAACTTTTTCAACTTGAAGTTCAGTTATATTAGGATCCATTCCTTTAATAATATCTCTTAATGATACAGTGTATTTAGCACATATAAATCCTATTTGACCTTTATACTTAGCTAAATACCATACGTCACTTGGATCATTAAAGTTAACTGATTTACCAATAACTTCTAATTCTTCATTCTTACTTAATAGACAAATGTCACTTTCACTCTTAGAAGGTCCTAATCTAAAATATACACTAGAAGTAGTTCTTACTACGTCACTACATTCTTCAACTGTATAATACTCGTTATTATAGTCAACTGAATCAGCAGTATAATCACTACTTACATATGCTATTTGGCCACCATATCTAATTAAGTCCCAATTACCTACTGAAGCAATTCTATCAATTGTGCTGTTTCTTGGTACTTCACCAATTTTAAAGCCATTCAAATTAGGATTTAATCTCATATTAACGCTACTTATTGTAACAACTGAATCTCCTCTATTGAAGTTATTTATAACAGGAACTTCAGTTGGTACTGGTGTTGGTACTTCAGTTGGTACTGGTGTAATAACTTCAGTGGCAACCGGAATATTCTCTTCTACAGCAGGAAGTATATATTCATCATTATTTACTGTTGGTGTAGCTGTAGGTATTATCTGATCAGCTCTTATTGTTGGATATACTGTATTTGTAGCAGCATTACTTTTATTAACTAAATTACTAATTAAAGCAGTAACACCACCAAATAAAGTCAATGCTCCAAAACCAGCTAATGCTTTCTTCCCAACATTTCGTTTCTTTTGAATTATTAAATTTTTTTGATCACAATTTCTTTGATCATAATATCTTACATTATTAGGTCTATAACCTCTATAATCATTCACACTAACAACCCCCATTGCTAATTGCATGCTATTATACCACAAAACCCTTAAAAAGTCAAAAAAAGAGTAAGGATTTAACTCCTTACTACTCTTCTACTACCTTTTTATGCCAACATTTTGTATGACATTTTGGGCATCTCATTTTTCTTGATCTACCAATATGTTGTGCCATGAATACACTTTTGTATGTTGGGACATATTTATAGTCGCAATTTGAACATTTATAAAATCCAGCTGTTTGCTCAATTTTAATTGAAAAACAACAAGCTATCATAATAATTATAACTGCAACAACTATTAATATCATTCTTAAATATGTTTCCATTTCAACATATGAAGCAATAAATATTAATGGTAAAAATATCATTAGTCCAAGAATAGATATAACCCATTCTAATGTTAGTAATTGTTTTGCATAATTTTGATTCTTTGTTTGTAACTCTAATAATTTATCTTCTGCTTTATTCATATAATCCTCCTTCTTGATTATTTCCCCACTCAATAGTTCATTAACAGAAATACCTAGGATATTAGTTAAATCTAACATTAAAGAAGCATCTGGCATATTAAGTCCTCTTTCCCATTTACTAACTGCTCTATCAGTTACTCCTAACTTCTCTGCTAGTTCTTCTTGAGTTAGATTTTTACTCTTTCTTTTTTCCTGTATAAATTTTCCTATCTTCTTTTGGTTCATAATCTTCCTCCTTACGTGTATAAATATACTATATAAGTATTAAAAACTACACATACCTATGGTTGAGTTTATATTCTAATAAGATTATATCATATTTATTCAACACTTTTTAAAGATTCGATCATATTTATTTTCTTTAATGCAAAGTGAATTATAACACTAACAATGGCTGTAAACAATAACATAAACAATCCTGTCTTAATATAGCTAATTAAATCTATTGTATGAATAAATCTAACTAAGTCTACTTCTATTGAATTAACTATATAATCTACAAATGGTTTTCCAAGGAAGATACCTATTATAATTCCTACAATAGTTATAATTATATTTTCTTTAATTATATAATTATCTACTTCACCATTATAGAATCCTAATACTTTTAATGAAGCAATCTCACGTTTTCTTTCGCTTATATTTATATAAGACAAGTTATATAAAACAACAAATGATAATAATCCAGAAAAGATAATCAACAGGTATACAATACTATCAAGAGACTTTAACATACTACTTACTGTAGACTTAGTATTCTCAGTATTAAGTATTAATCTAACATGTCCACTTTCCATTGCTTTATTAATTACTTCTTCTTCATTTTCCATATCATCATAATTTAAATAAGCAACATTATTTACATATTTACCAATATACTTCTCATAAGTAGCCTTATTAACATACATATGATTTCCTATATAGTTAACACTTATATCACTTATCACAAGTTCATAAGTATTATTTTCACTATCTACAAAAGAAATTGTATCACCAATCTTTTTATTAGAAAGCTCTGCAAGTTTCTCTGTTATTACAATCTTATCATCTTGAAGCTCTATCTTTTCTCCAGTAATATTTGATTTTAACTTAATTACATTAGCAATCATACTCTCATCTTCAAATGCATTTAAATTAGCACTATTAACACCAATCTCAACTTGTAACAAATCTAAATACAATCTACTCTTTATATGTTCACTATCAAATACTTCATCTAAATCAAATTCTTCACCATCAAGATATACCATATCATCAAATGTCATTATTTCACTATATTGTTTCTTTGGAATATTTATAATTGAATCTCTTATTCCATAACCAGTTATTAGTAATACAGTACATCCGATTATTCCAATAATAGTCATAATAACACGTTTCTTATATCTAAATACATTCCTAATTGTAACTTTATTAGAAAACTTAATTCTATTCCAGAATGGTAAACGTTCTAAAAACATCTTCTTACCTAAAACCGGTGCCTTTGGTCTTAATAATTCAGCAGTTTTCTCATTAACCATTCCTCTAACAGTTAATAATGATGCTCCTGTAATACATACGAAAGATACAAGTATTCCAACAATAAATGGAACTATATCAAAGTAATATTTGAATTCTAACATTGTAAATAATATTCTATACATCTTCCATATGAAATATGTTAAGAAGAAGAAACCAAATAATGATCCTAAAATACCACCAATTAAAGTAGCAAGAGCTGCATAAATAAAGTATTTAGTCATAATATGATATTTACTAAATCCTAAAGCCTTTAATGACCCTATCTCACTTCTATCTTCTAAAGCCATACGTGACATACACATTACGCTCATAAATACTGCTACTATAAAGAATATTGTAGGAAAAGCTCTAGATAATTTTGTAATGCTATCTCCAACATTAATAAAATTAAAGTAATCACTATTATCCATTCTAGTATCTATATACCATGTTGGAACTTCTAATGAACTAATATCATTTTTAGCATCATTAAGTTTCTTTTGTATTTCTAATCTATTATCATTAAATGAATTAAGATTAGAATTATATAAAGACAAATTCTTATAATATGTATTGTATCCATTATTTAATTGTCTTTCACTATCCTCAATTTGTTTTTTATATTCTAAATATTTCTTATAACCTGCTTCATAATCACTCTTTGCTTTTTTAAGTTCTTTTTCTTTACTTGCTATTTCCTTTTCTCCAGCACTAATCTTATTAACTCCATCAAATAAAGATTTAATATTATTTACAGAATTAGCATATTTATCTATATAGTTAATTATCTTATCATAGTTTTTAACCCATTTAGGGATATGATTCTTTAAAGTAGCAACATTATCTGTATTAAGTATCTCTTTAAAAATAATACTTCTTACTTTACTTACATTAATACCATTAATGAATTCAACAATTTTATCATAGTTCTCATAATCTTTTGGAATAGCATTTATTATTTCATTTTTAAATTTCTCTAAACCTGTTTCAAAATATTTATTAATTGTATTTATAAAATCATGATCATATAAATAATCTATTGCTTTATATATATCTTCTTTATATGGACTATTTTTATCTACTAAAGATTTAAATCTTTCTCTTGTTACTTCTTTTCCATTAAATAAATCCATCATAGTTAAGATATCATCATATGTAAGATTATAACTATTTAGTTTATCATTTAATTCTTTCTTTGCTTTTTCAAGCTCTTTTTTAGCACTATTTAATTTAACTTCTCCGTCATTAATTTGTCTTTTAGCACTATTTAAAGTAGCTAGTGATTTATTTAATTCTTTTTTAGCGTTTTCAATCTTACTTTTATTAGCATTAAGTGTATTTAATCCATTATCAAGTTCTTTTTTAGCTGCTTCTAGTTTACTACTAATAGATGATAATTCACTATTAGCTTTATCTTCATTCTTTTTAATCTCATCCATTACTTGATTATATATTTGATCATATCTTGCTTGTTCTCTATCTTCTTTAATAGATTTAACTTCTTCAAGTGCTTTATTAATTAAATCAATATAGTCTTTTTCTGAAGTATATAATTCTTCTGCGCCATTAACTTTTAAATAAATTTCGCTGTAGTAATCCATATCAAATACGGTATCTAATGCATACGAATAAAAATTAATAAGACCTGTACCAATATTAGTTGTACCTCTTGTTAATGCAGGAGAACCTACTAACATATAAATAGGGCTAACTGCAACACCAACTATTTTAAATTCTTTGGTTTTAACATTATTATCAGGATCATCAATTAATATAGTATCCCCTATTTCAAGTTCATTAGTTACAAGCAAATACTCTTCAACGAGTATTTCATTATCATTAGATGGAAGTCTACCATCTTTTAAAACAATCTTATTAATATCGTCGTTAATAGCATTTATCCTAATAACATATTCAGTTTCATTATTAGTAAAATATACATCTTTAGAATGTACTCCATATGCTTCACTAATCGAATCTAGTTTCACCAGTTCATCTACATCTTCATCAGTTAAACCTAAAGTAGATATTATTTTTAAATCGTATACTCTATTATCATCATAATATTTATCAAGCGATACTAACATTATCTTGGCACATGACTTAATACCAACGAATACAGCAACACCTAAAAAACTCATTATAAATAATGATAAAAATCTTTTAAAACTCTTTTTAATTTCACGAAAGCTGATAGTAATTATTTTGTTATTCATATTACCATTCTATCTTATCAATACTAATTGGTTTTTTATTGATAATGACCTCTTCTGTTTTACCGTTTTTAAATTTAATAATTTTATCAGCCATCGGAGCTATTGCAGAGTTATGAGTTATTATAACAACTGTCATATGTTCTTCTCTTGCAGTTTTCTCAAGAAGTTTTAATATACTCTTTCCAGTCTTGTAATCCAAAGCTCCAGTTGGTTCATCACATAACAATAACTTTGGATTTTTAGCAATTGCACGTGCTATAGCAACTCTTTGTTGTTCTCCTCCTGATAGTTGACTAGGAAAGTTAAACATTCTATTTCTAAGACCAACATCTTCTAAAGTCTTAATTGGGCTTAAATGTTTAGTACATAATTGAACAGATAATTGAACATTTTCAAGAGCAGTTAGATTTTGAATTAAATTATAAAATTGAAATACAAATCCAATATCATTTCTTCTATAAGTAATTAATTCTTTCTTAGAATATTTAGTAATATCCTTTCCTCCAACAATTACCTTCCCATTAGTGGCATTATCCATTCCACCCAAAATATTAAGACATGTTGTCTTACCAGCACCACTAGGTCCAAGAATAACAACTAATTCTCCTTGTTCAATGGAAAAAGAAGCTTTATTTAAAGCTTTAATTTCAACTTCACCCATATTATAAATTTTATCAACGTTTTTAAATTCAATATAACTCATAATACCCACCTAACTGTGCTTTTAAAGTCGATTTTTATTATAACATATTCTATATAAATAACAATAAAAAAAGAGTATTTCTACTCTTTTACTACATCATTTTGATTTAAGAACTTATTTTTAATTACTATTGTTCCAATAATAAGTGCAATTCCCAAAACAACTTCAAAAATACCACAAGTTAAATAACTACCAAAACTAATATGATAATCTTTCTTTAACATTTCATTTAAGAAGTTCTCTGCTAATATATTACCACTTATATAAATAAATGTAATAATGATTCCAGATATAATTAAATCTACTCCTAGAACTATTAATCCTTTAATCATTGGTTTATTAATTAATATAAGTATAGCTACAAAAATAAGTATCAACATTATGAATAATACTTTAACTGAATTAGATGTTGCTATATCATAAGCCCATAATACTCTATCTACGTCTTTAACATTTAAATCTTCATCTAATGTTTTAAATGAATCATTAGCAAACTCATTAATTTTTTCATAACTAAAGTATTCTTTAAATTCTTCTTCAGTCATCTTACTTATGTTTTCACCATATAACTTAATGTTTTCTTTTCTATATTTATTTAAAAAGTTATATAGTTTATCTGCATCTTCTTGTGAAACTTTATAGTTAGCACTATCTTCATGATACTTACTGTAGTTATCAATTATCATATAGATAATATCTTTTGCTTCACCATCTTCGAACATGTCATCAACAAGCTTTTTCTGCCCTTCAACATCTTCAATATTTTCTTTAACTGTTGCTTTAACTGTTTCAGTTAATAAGTTACCTACCAAAAAATTCTTTGTTGATGAAAGTATTGAATAACTAAATATTAATGAGAATATTATTATCCCTAATAATATACTTCCTATAATTCTTACTGCTTTCATAAAATTCCTCTTTCATAAATAATTATTTCTTATTTAATGCTTCATCTATTTTCTTAATAAGAGCATTATATCCATCTTGAGTTAAATGAATATTATCAAAAGATAAATAATTACTATTATTAAACTCTTTAGAAAAATCAATTATATGAACATTTTCATTTTCAATTTTTAAAGAATTAACACTTACTATATAAATATTATGATCTTTACATAATTCAATTAATTTTAAATATTCATCTTTAGATATATCAAGTGTCTTATCAATTAAGATAACAACATTATATGAAAGTGTTTTATTATCTATTTCTTTCTTTAATCTATCATATAATTTTTTATAAGTTAATTCTTCATCAGATATAAAGTTTGCTGTTTGATATTTCTTACTTAATTCTTCGTACGCTCCAATTAATAAGTCATTACCAACAAACGTAATCTTTTGTTTTAATTTCTCTTCATGTTCTTTTATCTTTTCTTCTTTTTGCTTTTGAAACTCTTTTAAATAATCTTGATAAATAGCATTATAAATTGTTTCTGCATATACTTTGCATCCTTTAACGGTTGGATGTACTTTATCATAAATTAAGTATTCTGGGTGGTCTTTTACAACACTTATCCAGTCAATTATATGAATATTTGGATGTTTCTTAGCAAATGCGATCAAGTTTGGATTAAAACTTGCATAGTCAGGATTAGTAGCATTTAACCAGTATACCTGTCTATCTCCAATTACTTCCATATACTTTTCTTTGCAATCAGCAGAACACTCACCATTAGTACCAAGATTTATAACAATTATATCTGGAAGCATTCCTTTATCATCTAAATCTTTTAATATTTTATATAAAGAATGTTCAGTTCTATTAACTACTGCATCAAAATAACCATTAGGGAAAGTCTTATATAAATCTTTAACAGCAAGTTCCATAACAGAATCACCAATACCTACTATTCTAAGATTTCTAACTACTTCCTTAAGTTTTTCTTCATCAGCATCCATATCTTCTAATAGTTTTTCCCATTCATCTTCTTCATTCTTCATGCTTTCTAAATATTCTTGTTGTTTTTGCTCAATTAATTCACTATTAGCCTTCAAATCATTTTCAAGCTTCTTCATATCATTTGTATAATCAGGTGTAATAATAAATTTATATAATCCATATGAAGAAAATCCAAGTACTAAAATAGTTAAGATAACTCTAAGAACTTTAAACTTCATCTTCTTAGTAAGACTATGTGATAAATGAACAATTATTGAAATAACTATTGTTAAGACTACAGTTAAAACAATCTTAAGAATATTATTCATCTCAAATTCTTGCATAATAAATATTACAGGATATTGTACTAAATATATTTCATAACTAATCTTAGATATTGGAGACAATAATTTATTAAATACTTTATTGTTATATTCTTTAATAGAAAAATTAATGATTAATATACTTACAATTGTAGTAATCATCATACTTGCGATGAATAATGATGACTTAACATCAACAAATACGAACATTACTATTAATCCAATAGATAATAAATAATATATCAACTTATTTATTAAATTATTTTTAAATGTAAATGGATGATAGAAACTATGAATGAACCCTAAAAGAAGTCCAAATACAAGTGAAAAAGAACGAGCTAATGAATCATAATATCCAACCATTAAGTTTCCTTGATCAACCTTCATATAAAAGTATCCAAAACTTAATACTCCTAAGATAAATAATAAAATACAAGGAATAAACTTCTTAGTCTTCTCACCAAGTTTTCTAAAGAATATAAATATAAATGGAAATATAAGTTCAAATTGTAATAGAATTGCTATATACCATAAATGCATAAATGGCGAAGCAACATGTCTTACAAAATAATCTAAATTAGCATTCAACTGCCAATAATTGTTGTATCCTAAAAATACTGATATTGATTCAGGCTTCAAATTAATCCAGTTAATACTAGATATAAATGATATTGCACCAATAGTAATAAGTGCGACTATCAAAAGAGGTAAATAAATCTTCTTTAAACGACTTAAATAATAATCTTTAAAAGAAAACTTTTTATTTTTAAATCCTGAAATAACGGCTAAATATCCGCTCAACGCAAAAAAAGAACATACAGCAAGATATCCTCCATCTAATATATTTAGATGATATAAAAATACTGATATCAAGAGCATTATTCTAAATAAATAAAGATATTCATAATGTTTCTTTTTCACACTACCACTACCATTCATTATAATTATAACACAAACAAAAAAAATATCTTATAAAGATTTACTTTATAAGATTTTTTTATGTGCAGTAATAATAGTATAGCTATAAGAATTAACTGTAATAACAATATTATCTATACTACAATACCAATTCTTACCTTCTTTATAAATATTACAATTATTATCTAATATTTTATTTTTACAGTATAATACAACGTCTTCATTAATTTTAAGATTTTTTTTAATTCTTGTAATACCCATTTCTGTTGTGTGTAATTTATCTAAATTATCTAATAATATTTGTTTATTCATTTATGTTATGTCCTTTGCATAATAATCTACTTTTATTTTAGTTCCATCAGGATACTCTTCTAATTCACTTTTTATATACTCATTAAATCCATATTTAGAATATATTGCTCTATTTCTTTCTTCTTCAGGTTCAACACCTAAAGTTGCCCTTTTATATCCCCTACTTTTTAAGTCTTCCATCATAAATTTAAATAGTTTTGAAAAATATCCTTTATTATGATATCCTTCATTAGTTCTAAAGGCATAGAGATAAACTGTTTTATCATCGATTAAACCATCACTATTTTGAACAATTGAAGGATCAAGTGCAGCAGTTGTTTCACATATTATTTCATTATCTAAAACACCACAATAAGTTACAGATAAACCATTCTTAGTTCTATCAATTGCTTTTTCTTTCCAGATAATCCAGTTATCTTTATCATCTATTGCATTTTCTATTTCATAATCATATTTCTTAATTACATCATCAAGAGTTGCAATCTTACAAATATAATCACCCATAATATCACTTCCTTTTTTTCAAATAATAATTATTACTTATATTAACTATTAAATATTAAAAGAAGATCAAAATATTTTCCAATAAGAATAAGTACAATTAAAGATAAATTAATCATAATAAGTAATAATATATGTTTAGTTTTTTCTTGAACTATATTTGCAGCAAATTCTCTAATCAAAGCATTAGTATAGTAGTACCATTTTGTTTTACTTCCCATACCTTCACAATTAATACCTTGTTTATTTGCTATAGCACCACTTCTAAATACATGATAATTAGTTGTCGAAAAACTAATCTTTGCATTTTTATTAATTTTATCTATCTTTTCTTTTGAATATTTCATATTCTCAATAGTACTTGTAGATTTATCTTCTATTATTATTTGTTTTTCTTTAATTCCCTTTTCTAGTAAGTATTTCTTAATTGCTTCTGCTTCTGCAATAACTTCATCATTACCTTTACCACCAGATGGGACATATACTATTTTCTTCTTAGTTAGTTCGTATTGCTTATTACCAAAATCAATCGCTTTATCTACTCTTCCTTTCAATAAAGGAGTTAAAGTTCCATCATTTTTTATTCTGGCACCTAGAATAATTATGAAGTCTTTATTGTACTTTGGTATATGTCTTGCAGCCCTTATATTGCAATAAAGAGTAGCAATAATTAATGTATAGAAATATGATAAAGATGCATTAATACATATATCTAACGTGAATTTCAAAGCCTTCATATCATTTCCTAATAAAAATCTTGAAACAATATAATATAATGTTTGACTTCCAAATAATCCAAAAATAGACAAGAATCCAAGACCTACACCTAACATTCTTCTTGGATCAAATCCTTCTTTCTTTATAAGAATAAAGTTTGTAATAATACTATATAAAGAAAGAATTAAAATACACGGAAGAGTTAACATTGCAAAATAAGAAAATGATCTTAAAGTATTATTATAAATATCTATAATATTTAACTCATTCCAATTAACAATTAATAGATTTATTTGTCTTATAATATTTACGTTAATAAAAATCAATAATCCTAAATTCATTATTATTCCATAGGAATACATTTTCTTTTCATATTGTCCTTTAATATAGAAAGAACAACCTACGGATATTCTAATTAAAAATAATATCAGGATTATTTGAATAGACTTACTTAATTCAACATTATTAGATAAGTCAGTTCTAGATAAAATACTAAGAGAAACTATAATAAATAATATAGTTATTATCAAATAAATAATACCTCTTTTTTTCATAAAGAATTCATCTCCTATCTAAATAATATCAAAAAAAGATAAACTATAAAAGTTTATCTTATTTATTTTCTAAATATTCTTCTAAAGTAAGATTCTTATCCATTATTTCTTTAGCAATTTCAGGATTATCAATATATCTTAAGTGCCATGGTTCATAAGAATATCCAGTAATATCATCTTTGTTTTCAAGATATCTTAGTATGAATCCGTGTTTTGCAAGTTTTGCATGTATCTTTGCAAATATCTCACGCTCTGCAATCATTTCATCATTATCATAAATTACTTTATCTCCAACAACTAATTTGATATCAAGGGCAAGTCCTGTATGATGTTCAGAATAACCTGGAACAGCTACATATTTTCTTACGTATTCTTCACCATATTCCACCATCCAAGTATCCCATAGTTCTTGTTGTGATGCTACGCTTCTATATGTACTATCAAGTTCAATAACAACTCCATCATTAGCTAAATCTTCTTTAAGTTTTTGATAAGCTTCAGCAGCTTTCTTTTCTACTTTATATGTTTCATCTAAACCAGTTTTAACATCAACTAATTCAACTTTTTCTTCCCAATCATCAGGTAATTTATTTTGTTTATTTACTAATACTAAATAATCTATTTTACTCTCCTCTTTCTTTCCACATCCTACTACAGCAATACATAAAATAATTGCTAGGATACTAAATATATATTTTTTTTTCATATTTCTCCTCCATAAAAAGTATAACACATACATTAAATGTATTTAAGTATTTCTTCAAATTTTGTGTAGCCAGTCTCAGCATTTATATGCCCACCATTTGGTATAATATGTTGCTTATCTGTAATAGTATCTGCAAATTCTTTTTCAACTTCAAATTTAACATATGGATCATTATCAGAATAAAAACATGTTATATCATCACAGTAGTTTTTAATATCTCCTAAGTTATCAAGAAACATAGGTTCATTAACTGCATCATATTCCTTATCTATTCCTAAATAGTTATTAAAACCACATACGAATATTAATTTCTTTACTTTAATCTTTCTATTAATAAGATATTTGCAAACGAATACTGGTGCGATGCTATGAGCAATGATTGTTGTATTCTCATTAACTAAAAGTTGATCTAATTCTTTAGACCAATTATCAAAGTTTTGATTGCCAACACCCACAGGCATTTGAGGTACATCTACTTTATAGTTCTTGTTCTCTAATTCTTTCTTTAACCATGGAAACCAGTTACCATCACTTGATCCAAAACTTCCATGTAATATTATGTAATTATTCATACTATCGCCTCTTAACTATTTAAAATATACCATACAATTAAAAAAAGTAGAATATCTACTTTAATTTAATTCTTTATTTGGAGATTCACCTTTATATATTGTTTTATCTCTAATAACAACTTCATCAGCTGCAACACATACTACTGTCTTAAATGGAAATATAAAATTACTAAGAGATAATTGTCTTTTTACTTCATCTAATAAACCATATGGTTCGTAATCAACAGATAAGAATATATGCTTTTCTCCACGACCACCAAATCCTTGTAATTCTTTTTCTTTATGTTGAAGTTCTTTAATTACTCTACATAAAAGATAAGTTCTAAATGGTAATTGTTTTTCAGCAGGTAATCCTCCTTTAGCTGTTAACATTTCAGTTATATCTCTATTTACTCTTTCATTAGGATAATCATTATATTCTCTTAATTCTCCGTCACCAAATGTCATTTCATCTGCTAACCATTCTGTTGCTGCATGTGCTGGAGCAACATATGGGTTATCAAGTGCTAAAAGAGCATTATACAAATCTTGCCAAGAAGCATCTTTAGGAACTTTGCCTTCAAGAAACTTAACAACTTCCATTCTTGCTTTTTCCATTCTTATTTCTTCTTCAGTTGCAGTATCAGGAAGTCCTAATTCTTTTAAATCATCTTCTCTACATTTTTTTAAAAATTCATTTAAGTCCATCGTAACACCTCTATTTTAATTATAATATTTAATTAATTACTATATCAAGAAAAAACTTTCTATTTTACATTTAGCTTATCAATTTTCTCTAAGAATTCATTAGAGTATTTATACCATTTATAAAGGGCTTTTTTTCTTTCACTATATTTCTCTAATTCTTCTTCAGTATAATTAGTAATCTTTTTATATCTTTCTATTGTTCTGTGATAACAATTATCTATACAAGTTCTTATTACAATTAAAGTACCCTTTAATAAACTTATATCTTTAATACAATGAAACTGAGCACAATCAATTACTATAGTCTTATCGTATTTCTTAGTAAATTCTAAAATCTCTTTATATATTAAATCAAAGTCATCACCACAATTAGGCATTTCTTTATATTTACTTCTAAAGTACTCTCCTAACTCTTTACTAATACCAGTTGCTTCACTAAATCTCGAATCAGAGAATATATCATCAGTATCAATAACTAAACAATCACAACCATTAAAATGTTCTTTAGCATACGTAGTCTTACCAGAACCAGATTGACCAGTTAAATTAATGATTTTATCATCACTTAATTTCTTAATATATGGTTCTTTATCAATAAACAAATTAATAACTACACCACTTTTAATTTCTTCTAATACTTCTTTAACTTTGTTATAACAGTCATAATCTACTTTATGCCATGGTTTAATAGAAGTATTAAACTCTTCTAATGCTTTATCTATATTGTTTAAATCTACTTTATCTTTAATAATTTTTAAAGCAAGATCATAATAACCTCTTGAAGATAATAACCCAATACATTCAAAGTAAGTTGTTAAAGGTAATTTTGACTTATTGTAGAAATCAACTAACATTTCTTCTGAAATAGGAACTGGATTATTTAAAATAATTTTATTAGCTACTATTATTCCTCCAGGAGTCTTATCATTTCTAACTTCAAGTACTTCTCCATCATCAGGTATTTCTACTTCATATAATGTATCTCCTCTAGACATCCACCTTAAAGCACATTCTTCATTAGTAAAATTAAATCCTCCTCTTTTATCCCAGTCAGGATTAGTAGGATCCCATTTATCACATGTAACAACTTTTCCTATTTCATATTCGCTTGTATCATTGTTATTTATCTTTTTCCCAAAGACCCATTTTAAATACTTCATAGTCTATATTCCTTCATTATCTTTATTTTTTTCAAGAAACTCTTTTACTATTTTAATCTTTTCTTGATCTTTTGGTCTATTATTCTCTATCATCCATTTAAGTTGTAACTCAAGGGACTCAACTGGATAATTATCTACATATCTTATATCTTCTTCTTTATAATCAAGTACTGCTACTTCAGTAGATTCATCCAATTCATACAAATATGGATATTTAGGAGATTTCTTAAACTTAAATCTTTCTTTAAGTTCTTCAAAGTAATTAGGTCTAACTTTTATATCTATATCTTCGGTACTTTCTTTTAGACCATATAAAAGCATAACACCACCAGATATAATACAATATCTATTTTTATCTAGTTTTAATGACTCAAGTTTTTCTATGTATTCTTTTTTATTCATATTAATTTCCTTTCAAAATATGGTCTACTGCTCTATCTATTTGATTATCTAAACCTTTATCATCACTTACTGAAACATTATTTGTATTTAATGAATATATATAGTTTTTATCTAAATCAAATTCCGCATTTAATTTTCTAAAAATTCTCATGCATATTTTAACTGCATCATCAGGTGATCCATCACCACCACCAACAAGTATCAATATTCCCTTTTTCTTTTTCATTGTAGTTGTAATATTCATAAAATGTTTATTGCTATACATGAAATTAAATCTAGTAAATATTGAGAATAATGGTGGCGTTACATATGACATATATATTGGAGATGCAATAATTACAACATCATAGTCATCATTATGTATTAACTCCATTTTATCTTTAATAGAACATCCAACATGTTCCCAACAGTATCTACAATCCATACAAGGTTTTATATCATCTTGATATGCATTTATTGTAGAAAATATTGTATCACTTGGATATTTATCTTTAACTTTATCAATGATATATGTTGTATCTCCCTTAACACGTGGAGAACCATTCAATATTAATACTTTCATTATATACACCTTTCCAATTAATTATTATACATATAAATCTTACCATAAATATATTTAAATTGCCATTTCCATATCTAAAAAAATAAAAAGTAAGGCTGTTGTAAAAAGTCTTGCTTTCACTTGATAACTATAAAATTTTATAATAAACAAAAAGTATAAATAAGGAGTGATATTATGGGTGACGGATTTACAGGAATAAATCCAATAGAAGTGGAACATCAATTAAGTGAAATATACGAAAAAGCAAAAGAGATAGTACAAGAAGTAGAAGAAGCATCAAATACTTTTAGAAGAGAATTAAGAAATAACTGGGCATCTCCAAGAGCTGTTGATTTTGGATTTGCAACATGTGGTGACTTTGATAATATTATATGTTATTCGTTAGATCAATTTATGAGTTTTTTAGAAAAAGCTGGAACTGCAGCAATTTCAATGTTAGAAGCAAACGGGGCACCAACAGGGAATATTTCCTACTATTCACAAGCACTATATAGAGTCCCTGGAGCATGTACTAGAAGCTGGCACGATTCATTAGGTTCTAAATATGATCTGAGTTTTTGTGCATATGATGTTGATGGAAATGTAGGAATGAACACTAAAGTAGTACAACAATTATTAGACGATTTCATTTCTTCAATGAATATGTATATATCTAAAATGGAAACATTTGATTTTAATATTTCAATCTTTGATCCAGACGATAGCATTAAAAATTTTTACAAAGATGTTTTAGAACATTGTGTTATTGATGAAATTACAAGAAGCATTGAATCAATTAAAACTAAAATTAATCAATACATAGGAGAAGAAGTTGACGTAGTTATTGCTGGAGTTAAAGATGCTAAAGATTCATTATATGAACTATTATATACGGCAGATTTTTAAAAAAGAGAATTAAGTTCTCTTTTTTTTTGGAAAATGTACTTATACACTTCTATTATTTTTTTATATGATATATTGTCGTTAAATTATTTTCTTTTTCATGATCTTCTTCAACAAATAAATCTCTTATGTATTTAATTTTATTATGTTCTAAACATAATTCTAAGAAACATAAAAATATTCCAATATCAATTTGATTATAATATATAACTCTATCCTTAGGCATAATTCCCCTTTTGCCTTCTTTACGATATCTATATACTTTTATTTCTTTTTCACTTGCTTCTACTTTCCATGGTTGAGTATTACAAGCACTTGGAGCAAATCTAACTATATTTGCAATATCTAAGTAATTATCTCCAGTCCATATTTCAGATAATTCTTTTCTTTTACTCTTAAACATATCTTTTCTAAATTTATCTTCTGAATCTACTTTGGCTATAGCAATCATAATAACAAAATCTAAGCCATCTAATTGCTGTTCATCTGGTTTACCTATTCCAAACCAAAGAGTTCCTATATTTTTGGAAACTAAATATAAATCTAATTGTTCACCTAAATAACCTATATTCTGTAAATAATTATCCTTTTTTTCAGAATAGAATAAAATGCAATATTCTTGGCCTCTTAGAATAGATTTCTTTTTTACAATTTTAATTTTTACTTTAATATCATCTACTAAAGATTTTAATTTTGAGAATTCTTTTTCAATATCACTTAGTTCTTCTTTAGTAATATGTTCATGACCAATATTTCTAAATAAATGAAAAGATTTTCTTTTAAATATCATTTCATATAATTCTTTATTCATATTAATTGTCTCCTATTACTTATCTCTTGTACATATTTCATATAATAATGTTTTATTTTTCATAATCTTCTTTATCAATTTTATTTAATATATAATATAATTCTTTTTTCCAACGTTTAATATTCTTATCAATTATATTATTATCTATTATTCCATGAAGCTTAGCAAAATTGTTTATTTCTTTTAAACATAATATTACACCATCAATATATACTTCTTTATTATTTACTTTTAACTCATCAAGGATGTCTAATGAATGATTTGCTTTACTAAACATTAGGAAGTACATCAAATCATAATATTCTGGCATATATGATATGTATTCCCAATCAATAAATTTAATTTTTCCTTTATCTAGCATTATATTGGTTGGTATTAAATCTCCATGTGATGTAACATTTGTTTTTGATTCCATAGTTAAGATAGAATAAAGTGATTTAATCTTTAAATATATGTTTTTAGAAATATAATCTTTTGATCTTTCTAGATATTTACCTAGTTTATCTTTTCTGCTGTAATTATTTTCTAATTCATAATTTATTTTAATATTTTTAATATTGAGAACACTATTAGCAATTTCAAGCCTATTACTATGAGATAAATGCATATTATAATTATTTCTTTGACTACTTAGTATCTTACCATTAATCTTTTCTAATACTATTAAACAGTAATCACTGGATATATAAGAATCTACTAATTTTGGTATTAATTTATTATCCCTATTATTCTCATATAATCTACTTTCTTTTACTAAATTATTAAAAAATAACTTATCAGTATTTTTACCTACCTTAGCAAAATATTTATCGTTAATTATATTATCTCTTTGATTTTTTTTTAAAGAATTTTCTATCTTGCAAATATCTTTATCATCAAAATATTTTTTTAACACATAAATAACTTCATTCATATATAATCACCTAAGTAACTTCATTACTACTCTTTCATTTATTTATAACTAACTCATAATCAATATATTTGCCTGAAAAAGGTGTATCTTTATTATCTCTTTTTCCTATTTTTTTAAATCCAACACTTTCATAATTTTTTTGTGCAGGAACAAATATTTCATTAGTAGTAACTATTATTTTTTTTAAGTTGTCATATTCTTTAATTCTTCTAATAGCTTCTTCAAGCTGTATATGTCCATAACCATTTCCTTTATAATTAGTTAATATACAATTATGCCCAATTTCAACATAATCTGGTCTATGCCTTGGATCCCATGATATATGTCCAATTGGTTCACCATCTAATACAGTTACAAAGGAGTATTGATTTGCTATTTCTTCATTATCATATAAAAAATCATCATATTCTTTCCAAGAAGTATCCCATGTTTTATTACATTTATCATTAAATGAATATGCATCCACTAGTTGATTATATAATGTACCTTTTGAAAAGTTACTTGGCTTTTTAAATTCTATCATTTTATCTCCTTTATAATAAACAGACACTCTCGCAATTGGTTGTATCAGTGTCAGTACTAAGTGCTCTATCCTTGTTTCAGTATCAGGAATATTTCCTAGTTATGAAACTCCCCTAGTTGTTTGCGTATTAGTGCTAATTTATATTATTTAATTAGTTCTAAATTACCATCAATAATAATTGGACTAAATCCTTCTATTTCATCATATAGCATACCATTAGGAATATCATTATATAAATATATTTTTTTACCTAATCTAAATGCATCATACATTTCCAAGAATGTAGCTCCTCCGATATAGTTTTTTAATATTTTTCCTTCTTTTTCTTTATCTAGATTTAATACTAAAACTGCATCCATATTTGAAATTGTATCTTCACTTTGTTTGTACATTGCTGCTTTAAATTTTTGATGTTCTTCTGCTCCTAAATCCCATGCTTTTTGTTCAGCAGTTGGATCATCATAACAATTTGGTAAGAATACTTCAATATTTTTCTTTTCTAAGTTATTTTTAACTTCTTCTATTTTTGAATAAAACTTTTTACTACATATTATTAATATTTTCATTTTTATCTCCTTTCAATGATTGGGATTGATTCGCAGTGAGTTATATCAGTGTTAATGCTTAGTCAAATATTCATTTTTTTAATTTTGAATAATTTGCTATTTGGCAATTGCCTAATACTAGTCCTGCATCTACTAACGATCCCTCTGGGATATTATTATTAAAATAGCAAGCCACAGGAATACTAACTCCCCCATGAGCAACTATTAACACATTTTTATCTTTATATTTATTATTAATTTCATCTAAAAAAGCATATATTCTTTTAAAGAATTCTTGAATATTCTCAGCTCGTTTATATGTGTCGTTTTTGTAATAATTCCAATATCCATAAAAATCAAAGTCTTTAGTTTCTTTTCCTTCAAATTCTCCAAAATCTCTTTCTATAATTCTATCATCATATATAATTGGAATATCCCTATCTCTATTTATTATCTCGGCAGTTTGTCTTGCTCTTTGTAATGGTGAACATATAATAAAATCTAAATCTGTTTCTTTTAAATTTCTTCTTGTTTCTTCAGCTTGCTCTTTTCCATTTTCATTTAGTGGTTCATCACATCTTCCCATTACTTTTTTTTTAACATTCCAATCTGTTTGACCATGTCTAACAATATAAATCATATTTTACTTCCTTTCTAATACGCAGACACTCTCGCAGTGGCTAGACCGTGGGTTTTTGCGTAGTCATTTTTTACATGTTCGTGGGTCTTTGCATGGATATTACCAACAATCTGCCAACCTTGTCTATGTGTTATTTGCATAGTTTGTTTTATTGTTTTATATACTCTAATACTTTTTGATAAGGTTTTATATTGCCTTCTCTAAACTCCCCATTTTCAATAAATGTTGCTATTTCATCTTGTGTATACCATTTAACATTTTCTACTTCTTCTGTTTGCAATGTTAACTTATTAGGATCTATTTCCATTTTTGTATAGAATGTTTCTAAGAAACAATTTTTAAATAAGACAGTATCTACATATGTAATATCATTTGCTGATACATCTATTCCGAGTTCCTCTTTACATTCTTTTATAACAGTTCCTAATGCTGAATCGCCATATGTTACATGTCCTCCTGTAGTCGCAATACAAGAATGCCTTGATTTAGACGTTTTTTGTAATAGTAATTCACCTTTTGAATTCTCAATAAAAATTAAAACAATCATAAATCTTCTATCTTCTGGTAAATCATATTTTTTATCACGACTGACTTTTTCTTCTAATCTATTTTTCTTTTCATCAAATACTTGTAAATATTCCATATTCTTATCTCCTCTCTAATACACAGACACTCTCGCAGTGGGTTGTATCAGTGTCAGTGCTAAGTGCTCTAGCCTTGTTTCAGTATCAGGAATATTTCCTAATTATGAAACTATCAAAGTTGTTTGCGTATTAGTGCTAAATCAAATTATACTTCAATTATTTCATAAGTATTATCCAAGTAAAAAACAATAATTTGATTTAATCCATTCGGACTATTACCGATAAGACCGACTCCATTACTAATTAAATTATAATTATCACTCATATATTTTATTTCTTTTGTTGCTGTTTTTGTTTTACAAGAAATGTCTGCATATTTTTCACATTCTGATTTATTTGTGATTTCTTCAACTAATATATAGTATTTATTATTAGTTTTAATTAGATTTCCATTTATTGATGATATAAACTTAAAGTCATCTGATTTAGTTATTTCTTCACCATTATATAAATATAATGTTTCTTCTTTATAATATACATCTCCTAAATCTGTAAATATGCTATTAGGTTCATCAGATTTATAATAAGACATTGGACTAATATAAGTTGAATTACCTCTAGAATACTCAAAAAGAGTATAGTCACTATCCATGATAAAATTCATATTACCATTTTTCCATTTACCTGCTGACCAAATAATAGTATTTACAGAATGAGACTCATTTGTATTACTATATAGTATACTAGGTAATTCTGCCTCTATACAATTTGTATTATTTGAATATATCGAATCCAAATTGTATTCATATAGTTTTCCATTTGAAACGAAAGTGTGTGATCCAATATTTGATGATTCATGGATTAATGAACAATCAAATGATTTCCTTTTGTTTTCATTTACTTCTTCGGTTTTCTGATCAACTGTATTACTACCACATCCTGTTAATAATAAAAATACTATCAAAATAAAAATTATTCTTTTTTTCATAAATTATCTCCTCTCTAATACACAGACACTCTCGCAATGAGTGGACACCTATTCAGGAATAGGTCATCTAACCATGTTTCATATTAAAAAACATGTTCCTATACATAAAACTGCCATGGTTGATTGCGTATTGGGAACAGGTCATTTTTACTT
>CAMKPE010000003.1 GCA_946414595.1 uncultured Clostridium sp.
CTCGTCAAGTTGGTGTACCAAGAATGGTAGTATTCATGAACAAATGTGACCAAGTAGATGATCCAGAATTATTAGATTTAGTTGAAATGGAAATTCGTGACCTATTAACTGAATATGGATTCGATGGAGCTAACACTCCAATTATCAGAGGATCTGCATTAAAAGCTCTTGAAGGAGACCCTGAAGCAAATGCTGCTATCGACAAATTAATGGATGCAGTTGATGAATGGATCCCAACTCCAGAACGTGATACTGAAAAACCATTCTTAATGAGTATTGAAGATGTATTCACAATTACTGGACGTGGAACAGTTGTTACAGGACGTGTTGAACGTGGTAAGTTAAATCTTAACGATACAGTTGAAATCGTTGGAATTAGACCAACTAAATCAACAGTTGTAACAGGAATCGAAATGTTCCGTAAACAATTAGACTATGCTGAAGCAGGAGATAACGCTGGAGTTTTACTTCGTGGAATCAACCGTGAAGAAGTTGAACGTGGACAAGTTCTTGCTAAACCAGGAAGTGTTACACCTCATAAGAAATTCAAAGCTCAAGTATACGTTTTATCTAAAGAAGAAGGTGGACGTCATACTCCATTCTTTGCAAACTATCGTCCTCAATTCTATTTCAGAACTACAGACGTAACAGGTGTTATCGAACTTGAACCAGGTGTAGAAATGGTTATGCCAGGAGACAACGTTGCAATTACAGTTGAGTTAATTCACCCAATCGCAATTGAAAACGGAACTAAGTTCTCTATCCGTGAAGGTGGAAGAACAGTTGGTGCTGGTAACGTAACTGAAATTATTGAATAATTAAAAAAATAGAAACTAGAAATAGTTTCTTTTTTTTATGCTATAATTGTATATATAATAGCTAGGATAGTGATAATATGAGTATCGAAGAATTAATACAAGCGGTTCATATAAAATTAGATAATGGTGATTATAATCTAACTGATGTCGATATAGATGTTATCTTTATGGACAAAGGGCTTACTAAGAGATTAGTATCATTAATTGCTGATGGAGCATTAAGCCTTTCTGATAGGAGATTAGAAAAAGTAACTAGAGCAGGTGTATTAGATCAATTTGCTTCAGGTGAAATACCTACAGAAGTCGTTGATAAGTTTGTTTTAGTAATGCTACAAGATAATATTAACAAGGGTAAATGCTATCCTGGTATGCTTAACGAATTAGCAACAAATATTACTATTTCTGCTGAATGTTATAAAAAGGGTGAAGAAATGATTAATGCTTTCTTTGCTAATCCAGAATCGAAGATAAATGATAATTCAATAACAGAAGAATTAGTAGTATCTTTACTAGATAGAAAATGTTATGACATGATCTTAAAAATGCATATTTCAAATAATGATGCAGAATTATTCTCAGAGGGGTTGTATCAACGATTAAAGGCTGAATTACCTTATGATAAAAAGCCTCAAATAATAACGATATATGAGAAAATACATGAGATATATACATATACTGGAGAAGAGACAATTGAAGAATTATTAGAAGATTTAAAACTAGATGTATGGGATCAAACCAAAGTTAAAAATGCTTTAATTAATAAAATTAGAGAAGCAGATGACTTAAGTATATATAATGGTAATACTGATTTCAAAAGCTTTGTGGATAGTTATGTTGCAGTTCTAAGTGTAGAAAATCAAAAAGAATTCTTAATGATGCTTTTTGATAAGAATTATATTTTGAGCATGGAACAAATGCTAGATGATGGCATAATACAAAATGAAGATGTAAGAGCTAAAGTTAAACATATGTCTTTAAATAGATTAAGAATATCTGATGATGGAGTTATTATAGCTCGTTCAAGACTTTATGATGCATTTACTGATGATGATAGTATAGAAAACTTAATACGTTATGGTGATATAAATAATTTAGTAAATGCAGAACTATTTAGATATGAATTGCATCCAGAAGTTGCTGGAAAAGATAGAGTACTTGAAAAGTATATTCCTTTAATCGTTGAACAAATTAGGAATGATAATCCTTATTATGAAGAAATAATTAAAGGAAATGGTTGTAACCTTGTTTATTATCCAGAAATAATTGAAGCATTATTAGAAAAAGGAAAATTAGAATATATTGATTTGAACTCTTTATTTATGGATGAAGAGAATTATAATATATATTTTGATAAAATATTTAATTATTTAAAAAATAAACCAGATGTTGTATTGCAATGTTTAAGAATACCTAGAGAAATATCAACGAAATTTATTAAAGCATGCATGGACAATGGAATGTATGATGTTGTATTTCTCAACCATATGATTGATGTAAGATTCTTTAAAGAAAATCAAGCATATGTATTAGAGAAAATGAATGATTTATCTTTTGCAAATCATATTGCTAATTATGCTCTTGATGAAGTATTCCAAATACCTAGTATTGTTGAAAAATTAATAAAAACTCCTCTTTGTTTACAAAGAACAGCAGAATTCTTAATAAGAAATGAAGATGTTAAATGTACACATGAATTGTATATTTTAGTAAGAGAGTATTGTGCTAAAGAATATCAATTAAATCTTGAACATTTTGATAGAATGGAACAGACTCTTGGGCCAAATATAATTAAGTATGTTAAAAATGAGAGATTAAAAGAGATAATTAACTTAGATGAAGAATCATTTAATAAAGTAGTAGGGTTATTCCCTCCAGTTGAATACTCAATGAAAGATATTGAGGGTGGATATGAATCATTGATGCAACGTTTATATGGTCAAAGAAAACCAGAAGATAAAGAATTATTCCATCTTTTGGATGTTGCATTAAATGATAGAGATATGGAGACTGTAACTAGGTTAAAAGAAAAGATAATAATGGCTTTTAAACCAGAATATTTGGAGCCTCTATTACAAAAATATAATTTAGAGAATATAAGTTCTATTGAACATTTATTAGATTTAATAATAGAGAAGTATTACACAACTGAAAAGGATCAGTATTTAGCTATATTAAGTGATATTACAAATCAATATGTAGTTGATTCTCGTGAAACTTTTGTAAGAGAACATTATTTTGATTCACTTCATCCTGAATATGATATTAAATATGATTTCTTGGACGCTATTACTAGAAAAGATGTAGATGTAATTGATGAATTATCACAAGAAGTAATTGAGTCTCTAGATGATAAGTTCTTAGAAAGATTATGTTTAAAATATAAATTACCAGAAGAATTAAAAGATAGAAATACATTGTTTGAATATCTAGTTGCGAAGCTTCAAGATCCTAGTGCAAGAAATAAATTCTTGCCTATATATAGTGAAATAATAGATTACTATCGTGCTTCTAAAATGAAAGAGCACGCTAGTGAACTTGGTATAGGTAATGAATTAGGGCTTCAGTATACATTAGATGAAAGAAGTAGTAATAATGCTTATATAGATTATGTATTAAGAAATATTGATGAATTCCATACTGAAGATAGACAACCAGTAAAAGATAAGATAATTGAGACTGCTCTTGAAATGGGAGTTAGTAGAGAAGTAATTGATGCATGTTTTGATTTCTATGCTAAAGGTGGAGATCCTAAAAATGCTAATTTTGATCTTAAACAATTAGGATTATTAAAGGCTGCTGCTAGATTATATTTAAGAAATAATCCAGTTTACAATAAAATTGGATTAGGTGAGAGAGAAATAATATCACTTCTTAATCATTTGGGATTAATAAAGAGAAATTATTATGTAGAAAGTACTTTTGATCCTTATCAAATACTAGTTAACTTAGATATTAAATTATTAAAGAATGGATTATTTACTGATGAAGAGTTATATCAAAAATTAGTAGAAATAATGAAAAAAAAGAAGTTGCATGCTCTTCCTGATAATTATAAAGAAACATTACAAGAGTGCAAAATAAGTGATGACTATGGAAATATAGCAGCATTTATAAACTATTTTGGGCCTATTTATCAGAAAGAAGTAGAAACATTAATACAGGCTAAAAGAACTCCTGAACAAGCTTCTAAGGAAGCTTTACGTGGTATTGTTCAAATACTGTCAAGTGCAGAAGCATTTAGTTCTCATTTATCTTCACTTTATGCCCAAGTGTTAGGCCAAGAAGATAGTAAATTAATTGCGTTAAACCCATCACGTAATGCTGCAGTCTTTAAAACTGGTAAACTAGAAAGATTAGAAGAGGCAATAAGCTTAACAAAAGAAAACTTTGAAAGAAAGGGTGTAACTATTCCTACTTTTGATGAAGTAGTTGAATTTGAAAGTAAAGAAGAACCTAAGAAATTAGAAGTAATAGTTGGTAACTTCACGGATCCAACAAACTTAACACATGGGGAAAGAACTGGTGCATGTATGAGGATTGGTGGAGCAGGAGAAGAATTGTTCTATTTCTGTTTACATAATCCAAATGGATTCCATATTAGATTTGAAGATCCAGAGACACATGAATATATATCAAGAGTATCAGGTTTCCGCAATGGAAATACAGTATTCTTAAATGGATTAAGAGAATCTTGTAATCCTGATAAATATTCTAATGAAGATCTTTATAAAGCGCTTAAGGTTGCTGCAGAGCGTTTAATTGAACTAAGTAAGAATTCACCTTGTCCAATTGAAAACGTTGTTATATTGCCAGTTGAAGCATTAGAAGATCGTAAATCAGAAGCAGTACATTTAGGAATAGAAGATTGTGATGAAGGTTTAGAAGATTTACGTTATAAGAATATTAAAAATATGGCTATAGTTGTTGCAACAACAGCAAAACAAGGTAGTTATGTACCAATTGACTTTGATAAGTCAAAAGTACCTACTTATGAGACTTGTAGGGCTAGAGTACATAAAACAACTGATATAGAAGAAGCTAAAGAAAGAATTAATAGAGTAGTAGCTATTAAGCAGTTGTTTAATGGTGTTGATACTGTTGAAATAGCTGCACTTAAATTTGAAAAAGGATTTAAAGAAGGAATTGTTACTGATGACTGGTACATATATGTAGATGAAGATGAAATAATTCATTTTGACTACATAGATAAAGATCCAAGAGCATTAGATGAATTAAAACAACATTTAGCTGAAATGCAAATGAAATATGGTAAACCAACTGAACAAGATATGGTTGAAAGAGGTGAAGGTTTTGGAACACGATGAATTTAAAATTGGTAAAGTAAATGCTTTTAGTGAGGCTTATGGAGTAGGAGAAATAGCTACGCTAGATAAATTCTATTTGTTTACCAAAGATGATATAAGAGGAGAAGTTTCTATCGGGGATGTTGTTAAATTTAGGGGTAGAGTAGTAAACGAACAACCTAAAGCTTATATGGTAACAAAGATAGATCAAGAATATGTATATAATAACGAAGCAGTTAAAGATAGAACATTAAATCCAAGACAATAAAAGAAAGTAGACTTAATAGTCTACTTTTTTATTAACAAAAAAAAAGAACTAAATGTTCTCTATAATTTAATTTGAAATCTATTGCTTGTAGATGCTTGATATAAGTTATACATTGTTTTATTAGTCATTATACCAAACTCTCCAATGTATTCCATTATACTTCCTCTAAAGGCAAGTTTAGCTTCGTTTATACCATGCATTGGATTTCTTTTCTTATCAAATCCACCTGTAATTTCTCCAAAGCAGAATGTTCTACATTCACTCTTAGAATATTTTTCAATAACTTTCCATCTTAATAGATATAAAGCATTTAAATTAGAATATTCTTTTAAGTATCCATCTTCAAATGTAGATACGTTATTTCCACTTCTTATAACAATACATGCAGCAATTATTCTACCATCTGGATAATCTTTTAATGTTTGTGTAGAAGTAACTAGATGTTCTTTAAAGTTACCAATAATCTTATCTGATTCCATTTTTTGGTTAAGTGCTTTCTTCATGTTCTTACCATTAGCACTCTTCTCTTGAATTATTCTATTTAATAATTCATTTCTTTCAATTTCTCTTTCATATAATATCTTACTGTTGTTAACATATTTTTCTGAGTTAACTCTTGCAAGATATATTTCACAATCAGGATTATTCTCTATAATTGCTCTATAATATTCGATTGGTCTATTAAACTTTTCTTTTAATACTGAATATAGTTGTTCAACATTCTTTGTATCATCTTGGAAGATTTCTACACCCATTTTAGCAGCTTTTCTAAGCTTAGTTCTAGTTCTCTTATCTATTTTAGATAAAAGTGTTCTAGAGTTTATTGGTAAGTTTGTAATAGCATACCATCTAGGTAATATTGCTTCAAAATAAAGGTTTTGTCCTCTAAATTCAAACTTTAATTTCTTCATTAATAGATTAACTATATCTTTAGCATATGGATTAGCTTTCATAACTTCTCCACCATGTAAGATAGTATCTAGTTTTTTATCTATGTTATTACTATTTTCTTTAAGAGTTCCATTTTTATTTCTAATAGATAGAATTACTGGTGGATCAAATGTAAATGACATTATTTTTCTACTTGCTAAATACTTCTTTAATGTTGATAATGACTCTTCTACTAGTTTTGCATCTTCGTAATCTAAGATGACTCCTCTAGGAGCATATGAAATACTTTGACCTAGATATACCATTTTAGTTAATAATAGAGTTGCACCCTTTAACACTAGTCCATCTTCAAAACCAAGATATAGAATGTTATAACCTAATGTTTTAGCAGCATCTCCGAACTTTGAAGTTTGCCAAGGATTAGCATAATCATGGTTTCTTGCAAAATTATCAAATTCAACAGCATCTATTTCTACTATCTTCATATGTGTCCTCGCAATCATAAGAGTATTATAACATAAATTGATTTATTTTTAAATAATATGTAATATTATTTTAGTAAACACTGTTAACTAGCTTTTGTTAACAAATACTTGTATTATTTTAGTTTTTTTGATAAAATAATGACTAGTGATCGGGGTGAATCGATATGTTAAAAGTATTATTATTAACAATATGTGTATTATTAATAGCAATAGTATTATTACAAAGTAATAAAGCTGAAGGAGCTTCACAAATAATTTCTGGTGGTAATGCAGATTTATTTAGTCAAAGAAAAGAACGTGGGATCGAATTATTTATAAGTAGATTAACATTTTCTTTAGGAGCTATTTTCTTTATTATTTGTCTAATAATGAATTTAGTATAGTAAACAAAAGGACTTTAAGTCCTTTTTTATTTTACTTATTAATTTATTATGATATATAATTAAACTAGGATGTGATTTTATGAAAGATAGAATACTTGAAGCTCTTAATAATGTTCATAGAGCATTAAACTACGAAGAATTAGATTCTTTATTAAATATAAAGACTATAGAAGAGACTCAAGAAATGGCTAATGCTTTAGAAGAGTTAGAAGATGAAGGAGAAATCTATCATTCTAATAAAGATAAATATATGCTATTTAAAGATAGTAATTTGGTTAAAGGTACTTTAAGAGTTAATAAAAAAGGTTATGGATTCGTTGAAGTATTAGATGCAGAAGACGTTTTTGTACCAGTTGATGATATTAACAGTGCACTTGATGGTGATATTGTTGTATGTGAAGTAACTGAGACTAAAGAAGATGGTAGAAGAGAAGGAAGAATTGTTAGAGTTCTTCAAAGAAATTTATCAACAGTAGTTGGGGAAATTTATTTTAAAAAGGGTATTGGTCATATAATACTTGATGATAAAAAATTAAAACTAGATATAGAAATACCACCTAAGAAGAATATGGGTGCTGTTGATGGACATAAAGTAGTTGTACAAATAGAAAGTATTAAAAAGAATCAATGTATTGGTAAAGTAATAAAGATTCTTGGACATAAGAATGATCCAGGAGTAGATATAATATCTATTGTAGAAAAATATTTAATTAAATACGAATTTGATCCTGAAGTAGTAGAACAACTTGATAGCATTCCAGAGGAAATAAGTGAAGAAGATAAAGTTGGAAGAAGAGACTTAACTGGAATGACAATATTTACTATTGATGGAGATGATACTAAAGATATTGATGATGCTATATCAGTAGAAAAACTTCCTAATGGTAATTATAAATTAGGAGTACATATTGCAGATGTATCATATTATGTTAAAGAAGGTAGTCCACTTGATTTGGAAGCAATGGAAAGAGGAACAAGTGTATATCTTGTTGATAGAGTTATTCCTATGCTTCCACACAAATTATCAAATGGAATATGTTCATTAAATCCAGATGTTGAACGTCTTGCTGTATCATGTGTTATGGAAATAGATAACAGTGGTAGAACAGTAGATTATGAGATATTTGAAAGTGTAATTAAATCTAGAATTCAAATGACTTATAAGAAAGTTAATAAGATATTAAATCATGAAGAAACACCAGAAGGATATGAACCTTATGTTAATGATTTATTATTAATGAAAGAACTTGCTGATATAATTAGAAAAGCAAAGATAGAAAGAGGATATATTGATTTTGAAACTAATGAAGCTAAGATATTAGTTGATGAAAACTGTGTTCCTTACGAAGTTAAATTAAGAGATAGAGGACCAGGAGAAAACTTAATTGAAGACTTTATGATTCAAGCTAACGAATGTGTAGCAACTCATATATTCTATATGGAACTTCCATTTGTATATCGTGTACATGAATATCCAAAAGAAGAGAAGATTAAGAGCTTCTTAACATTCGTTTCATCTTTAGGGTACAATGTACCATCAAATATAAAGGATTTATCTCCTAAATCAATGCAAAATTTATTACATTTCTTAAAAGATAAGAAAGAATATCCAGTTTTATCAAGTCAGTTATTAAGAAATATGCAGAAGGCTGTATATCTTCCACAAAATATTGGGCACTATGGACTTGCAAGTAAATGTTATACACACTTTACTTCACCAATAAGAAGATACCCAGATACAACTGTTCATAGACTTCTTAGAACATATTTGTTTAAAAACCAAATGGATAATGATACAATAAAACATTGGGAAGAGAAACTAGTATACGTATGTGATCATTCTTCAGAAAGAGAACGTGCTTCAGTTGATTGTGAACGTGAAGTTGAAGATATGAAGATGGCTGAATATATGGAAAAACATGTTGGAGAAACATTTGTGGGTATGATTTCAACAGTAACAAACTTCGGTATGTTTGTACAACTTGATAATCTAATTGAAGGTCTTGTACGTATTAACGAATTAAATGGATTCTATAATTATCAAGAAGAAAGTCAAATGTTAATTGATGAGAAAACACATAACATGTTTAGATTAGGTGATAAAGTAGAAGTTAAAGTAGTAAGAGCTTCTAAGGAAGAGAAGACAATAGACTTTGAGATAATTAGAAAACTATAGGGGGAACTTATGGAAATAGTAAATAGAAAGGCAAGACATGACTATTTCATAGAAGAAGAGTATGAATGTGGTATTGTACTAACTGGAACTGAGATTAAATCAATAAGAGAAGGTAGTTGCAATATTGCAGATAGTTATGGTCATATTAAAAAAGGAGAGTTATTCGTTCTTAATATGTTTATTGGTGCTTATAAAGAAGGAAATATCTTTAATCATCAAGAAACAAGAACAAGAAAACTCTTAATGCATAAGAAAGAAATACTTAAAATATCAAATAAGGTGGATTTAGATGGATATACTCTTATCCCACTAAAAGTGTATTTTAAAAACAATAAAGCGAAGCTATTGCTAGGTCTTTGTAAAGGTAAAAAGAATTTTGATAAAAGAGAAACTATTAAGCAAAGAGATATTGAAAGAGAGTTAAATAAGAAATATAATAAATAATAGAATTATATATCTAGAAATGAGGTGATAAAATGAAAAAAAGATTTTTATTATTATTTGTAGCTGTAGTTGCATTATTCACAGCATGTGGAGGATCAAGATCTGCTGAAGGATTGATTGAAAAATATGTACAAGGATTTAATGATGCTGACGCAAGTAAAATAAGAGATACATATCCAGATTTTTATGTTAAGTTTTATGATGATCAAATTACAGATTCAACATTAGAAACTATGCGCAAAGGCTATAAAGAAACATATGGTGATGATGTTAAAATAACTTATAAGATTGAAAGTAAAGAAAAAGTTTCAGACGAAGAACTTGCACATGCTAATTCAACTTTAAAATCAAAATACAATACTAACGAAGAAGCAAGCGAATGTTATTCATTAAAAGTAGTGCTAACTTATTCAGGATCTAAGAAAACAGAGGATACTAAATGGTCTCTTGGATACTGTAAATATGGTGGTACTTGGTATTTAATTGATTAATATAAAACAACATCATTTGATGTTGTTTTCTTATTATAATTGAATATTTTAGCAAAATGTGTTATAATCTCTTCACGGGGCCGACTAGGTTTCGACGGGATTAACTGAGTATGGATGGCAAGTCGAGGCACACGTAAATGCATCAGTTTAATAACTGGAAACAAAATTAAAAATGCATTCGCTGCACTTTTCAATAGAAATGCTGTAGCTTTTGCCTAGTAAATACTAGAGCAAGTGCGCTTCTTTAATTCCTTTTCCTACGGGGAATTTAAGAGGCTTATTTAGTAGGATATATTGCTGTGATGTCTATAAGCAGTAATGAATTTTATAGGCTTGCTAAATGTTAATTTGTTAATTAGTTGTTCATTTAGTGAAATATTGTAATTAACTAAACTTGTAGAGGTCTATATGTGGTTTTTTTCGGACGGGAGTTCAATTCTCCCCGGCTCCACCAATAGAAAATAAAGCAAACTTATAATAGGTTTGCTTTTTATTTACACATTTATAAACAATAAATCATTGATAATTATGTAATTCTTGATAATTCGCATTATAATTATTTTATGATGAGGTGATTTTATGGGTAGAATGTATGGAGTTCTTAATTGGTATAAAGAGAACCCATCAAATAATCCAAATATCTATGAGTTAATGGAAGTAATGTGTGAGGCAGCAAGAAATGATGAATTAGACCCTGAAACATTAAAAGAATTAACTGAATTAGAAATAAAAAGATTAATTGATAACGGAATAGTCAAATCTGAAGAAGATAAATTAGTTGCACTAATTAGAGAAGTTGAAGAGAGAGTATTAGGTGGAGAAGTATTATCTGATGATGAAGAGTTATTAACTAAAATGACTGCTGGTGTAGCATTCCATATTAAAAGAAGTGAAGCTGAAACTGGTAAAACATATACTTACGATAATTCAGATGAATACTATAGAATTTTAAATGCTAGAAAGAAAGTAATTGAAGAAAAAGGAATACTTAGTGAAGCAATGCAAAATAACCTTTCATTTATAGATTCTCGTTATGCACTTTTTAGAAAGCATCTTCCAGAAGGATTTGGAATGCAAGATGAAAGAAGAGCAAAAATGGAAGCAGAGAAAGATGTAACTATTAAAATGATGGAAGCACAACTTAAACCATTTGTTTATCCAGAAAGGCTTCAAGAATTGTTAAAATACTATAAACAGAATTCAGTATTAATGCCTGCAGAACTTATTATTATGACAATCATTGATTTAAGTCTTGGTGAAAAGTTTGATTCTGTTTTAGAAAAAATAGATTCACAAAAACTTGCTGATACATCTAGATTCTATGTTTTAAACTGTATTATGCGTTATGCTAAAAATGGACCAGATTTTTGGTTATTTGAGAAAAGAAAAAGTGGTCAAAAAATTGACTCTAGTGATTTAGCAACAGTTGCATTAATGAATGATTCAAATGCAAGACTTGATGAGAAATATAAAAAACAAGAAGAAGAACAAAAACCTCAATTCTAGGAAATAAAAAAGAACCAAATTGGTTCTTTTTTTATAATTTTTTAATTAACATTTGAGTACTTAACTTTTCTATTTCTCTTTCAAAAGTTGAAGTAGAAACGTTAGGTCCAGTTATTATTCTTCTTACATTATTTTCAAAACTATTTGTTGATGTATGATAGTGTTTTTCAATTCTATCATCTGTTTTCTTAGCTTTAATAATTTCAGTTTTTGGATTTCTAATTAATGATAATCTATCAGATGGAAGAGCAAAGAATGCTTCGGGTTCAATTAATAAATTTTTAACTCCATATTTATCTGTTTTATATAATTGATCAAGAAGGATATATTCATTTCTATATTTTAATCCTATATAACCATCAAGACCTAATTCTCCTCTTATAAATGTATCAAAACCACTATTAGAGTAACAATTAATTTTTCTGTTTAACAAATCTTCATATTTTTCGTAATCTATTTCAGTTTGTCTTGCAGCTCTTTGCCTTTGTGATGTTTCTCTTGCATATCTTACAAATTCTCCTGGTTGAAGTATTTCACAACCCATAATGATTTCGTTGTATTCAAGTCTATAATCAATATCTGATATAACTTTTTTACCAATTAATTTTTCGTATTCCTCTGCAAATTGATCAAACCAACGTTTTCCTCTACCACTAAGCCATATCTTGTGAGGCCAACTTGAATTTTGAGCATTGTTTCTACTGAAGTTATTATAGACTTCATGGTAATATTCATATGGTATAACAGCATATTTCTCATCACCCGTTGATGCATATCTAAGTAAACTTTTATATGATAAGTAGAAAAGCATGTCTTTTGGTCTAACACCTTTATTGATAAACGAATCAAGAGGTGTTTTATACATATCAACTAAAATATCTATGTTCTTATCTAACTCCATTAAAACGCGTATTTTTTCTTCATCTGTAATATCTTTACGTAATAAATGTTCATGGATATTATTTCTTACTAAATTTTTAAAGAATTCAACATTTCCAGGTTTATCTAAATTAATGAATCCTATTTCTTTTTCAACTCCATATAAGTTTAAAACTGAGTTAACAAAGTGGATCGGATTAAATCTAAAATCATAACCATCAGAATGTGGAGTATAGCAGAATGTACTATAATATTGCAATAAAATATTTTTCTTTCCTTCGCTTACACTTGGTAAAAATAATTGTATTGCTTTATCAAAATATGTAGTTATTTGTGATTCAACTTCCATAGGATTATTAAATAATGTTGGATAACTAACTTTATCCACCGGTAATATAATTTTAATTGGATTTACAAAGTTGTATATTTCTTCGTTTGGAATATCTCCATTATATACATGTTTGCTTTTCATAATAACCCCCTAAAACGATTACATATTATACCATATAATGCTTATTTTTTCAACTAAAAAGACGATTGCTCGTCTTTATTTATATAATGATTCGAAATAATTAACTAAAGCTTTATGACCTTCATCATAGTTTTTTGGATATAACATATATCCTTGTGCTTCAGTTTTCTTACCATCTTTATATTCAATTTTTAAAGTAAATCCATAACCATCATATACATCTTGATCATATTCATCAAATCCATCCCAGTTATAGATTTCATTATCTTTAATTATTTTTTCAAGTTCAGTAATTTTATCTTTTTCAATTTCTTTGTTAATGTCTAAATCTACTCCGTTACCACCAGTTGCATAGAATGTAATAGCATCCTCATTAACTGTAATGTTATAGCTATAATAACCACCGTGGTATGATCCATAGTCATAACTAATCTTTGTTATACCACTTGTATTTTCTTCTTTACCACCACATCCAGTTAATACTAGAAATGATCCAATTAATAATAAAAATAATAATGTTTTCTTTTTCATAAATCTCCTTTATACTGCTTGTCTAAATTCTTTTTTAGGTCCTTTTGTACTTCTTGAACATGTTTTATGTGTAGCATCTTTTTGAACTAGTTTTTCTATGTCTCCAACGACTTCAGCTTGTTTTAAATCTTCAGTTGCAAAATCAATCATTTTTAGTGCATTTGGATTACTCATTATTTGAGCAATTCCTGCATATTTTTCTATTCTTTCTAAGTTAGAACCATCTGCTACATCAAAACTTTCACCTTCTTTTGGTGCATATACAGTAACATTATTAACACCAATTGCATGGTAATTAGTAATAATAAAATTTAATACTACAGCACCAGTTTCAGGTGTACCATAATGAACATTAAACTTATGACCTTTTCTTGGGTCTTCATCAAATACTTCTTCAATACCAAATTCTTGGTTTGATGATAGAGTAATTTCTTTTCCTAAATATTGCACTGCTGTTCTATAAAATTTTTTAACTATATCTTCAAATTTCATATTTGCTCTCCTTATGATTATTAATATTCTAATATAATTATAACATATTTGTATTCTTATAGTTGAATAACTATTTTTTTTGTTTTAAAATTAAATTATAAGTAGAGGTTTCATATGATTGGTGAAAGAAGTTTTATTGAAAAATTTACTGATGAAATGATTTCAAAATACGGCTTATCGGAAAAAGACAGAGACATGATTGTTAGATTAGTTAATGTAGCTATCGAAGAGAAGTTATATACTGACACTCATGATTATAATCATGACTTAAAACATGTCGAAAGAGTTTTAATATACGTTAAAATGATTATCAATAAGATGGATAATCCTAATATAAATGAAGAATTATTGATGCTTGCAGCACTTTATCACGATGTTGGTAAAACTCATGGAGCATCAGGTAGCGAACATGGTATTGTTGGAGCATCATATTTTAAAAAAATTATGCAAGATAAGATGGATCCAAAGGATATTAATACCATTTGTTTACTTATTTATCAGCATGCTGATGAATCAGATACAATTAGTTTTGAAGATTCAGAATATACAATTGAAGAAAAGAAATCTATTCAGCTTATGTCTGATATATTAAAAGATGCAGATGCTCTTGATAGAAATAGACTCAATTATCCACTTCCAATTGGGGGATGTGATCCAGAAAAGCTAAGAACTAAAGAAGCAAAAGAAATACTACCTATAACTGATGAGTTATATGAAGAATATAATAGATTAATAATAAAGACAGTAGAAGATGAAACCCATAAAAGAGTTCTTGATAACTACGAAACATTAGATGAATGGATCAGTGAATATGAAGATGGAAAAGAAGAAATGTTTCATGCTTCATTAAATCCTGGAATTAACAGATTAATTCCTCAACAAAGTACTCAAAAAGGATCTTATGTGTATGCAGGGCAAAGCCCAGTAGAATGTGTATCTATGGCATCTTTTAGATTAAGTGCATTATTCCCAAGAAATGGTGGATTTAAACCAAGTATTACTGAGATTTATCCAGAAAGCATTGAGAAAGCACTTAAATCTAAATTTATAACTATTTATAAACTGCCAAAAGATAAGTTTCATAAATATACTGATCCAGTAACTGGAGCTCCTAAAGGAGAATGGGTATCAGATGAAGAAGTACAACCTGTTGAAATGATTTCCTTTAAAGCATTGAGTTTAATCAAATTTTTAAAATCAACTGGTCAGATAGAAGTTAAACAAAATTATGATAAAGAAAAACAATTAGAATGCTTAATAAATGGATTTAGATCATACATATGGGCGTTAAAAGAATTAAAAGATAATCCAAGAGTATTAGATCAAAAGTATGAAATGCTTAAGGAACTTGCAGAATTCTATTCTGATAGAGAAGATATTGGAACTATAATGGATGGTGTTAGAAAAGAAGTTGATTCGATTATCCTGAGTGAAAAAGAAAAAACTTTAGAAACAACTGGAAGTGAACCTAATTACGATAATGAAAAACAGTTCTTAGAACCAGTACTTAATAAATTCTATTCACTAATTTATAGAAATGGTGAAAATGGGAAAAGTATATTCAATATGGAATTCATTGAATCTTTATCTAAGAAAAAAGATCCTGAAAATGATGAAAAAAATAAATAAGAAATGTATATTGATACATTTCTTTTTTTATTGATATTTAAAGGTTCTTATGGTAGTATACAAAGCCAAGAGGGAGGCTTGGTTTTTATGATGAAAAAAGTAATAAGTGAGGATGAATTTCATTCTTATATGAATGGTATTACTGTAAATTCAAAAGATAGAAGTTGTGATTATTTTACTAAATGTCATATGTATTTAAGTGATAAATATGTTGATTATTATGGCCATTTAGTTAATGCTGGAGATGAATATATTAAAGTAATTTTAAATCTTTCTAGATTTTCTCCAAAATTACCACCAAAAATTGAAGAATTTATTGAATCAAGATATTTATCTGATGTCTTTATGAATAATATAGTTCATATGTTAGAACGTGTTGATGAGTATTCTAGCTTAGTAAAAATAGTAAAAAATAAAAGTTTTGATTCTTTAGATTCAACAGAATTATCAGTATTATATGCAGGTATAAGAGAATTTAAAGAACGTTTCCCGGATGTAGAAAAAGAAGAAGAAAATATAGCAGTGTCTCATTTAAAACAATATTTATTTCATTTAAATAGTGAAGGCGCTATTGAATTTATGAAAAATACAAATAGTGATTATGAACTTGGAAAATTAATGATTGAAAATAGCGGTATGTCTTCAAGAATAATATCTTATGTTGGAGCGAAAATGAGTTTAGATACTTTAAATGAAGAACATTTATTTTCGATATATAAGAAAATGGTAAATTATAAACCTTTAGGTGCTGAAGAGTTTATTAAACTTATTGATAAAATAGAAACTTTAAGTGCTATTGAATTTGTTAGAAATTATGATGGATTTATTAGAAATGGTTTTTCTTGTAAAGAGCTACCTATTTTAGTTGGAGACGTTACAATAAGAAGCGTTAATCCATCAGCATTATCAGCTTTTGTTTCTAATACTATATCAAGACTTCAAAAGAAAGATTCTGAAGAAAGAGCTTCTGAAAGAGATATGGATAAAAAGATTAGAGAAGGATTTAAATCTAAAGTAGAAGAGTATAAGAAAACAACTAAAAATGGTTTAAAGAAAGAAATAAAAAAAGTATAGATTATCTATACTTTTTTATTTGCTATTACAATTTCATCATTTATTTCATTTATTACTTTTCTTTGTAAATCAGTTTTATATAATAAATCTTCTATTGGATATCCGATTGATTCTGCTATATCTGCAATTAAATATTCATGATTATAATTACTGTTCTTAACCATTTCTAAGAATGTTTGCATTGCGTCAACTTTAGATATATTATCTTTTACTTCTATTAATTCAATTATTCCTCTTACTAATAAGTAAGCAGATACATAAGACTCTCTAAATGAACAAGGTTTATGTGGAATAAATTCTCTTTTACCAAATGTTCCATCTCGCTCTTGATCTATTAATTCTTTAGCACTTTTTATATCTTCTTCACTTAAATTCTTTAACAGTTCTTTATGTTCTGTGAAGTGATCTTCAAGACCTAAGATATATAAAGGTACTGTTTCAGCAAATCCTTCACCAAGAAAGGCAATATTTGAAAAGAATTGATGTTGAAATATATGTGCTATTTCATGAACGTTGTTAACATGTGATGCAAGTGATATTTCACCTGTATAATCTTCAGCAATGTTTTGGCTTATTCCATATGCTGAATTAAATCCATCTATGTCATAACATGGTACTGGTTTACCACCACGTTTACCACCTCTAAAGTTTTCTGGTATTCTTAGCAAATCACCAAAGTTATTATCTGGAACAATATATAAATAAAATATAGGTTCTGCCTTACCAGGAAGAGTGATATTTAAACCTTTAATTAATTCATAATCATCTTTTAAATGTTGTATATAAGAATCATAAATGCCTTTATCAAATTTACTAGCTAAATCTCTATCTAATCTAATTCTTAATCCTTCGTTTACTATTCTTATACTCGAGTTGTTAATGTATTCTTTTAATAAATCTTTTTTATACATAAAATCACCTCAATTTAATTATATCATATTAGTCTTTTTATTCTCTTGTTATTATGTTAGAATAATTATTAATTTTGGAAGTGATTATATGTATTTATCATTTTATATGAATTTATTAGGATATAACAAAATACCTTATTTTCTTAAGAAGTATTTGAAAAGTCCAATACTTTTAAGACTAAAGAAAGTTGGATATTTTTGTGGTATGGATTATGCTTCAAAGGACATCTATGATTTTAGAGAATACATCAGTAGATATGATCATTCTCTTACTGTAGCATTACTAACTTATAGATTTACTAAAAGTAAGAAAGAAACGTTGTCAGCTTTGTTCCATGATTGTGCAACTCCATGTTTTTCACATGTTATTGATTATATGAATAAAGATTATGAAAAACAGGAAAGTACTGAAGAATTTACTGGTAAGATTATTCTTGGAGATAAATATTTAAGAAAATGCTTAAAGAAAGATAGAATAGACATTAATTCTATTATTGATTTTAAAAGTTATCCTGTAGTAGATAACAATAGACCTAAGGTGTGTGCAGATAGAATAGATGGAGTTATCTTAACTGCTATTGGATGGACTAAAAACATAACGCAAGAAGGTATATATGAAATAGTTAATGACTTATGTTTATTAACAAATGAAGATAAAGAAGCTGAAATAAGCTTTAGAACTAAGGAAATAGCAGAAAAAGTACTAGATTTTAGTGAAACAATAGATGTATATTGTCATTCTAATGAAGATAATTACATGATGGATTTACTTGCGAATATTGCAAAAACAGCAATAGACGACAAATTATTTGCATACGAAGACTTATATTATTTAAATGAAGAAGAAATATTTAATATTTTAGAAAATAGTGGAAATAATACTATTAAGAAGTTATTAGAAAAGTTTAAGACAATAAAGAAAAAAGAAGTTCCAAATATAGAACTTCCTCATATTAAAAAAAGGGCTCTAAACCCTTTAGTTTTGGGGAAAAGAATTAAGTGAAGTTAATTCTTTTTTAATTTAATTTGCATTTTTTTAAAAATTATATTACAATAGAAAACGTCGCTGCCGATGATTGGGAGCACATAAGGAGAGCAAATATTATGAAACAAGAAATATCAGTGTCGCCCACCTTGGGTAATACTAAAGTAAAAAGAATGAATTTATATTCTAGCGTATTCTTTGCATTAGCAATGTGTACGTTAGTAGGATATCAACAATATGATAAGATTCATAGAGAGAATATCTTTGATTCGTTATCTATGGTGTTTAACGAAGTTGAAGCAATAGAGTATGGAAGTACTGACTATGACACTAAATCTTTTGTTAAAAACATAGAATATGGAACACTTGTTGATTATCCTGATGAAATAGACACGTCAGTTGTTGGGGTTAGAGATTTAACTTACAAACTAAGAGAAGAAGATGTAGTTAAGGAGTTTGTAATAAGCGTTGAAGTAAGCGATACTAAATTGCCAGAAATTAAATTCAACAAAGATACAATTACAGTTTATGTTGGAAATAATTATGATGTTAAATCAAATATTAAGTCAGTTACTGATGAAGTAGATGGAAACTTAAAATATGTAACTTCAGTTCCAACAGAAGACATAGGATACTACACAATAAGTACTAACTATAACAAGAATAGAGCAGGTACTTACAGCGTTGAAGTAAAAGCAGTAGACAAAAACGAAAATGAAACAACAGCCAAATATACTTTAAAAGTAATTAATAGACCACAACCAAGAGTAACTTATACATATACTCAAACTAGTAATTACAATGGTCCATCAAGTGTTGATAGATCATCAGTAGTTAATGCAGCTAAGTCACTTCTTGGTAGTAGATATCGTTATGGTGGAGCAAGTCCACAAACTGGATTTGACTGTAGTGGTTTTGTACAATACATTTATAGTTTATTTGGAAAAAGTTTAGCAAGAAATACTGTAGGAATATCATATAATGGAAAAGCTGTTTCAAGAGCAAACATGCAACCAGGTGATATCATCGTATGGTCAACATTATCAAGTAACAGTCCAACACATGTTGCTATCTACATTGGTGGAGATACAATGATACATGCAGCTAATTCAAGATTAGGTGTTATACAAAGTAGTGTATCTTACTGGGAAAGCCATGGTGGAGGACACATAGTTACAATAAGAAGAGTATAGAAATCTACGTTGTAGGTTTCTTTCTTTTATAATATAATTATTGTGGTGATTAAAATGAAAAAATATATGTGGATAATAATAGCTTCTTTATTAGTATTATTATCGGTTTTAGGATTAATACTATTTTTTAATAATAAAAAAGCAAGTACTAGTTATGACTATGAAATGATTTCAGGTAAATCGTTTGTATTAAAAGATAACTCTTATATAGTATTTAATGAAGACAAAACATTTATTTGGTATAAGACTAAAGAAGATTTGGAAGATAATTACTATAAAGGAAAATATACAGTATATAGAGGAGAAAATGCTATAAAGTATATAACTAATGATCTATCTATTTATACAGTATCTGAACAAGAACAAAGAGCTTTTTTAGATAATAATAAAGATATAAACATAGATATGTATTTTAATATCAACTTAATTAATAAAGAACAAGTAATCAATAAAGAAAAAGAAAAAATAGATAGAGAGAATCACTTCTATGGATATTCAAATAGTGAATATAATTATTTCACTTTAATAAGTATGGATACATCTAATTATGCATATTTAACACTAGATAAATAGACTTTGAAAAAAGTCTTTTTTTATGTAAAATTATTGTCTTTTTATAAAAAATTAATTATTTATAATAAAAATATGATAAAATTAACATAGGAAAATAGGCTAAAAGGAGGATTAAGTATGAAGACTGATAGTATTCTAAGAATCTTAGAGAGTCTTTATGGGAAAAAAGAAGAATTTTCACCAGAAGAACTTAGTAGAATAGAAACACTAACTATTAATCGTATTAATCCTGATAAGACTTTAGCTAGTGTAGATTTTTCTGATTTACTTAATTTTAAGAATTTAAAGAAACTAATACTTGATGGTATTACTATTGATATTAATACAATGGCTTATATAAGCACTGTAGCTGGACTTCATAGCTTATACTTATATAACTGTGAGATAGTTGAAGATATTTATGGTTTCTTTGCTAATTCTAAGATTAAAGATTTAAAAGTATGTAATACAAACTTTGATTTAGATTCATTAACTGGATATTACGAATATCTAACATTACAAGGAGTAACATTAAAGAAATTCAAACCACATGTTGAAGTATTAAATATTGTTAATTGCAAAGTAGATGATTATGAAAGTTTAGTTGATTATAACTATGAAGAGTTAGTGGTATCAATTGAACAATATGATTCTTATGAAGAAGGATTTAATAATAGTGGTAGAAGAGTAGTTGTAATGGAAGATAATGGTCAATTCCCATATAAGAAAGTAGGTTTTGCATATGGCGAGATTTGATAGAGTAGATACTTCTAAAATAGAATTACTAAATAGAAAGAAATGTTTCTTAGTAAGAGGAACACTTACATTAGATGATGTTAATAATTTAAATGGATTAAAAAGAAAAGTTGTATTATTATTTGAAAATACAAAAGGACAAAGTAGTGATGTTATTGGATACTTAAATCCTGATGTTATACGTTTAAGTATAATAGGAGGATTAGATTATCTACATAAAAGTAAATTTAATAATAAAGATTATGTAAGAAGAACAATACATAATCCTAAAGATATAGCAAATATAATGAAATCTATTGAGATGGTTGAAAGAAAAGTTATGTTTTCTTGGACTGAATCTCAAAAGTGTATGTTTGTATATAAAACATTATGTGAATCTTTAAAAGGAGTAACAAATAGAGAAAAGAAAGTTCAAAATGGAGTTAACTATTTAGATTCTTTAATGTGCCTTTTATATGGCGAATCATCATGTGAAGGAGCATCATTAACATTTAAAGAATTCATGGATAGATTTGGAATAGAATGTAATTATCAACTACTTGATAATGTTCATGCGTTTAACACTGTTAAACTAGATGGTGAATATCATGGAGTAGATCTTTATTGGGATATGTTAAACAAAGATGAGAAAAATAAATGTGGATTTAATTATTTTGCACGTGAAGATGGTAATACTTTCTATAGTAATAAGTATCATGATTTATCAAATGATAAAGATGAGATTAGATATCCAGTAGTAGCTATTAGTGATGAACAATTACAAAGTGACTTAACAATGTTAAGTTCTAATAGAAAAGAATTTAGTCATGAGATGAGTAGATTTACTAATGCTCAAGGAGAAGTATTTGATTATACTTACTTAGGTGAAAGTGGAGGATTCTCTGCGTTCATTGTTAGAAATGATGACAATATAAATTATTTCTATATTGAAAAGAATGATGATATAACTGCTAAGCTAGATAATAAGACATTAAGTGAAGCATGTTTTAACAAACATAATTTAAGTGCTACTGAATTACCAAGAGACATAAAAAGATTTTCTAGATTTATTAGAGAAGATGGAACAAACTTTATTGTGTGTCCAACTGGAAAAATAGTAGATGATAGAATAGTAGAATATACAATGCTTGAACCACAAGAAATTGATGGTAAGAAAGTATTAAGAAAATCTATTATATTAACAGAATGTGATTTAATCTTTAACAAGAATCCTGACTTTAGAAGTATAGTAGCAAATCACTTATTATCAGTTCAAAGACTTGATAGTAGAATTAAAAACTATGGTGGTTATGTAGGATTTGTTAAAGATGATACAAAGAAACTTTTCGAAAGAAAAGAAGAAAAAGAATATAATATGCAAAAGGTTGCATAAATAATTGAATTATTAAGAAGTTATTTTGTAATCAAAATAACTTTTTATATCGGGGTGAATTAATGAAAGGGAAATTTAAAACTGAATTAAAAACAGTACTAAAAGTAGCAAAATGGGAATTTGTATTAAAGACATTTACCTCTATTATGATAAGAGGAATTCTATTAATAATTCCTATACTTTTTAGTTCTGCAATAAATTATATTACTAATAAAGATACTTATATGACTGTAGTAATGTTAGTTATTTCGATAATACTTGCAGGTATATATAGATTCTTTGAAGGATATAACCAGGTTGCATATTATAAGCTTTATAATAAGCTATTTGCATTCTATAATGATGAAGCTATAAGCTTAACAAAAGATAACTCCATGTTTAGCTTATCTAGGTTTTCACCTGGGCAATATACTAATATGGTAATAACTGATGTTGATATAATATCTACGTTCTTTGCATCAGGAGTAATAAGAGTTATTCAAATGATTGAGTTTGCAGTAATCTTTGTATACTTCTATTTCTTAGATATTTATATCTTTGCATTCTCGCTTATCGTTACAATTGTAATGTTAATGATTTCATTAAGATTAGGTAAGAAAGTACAAAAGTTAAATGAGAAGAGAAAGTCTCAATTAGATAAAGTAACTTCATCTGTATATGATTACTTTGGTGGAATAAAAGAGATTAAAAGTTTTAGTATATTCGATAAGATATATCCTAAGATGGAAGAAAGTCGAAAAGATTATTTGAATGCTAATGCTAAATATAATGTTAGATTTAATGCTAATAACCATGCAATATTATTTGTGTTTGAATTATTTAGATTATTAGCAGTTATCTACATTGGATTAAGAGCAATAGAAGGACATGCTGATGTTGGTATAGTATTAGTAATCTATAACTATTATCAAAAGATTATTGATAACTGTTCAATTGTATTAACATTAAATGTTGAATATAGAAATGTTAATGTATCATTACAACGATTTGATAAGATTAGAGAATACAGTAGTCATGTTAATGGAACAGAAGAATTAGATAAAGATACTGTTAAAGGAAGTATTGAATTTAACAATGTATTATATGGGTTTAGAGATAATCCAATACTTAATCATATAAGTTTTAAAATACCAGAGAATTCTATAACTGTATTTTCAGGAAGTAATGAAACAGTACAAGTAGGTATATTTGATTTATTACAAAGACTTAATAGACAACATGAAGGAACAATTACACTTGATGGAATAGAAATAAAAGATATTAAAGATACAAACTATTTCTCTTTAATATCATCAGTAAGAAGACAAACAATGTTCTTTGATATTCCAATTAAAGAAAACTTTACTATGATTAATCCTGATTTTGATAAAGTAGTAGAAATTTGTAAGATGGTTGGATTAGATGAAGAAATAATGAAACTTGAAAAAGGATATGACACTATAGTAGATGAAAATACTCAGTTAACAATGTCATCTAAAAAACTACTTGTTATTGTTCGTATGCTTTTAAAAGAAAGCAAAGTATTATTAATCGATGATGTTATTAATGTATTAGAAGAAAAACATGAAAAGAGATTAATGGATGTATTAATGGAACTTAAAAAAGATCATACAATTATAATTGTTACTCATTCAAAAAGAATTATTGATAGAGCAGATTTAGTTTTAGATATTTCATCAAATGCCGTTAATGAAGTTGGGAAGTGATATTATTAACAACAAGGATATCAATGTTTTGGTTTTAGCATATCTAGGTGATAATGTATATGAGTATTATGTTAGGAGATATTTGATAGAACAAAAAATATCTAACGTAGATTCATTACAAAAGACTGCAGTTAACTATGTAAGTGCAAAAAATCAGGCAACATTTTTAGAAAAACTTATTAATGATAATTATTTTGATGAAGAAGAATTATCAATTATAAAAAGAGCAAGAAATAATAAAGGGCATGGACATCCTAAGAATTGTGACATAGTAACATATAAACATGCAACAGCACTTGAAGCTTTAATCGGATATTTAAAACTTGAAGGAAGAGAAGATAGAATTAAAAGTATTATGGAATTAATACTAGGAGGGAACTTATGCTAGTATATGGAAGAAATGTAGCTAAAGAAGTTTTACAAAAACCTGAAAAAGTTAAGAAAGTAAAAATACAAAAGAACTTTGATGATAAAGAAATAAAATCTTTAATAGAAAAATATAAAATTAAAACAGAAGTATTAGATAAAAAAGATTTTGCTAAGTTTGATAAATTTTCTCATCAAGGTATAATCCTTGACATAGAGGATTTTAGCTATGCTGATTATAAAGATTTTCTTGATGTAGAAAATGCTAAGATAGTTATCCTAGATCATATTGAGGATCCACATAATTTAGGAGCTATTATTAGAACTTGTGAAGCTGCTGGTATAACTGGCATTATTATTCCAAAAGATAGAAGCGTTGATGTTAATTCAACAGTTATGAAAACAAGTGCAGGTGCACTAGAAAATATTAAACTAGCTAAAGTTACTAATTTGATTAATGTTATAAATGAATTAAAAGAAAATGGTTTCTGGATAGTAGGTACTGCCTTAACAGGAAGTGTAGATTATCGTGATATCGACTATACAGGTAAAATAGCATTAATTATTGGTAATGAAGGTAAAGGTGTTTCTAAAGCAGTTATGGAAGAATGCGATTACTTGGCTAAAATCCCTATGTATGGAAAAATAAATAGTCTAAACGCATCTGTAGCAGCAGGAATAATGATCTATGAGGTGATTAGTTTAGACAAGTAGGGGGATTTTACTTGGACTATAAAGAATTAAACGATTACGAACTTGTATATCAAATAAGAGAAAATGATTCAGTAGCATACAACTTACTAATGAATAAATATTCAAAATTAGTAACTAAGTATGCAAGACAATATTACTTAAGAAATAAAAATGTAGGAATAGAAGTAGATGATTTATATCAAGAAGGTATGATGGGAGTAATCATGGCTTTAAATGATTATAATTCTAGTGATACTATTTTCTATACTTATGCACTTTTATGTATAAGAAGAGAAATGGAAAGACTAGTTAAAACATCTAAAAGAAAGAAACAAACAGTTCTAAATGAATGTTTATCATTAAACTCTAAAATAGGAGATGAAGATGATGTCTTTTTAGAAGATTTAGTCGCATCTGATTATAATATTGAAGAAGATTTTAAATGTAGAGAATTGATTAGATTTCTTTATAATTTAAAATATTATTTGAATGATAAAGATTCATTAATATATGAATTAAAACTTAACTATTTTACAAATAAAGAGATAGGACAGCTTTTAGATATGCCATATAAATATGTCGACAATAGATTAAGAATAATTAGGAAAAGATTAAAGCAACGTATTTTATCTTTTTGTAGATAGTGATAAAATGAAAATAGGTGATGATATGGAAAAGTTAAATGATTATTTTTTATATGATTATGATGGTAGTGGTTTATCAAACGTATTTGATTCACTTTCAGAACGTTTAAAAGAAATTCATGCTTATAATCAATATGTTCCAAATATATCTAGTGATACAATTACTTATGATGGTAATGTATTCTCGTTTACTGGAATACAAGAGTCACGTAATATGGATTATGATAAAAGAAAAAACATAACATCACTTGCTAAATTAATACTTGGAAGTTATTTATCTGTTGCAAACGGATTTAAAGACTTTTCTCAAGTAGATGATAATTGGTTTATTCAAAATATTGATGATATATGTTCAACAATTACAGATGATGACTTTAATTCTGATTATTTCCACGCTGTATTTGGTGAAGGAAGTAATGAGTATTATACTGATTTCTTAGATAGAAAGAGTCAAACAGAAGCATTAAGCGGTAGAGAAAATGTTAACTCATATAGAAAAGTATTGAGCAATGGGGCAAGTGCTTTTTATGCTCCTGAAACAGAAGGTAGCGAATATACTCCTGATTACACAGTAGAAAAGAAATCTGCTAATGTAACACAAATATTCTATCCATTATTAATCGGCCTATCACTTGGTACTGTAATGGTAATGTATTTTATATTTAAATATCTTTAATCAAAAAAACCACTACTTTTTAGTGGTTTTGTTATATAATAGTAATGCTTGAGGTGGTATTATGTCATTTACTACAACTGTAAAAAATGAAATATGTACAATGGAATATTCTAACACAGAAAACATTGCGCTTCTTTCAGCTTTCGTAAGAAGTAATGGTAAATTTGATGATAATAAAATAGAACTATCTACTGAAAATGCAAAAGTTGCTAAAAAATTATATTTATTATTTAAATCTTTATATGGAACAGAAGTAGATTTAGATCAAAGAACTGTTGCAAACTTTATAAAGAAAAAAAATTACATAATAACTATAAACAATAAAGTAGATGAAATATTATCAGATTTATCTGTTTTAGATAGCAATAATAATTATATTGAATCACCTAAAGAATATGTAGTAGATGCATTAGAAGATAAGAAAGCATATTTAAGAGGAAGTTTCTTATCTAAGGGAAGTATAAATGATCCTAAGACGAGTCAATATCACTTAGAGTTTGGTTTTGATAATAAACATGAAGCAGTTTTTGTACAAAGATTATTAAATGAATTTGATATGAATTCTAAAATAATAATTAGAGATACAAAGTACATGGTATATATTAAAGAAGCTGAAAAGATTAGTGATTTCTTAAAGATAATAAATGCTTTCCAAGCTGTTTTATATTATGAAAACATAAGAATATATAAAGAACAAAAGAATAATACTAATAGACTTAATAACTGTGAACAAGCAAATATGGATAAGATAATTGAGACATGTAATAATCAATTAAAAGATATTGAAGTAATTGAAAATGAAATGGGTCTTGATTTATTAGATGAGAAGATTCAAGAAGCTTGTTTATATAGAAGGAAATATCCAGAGACTTCTCTTACTGAACTTAGTAATATTATTTCTTTAGAAACAGGAGTTACTATTACTAAATCAGGTTTAAATCATAGATTTAGAAAAATAAAAGAAATTGCAAATAGAGTAAGAAATAAAAAGTAAAAACTTTTTATTTTTTTATATTACTTTATCTACAATTCCATATTCTTTAGCTTCATAAGAATCCATAAAGAAATCTCTTTCGGTATCTTTTTCTATTTTCTTAATGTTTTTATTTGTTTTAAGAGAAATTATATTATTTAATTTCTTTTTTATTTTGATTAATCTATCTGTTGCAATCTTTATATCTGTAACTTGGCCTTCTGCTCCTCCAAGAGGCTGATGAATCATTATTTCACTATTTTCTAGTGCTATTCTTTTTCCTTTAGCACCAGATAAAAGAAGGAATGCTCCCATAGATGCAGCAAGTCCTACGCATATTGTTGATACATCACTATTAATATAATTCATAGTATCGTAAATGGCCATTCCTTCAGTTACTGATCCGCCAGGAGAGTTTATATACAAATAAATATCTTTGGTTTCCAAAGAATCTAAGTACAATAGTTCTGCAATAACTGTATTTGCAAGATTTTCATCTATTTCTCCTGATATAAATATAATTCTATCTTTTAATAATCTTGAAAAAATATCGTAACTTCTTTCACCATATTGCTCTTTATCTACAATAACTGGAATTAAATTCATAAATCCTCCTATAATTATAATAGTTATAATCCTTTTAGATTATACATAAAAAATAAAATATCTATTATTTTTTACTAATTTATGATAAAATGATTAGAGAATAGAGGGATTGTATGATAGGAAATATCGACATAAAAATAATGGGCGAAGAAAAAAGAGTTGCATCTGGCCTTACTTATTATGATTTGATTGGTGATTATCAAGATAGATTCAAATATCCTATATTACTTGCTAAAGTAGGTAATGTTTATAAAGAACTTAATGATTATGTATCAAATCATGATGAAATAGAGTTTGTTGATTTAAAAAATTCTGTAGGTAATAAAGTGTATGTTAATGCACTTATACTTGTCTTAGAATATGCAGTTAATACTTTATTTGGACACACAAATAAATTTGAAGTTAAATACTCTATTGATAAAGGAATATATATAACAACTAATTTTGATCTTACTAAGAAAAAGTTAGAAGTTATTAAAAACAAGATGCTTGAAATAATTCATCAAGATTTGCCTATTACAAAACATAGTATTAATAAAAGAGAAGCAACTGAGTATTTTAGAATCATGAGAGAGCAATCAAAAGTTGATTTAAACAATTATAATACTAATTCAATGGTTACTTTATATAAGCTAGGAAGTATTTATGATTATTTCTTTAGTTTAATGCCTACAAGAACTGGTGTATTAAAACAATTTGATTTGCATTTCTTAGATAATAATGGCTTTGTATTATTATTCCCAACAATATATATTGATGGTATTAAACCATATGAACATCATCCAAAGTTATTTGAAGTGTTCGATGAATATAGAAAATGGGCTAATATAATGAAGATAGATAATGTTCCTGATCTTAATAAAGTTGTGTCAAGCGGAAGAGCTGATGACATAATAAGAATAGAAGAAACATTACAAAGCAACAGATTATTAAATATTGCAAGAACAATAGTTAGTAAGAAAAATGATGTTAAGATAATATTAATCGCAGGGCCTTCAAGTTCTGGTAAAACTACAAGCTGTAGAAAACTATCTATGTACTTAAGAAGCTTTGGATTAGAACCAAGAGAAATATCAATGGATGACTATTTTGTTGATAGAGATTTTACTCCAAGAGATGAAAATGGAGAATATGATTTTGAATGTTTAGAAGCAATAGATATTAAACATTTCGATAAAGATGTTAAGGATCTGCTTAACGGTAAAGGTGTTAAACTTCCAACATTTAACTTCATAACAGGTAAACAAGAACCAGGTACAAAGGAAGTAACTCTTGGAAAGAATGAAGTATTAATCATTGAAGGAATACATGCTTTAAATGATAAAATACTAACATCAATTGATAGAAAGAATAAATTTAAAATATATCTATCACCACTTACAATTCTTACAATAGATTCACATAATAGAATATCTACAACAGATAATAGACTGTTAAGAAGAATAGTAAGAGATAATAGAACAAGAGGATATAAGGTAGAAGATACAATTAAAAGCTGGAAGAAAGTTCGTTTAGGAGAAGAGAAACATATATTCCCTAACCAAGATGCAGCTGATGTTGTATATAACACTGCACTTATTTATGAAATAGGAGTACTTAAGACATATGTTGAACCACTTCTATATTCAGTACCTAGCGATAGTCCACAATATGAGACAGCTAGAAGATTATTAAATATGTTAAAAACATTTTTACCAATACCATCAGATGCTATACCTGATGAATCTCTAATAAGAGAATTTATTGGTGGAAGTTGTTTTAATTAAAATGGAGGAGATAAAATGGTAAAAGTAGCAATTAATGGATTCGGAAGAATCGGAAGATTAGTTTTTAGATTGATGGATAATGATCCTGATTTCGAAGTTGTAGCAATTAATGATTTAACAGATGCTGAACAATTAGCATACTTGTTAAAATATGATACTAATCATCGTAATTACAAATTAGATGATATTAGTTTCAATGGAAACAAGATAGTAGTATCTGGAAAAGAAATTCCTGTATATGCTGAAAAAGATCCATCTGTACTTCCTTGGGGAAGTTTAGGTGTTGATGTTGTTTTCGAATGTACTGGTGCATTCACAAGTGATGAAAAAGCAATGGCTCATATAACAGCTGGAGCAAAGAAAGTTATGATTTCTGCACCTGCAAAAGGAGACTTAAAGACTATTGTTTATAATGTTAACCACAATACATTAGATGGTAGTGAACAAATCATTTCAGCAGCAAGTTGTACTACAAACTGCTTAGCACCTGTATTAGATGCATTACAAAAAGAATTTGGAATTGAAAAAGGATACATGACAACAGTTCATGCTTATACAAATGACCAAGCAACACTAGATATAGCTCACAAAAAAGGAATCTTAGCTCGTCGTGGAAGAGCTTGTGCAGCTAATATCGTTCCAGCTTCAACTGGTGCAGCTAGTGCAATTGGACAAGTATTACCTGAATTAAAAGGAAGACTTGATGGAAATGCAATGCGTGTTCCAGTACCAACTGGTTCAGTTATTGACTTAACTCTTGAATTAAAGAGAACTGCAACTAAAGAAGAAATTAATGCAGCATTTGAAAGATATCAAAATGAAACATTAAAAATCACTATGGATCCAATCGTATCAAGCGATGTAATCGGATCTAACTATGGTGCAGTCGTTGATGGACTTTCTACAAATGTATTAGATGTAGATGGAAAACAACTAGTTAAAGTAGTAGCATGGTATGATAACGAAATGGGTTACTCAACTCAAATGGTTAGAACTGCTAAATACTTAATGACAAAATAAAAGAGCTTAGCTCTTTTTTTATGTTATAATTTATATGGAAATGAGTTGATAAAATGGATACATATGAATTATTAGATTTCAACAAAAGAATAGGTCTTAATACAGAACTTGATAATATATCAAAAGAAATATGTAGACTATGTGATCTAGGTGATTTTGTATCAAATGAATTAATAGCAATTGGATATGAAGATTATAATTATTATTTAGAAACGACTAAGAATAAGTATTGTGTAAAAATATTCAATAAAGAAAGAGATAAGAAAAATATAGATGATTATTTAGATAGAATTAGAGTAGTAGCAGATAGTGACATAAACGCCCCTAAACCAGTAAAGATCAATGGTGATATATATTTATCTCTTGATTATTTAGATAATCATTATGATTTAGTTGTATTTGAATCTATTGATGGAAAGAATTTTTATGAATTAAATGAAAAATTAACAGAAGAAGAAATAAGAGAAATAGCAAGACAAACTGCTATGATTAATAACTTAGATTTAAAACCAGAATTTATTTATGACTCATGGGCTATTATTAATTTTAAAGAAGAATATAAAAAGAAAAAAGGATATTTACCACTAGAATATCAAGAGAAGTTTAATAGATTAGTAGCAGATTTTAATAGCATTGATTTAGATAGGCTTCCTAAAGCATTTGTGCATGGTGATATTATTAATACTAATGTTTTAAAAGATAGTAATGGTAAGATTTGGATAATTGATTTTGCTGTATCAAATTATTTACCTAGAATTATTGATTTAGCAGTTATCGCATGTAACTTGTGTTTAGATAAAGATTCAATAGAAAATACTTGTAGTAATATTAAATTATTATTAGAAGAGTATGATAAATATAATAAACTTACTAAGCAAGAAAGAAGTGTATTTAAAACGTTCTTTAGACTTGCTAATGCTATGCATATTTTACAAACAACTTATCTTGATAAAGTAGAAGGTGAGTCAGAAGAAAATAAATATTGGCAAACAGAAGGTATTACTGGATACAAATATAGTGAAGATGATAAGTTTTTAATAAATGATCAATATACATGTTTAAAAGAAAATTTATATTCATTTATTGAAGAATTTAATGAAGATAATATTACTATTATTAATAACTCTTCAGATGATTTATCTAAAGTAGGTATGGAAAATATTGGTGACTTTAAAGAAATAATTACTTATGGAATTAATTATTTAAAATCTAAAATGGATAAAGGAACAATTAAAGTAGATATTAATCCACGTAATTATGGTAATTATGTTGAAATCTATTTAAGTATAATGACTAGCGATTTAGGTAAGGTTGAAGATAAAGAATTTTTAGCTCATTTAAAAGAACTAGTTGATAAAGTAGATGGTAATTTATTAGTAGATAATTCTGAAAAAGGAATTGTACTTATGATTGATTTTGTGAAAGAAGCAATTATAGAAGAATAATTCTTTTTTTTAATTGCTGTATTTATTGGCAAATGTTCTTAATTTTGCTATAATAGAAATGTTAGGAGATAGTTATGAAAAAGACAATTAGAGATTATGATTTAACTGGAAAAAAAGTGATAATTAGATGTGATTTTAATGTACCTATTAAAGATGGGGTAATAGTAGATGATAACAGAATAGTACAAAGTTTACTTACTATAAATTATGCAATTGACCAAGGGGCAAAAGTTATACTTATGTCACACTTAGGAAGAATAAAAGAAGAAGAGGATAAACCAAATAATAGTTTAAGAATTGTTGCTGATTCTTTAAAACAATATCTTGGAAAAGATGTTAAGTTCTCTTCAACAACTCGTGGACCTGAACTTGAGAATTTAGTAAATTCTTTATTACCAGGAGATGTTCTTTTAATGGAAAATACACGTTATGAAGATGTTCCAGGAAAGAAAGAAAGTGGAAATGATCCTGAATTAGGTGCTTATTGGGCATCTTTGGGAGATATATTCATTAACGATGCATTTGGAACTGCTCATAGAGCACATGCATCAAACGTAGGAATTGCTAGTCACTTACCTAGTGGACTTGGATTCTTAGTTGAAAAAGAAGTTAATGCTTTATCTGTTCTTATTGAACCAGTACATCCATTTGTTGTTGTATTAGGTGGAAGTAAGGTATCTGATAAGATTGGAGTTATCGAAAATCTTGTTAAGAAAGCAGATAAAATATTAATCGGTGGAGGAATGGCTTATACATTCTTAAAAGCTAAAGGAATAAATATTGGAAAATCAATTCTTGATGAAGAAAATATTGAATTCTGCCAAAGAGTATTAAGTGAACATCCTGATAAGATCGTATTACCAGTGGATAACTTAGTAACACTTGAATATTCAAATGATGTTCCATATCATACATGTGATATTGAAAATATCGGTGCTGATGAGATGGGATTAGATATTGGTGAGAAAACAGTGGAATTATTTTCTAAAGTTCTAGATACAGCTAAAATTGTATTCTGGAATGGACCTTTAGGAGTTTATGAGTTTAGTAACTTCACTAAAGGAACAGAAAAACTATTAGATAAACTTGTAAATATAGATGCTACTACAATTTTAGGTGGAGGAGACATAGTTGCTGCTTCAGCTAAACTTGGATATAAAGAAAAGGTTACTCATGCTTCTACAGGTGGAGGAGTAACACTTGAGTTCATGGAAGGAAAAGAATTACCTGGTGTAGTTTCAATATCTGACAAGTAATGAAAAAAAAGAATACTAAAAGTATTATTGTAATATTGCTTATAACAGCAATAGTTCTATATTTTGTAATGAAAGACGATTTCCAAGATATTGTTGATAATTTATTATCTGCAAATAAATGGTTAATATTAGTCGGGTTTATATTTATTCTAGGCTATTGGTTATTTAGAGCACTTGCTCTATATATAGTCGTTAAGAGATATAAAAAGAATATAAAATATAGTAAAATGTTGCATCAAATTTTAATAACCCAGTTTTTTAATGGCATAACTCCATTTGCAACAGGAGGAGAACCAATGCAGGTTTATATGCTTAACAAAAGTGGGATTAAGGTAGCACAAGCAACTAACATAATAGTTCAAGAATTTATTATGTATCAAGCAGCATTAGTATTAGTTGGGCTAATTGCCTTAATACTAAATTTTGCGTTTAATATATGTGATGTTAACCCAGTAATATTTAATTTAATCTTAATAGGATTTTTAATTAATATTGGAGTTGGAGTAATATCACTATTTATAAGTTTTTCAAAGAAATTTAGTAAATTTATAGTTAATCTTGGAATAAAAATCGGTGTTAAATTAAGACTAATAAAAGATAAAGAAAAAACTTCTAAAATTTGGAATGAAAAGGTTGAAGAATATAATGAAAGTGGAACAATGCTTAAAGAAAATAAAAAATTATTCTTTACTTGCGTATTTGTTAACTTAATAGCTTTAATTATATTCTATATGATTCCATTCTTTGTGTTCTTAAGTATGGGACAAAACGTAGGAATTATGGAAGTAATTGTTTTATCATCATTCATACTTCTTGTTGGGAACTTTGTTCCACTTCCTGGAGGTAGTGGTGGTATTGAGGGAGCATTCCTTGAATTCTTTAAAACAATTATTCCTTTTGTAGATACAAGAGAAGCAATACTTAAATCTGCATTAATAATTTGGAGAGTAATAACATATTACTTTGGTATAGTAATAGGTGGGGTTGCATTAGGATTCTTCAAAGGAGATGAAAAGAAATGAGAATAGGTTTATTTACTGATACATATCCTCCATTTATAAATGGAGTATCAACAAGTGTGTATATGTTAAAAAAAGCCTTAGAGAGAAAAGGTCATCAAGTATTTGTTGTAACTTTAAACACTGAAAGTTTTAAATATGGATTTGATGAAGATAAAACAGTAATTAGAATACCTGGATTACCAATTGGTATTTATGATTATCGTGTTACTACTGTTTATCCATTAAGAGCAATGAACATAATAAGAAAATGGAAGTTAGATGTAATACATTCACATACTGAGTTTAGTGTAGGAACATTTGCAAGATTTATATCAAGACAATTTAATATTCCACTTGTTCATACATATCATACTTTGTATGAAGATTATGTTTACTATATTACAAAGGGATACTTTGATAAACCTAGTAAAAAGATAGTAGAGTACTTAACACAATTCTATTGCGATAAGACTGCAAATGAGTTAATTGTACCTACTAAAAAGATTTATGATTTATTTAAAGAAAAATATAATGTAGATAAAAATATTTATGTAATACCTACAGGTATCGAAATAGATAGATTTTATGAAGAAAATGTTGATCAGAAAAAGGTTGATAAGATTAGAAAAGATTTAAAGATTTCTAAAGATAACTTTAATATAGTTTTCGTTGGAAGACTTGCAAAAGAAAAGAATGTTGATTTACTTTTATCAGCACAAAAAAGAATTAATGAAAAAGAGAAAAATATCAACTTAATCATAATTGGTGATGGACCAGATATGGATGAGTATAAAGAGACTGCTAAGAAACTTGGAATAGCAAAGAATGTTTTCTTTACTGGTAAGGTACCATGGGAAGAAATACCTGCTTATTATAGAACTGGTAATATCTTTGCTACTGCTTCTACAAGTGAAACTCAAGGTTTAACAGTTATTGAAGCAATGGCAGCATCTATAGCACCAGTATGTATCGATGATGAAAGTTTTAGAAATACAGTCTTCGATGGATTAAATGGTGAAATCTTTAAAGATGAAGATGAATATGTTGATATTGTTCTTGATCTTTATAAAGATAGAAAGAAATTAGCAAATTTACAAAAACAAGCTAGATTAAATGCTGAAGTTCATAGTTCTAAATATTATGGAGAATCAGTACTAGATGTTTATAAACATGCTATAGAACATAAAAAATACGATAACTATGGAGTTATCGGTAAGATAGTTGAAAAGATTAAGGAGGGCAAGAATGAAGCTCGTAATAGGAAATCAAAAGACGTATCTAAATAGAACAGAAGCTTTAGACTTCATAAGAGAAACAAGTGACGTTGATTGTTCACGTGCAATTGTATGTCCAAGTGACATATATCTTGACTTATTCCTTGAAAGATCTAAATATGTTGTAGGAGCTCAAAATTGTTCTTGCAAAGGTAATGGAGCATCAACAGGAGAAATAAGTGCTGAACAGTTAAATTCTTTAGGAGTATCTTATTCAATAGTAGGGCACTCTGAAAGAAGAGCAGATCAACATGAAACAAGTGATTTGTTTGTATTAAAAATAAATAAACTAATTGAGAATAATATTATTCCAATATTCTGTGTTGGAGAAAATCTTGATGAAAAAGAAAGAAACGCTACAAAAGATGTAGTGGGAAGACAAATTCTTGAAGTTTTTGATAACTTAGATGTTAATGTTATGGAAAAAATAATAATAGCATATGAACCTATTTGGTCTATTGGTACTGGTAAGATACCTACTAATCCTGAAATAGAGGATGTTACTAATTACATTAAAGATTTAATACAAGATAAATTTGGGAAAAGAGTAGCAGTTCTTTATGGTGGAAGTGTTAATATGAAGAATGTTGATACATTAAATGAAATTGATGTAGTAGACGGATACTTAATTGGTGGGGCTAGTACAAAACCAGAGGAATTTAAATATATTATGAGTAAATGTGAGTAATAATCTCACATTTTTTTCTTTTTCGACATTATTTTACATAACTAGCTAATCTTCGCTATGTACTTTGATATTTTTCTATCTTATAATTGTTATTGCGTGTAGTAAAAGAAAGGAAAAATATGAACAACATTAAAGTGCTTGTTATCGATGATAACGTGGAGTTAGTCAGTATGATTAAGAAGTATTTTAGTGATCACGCTAATATCAATGTATGTTTAGAAGCTTACGATGGTGATGAGGGACTAAAATTGATTAAAGATGCACAAAGTGATTACGACTTAGTAGTTTTAGATTTAGTAATGCCAAAGAAAGATGGTCTAGATGTATTAGAAGAAATGAAGAAACTTAACATTAATAAGAAAGTAATAGTTATTTCTTCATATAATACAGAAGAAATGATTAGGAAAACTTCATTATTAGGAATAGATTATTTCATAGTTAAACCATTTGAAATGTCTAACTTAGAGAAGAAGATTATAAGTTGTTTTGAGAACAATAATTATGGTAAAATAATTGATGTGTACCACAACAATTTGCAAATGTCTGTAACAAAGATATTGCATGAGTTAGGAGTACCTTCTCATATTAAAGGATATCAATATATTAGAGAAGGAATAATGCTTATATATGATAAGCCAGAGTTTATTGGAGGTATAACTAAAGAGTTATATCCAGATATTGCTAAAACTTATACGACAACTGTATCTCGTGTAGAACGTGCAATAAGACATGCTATAGAGGTTAGTTGGAATAGAGGTAATTGGGACTTAATGGAAGATATATTTGGTCATAGTGTAGATATAGATAAAGCTAAGCCAACTAATTCAGAATTTATAGTAACAATTGCTGATAAACTTAGAATGGATTATTGTAAAACAGCATACGCTTAGGAGGTAAAAATGGCATTTAGAGAAATAGATGAAGAATATAGAGAATATGATAGTGAAATAAAAGTATACTATGATAAAAATGATGACGATATAGATAGTAGTGATGAAGATGAAGAAGAATCAAAAAACGAACTTGAAGATTAAAAAAAGCACATTAATAATACCTATATTGATAATTATTTTGGTAACATTTATTCTATTAAAATTACCTAATAAAAATGAGCATCTAATTAAATGCCGTGTTGATGGTAATTCTATACCAGAAAGTAAAACTTATAATAATATTTATTTCTATTTTGATGATAAAGATGAAAAAATAATAAAAGAAGAAATAGAATATTATTGGTATTATACTGATTTAGAAAAAGAAAATGGTAATTTCCAAGAAGATAAAGAATATTATTTTAAAACAACTGTATGTGATAGTATTCTTGTAGGAAATAATTCATGTACTATAGAAATAGAAGAAGAAAGAGCAATTATTACTGGAGTATTTAATGGTAATAATTTAAGTAAGAATATTCTTGTATATAACATGGATAAAAAAAGTTTAGAAAAGTATTTAAAAAAACATAATTTTGATTGTGAATAAAATGAGGCTATAAAGCCTTTTTTATTTTGGTTTAACTTGCTTTTAATGTCTTTTAAATTTATAATTAATATAGTAGAAAAGAGTTGGTTAAGATGAAAGAAAATAGAAGTACAACAAATAGTATTATTTTCTTATTTGCTGTTATTGCATTTATTTATATACTTCCATTAATACCTAGTTTTACAAGTCAAAATACTAATAGAACGAGCTTTGATGATTATAGTTATAGCGATGAAGTTTTTAGTATTTTAACAACACCAGAAAATAAGGTATTTGAGGATGAAATAATAGATTATTTTGATGATCAAAATGTAAAAGTAAAAATATATTATGCTGATAATCTAGAAATAGTAACTACAGTAAATAGTGGTAGAAAATACGATGCAATATGGGCATCAAATTCTATTTGGTTAGATATGTTTGATTCTAATGTAAAAACATCTAATTTAAAGTCTACAAGTATTACACCAATAGTATTTGGAATTAAAAAATCTAAAGCAGAAGCTTTAGGCCTTATTGGTAAAGATGTAACAATGAATGACTTGTTAAAGTTAATTGAAAATAAAGAATTAAACTTTAGTATGGCAAATCCAGTTACTACTAATAGTGGTGCATCTGCTTATTTAAATATATTATCTACTTTAGCAGGTAATCCTGAAGTATTAACAATGGATTATTTGAAAGATGATGCATTGAAAGAAAAATTAGTAACATTCTTCTCTGGACTTACTCGTACATCTGGAGATGAAGATTTCTTAGAAGAATCATTTATAAATGGAGATTATGATGCTGCAATTACATATGAAGCATCAATAATAAATATAAATAGTACACTTGAAGCATCAGGAAAAGAAACATTATATTTAATTTATCCTGTTGATGGTGTTTCAATTGCAGATTCACCACTAGTATTTGTTAATAATGGTAACCAAGAAAAGAAAGATATATTTTTGGAATTCCAAGCTTATTTCCTTAGCGAAAAAGGGCAAAAGATTTTAACAAAAGTAGGTAGAAGAACATGGTATGGTGGAGTTAGTGATAAAGTTGATAAAACAATATTTAATCCTGATTGGGGTATTGATACAACTAAATATATTTCACCAGTAAAATATCCAAGTAAAGAAGTAATTAAACAAGCATTATTCTTATATCAAACAGAACTTAGAAAACCAGTACATGTAGTATTTTGTCTAGATTATTCAGGAAGCATGAGAGGAACTGGAATTAATAAGTTAAAAGAGGCAGTTGCATTTGTCTTTGGAGATGATGCTGTTGCAAATATGATACAATTTTCTGAAAAAGATAAAATAGATATTGTTATGTTTAATGAAGATGTTAAAAGAATAGCTACAGGTAATGGTAACGACGGAAAAATGTTTATTGATAAAGTATATAGTATTCAACCATATGGTGGTACTTCACTTTATCCATCAGTTGTGGAGGCACTAAAACTACTTGACGGTGAAACTAATGATTATAATGTATCAATTATAGTTATGACTGATGGAGAAGGAAACATCGGTAAACTTGAAGATGTTAGATCATATTACAATATAATTAATAAAGAAATACCAATATACTCAATTACATTTGGAGAAGCATCAGAAGAACAGTTATATAACCTTGCAAGTATAAGTAATGGAAAAGTATTTGATGGTAGAACTGATTTAGTCTATGCCTTCAAAACAGTAAGAGAGTACAACTAGGTGATATTATGAAGGGAAAAGAGATAGTATCAGGTGTAGTTGGAGCATCATTCTTTGCTCTTGGTTACTTAGGTTTATCATTTGCTTTAGTCCCATCACTAGTAATAGGAGCAGGAGCGTACGTTGCTAGCGAACTAGTAATGAAAGGGCCTGAAGATACAGTTGATAAAATAGAAAAAAAAGATTTAAAAAGAAGATTAGAAGAAGCAAGAAAATCAAATAAACATATAAATGCAATGGTTGATGAAATAGATAGTGTAGAAGTAAAAAAAGATTTAAGAAATATAAATAAAACAGCTACTAGAATAATTAATACAATTGAGAAGAATAAATTGAATAATAAGAGCAGTAATAAGTTTTTAGATTATTATCTTCCAGTATGTGTTAAAATAATAGATAGATATGACGAAATTGAAAATCAAGAATTAACATCAAAAGATAGTAAGAAGTACATGGATAGTAGTATTAAAATGATAAAAGAAACTTCTCTTGCTTTTGAAAAAATATTAGATAGTTTATATCAAAATGATATTTATAATAATGAAGCAGAAATGAAAGTGTATAATCAGATGCTTAAATCTGATGGATATAATTCTAATGAATTAGAAGTTAAGGATGGTGATACAAATGAATAACAAAAGAATAATTGGTATTGCAATATTCGTTGCATTAATACTTGTTATAGTTGGTATCAAATTTTTTAGTGATAATGAATTTAGTGATTCTAATTTAACTACTATTTATGTTGCAACAGGTGGAGGAAAAGAAGATTTCCTTGCTGATGAAGAAGTTGTAAAAATATTAAGAAAGAAATATAAGTTAAATGTTATATATGATAGCTGGAGTAATGGTAAAACAGTATTATGGCCACTTATAAGAGAACAATATGGATTTGGAGATGCTTCTATTGCAGATCGAATTGCAAAAGGAGAAAAATTCACAATAACTTCTCCTGGGGTATCTAAATATGATGCATTATTTACTTCAGATCAAAGATTCTATGACTATTATCAGGTAAGTCCTAATAAGGAAAAAGATGAAGCTGATAGATATAGAGTATTAGATGGAAGTTTAACACTTAATACACCAATTGTTATTTATAGTTGGGCTGAAATAGTAGATGTTTTAATTAATGAAGGAATTGTTACTAAAAATGGTAATGTTTATTATATAACTGATATGGAAAAGTTAATGAACTATATTCTTGAAGGAAAGAAATGGAAAGATATTGGACTTACTTCATTATATGGATCAATTAATATTGCATCCACTGATCCAGTTAATTCATCTCCTGGTGCTACATACTATGGATTGTTATTAGCAATACTATCAGGTGGAGAAGTAACAACAGATAATATAAAAACTAATTTACCAAAATTAAAAGAATTCTATATTAAATCTGGATATATGAATAATGCTCCAGCAGACTTGTTTGAAAGATATTTGAAAACAGGAATGGGTGGAGAACCAATGATTGTTGATTATGAAAAGAGTATAATAGATTTTGCAAATGCAAATCCAACTGGATTTGAGCAAGTAAAAAATAAAATAAGAATTCTTTATCCATCTCCAACAATTTGGAATAGCCATTGTTTAGCTGTATTTACAGAAGAAGGTAAGAAATTATTAGAGGCATTCAATGATGAAGAAATTCAAAAAATTGCATGGGAAAGGTATGGATTTAGAACAGGTATTACAGGAGGATCTTACGATGTATCAAGTATAGGTCTTGGAATACCACAACAATTAACAAGTATAGTAACATCATTGAAGATGGATACATATGATGAATTAATAAATTATTTGAAAGGTGAATAATATGGAATTAAAAGTAGAAAAAGTAAAAGACAAAGAATTAGAAAAAATAGCAGAAATAGGAAAAGATGCTGATGAATCAAAAATCGAAGCATCACTAAACTATGACAATTTAACACAAGATGAAAAAGATGCAATTGATAGGTTTAACGAAGAAATTGATGTTAACGATCAAACTCAAGTATTACAATTTGGTAATGCTGCACAAGAAAAAATATCTAAGTTTAGTGACTCAGTTCTAGAAAATGTTAGAACTAAAGACGCAGGAGAAACAGGAAAACTATTAGGAGATTTAGTTGCAGAAATCAAATCATTTGATAATGCAGTAGATGCTTCACAAAAGATGAACATTATTGAAAGAATTTTCTCTAGTGCTAAAAAGAAATTCGATAAGTTAATTGCAAAATATAACAAGATTGAAAATAATGTAAGTACTATCGAAAAAGGTCTTGAAAAAGACAAATTACAAATGTTAAAAGATATTACTATCTATGACACAATGTATGATAAGAACTTAGAATATTTTAAAGAAATTTCTTTATATATTATTGCAGGAGAAAAGAAACTTGAAGAATTAAGAACTAAAGATCTTGAAGAATTAAAGAAGAAAGCTCAAGAAACTGGAGAACAACTTGATATTCAAAAAGTTCAAGATATGGAAAATATTATCAATAGATTTGAGAAGAAAATATATGATTTAAAAACTACAAGAATTATTTCATTACAAATGGCTCCTCAAATTAGATTACTTCAAAATAATGAAGCAGAGCTTGTAGAAAAGATTCAAAGTTCTATTACAAATACAATTCCATTATGGAAGAACCAAATGGTTTTAGCACTTGGTATTAATAATGCTAAGACTGCTTTAAAGCATCAACAAGAAGTATCTAAAGTTACTAATGAAATGTTAGTTAAGAATAGTGAAACATTAAAACAAGGTGCTGTACAAGTTGCAGAGGAAAGCGAAAGAGCTATTGTTGATATTGAAACACTTAAGAAGACTAACCAAAATATTATTGAAACTTTAGACAAAGTTATCGAAATTCATGAACAAGGAAAAATCAAACGTCAAGAATCTGAAAAAGAACTTGAAAACATCGAAAAAGAACTTAAAGATAAGATGCTTGAAATTAAAGTTAAAAAGACTGAATAAAAGAGAGCCTGCTCTCTTTTTTCTTTTGTTTACAATAATAAAAAATATGATAAAATATATTTAGGTAATAATATAGGAGGTATATATTATGGGTGATGGATGGACAGGAATTAATATAGGTTCAGTTGTAAAAGAATTAGATACTTTCAAAGGAAGAATGAAAGAGATTTTAACTAATTATACTGATGCATTTGATTTGTTTAATGATGAATTATATCGTTTATGGGCTTCAGAAAATGCAGTTAGTTTTAATGATTATATTTATAAAATGGCATGGATTAAGTATAGTATAGATTACACTGGAAATGACATTTTAGTATCTGCTGCAAATGCTGCTAAGATAATGGCACAACATAATGGTGCATCGTTGACTTATGATGCTCGAAGATATATGTATTCTATGGGACCACACTATAAAAAATTAGTAGATTCACAAAATGGTATTAGAGGTATGAATATTCCTATGGCAAAGTATTCATTAGACACATTTTTAGAATCTGTTTCCAATGTAATTAACATGCTAAATGATTTACCAATGAATTTCTCATTGTTGGATCCTAATGGAGAATTACTAACACAATACCAATCAATGGTTAAGAAGTTGATTGAATCAATTCAAAGTAGAATAGAAGAATCTAAATCTAAATTGAATGAGGCTTTTGAAACAGAACAATTAAAAGTTACAATGGGAAAAGAACAAGCAGAACAAACACTTGCAGGATAATAAAATATGTAAAACAACTCAAAATGAGTAGTTTTTGTTATGTATATTATAAAATGTTGTGGTAAAATGTAATTAGATAATATTATAGGAGGTATATAATATGAGTGATGGATGGACTGGATTAAATATTGAAGCGGTAAAAAAAGAACTAGATGATTTCGAACAAAAAATGTATGAAATAGCATCTAATTATCAAAGTGCATATGATTTATTTGAAGATGAATTGAAAAAATTGTGGGCATCTCCAAGAGCGGTTGACTTTAACACCAATCTCTTACACTTAGAAAGATATGGCAGAAAAATTAAGTATGATTGTGATGATGTTTTACGTTCTGCATCAAATGCTGCAAAAATAATGGCGCAACATAATGGAGCAACATTTGATTATGATTACCATGGATATAAAACTATTGGTGAAAGAGAAGCTGAGACAGGACAAAAAATTAACGTCGGATATGTTACTTGGGATGAGTCATTTGGCCCTCTTAAACAATCAATAAATGGTGTTGAGGGAATGAATATACCTTTGGTAAAGTATTCACTTGACTGTTTTCAAGGATCAGCGCAAGCAGTTATTAATGATTTAAATGCTTTACCAATTAATTTTTCTTTGATTGACCCAAACGGAGAATTGGTTTCTTTATATCGTTCAATTGTAACTAAAAGAGCTAGCGAACTTCAAGAAGAAATTAACGATGCTGTGGCAACTGTATCTGCAGCACTTGAAGAAGAAACATTACAAGTTAGATTGGGAAAAGAACAAGCAGAGCAAACACTTTCAGCTTAATAAAACAACTCAATTTGAGTTGTTTTTATTTTGTTTACAAGATAATAATATATGATAAAATATAATTATATAATAAAGGAGACTATAAATATGAGTGATGGATGGACAGGCATAAAAATTGAAGATGTTAAAAATGAATTAGATTCGTTTGAAGAATCAATGAATAATATTGATGTAACATATTCAACTGCATATGATTTGTTTAATGATGAATTAAGTCATTTATGGGCATCAGATAAGGCAATAGATTTTAATGAAAAATTAATAGCATTGTCTAACTTTAGTCATTATTTTGATACAGTGCGTTACAAAATTATTTCATCAGCAGCTGTTGCAGCAAGTTATATGGCTAGTCATAATGGTGCTTCATTTGAATATGATGTAAAGAGCGTTGGAACAAGTCAAAAAACGCATTATCATCCTTTGTTGGAAGAAATAGATGGTATTAAAGGAATGAATATTCCACTTGCTAAAATGTCACTAAATTCATTTGAAGAATCATCTCAAATGGTTGTTAATTTAATAGCAGAATTGCCTCTTAACTTTTCTTTATTAGATCCATCCGGAGAGTTGTTAGCAGAATATAAAAACTTAATAAATATACTTTCGGCAGATTTAACTGAAGATATTAATCAAGCTTTTTCAACACTTAGGACTGTTTTTGAAGAAGAAACATTACAAATTACATTGGGTAGAATAGAAGCTGAAGATGCTATTTCTAATAGATCAAATACAAGTTTAGGAGAGCAACTTTCTCAAAGATATGTTGATGATTGGAACAATTATGCTGATGGGATTAATGATACATGGAATTCTATCGGTAGAGGCGATAAGTTTTTTAGTAGTGTTGTAGGAAGCACTCTTATGGCTGTTGATACTGTTGTAGATACTTGGCTTGCAATTCCTAACTCAATTACTTACGTAGCAAATGGATTACTAGATGTTGGGTCTAGTGATGTAGGGTTTAAAACAAGTAAAGATTATTTTGAACATTTAGGGCAAGATTTTTCAGAAAACTGGGATATGCTTAGAAATGCCTCTACTATAGATGAAGGAATATTAGGTGCTTTGGTAGGAACTGGAGAAACAGTACTAGACGTTTATCAAGCTGTAATTAATACTGCGGATTCATTTGCCAGTGGAGTAGGTAATTGTATTCGCGATGCAGTAGAATGGGCAGGAAATTGGTTGTGGTAAAAAAGATTTAGTTTTCTAAATCTTTTTGTTTGTCATTCTACATGTAAAAAATGCATTATTTTTATTTACAAACATTATGTTGTATATAATAATTATATTAGATGTTAATCTATTAAATAATATGAAGGAGGTATATATTATGGGTGATGGATGGACAGGTATAGGTCTTAGCGAAGCAAGAGCAGATTTAGATTCTTTTAGACATACAATGATGGAATTAATTAATATTTATGCAAATGGTTTTGATGAATTGAATGAAACAATGTATAATTGTTGGGCTTCACCAAATGCAAAAAAATTTAATGATATGTTTTTAAAACCACTTGCAGAAGTAGAAACTGAGTTAGCTTCTTTAGCAACTGATGTATTAACATCAGCTACACAAGCAGCTCAAGATGTAGCTAAATCAAATGGAGCATCATTTATTTATGAGGTTCCACCGCTAACTGCGAATGGAGAAGTAAGAAAAACACTTCTTGAAGAGAAAGATGGAAAAACTGGAATGAATATTCCTATGGTTAAAGTTTCAGTAGATAATTTCCTTACTACATGTAGTACTATTAAAGAAAACTTACATAATATACCAATGGGATTTGCATTACTTGACCCACAAAATGAATTATTAACAGCATACCAAAATAGAATTAAAGGTTTATCAGAAAAAATAACTCTATTAATTACAACATTAAGTCTTGCAATGGAAAATTGTTATACAGCTGAAGAATTGGATCTTAATCTTGGTAAACAACAAGCTTCACAAGAACTTAGTGGAAAACAAAACTAAAAAGAGAATTTATTTCTCTTTTTTTGTTATTATGCTATAATACTTACTACTTAGGGGTGAATCTATGAAAATAATAACAAATTATGATTTAATAAATTCTGTTAAAAATATTAATGAACCTCTTAGCCCTTTAAAGGTTGTTAGAAATAATAAAGCTCGTTGGGCTAAGTTTAACTTACCATTATATGCTACTATTAATTATTTGTTTCAAAGAAATATTCCGGGAACACTAGGAATATTAGGCTTGCAATTTGGACTTTTAATTACTGCAGATTTTATGGTTAATCATTCATTAGGAATAGATAAGTATAAAAATGCATCTGATAAAGATATAAAGGAATTAGTTATAAAACTTCAAGAATTAAATGTAGAAACAAATTATGATTTAATAAAAAAATCTCAATTAGATGGAAAAAAATATGATGTTAGACTTAACGAGCATAAATTACCAGAACTTGTTGAAAGCAAGTATATATTAGTTCCTTCTTATAATTATCAAGGAGAAATAAAAACAACTAATTTGAAACAAGAACATGTCGTAGGATCTAAGAATTATGTTTTATCAATTGGATCTATGCAAAGACAAAAACAATTAGCATATGCAAATGTATAAAAAAAGAGTGAAAAAATACTCTTTTTTTTATATAATTTATATAGAGGTAAGAATATGGATAATAGTAGTTTAAAAACAATGTATGATGATTTCTTTGGTTCTAGTTTATTAACTGATGAATCAAGTATGAAGAAACTTGAAGAAGTAAGTGAAGAAATTAATATAGAAGACTTATTATTAGATGAAGCATCTATTGAATTATTAAAAAGAATTATTGTATATATGGATAATTATAATAATTCTAAAGTAAGTAATTATATTAATTTTAATATATTATTATCGTGTGATAATAAAGAGACTATAGAGAAAGTAATTAATATATTAAAGAAAAAATCTGGAAGTTATATTATTAATAGCAGTGCTACAACATTTTCTTTTTATAACTTAGATAAGGCTACTGATGTAGATGCTTTATATAAGAATGGTATTGTATGTTATAAAGACTTAAAAGCATTTGATACTCAAGAAGTTCAAGATAGAAATTTATTCTTACATAATTTAAAGAATAATATAAATAAAAAGAACATTACTATTTTATGTGATAATGCTCATGATATTGATTCATTCTTAACATATGATAATGACTTAAAAAATACATATTTTACTTTTAAACTAGTTGGTATTAAACCTGATGTTCAAGATGTTTATAATGAAGTATTAAACAAAGTAACATTAAATGAAGATAAACAAGTAGCACTTCTTGATTACATTACTAATACTTATAGCAAGTCTTTAGATAATTATGTAACATATAGAGATAAATTAATTAACTATATATCATTTAATGAAGATGTTCCTAAACTTAGTGAATCTAAAACTAATGAAGAGATATTTGAAGAATTAAATGAATTAGTTGGTTTAGATGATGTTAAGACAGCTTTAAAAGATTTAGTAAGTTTAATTACATTAAAACAAAAGACTGAAGGTACATTAAAGATTAAAGATATTAACTTACATATGTTATTCTTAGGAAATCCTGGTACTGGTAAAACAACAGTTGCTAGATTATTATCAGGAATACTTTACAATTTAGGCTATATTAAAGAAAACAAGTTAATAGAAGTATCTTCAAAAGATTTAGTAGCAGAGTATGTGGGACAAACTGCTCCAAAGACAAATGCTGTTATTGATAGGGCAAAAGGTGGAATTTTATTTATTGATGAAGCTTATGCTTTAGCAAGTGATAATAGTTCATATAATGATGAAGCAATAGCAACCCTAATTAAAGGTATGGAAGATTATCGTGATGACTTAGTAGTTATTCTTGCTGGATATACAAAAGAGATGCAAGCTTTCCTAGATTCTAACTCAGGAATTGTATCACGTATTGGATACACATTAACATTTAAAGATTATACAGTAGATGAATTAATGGAGATCTTTAAGTCAATGGTATTTAAAGCAGGATTTAAGATAACTGATGGCGCTTTAGCAAAAGCTAAAAGTATTATTGAAGATAATATAGATACAAAGAACTTTGGTAATGCAAGATTTGTTAGAAACCTATATGAGAAGACAGTTGTTAAACATGCTACTAATACAAAAGATAGAAAGAAGAAAGATTCATTAATAACTATCGAAGAAGAAGATATAAACGCAGACAATTTAATAGCTCAAAAAGATTAAGCATCTATCACCTGATAGGTGCTTTTACTTGACTATTTTTAGTGTTAGTATTATATTTATATTATAAAAAATGGTATGGGAGGTCATTTTATGGAGCGTAAAGTAGTAAAATTCCTAAAACACTGGCAAGAAGACGAAAATAGAAAACCATTAGTAGTTTATGGTAGTAAACAAGTAGGTAAGACTTATACTGTATTAAAATTTGGAGAAGAAAATTACTCTAATGTTGTTTATATCGATGCCAATGATAATAAAGTATTAAAAGAAGGATTAAAGAAGCAAAACACTATTGATGGTATAATTGCTAAATTAAGTGAAATAACTAAAGAAGAGATTAAGAAGAATGAGACTTTGGTAGTTATCGATAACTTAAATGATGTAGATATAGTTAATACTATTAAAACAATTGGTAAGTTTAAGAATGAATACCATGTTATTTTAATTACGTCTTTACGTGATAATTTAAATAAATTCAAAGGTACTGAATTACAATTTAAATCTATGCTTCCAATGGACTTTGAAGAATACCTAGTGGCAGTAGGAAAAGAAGAATTAGTAGATTTCATTAAAAACTCATTTAAGAATAATACTAAGATGCCTTTTCATAAGGTTGCTATGGAATATTTTAATTCTTATATCTTAACTGGAGGAATGCCCGAAGCAGTTGAACTATCTTTAAGAGATAAGAATAAAGTTCTTCAAAACTCAGTATTTGATAAAATAATTGATACTTATAAAAAAGAGATTTCTCTACAAGATAATCTAATAGATATATCAAGAAGTATTGAAGTATACGATAGTATTTCTTCACAACTTATGAAATCTAATAAGAAGTTCCAATATGGATTAATTAAAGATGGTGGAAGAAGTAAAGAATATGAAAACTCTTTAACATTTCTTCATAATAATGGATTAATTTATAAATGTTATAAACTTGATGAGATTAAATCTCCAATAAGTAACTTTAAAGATAAAGATAGCTTTAAAGTATATATGAATGATACTGGTCTATTATATAAGAAATTAAAGATTAATGAGACTATCTTTAATAGTGATGATCAAGTTAAACAAGTATTATATGAAAATAGTGTAGCTATATCATTAATTAGTTCAAATTATAGTATTTATTATTATCAATCTGATGGAAAAGCATTTGTAGACTTTGTAATTCAAACACGTGGTGGTAATATAGTACCTATTGAACTTGTACCATTCAATAAAACAAAATCTAAAGCTTTATCAGTTTATATAAATAAATATAAACCTAGTGAAGCAATTAGAATTACACAAGATAATTTCTGCATAAAAAAAGGCATAAAATATATTCCTTTATATGCAACATTTTGTTTAAGTGAACTAGTTTAGGAGGAAATATGAAAAAATTAGTATTATGTATTTTAGATGGATGTGGAATAAGAGAAAATCCAGATGGTAATGCATTTAAAAATGCTAATAAACCAACATTTGATATGATGATGAATAAATATCCACATTCAATATTACAAGCAAGTGGAAAAGCTGTAGGGCTTCCAGAAGGGCAAATGGGAACTAGTGAAGTAGGGCATATGAACCTTGGAAGTGGAAGAGTAGCACTACAACCATTACAAGCTATTACCCAAGATATAGAAAGTGGGGCAATAAAAGAAAATAAAGAGTTATTAGAAGTATTTGATCATGTTAAAAAGAACAATTCAAATTTACATATAACTGGATTGTTATCTGATGGTGGAGTACATTCACATATTAATCATTTATTAGCAATTCTAGATCTATGTAAGGAAAATGGAGTCAATAATGTTTATTTAGATATGTTCTTAGATGGAAGAGATACATATGAGAAAAGTGCATTAACTTACTTAGATAAATTAAATGATAAGATAAATGAATTAGGAATTGGAACAATATCTACAATATCAGGAAGATATTATGGAATGGATAGAGATGATAACTATGATAGATTAAAGTTATCATATGATGCTATTGTATATGGAGAAGGACCAGTTTATAGTTCATATAAAGAATTAGTAGAAGCTAACTATGAAAAGGGGGTATTCGATGAATTTGTAGTTCCAGGAATACTTCATAAATGTCCTTTAAATGATAATGATGCTATAATGACATTTAACTTTAGAAAGGATAGATTAAGAGAGTTATATACTTGTTTATCAAATGTACCTTTCTATAAAGAAAAAGCATTAGAAAAAGGATTAGAGTTAAAAGATTTTAATAATTTGAAAGTATTAACTATGTTTCCAGTAGTTGAATCAGTTAAAGCACCTCATGCTTTTAATGATTTAGATATGAAAAATATTCTTGTAGATTATCTACATGAAAAAGGAATCAGTCAATTAAGAATTGCTGAAACAGAAAAGTTTGCTCATGTTACTTTCTTCTTCGATGGAGGAAGAGAGGTTGAGTATCCTGATATGAAAAAGATATTAATACCATCACCAAAAGTTGCTACATATGATTTGCAACCTGAGATGAGTGCATTTATAGTTACTGATAAGTTCTTAGAAGAAGTAGATAATTATGATGTTACTATTATGAATCTTGCTAATGGTGATATGGTAGGACATACTGGAAACTATGATGCTGCAAAAGAAGCAGTTGAAGATATGGATAAATGCTTAGAAAAAATTTATAACAAAGTAGTTAATGAACTTGGAGGAACACTAATTATAATTGCTGACCATGGTAACTGCGATATGATGTGGGATGAAAATCATAATCCTGTAACAAGTCACACTACTTTCCCAGTTCCTTGTATAATTACTCAAGAAGGAATTGAATTAAAAGATGGTAAACTTGCTGATATAGCACCAACAATGCTTCATATTATGGAATTGCCAATTCCAGAAGAAATGAATGGAGAATGTTTAATAAAATAAAAAATACTGCATAAGCAGTATTTTTATTATCCTAATAAACCTTTTAAAGAATTTCCGATATCATCAATATTGATTTTAGCTTTAACAGCATCAATAATGCTATTAATTTGATCATCTGGTAAATCAACACCGATTATTCCTTCAACTGTTTTTACAGGATTCTTTTGGAAGTTTGCAAGAATAGTTGGATCACTTTGAACCTTCTTAACAACTTCATCAATTTTTTCTTTCATTTTATTTACCTCCTTACATTTTTGGTTTATAATCTTCTTCTTCATCAGAATCTTTTGAACTAGTTAATGGTACTTCATCTGTTTCAGCGTTTTCAAACATTTGAATTTTTGCTCTTAAAATTGCTTCTTCTTTATTAGTTCTATATAATTCACGTAATTCTGGATCACTATAAATTATTGCTGTTATTCTTTCTTCTTCACTCATAGATTTTCTCTTCTTTCTCTTTCAATATAATTATATCTTATATTTTTTTTGTTGTTAATATCGAAAATATGTTCTATAATTAAGTTGGTGATATATATGGAAAGAGTGATATTTCATATTGATGTTAATAACGCTTTTTTATCATGGACTGCAGTTAAACTTTTAAAAGATGGATATAAGATTGATATTAGAACAATTCCTTCAGTAATTGGTGGAGATGAAGAAAAGCGCCATGGTATTGTGCTTGCTAAAAGCCCTGTTGCTAAAAAGTTTGGAATTGTTACTGCAGAAACTTTATATCAAGCAAGAAAGAAATGCCCTAGTGTTAAAGTATATCCACCAGATTATCACTACTATAGTGAAATGTCTAAAAAGATGTTTGAATATATATCACAGTATAGCCCGGACATAGAAAAATTTTCTATAGATGAATGCTTTGTAGATATGAGTGGTACTCATTATTTATATGATAATTTAATTGATCTTGCATATAAGATTAAAGATGAAATTCATTCTAAATTCGGATTCACTGTCAATGTAGGAATTGGTAATAATAAGTTATGTGCTAAGATGGCCAGTGACTTTGAAAAGCCAGATAAAGTACATACATTATTTGATAATGAAATAAAAGAAAAAATGTGGCCACTTCCAGTTAATGATTTGTTATTTGTGGGTAAAAAGACAAGTGCTAAACTAATACAAATGGGATTTAATACAATTGGAGATGTAGCACAAGCAAACCCACAATTATTAACAAAAGAATTTAAAACATATGGGATGGAAATATGGAATAGAGCTAATGGAATAGATGACTCTATTGTTGATTCATCAACACATAAACATAAAAGTATAAGTGTATCATGGACTCTTGAAAAAGATAGTGATGATATAGATTTAATTAAAAAAGTATTATTAAAACAAGTTGATGAAGTAGGAAGAAGTTTAAGAAGGCAAAATATGTATGCAACTGTTGTAGCAGTTACAATTAAAACATATGACTTTGTTTCTTTTTCAAAACAAATAAGTTTATCTAATCCAATTAATTCTAATGATGAAATATATGATGCAGTATTAAATGTTTTGTATAAAGCATGGAACTTTGAATTAATTAGAAATATAGGTGTTAGATTATCTAACTTAACAGAAAATAGAGTCTTGCAAAACGAATTGTTTGAAGAAAATAATAAAAGTGATAATAAAGAAAAAGTTCAAAAAGCAATTGATAAAATAAAAGATAAATATGGAAGTGATATTATTAATCCTGCTTCTTTATTAGATAAAAAATAAATGCTATAATATAAAATAGGTGATTATATGAATATTACACAAGAAAACATTAATCCATTTTTAAATAAATATATAAGTTTAATTGATTCTATTTGTGAACAATATAACTATGAATCTAACATTAAACATTTATTATATTTAATAGTACCAGCATTCATTGTTAAGTATGGGCCTAACAATGAAAATGCAATATTAGATTGTTTTAAAAAAGTTAAAATATATATAAGCGATAAAACAGATAAAATAGTAACTGCATCGTTTAACAGAACGCTAAACAAAAATGCTAATGGTTACTATACAGAAAAGTATGTATCAATCAATAATTATAATGGTTCTAGTTTACCATCGTTAATCGATAATATTGTTCATGAGTTTAACCATGCAGTTAATTCGTTAAACAATGAAATTAGTTATGATGATAATATTGTTAAGATAAGGACTGGATTAAGTACAATTAATTATGACAGAAAGACTTTAAGATATATTGAAAAAAGTCCAGAGATAGCTCTTGAAGAAGTGCTTAACACATCCCAAACAGAAGAGATAGTAAATATCATTAATTCGTTTGGAAACTATAAAATTGATAACTTAGAATTTTCAAATATGCTTTATGCATTAAAAAATGAAATCAAAGGAAATAGTTATGTATCTGATGCTTATAACTATCAAAAGTTTATTTGTGATGAGTTAATAAAAAATAAAACTTTTGCACCTACAATTAATAATTTACGATTAAAAGGTTTTATTGAAGATATACCTAATCTTTTTGATAATGTTATGGGAAGAGAAGGCAGTTATAAAGAATTAAATAAATTATTAACAGAATTGCATGTTTTAGTAATGAAGTATTCAAAAGCAAAGTTTTTTAAAGAAAGAATATTAAATAAGATTAGATCTAAATCAAAAGATGTTATTGGTCTTATTAAAGAATACGATAGCAAGTGTATTTTTAAATAAAGAGAGATTGCTCTCTTTTTTTTGTTTACAAAATAATTATTTTGAGAGATAATTATGTTAGATATTAATCTAAAATAGAGGAGGTTAGATTATTTATGGCAGATGCATGGACAGGTATAAATGTTGAAGAAGTAACTAGTCAGTTAGATAATTTTGCTGATACAACACAAACTATAATTCATAATTATTCAACTATGTTTGATTTGTTTAATGATGAATTATATGTAACATGGGGATCAGAAAATGCAGTTAAATATAATACACAATTAATTAAATTGTTTGAGTACAAAAGAACATTATGTGAATTACGTAATAAAATATTACAAGCTGCAAGTGGTGCTGCATCATTTATGGCAAAACACAATGGTACAGAATTTAATTATTCAGTTGGATATATGATGTATGGCGGAAGTATAAAGAACTTAAAAGATGAAATTAACGGAGTTAAAGGAATGAATATTCCTCTTGCTAAGATGGCTTTAGAATCTTTCCAAGATGGATGCAACGAAGTAATGAACCAATTAGATGAGTTACCAGTATCTTTTGGATTATATGATCCATCAGGAGAATTACAAGCAACATATAAAGCATTAATTAAGGACACAGTATCAAAATTCAAGGATGATTTTATACACGCAAGAGATTATGTATCAGATGCGTTTGAAGAAGAAACATTACAACTTGAAGTAGGTAAAGCAGAAGCAGAAGAAGAATTAAGCGGATATATTAATCCTACAACTGATGAAGGAACACCAATGAATCCACCAGAAACAGAAGAACCAAGTACTGGGCAAGATACTACTGATGATTTGTATGAAGATATTATGAAATATATTGAAGAAAATCCAGATTGGTTTAAAACTTGGATTGATGGTAAACCAAGTTTAATCGACCCAATAGATCCTGGTTATCCAATTATTTGGAGACCAGATTACTATTGTATAACTTGTAAACCAATAATTTACTTATATCCAGAAACAGAAACACAAGTAGAGGTTAAATTAGGGCATCCTGAAAAACTAACTACAACATATCCAAAATATAATGGCGGATGGCGAGTAACTGCAAAACCAAATGGAGATTTAATAGATGCTAAAGGAAGAAACTATTATTCACTTTATTGGGAAGGTATAAATGCCAATAGATATATGACAGATGAAGGATTCGTTGTAGAAGGAAGCAAAGTTGAATCATTCTTAGAAGAAAAGTTAGCGCTTCTTGGATTAAACGAAAGAGAAGCAGAAGAGTTTATCATTTATTGGCTTCCAAAACTTGAAGCAAATAAATATAACTACATAAGATTTGAAACAAAAGAAGAAATTGATAAAGATATGCCACTAGAAGTAAGTGGCAACCCAGAAACTGTAATAAGAGTATTAATGGATTACAAAGGATTAGATGCACCAGTTGAAGTAAAAGAACAAACAATTGTAACTCCAGAAAGAAAAGGATTTACAGTAGTAGAATGGGGAGGAAGCTTAATAAAATAACTTCAGTGTAAACTGAAGTTTTTTTGTTTACAAAAAAATAATAATGAGAGATAATTATATTAGATATTAATCTAAATAATAAAGGAGGATAGATTATTTATGGCAGATGGATGGACAGGATTAGACTTAGGTAAAATAAGAACTCAATTAAACAATTTTGATGAGATCATGTCTGATGCTATTTCTGATTATGAGACAGCTTATTATATATTCAATAGGGATTTATATAATATGTGGGCTTCACCAAAAGCTGTTGAGTTTAATGGGATTTTAAGTGAATTAGCTTACGAAATAGTTCGCCTTAAAAAATGTAGGTATGAGGTTATGTATGGTGCTGTTAAAGCTGCACAATATATGGCACAACGTAATGGTGCAACTTTTGAATATGATGTTCCAGAAGTAGATGAGTATTATGAAGTAGCATCTTTGGAATTAGACAAGGATGGTATTGCAGGAATGAATATACCACTTGCAAAATTAGCATTAGAAACTTTTACTGAAAGTGTTACAAAAGCAGTTGGTAAAATTGATTCACTTTCTATGGATTTTGCGCTATATGATCCAAATGGAGAACTAATAAGAGCGTATATAGCAAGAGTTCAAAAGGCTAAAGATGAAATAAGCAATTACTTAAATATGGCTACTGATAAATTAACTACTGCATTTGAAGAAGAAGAAATGCAAATCGTTATGGGAAAACAACAAGCTCAAACAGCACTTGCTTAAAGAAAAAGAAACAATCCTTAGGGATTGTTTTTTTTATATATATTTACTTTTTTTATTCAATGTGAGATAATTACATTAGATTAATCTAGAAAGTAGAGGATGATTGATTATGGCAGATGGATGGACAGGAATAAATGTCGGAGAAGTAACATCACAATTAAACAACTTTTGGGAACAAATGGGTACATTAGTACAATCATATGTAGATTCATTTGATTTATTTAATACTGAATTATTTAAAACATGGGGATCAGATAATGCGGTAAAATTTAATCCAATCTTAATGGGATTAAGTGAAATAAAAAAAGTATTAGCTGATTTACTAAATAAGATAATAACAGCAGCAACAGAAGCAGCAAAGGCAATGGCACAACACAATGGATCAGTATTTGATTTATTATTTAATCCAAAGAATGTACAAGTTGATTATGTACCATTAAAAGAAGAAATAAATGGAGTAAAAGGAATGAACATACCACTAGCTAAATTAGCAGTAGATACATTCAATTCAACAGTAAAAGGAATAATAGATGGATTATTAACATTACCATTACAATTTGGATTATATGATCCAGCTCAAGAAATCCTAACTCAATATAAGAATATGGTAACAACAGCAGCAGGATGGGTATCAAATGCAGTAAAAGATGCAGTGGAATGGTTAAATGGAATCTTTGAAGATGAAACATTACAAATTGAAGTTGGAAAAGAAGCGGCAGAAGGAATACTTCGCGGAGTTGCAGCTGGAAAGTTTGGTGGACACCTTCCATTTTATGATGCAGTAGTAGGTGATCTTCCAGAAACACTTCCACCTATTGGAACAACAGGACATAACTAATAAAAAAATAGAGAGCTTAGCTCTTTTTTTTATTTGCAATAATGTACATTAAGGTATATAATTAAAATGTATTAATCTAGAAAGTAGAGGAGGATAGATTATGGCAGACGGATGGACAGGGATAAATGTCGAAGAAGTAAAAGCACAATTAAACAACTTTTGGGAACAAATGGGTTCACTAGCACAATCATATGTAGATGCATTTGATTTATTTAATACTGAATTATTTAAAACATGGGGATCAGATAACGCAGTAAAATTTAATACAAACTTATTATCATTAAGCGAAATAAAAAGAGTATTATATGAAGTACAAAATAAAGTAATAACAGCTGCATCAGAAGCTGCAAAATTTATGGCAGAACATAATGGATCAGTATTTGATTTTGTATTTGGACCACAAATGGTATCAGCAGATTATAAACCATTACAAGAAGAAATAAATGGAGTAAAAGGAATGAATATACCTCTTGCTAAACTAGCAGTAGATACATTCGATACAACAGTAAAAGGAATATTAAATGCATTATTAGCATTACCACTTGGATTTGGATTATATGACCCAGCACAAGAATTATTAAATCAATATAAGAATATGGTAACAACAACAGCACAATGGGTATCAGATTCAGTACAAGATGCTTTAAATTGGGTAAGAGGAATCTTTGAAGATGAAACATTACAAATTGAAGTTGGTAAGGCAGAAGCTGAAGAAGAACTTACTGTAAATCCTACAACAGGTATTGCACCTTCTGGAATAGACGTATTTGGTTGGCTTGGACAAGGTTCGACACCTCATTCTATGAGCGGAACAGGTTCTAATGGATCAAGTAATCCAGGAACATATACTGATTCAAGAATCTTAACAACTGATAGAAATCCAGATGGTAGCTACTATGTAGGAAATAACCAAGCTTCTCAAGGAGTAGCAGCTGCAACAACTGATGCAGCAAAAAATAATTCAGATGCATATGCTGATATACTTGGTTGGACAGGTTCTTGGTTTAATTAAGCAAAAAAATAATAAAGAAAATAAAAGAGAGTTAAATGCTCTCTTTTTTGTATGTATATATTTCTTTTGTAATAACGTTACTGTTTTGCCTTTTAAATTCTTTGTCTAGGTAATCATAGTATGTTCCAGGAGTTAATGCACCATTAATCTTTAACAAATCGCTTCCAGTTGCACCAATAACATCATCTACTAGTTTTACACAGTTTGTGAAGAATATAAAATATGTTTTGTAACTTGATTTATAAAACTTATAGAACTTTGCTCCTGTTAGAGTAACTAACTCCATAGCATAATCGTTTTCGCCACTTTCAAATATTTTGTCTTTAGTCCATCTATAAGCATTTTTCTTAATTGTTCTTAATTTACTTTCTACTTTTTCTTTTTGCTCATCAGTTAGTGTAAGTCCAAACACAAATATAGTTTTATCTGAGTACTTATTACAATATTTAATATATTTTTCTTTCCCTTTTATTTCATATAAAGTTCCGTTACCTACTGATTGGAATAGTTTTCTTGATGAATTGTCATAGCTTCCATATGAATATACAATTCCTTTATAACATAAATCTATATGTCCAACCATTCCTACTTTATCATTTCTTACATGTATTAATATTTCTAAATCTACTTTTCCACTTGTATCTTTATTGGATACAGTTAATTCTGTCTTCCAATTAGATAAGAATTTATTAATCTTTAATAAAACTTCATAAGGAATAAGCATTGCTACAATGATAGGAAGAGTTATTCTGATTCTTCTTTTACTATTAAATTTATTTGGTAAGCATTCTTTTAGAAAATCATAGAAATATTGAATACTAAATAAAATAAGATATAATCCTAGAATTACTGATAAGAAATCTATTTGACTAGATGGATTACTTATCATAATATAGCTAAATAGAAAATCTATTAAACTACTCAACAATACTTGATAATAGTTCATATTCTCTTTATTTTTAAATACTAAATAAGTCATTAACTTAGATATTCCATTAATTAACATATATAATCCAAATATAATTGGGAATAGTACTAAGAACTTTTCTTTATTGTTTAAAAAGAATACTCCTATGTTTAAAGAAGATATAGAAAGTACTAGATCTCTTATCTTGTTTTCTCTTTGTCTTCTTATTATATTCAAGAATAATGTTATTTCTCCTAAACCAATCATAATATATGAAGTTATTAAGTGAAATGCTGCATAATATTTTGAATTATAAAGGATTATTGTTATACCTGATCCTAGAAAGACAAGAGATAATATTAAAAAGTATATTTTTGATACTGATTTTGCTTTCATTTAATCACCTTTAAGTAATTATATTTTAGCATATTTACCTAGACTTGTGATATAATTAAGTTGTATGACATTTTATTGTTAAGGAGTAGATGTATGAACAAAATTTATTCTAAATTTTTAGATGATTGCAACAATATTGAGAGTTATTACGGAAAGTTAGTCGAACTAACTAAAAATCATAATTTTGTTGGGTCTACAAATGAGTGGATAATAGATAATTTTTACTTAATTGTTGAACAAAGAAATTCACTAAAAAGATTATTTAAACATAAAAAGAATTTAAAAGAGATGTTAGCTAAGAATGAAGATATGTACTCCATTCTTAAAGATATATTTAAGAGTCATGACTATAATCTTGATAAGCATTTAATAATTAAAGAATTAAACGCTTATCAAACAAAGAACAATTGTTATTTCTCTTATGAGACTATAAGAGTTATTCCAATTTTAATAACAATGCTTCTTGTAGATGAACTCAATTTGTTGTGCATTAAAAGAGAAGAAAAGTTAGATGACTTAAAGAAAGTTAATGAAGTTATTACTAAGCTTGATAATGATAGAATAACTAATCCAGATATTGATTTTAATGATTATATTAAGATTGATGAATATTTAATTGAACATCCATATTATTTATATAATTTGAATGCTAATTTAAAAGAGTTTGGTGAATCAAGTAACGATGTGTTTGAGAAGTTAAATAAATACTTACAAGAGAACAATGTTGATTTAAAACAAGTTATTAATGAAGAACATTTATCTAGTATTTCAGATGGATTATTAGTATCTAACTTATTCAATAATATGAGAACTGTATCAAGGATTGAGTTTGATTATTTGTGCGATAAGATTAGTAAAGCTGAAAAGTTATTGCTATCTAATCCTACTTATAAAGCAATGACTCAAGAATCTAAGAATCTTTATAGAAAACAAATTATAAAGAATACTAAAAAGATTGATGAATATAAGTATGTTTATAATATTGTTGATAAAGTAAGAGATAACAATAAAGAAATAGCAGATTATATATTTAAAAAGAAAAACACTAATAAGATTTATATTATTTATGTAACTTTAATTTTAGTATTTACTATAGCTATATCTGTTATTCTTGGTAAGTTTGTTTTAGATATTTGGGCATTAGGAACAATATTATTGCTATTCCCAATTAGTGAAGTAGTAATGCAGTTTATTAATAAGATTTTTATGAGATTTAATAAACCAAAGCCACTTCCTAAATATGATTTTTCAAGAGGAATTCCTAAAGAATTCTCTACAATGGTTGTAATACCTACAATTGTTAAGAATACTAAGAAAATTGATGATATGTTCTTACAACTTGAGAAATATTATTTATCAAATAAGACTCCAAACTTATATTTTACTTTGTTAGGAGATTGTGCTGAATCTAAGACAAGAGATTGTGATTATGATGAAGAAGTAGCACAATATGGTATTAAGAAAGCTAAAGAATTAAATGAGAAATATAATAAAGAATTATTCTATTTCTTATATAGAAGAAGAGTATTTAATGAGTGTGAAGGTAAGTTCTTAGGTTACGAAAGAAAACGTGGGGGCTTAATGCACTTCAATAAAATACTTTTAGGTAAGTTTACTGATAAAGAAAAAGAAAAGTATATTTATTGCGAAACAGTAAGTAATCTAAAAGCTGAAATTAAATATGTTATTACGCTTGATGCTGATACTGAGCTTGTATTAAACACTGCTCAAAAGCTAGTTGGGCTTATGGCACACCCATCTAATAGACCAGTATTAAGTAAAAATAAAGATAAAGTTATTTCAGGATATGCCTTAGTACAACCAAGAGTAAGTGTTGATATTGAATCAACTAATAAATCAACTTACTCACAACTTGTTGCAGGTATTGGTGGATTTGATATTTATTCATCAATAATTCCTAACTTCTATCAAGATGTATTTGACGAAGGAAGTTTCGTTGGTAAAGGTATATATGATGTTGAAGTTTTTGAAACAGTTATTGGGGAAAAACTTCCAGAAAACTTAATATTAAGCCATGACTTATTAGAAGGTAACTATGTAAGATGTGGATATGCATCAGATATTGAATTAATCGATGACTTCCCATCATCATTCCTTGTTGATATGTCAAGACAACACAGATGGACAAGAGGAGATATTCAAATACTTGGATGGCTTAAGAAAAAAGTTAAGAGTAAGAGCGGAATTAAAGTAAAGAATCCATTAAATGGAATAGAAAAGTTTAAGATATTTGATAACTTAAGAAGAATACTTGTTAAACCATCATTACTATTACTTCTTGGTTTATCATTCATTTGTGGTAATCCATTTGTAAGTTTATTAACTTCAGTATTAGTAATATTCTTACCAATGCTATTCTATTTAAAAGAAATATTAAATATTCAAAAGAAAACAACGTTATCGTTTAAACATTATGATTCATTAATGTTTGGAACATCTGCTTTAATATCACGTGTATTTATTGATTTAATTACAATGCCTTATGTAGCATATATGCATTTAAATGCAACATGTAAATCATTATATAGAATGCTTATAAGCCATAAGAACTTATTAAACTGGGTAACTGCTGAGGATGCAGCTAAGACAATTAATAATAAATTTACAACATACTTAAGAGTATTTAAACCTAACTATGTAATGATTATATTGTTTATGATTTTATCATTTGCATACACTAATTATTTCTATGTAGGATTAATTATTTCAATATGTTTCTTACTTGCACCATTCCTATTATGGAGAGTAAGTCAAGAGAATAAGAAAGTTGAAGATCTTGAAAAGAATAAGAAAGAAGACTTAGAAAATATTGCTAAGAAGACATGGAATTTCTTTGAGAGTTTATTAACAGAAGAAAATCATTATTTAATACCAGATAATTATCAATTAAATAGAGAAAAAAGAGTTGATTATAAGACATCTCCTACAGATATAGGTATGTCACTTACTTCTGTTGTTTCAGCATATGAATTTGGATTCATTAATAGAGATAAAGCAGTTTTCTATATTGATCATATTTTAAGATCAGTTGAAAAGCTTGAAAAATGGAATGGATTTATTTATAACTGGTACAACATTAAGAATATGACTAAGATGATGCCTTATGATATATCATCTGTTGATAATGGTAACTTAGCAGCATGTTATATAGTTGTTAAAGAATTCTTATTAAAAGTTAAAGAATATGGTTTAGCTAATAAAGTTGAATTCATGTTCAATGAAATGGATTTCAAAAAACTATATACTGATAAAGATGTATTTAGTATCGCTTATGATTGTACTGAAGATAGATTATCTGCATACAACTACAATAAGTTTGCTAGTGAAAGTAGAATATTAAGCTTTGTAGCTATTGCTAAAGGAGATGCTCCTTCTAAGCACTGGTTATGTCTTGATAAATCACTTACTAGATATAGAAAATATAAAGGATTAACATCTTGGAGTGGAACATCATTTGAATACTTCATGCCTGAATTATTTATGAAGAGTTATTCAAATACACTTCTTGATGAAAGTTATTTCTTTGCAATATATTGTCAAAGAGAATATATGAAAGAAGTAGATAAAGATATGCCTTGGGGTATTTCTGAATCTGCTTATGGTGAATTAGATGATGGGCTTAACTACAAATATAAAGCTTTCTCAACGCCATATTTAAAAGTACAAGAAGATAAAAACCAAAGAGTAGTTATAGCACCATACGCATCACTTCTTGCATTAAGTAATAATCCACAAGCAGTATATTCTAATGTAATTAGACTAAAAAGATTAGGACTTCTTGGAGAATTTGGATTCTATGAATCATATGACTATGATGATAAAGAAATAGTTAAATCATATTTCTCACATCACCAAGGAATGATTCTTGCAAGTTTATGTAATTATTTAAGAAATGATGCTATTAAGAACTATTTCCATAATGATGTAAGAATTAAATCAGTAGAGATTTTATTAAAAGAAAAAGTTCAATTTAATCCAATGATTGATATGAAGATCTATGGATATAAGAAGTATCATTATGAAAAAGAAATTGTTGAAAATGATATAAGAGCATTCAATTATATGTCAGATATTCCTGAAGTATCAGTACTATCTAATAATGACTATATGTTATTAATGAATGATAGAGGTAATGGATTCTCAAGATATAAGAGAGTTCAATTAAATAGATATAGAAAGATAACTGAACAAGATTATGGAATGTTCATGTATATCAAAGATTTAAGTAATTCTAAGTTCTGGAGTAATACTTATTCTCCAACTTATGTAGAACCTGATAAATACAATGTTGTATTTGCAAGTGATAGAATTACATTTATAAGACAAGATGAACATTTAACTACTAAGACTGAAATAATCGTTACAAAAGAACATAATGCTGAAATAAGAAGATTTACTTTCAAGAATAATTCTGATGAAGATAAGTTCTTAGAACTTACAACTTATAATGAACCTATTATTATTGAAAATATTGAAGATGTTACTCATAGAACATTTAAGAGTTTATTTATAAGTAGTGAATTTGATAAAGCACATGAAAGTATTGTTATGTGTAGAAGAAACAATAACAAGAATACTGTTCAATATTATGTTAATAGATTACTTGTAGAAGATGATGTTCATAGAATTAGTTATGAAACTGAAAGAAGTAGATTTATTGGTAGAAATAGAAATACTGATAAGCCTCTTGCTATGGAAAGTAAGCTTTCTAATACTGTTGGAACTAATATAGATCCAATAGTAAGTTTAAGAACTAATATAGTTGTTCCTGCTGGTAAAGAAAGAATTGTATACTTTATTGCAGGATACAGTAAATCACGTGAGCAAATTGATGCAATACTAGATGCTTATAATAGTTATTCTAAGATTAATACAGCATTTGAGTATGCAACACTTGCTAATAATATTAATACTAAGATTTTAGGTATTAATGGACCTGATATGAGAAACTACAATAAAATGCTTAACTTCTTATATCAAACAAATAGACATTTCATTAATCCTGAAAGAAAAGATATACTTACTAAGAATAGTATGAATCAAACTAACTTATGGAAATTTGGTATTACTGGAGATTTCCCAATAATGCTTGTAGAAGTACATGAGAGTGAATCAGTAAACTTAGTAAAAGAAGTATTAAAAGCATATGAATTCTATAAGACTAGATCAATATTTATAGATGTTGTTGTAGTAAATAGAGAAAATGAAGAGTATAAACCAATTATTAAAAGAGAAATAGAAAAAGAAATCTATAGAATGAATACTTTATATGATTTCTATGCAACACCAGGAAGAATATTTGTACTTGATGATAAAGATGTTAGTTATGCAGAAGATATTTTATTAAATATGGTAGCAAGACTAAGATTTGATACAAGAAGATGTTCTTCATTAACTGAAAGTGTTGAAGAGTTATTAAAAGATAATAAGATGGTTAAATATGATCCTATTAAATATGCTCCGGAAATAAAAGAAGAAGAAATAAATGATTTAGAGTTCTTCAATAATTTTGGAGGATTTAATAAAGCTGGAGATGAGTATGTAGTTACTAATCCAGATACTCCAACACCATGGTGTAATGTAATAGCAAACAACAAGTTTGGTACTATAGTATCTAACAATGAATGTGGATTTACTTATGCTTATAATAGCCAAATGTTTAAGATAACTTCTTGGACAAATGATATCGTATTAAACGATAAATCTGAGGGTGTTATAGTAAATGGAGAAAGAGTAAATGCTACTAAATGTACTCATGGATTTGGATATTCAACATTTGGTCATGATTCAAAAGATTACTCTTTTGATACAACTCACTTTGTATCAAAAAATGATACTATTAAATTCTATAAGATTAAATTTGTTAACAAAGCAAAAGATAGTAAGAAATATAAGATTAACTTTTGGATAAATCCAACATTTGGACCAAATGAAGAGAAATCTAGTAGATACTTATTATCAGATTACTTTGAACAAATGAATGCAATACTTATAAGAAATGTTTATAATACTAATTTCTCTCATATAACAGCATTCATCTCATCAACACTTCCTTTAAGTAATTATTCAATTGATTTAATTCTATTTAAGTCTATTGAAGTAGAATTAGAGCTTAAAGCAGGTGAAGAAAAAGAATTCTCATTTATGCTTGGTAGTGAAATAGGAAATGAAAATGTCCAAGCATTAATAGAGAAATATAATACTGATGAAAAGATTAATAAAGAGTTAAAGACAGTTAAAGATTATTGGAAGAATAGATTATCTGTTTATAAAGTTAAGACTCCAGATGTGTCATTCAACTATGCAATTAATGGATGGTATTTATATCAAACAATTGCATCAAGAATAAATGCTAAAGCAGGATTCTATCAAGTTGGTGGAGCTTTTGGTTATAGAGATCAATTACAAGATTGTACTAACTTGTGTATTGTTGAACCAGAACTTACTAGAGCTCAAATAATAGAAAATGCTAAACATCAATTTATGGAAGGTGATGTACTTCACTGGTGGCATGAATTTATACGTCTTGGTTTAAGAAGTAAATATAAAGATGATTTCTTATGGCTTGTGTATGCAGTAAATAGATATGTTACTATTTCTGGTGATTACAAGATACTTGATGAACAAATAGAATTCGTAGATGGAGAAAAACTTGGTAAAAATGAAGATGAAAAAGGTATTAACTATGTTTATACAAATACTAAGAAGTCTTTATATGAACACTGCTTATTATCAATAATCAAGTCATTCTCTGAACTTGGGGAGAATGGTCTTCCACTAATGGGTGGTGGAGACTGGAACGATGGTATGAACAAAGTTGGAATTGAAGGTAAAGGAACTAGTGTCTGGCTTGGCTTCTTCTTATATACAATCGTTAAAGGATTCTTACCAATTGCTAAGAAATATAAAGATTTAGATACTAAAGAATATGAAGATAAACTTAAGAAATTAAAAGATAGCTTAAATAATGCAGCGTGGGATGGAGATTATTATCTAAGAGCATTCTTCGATAATGGTGATGCCCTTGGATCAAATAATAATCTTGAATGTAAGATAGACTTAATAAGTCAAAGTTTCTCAATACTTTCTGAAGTTGTTGATAAGACTAAAGTTGAATCAGTAGTTAGAAGTGTTGAAGAAAACTTAGTTGATGATAACTTAGAAATCATTAAACTTCTTACTCCTGCATTTGTTGAAAGCGAAGATAATCCTGGATACATTATGGATTATCCACCTGGAATAAGAGAAAATGGAGGACAATATACACATGCAGTTTCTTGGTACATTATGGCTTTAGTTAAATTAGGTGCAAGAGATAAGGCTTATGAATATTATCAAATGATAAATCCAATTAATAGAAGCCTTACAAAGAAAGATGTATTAAGATATAAAGTAGAACCATATGTTATAGCAGGAGATATCTATAGTAATCCATCACATCCTGCTCGTGGAGGATGGACATGGTACACTGGAAGTGCTGGTTGGTTCTATAACATAGGTATAACTGAAATTCTTGGTATTAAGAAAGAAGGAAATACATTAAGATTTGTTCCTAGTGTTCCTACTTCATGGAAGAGTTTCGAAGTTGAATATAAGTATTTAGATACTTTATATAAGATTAAAGTAAACTTAAATGGTAAAAACGATGGCATTTTTGTAGATGGAGATAGAATTAATAAGAACTATGTAACACTTAAAAATGACAAACGTATACATGCCATTATAGTTAATGGAGGTACTAATGATTAATTTTGATTTTCACAAATATGTAAGTAATTATATAAAGAAAGAAGATAAAGTTGAGTACTTAGAAAAAGCTAGGGAAATAAAAACTAGATTTGTTGAAGGAGATTTAAAATATTGGAATAAGCTTGATACTTTTATATCTAATCAAGAATTTAAAAGAATTATAAGTGTATCTGATTATGTTAAATCAAAGTGTGATGTGTTCCTAGTTATTGGTATTGGTGGTTCTTATATGGGAGCTAAAGCAGTTATTGAAGCATTAACTCCTCTATATAATAAAAAGGGACCTGAAATAATATTCTTAGGTACTAACCTTTGTAGTGAAGAGTACTTTGAAACATTAGAATATATTAAAGATAAAGATGTTATCGTAGATGTTATTTCTAAGTCTGGTACTACTTTAGAGCCTTCAATTGCTTTCTCTTTAACTATGGATGTTATGAAAGAGAAATATAGCGATGAAGAATTAAAACAAAGAATAATCGTTACTACTGATCCAGAAAAAGGAGCTTTAAGAGAGCTTGCTGATAAAGAAGGATATGTATCATTCACTGTTCCAGAACAAGTTGGTGGAAGATTCTCTGTTTTAACTCCAGTTGGTCTTTTACCAATTGCTGTAGCAGGAATTGATATATTATCTTTAGTAAAAGGTGCTATGTCTTCTTTTGAAAGAGTAGATAGAGCAATAGAATATGCAGTAATAAGAGATATCTTCTACAAAAAAGGAAAAGATGTTGAATCATTTACTGTATATAACAGTAAAATGTATTATTTTACTGAATGGTTAAAACAGTTATTCGCTGAAACTCAGGGTAAGCAAAAGAAAGCATTACTACCTATTTCATGTGTTAATACAAGAGACTTACATTCTTTAGGTCAATTCTTACAAGAAGGACATGACATAATATTTGAAACAGTAATTGGAATTGATAAAGATAAGAAAGTTTCATTAGACAAATACGATATGGAGCTTAATAGTCTTAATAATATAGCACTTGATAAAGTAGGACTTGCTCACTTTAATGGATTTACCCCAACAAATATTATTACAATAGATGAGAAGAATGAATTTGCTATTGGTGAATTAATACATTTCTTCATATTAAGTGCTATTGTAGGAGCATTACTAATTGATGTAAATCCATTTGATCAACCTGGAGTTCAAGAATATAAAAAATTAATTAATGAGGAGTTAGAATAATATGGAATATGTAATATTAACAATTGTAATCATTCTACTATGTTTTTTACCTGGATGTATCGTACAAGTCAATCAGTATGAAAGAGGAGTATTGTTTTCTCGTGGTAAATTTAAAAAAGTATTAAAACCTGGATGGAATTTTGTAATACCAATTTTCCAATCATACAAGAAAGTAGATATAAGAACAAAAGCAGATGACGTTCCTGCTCAAGAAGCAATTACTAAGGATAACGTTTCTGTTAAAATTAATGCAGTTTTATACTACAAAATATTTGATGCTTCAAAGGCTATTTTGGAAGTAGAAAACTATTATTATGCAACTGGTCAACTTGCACAAACTACAATGAGAAATGCTGTTGGTAGTGTTACTCTTGATGAACTTTTAGGAGAAAGAGAAAAAATATCTGCACAAATTTGTAAGATAATCGATGAATTAACTGACCCATGGGGAATTAAAGTTGAAAACGTTGAATTAAAAGACATTTCTCTTCCTGATGAAATGCAAAGAGTTATTGCTAAAGTTGCAGAAGCTGAACGTGAGAAACAAGCAGTTATCACTAAGGCAGTTGGAGAAGTTGAAGCATCTAAGAACTTAGCAGAAGCTGCTCAAAATATGAGTAGTGTTCCTGGTGCACTTCACTTAAGAACTTTATCAACAATTAATGATGTTTCAAGTGACCAATCAAATACAATTATATTTGCAATACCAATTGAAGTATTAAGAGCATTTGAAGGCGGAATTAGTTCAAATACAATTAAAGATGTTGTATCAAAAATTACAAATAAAAAAGAAGAGTAATCTTCTTTTTTTGTGATATAATTATATATAATAGGAGAAGGATATATGAAGAAGTTTGTAACATGTTTTAGTTTAATTCTATGCTTATTTTTATTGAATAACAAAAATGTTAAGGCAGATACTCTGGGTATTAATATTCTTTGTGATAAGAATGTAACAAGTAATGAAGAAGCACTTAATTATGATTATCCGAATAATAATAACTATACATATCAATTTGGCGATGAAGTAGTATGTTATGTTGTTGTAGGTCATAGTGGAAATGATGGGTATGATAAAGTTGAGTTAATTTTAAATGAATCTGATGGGCTTGAATTCGTAAAATTCGAAGAGAACGATATTTGGACTAACGTTACTAAAGAAGGAAATAGATATGTATTAACTAGTAACGAAGAAATTATGGGTAGCTTTGTTGTTGGGAAATTGTATTATAAATTAATCAGTGATAAAGCATATTCATATATAAATGCATATGTGCTAGGAATGGATGCACATACAATAATAAGCACAGTTTCAAATGAAACGCCAGTTGAAAGCCCAGACCCAGTTGAAAGCCCAGACCCAGTTGGAACTACGAATAATAATTCAACTAAAAACACTTGTGATAATTCAAGTAACAATGATATTTTGTTATATGTATCTTTAGGTATTAATGCGTTATTAGTAATTATTGTCATAATATTATTAATAACTAAAAAGAAATATAAGAATAATGCCATGTAGGTTAAAAGAAAGTAGAAATACTTTCTTTTTTGTTATATAATTTATTTATAGTAGGAGGATTTATGAAAAGTATTAAAAAATTTTTATTTGTTATTATACTTTTATTAATTTTAGGTGTTTCTAAAGTATATGCTAAAGAAAAAGTAAAAGTATATATTTTTGAAGCAGGAGGATGTCCATATTGTGAAGCTCAAATAGAGTATTTAAAAAAGCTTCCTGGATATGGTACAAAGTTTGAAATAATAATTAAAGAATTATATGTTGATCATATTGATTGGGAATATGGGAAAGACTATGATTTAGGAGTAAAAGTTGCTGAAGCATTTTATAAAGAAGGATTTACAAATGCTTCATATTATGGAACACCATTTGTTGTAATAAGCGATATTTATGCAGAAACAACATATAGTGAAAGTCTTGATAAAATAATTGATGCAGCATATCAAGAAGGAGATAAGGATGCTGTTAGTTGTATTGCTCAAGGAAAAACTAACTGTATAAGACCAAAAGGTGATACAACAACAATTGGAAGTGATACTACTACACCAAGTGACCCTGAACCAATTGCACCAAGTGATGATGGAGCAGATACTTATAAAAACACTTCTTCATCAAAAGACTCAAGTGTTAATACTTTCGTAATAGTATTATTATCATCACTTTTAGGAGTATCTGTTATAGGTAATATTGTATTAACAATACTTGTTGTTAAAAAAAGAAATAAAGAGTAGAGATACTCTTTTTATGTTATAATTATTTTATAATAGAAAGGATTTTAAAATGGAAGAAGAAAAGAAAGAAGAAAAGATTGAAGAAACAAAGGATACTAAAACTGATGGTAAGAATGTATTAAAAAATATGATTTTTGTTGTTTCATTATTAGTATGTTTTAGCTTAGGATATTTATTTGCTATTAATTTTGGTGGTAGCGATAATAAGACAAACTCAAATACTAATACTAATGCGAATGTTAACGAAAATACTAATACTGATAAACCAGAAACACCAAAAGAACTATCTGAGGCAGAATTAAACGAATTATATAATATTGCTGAATTGAATTCTACAGAACCAGTTTCAATGTTATTATCAGTTGATGGAAAATTAAGTGATTTAGATATGGAAACAAAATCAGAAATAGCATTTAAATATGCTCAAAGAAATCAATTAACTACTGGTGTTACTTCTACACAAACAGATAAATGTGATGGTGGATCTGGACTATGCTCTGGAGTTAAAATAACTGATTTCAATAAAATAATTAAAAAATATGGATTTGCTGAATTTGTACCACAAATCTATGGACGTGATTGTTACATTTATAATGAAATGTATTTATTTAACTATGGCGGAAATGTTACTGCAAGCATTTCTCATAATTATAGCCATAAGATGGTAGATAATGATGTAGTAATTACTGATGTTGCAACATTTAATGGTGCAAATACAAAAACAGAAACAAGAGAATATACATTTAAACTAGTAGATGGAAGTTATTATTTGTATTCTATTTACAAGAAATAAAGAGTAGAAATACTCTTTTTTTGTTATAATTTAATTGGTGATAATATGAAGATTATGTTTATATCAGATATACATGGATCTGTTGATTCTTTAATTAGAATAAAAGAAATATATGATATAGAAAAAACTAATGAATTAATTGTTTTAGGAGATGTTTATTTAGGTGGTTTTGATACAATTGATGAATTAAATGAAATACTATTAAGCTTTAAGAATATATCAGTTATAAGAGGTAATTGTGATAGTGAAGTAGATGTATTAACATCACCTTTAATGTTTATTGATTACTATTATGATACATTATTTAATAAGAAATTCTTTTGTACTCATGGACATGTTTATAATATTGCAAGGACTCCTAATAAAGAATTTGATGTATTGATATATGGACATACTCATAGAGGAATGATATTAAAAGAGCATAATAAATATTATTTAAATCCAGGATCTATTTCAAGACCTAGAGGAGATAGTGTTAAAAGTTTTATGATTATTGATGATAATGGAATATATCTTAAAGATTTAGATAATAATATTATTGATAAATTAAATTGGTAAACCTATAATATATCTAAGGAGAAACTTATGAAAAAAAAGAAACCTGGTTGTGGTAGTTTAATTATCTTATCTGGACCTAGTGGAGCAGGTAAGGGAACAATTCATAATGAATTATTAAAGAGAAATAAACAACTTAAATATTCTGTTTCTATGACATCAAGAGCACCTAGAGTTGGCGAAGTTAATGGAAAAGACTATTACTTTGTTAGTGAAGAAGAGTTTAAACAAGAAATAGAAAAAGATAGTTTTGTTGAATATGCTATTGTACATGGTAACTATTATGGAACATTAAAAAGAGAAGTAGAAAAAGATTTAGACAATGGTTATGATGTTATTCTAGAAATAGATATTCAAGGAGCTTTAGCTATTAAAAACAAGAAAGTAGATGGAATATTTATCTTTATTATGCCTCCTTCAATGAGAGAGTTAAGAGATAGACTTGTTAAAAGAGGTACTGAGACTAAAGATAAGATTATAGAAAGATTTAAGAATGCTTATAAAGAGATAAATGCTATTTCTAAATATAACTATGTTGTTATAAATGATGAAGTAGAAAAGGCTGTTGTAAAAGTTGAAGCTATTATGCTTGCAGAACGTTGTAGAGTTGATAGACTTGAAGAGTTTGAAATAAACAACGAAGAAGAATTAATACATGAATTATTAACAGATTTTAATAAATAATTCTTTTTTGCTGAAATAGCTCAGTTGGTAGAGCAATCGTCTCGTAAGCGATAGGTCGGAGGTTCAATCCCTCTTTTCAGCGCCATTGTAATCAAATACAACTTTTGTTGTATTTTTTTATTGCCTCTTATATACTAATGTTAAAGAGGTATAGTATGAAAAAGATAATAGTATATGACTTTGATGGTACTCTTACTCCTTTTCCAATGCCTAAGTTAGAATTCTTAGAAAAATGTGGAATTAAAAACGGATTATTAGATAAAGAATTTAATAGGAGAGTAATAGAGATATCAGAAAGAAATAGTGTGGATAGATATAAAGCCCTCTACGAATCAATTCTATCTTTATTAAAAGAAAAGAATATAAGATTAGATAATAAGACTCTATCTTTAGGTAGTGATAAAGTTATCTATAATAAGGGTGTAGAAGAGTTCTTAGAATATCTAAATAATAATGGAGTATCTAATTATTTACTTAGTTCTGGTATAAAACCATTTCTATATAATGTTTCTATTGCACCTTTCTTTAAAGATATATATGCGACTACTTTTAAGTATATTGATGATATAGTCGTTAATGTTGATTTTTTAATGAGTGATGTTAATAAAGTAGAAGCGATTAAAGACATAATTAAAGTTAATAACCTCAAAGATTGTAGAGATATTATTTATATAGGTGATGGGTTAACAGATTATTTTGCCATGGACTATGTGTTTAATAATAAGGGAACTACCATATTTGTATATAAAGATTATAATGAAGAATATATTAATCAAATGAAAGATATTACTAGTTATGTGATTAAGAATGATTTTTCATTTGATAAAGAGTTAGTAACTACTATTAAAAAGTTATGTGATTTATAGGAGGATTTATGTTATTAGAAGATTTTGATGAATGTAAAACATCTACTTTTGATCCAAATGAAGTTGAAAACGTTGTACCAAATTTTCCTAAAATAGGTATTACGTGTTTTTCTAAAAAGTTATTTGAAAAATGTATTAAAGCATTTGATGCTGAAGAGATTGAAACAACTAAGAATGGTAATGGTAGAGAACCAATATATAAGATTAATTATAAAGGACTAGATTTAGTATTCTTTATGTCTAGGGTAGGAGCTCCTGCTTGTACAGTAGCATATGAAGAAGTTTTAGCTATGGGGCTTGAGAAATTAGTTATGTTTGGTACTTGTGGAGTATTAGATAGTAAGATCGATGATTTAGCAATTATTATTCCTACTAGTGCTTTAAGAGATGAAGGAACAAGTTATCATTATGCACCAAGTAGTGAAGAAATAAGCGTTAATGAGAAGTATATGGATGACTTTAAAAAGATACTTGAGAAGAATAATTGTTCATATACATTGGGTAAAGTATGGACTACTGATGCTCCATATAGAGAAACAAGAGCAAAAGTATTAAAAAGAAAAGAACAAGGTTGTGTATGTGTAGATATGGAATGTTCTGCAATGAGTGCTGTTGCTAAATTTAGAAATAAAGAGTTGTTCCAATTTTTCTATGCAGCAGATAATTTGGATGCTGAAAAATGGGATTCTAGAAGTTTAGGTAACCTTGATAAATTATCAGAAAAAGAGAAAATTGTTTATTTAGCCTTAGAACTTGCTCTAAAAATGAGCAAATAAGTATTTTTTTCTTGTGTTATATATCCTTTAGTGTATAATAGTGATTTATAGGTTGGGGGATATTATGAGAGTTTTGTTCGTAGAAGATAACGATGATAAGAAAAAAGAAATCTTGGCTTTATTAAGAAAATATGGTCTTGATAATTTTTGCATGAATGATAATACAAGAGATTGTTATTATGCTGCAACAGATTGTGATTATGATTTATTCATCTGTGATTTGGATATTCCAAGAAATGGAAGTTTTCCTATAGTTGAAGATGAATTAGAGGGTATTAATTTAATGAAAGATTTATTAAGAAATGGAATATTAATCCCAACTATAATTTTTTCACCTGTGGAATTATCAGAATCTAGATTAAATCAGTTAAAGGGTGCTGGTTATCCTTTAATTGGACATGCTAAGAATGCTTCAGAACTTGATCAATGTATGGAAGAAAAGTTCTTTGATCCAGTTGAAACAGTTGAAGAATATTTAGCACTTGCTAAAATTCCACCAAGATTTAGAAAAAAAGAAGAGGCTTCTAATTAAGAGGTGAGTTGAGTGTATGATTTGTACATCTAATTATTCTAATAAATTTAATAGTAATTCGCGTGTATTATCTATTTCAGTGGATGGTGGAAGCGAAGTTGGTTTTCGTGGAGAAGTTTGTAGGGAACTTATGCCTACAAAAAATAGTTTCGAGATGTGGAAAAAGAATTCAAGTGGAAGAACTGAAAAAAATAATAATACTATTTTTATAGAAGAATATTATAGACAGGTTTTATCTAAGCTAGATCCACAGGAAGTATATGATTCACTTGATGGGTCAATTCTAGTTTGTGATGGTGGTGCCAAAGAGTTTTCGCCTAGGCAAGTAGTAGCTGCATGGTTTGAGCTATTGCTTGGAATGGAAGTGCCTGAGGTAAAATCTAATGGTGGGAAAATAGAGTTTTGCGAAAGAGATAAGTTTTCTAAGATTATTCTTTACAATATATTGAAAGAAAAATATAAAGGTAGTGGATGTAATTCAGTTAGGGCTGCATATTTAAACGAAAAAGCAAGACAACTTATTGTTGCATCATTTGATGTAAGAGATGAAGAAAAGAAAAGCAAATTAAAACAAAGAGCAGTAGAATTAAAACAAGAAGCTATCTATTCTGAAATGGCATATAATCATAATATAGAAACAATATTTAAATTTTTTTAAAATGTAAAGTTTAGTAATAAAACATTTATTTAATAGTAAATGTTTTATTTTTGCGTTAAAATAATATTGGAGGATTGATAATTATGAATCAAGAAATGTTAAATACAATAAAAAACAATAAAGGATTTATTGCAGCACTTGACCAAAGTGGTGGTAGTAGTGCAAAAACACTAGCATTATATGGTATTGGAGAAGACAAATATAATACTGAAGAAGAAATGTTTGATTTAATCCATAAGATGCGTGAGAGAGTATTCACTAGCCCAGTATTTACTAGTGAACATATCATTGGAACTATTCTATTTGAAAGAACAATGAATTCTAAAGTTAACGGAGAGTACACTGCTGATTATTTATGGAATGAAAAGAAAATTGTTTCATTTTTAAAAGTTGACAAAGGATTAAAAGACGAAGAAAATGGAGTTAAGTTGATGAAGGATATTCCTGAATTAACAAATACTTTAAAGGTAGCAAAAGAAAGACACATTTTTGGTACAAAAATGAGATCAGTTATTTATCATGCAAATAGAGAAGGAATTAAAGCAATTGTTGATCAACAATTTGATTTTGCTAAGACTATTTGTGAAAATGGATTAGTACCAATTATTGAACCAGAAGTAGATATTCATGCTCCTGATAAAAAAGAATGTGAAGCTATATTAAAAGAAGAAATAGTTAAACATTTAAATGAATGGAATCCAAGTCATTTAATAATGTTTAAATTTACAATACCAACAGAAGCTAACTATTATTTAGATTTATATAACTATCAATTTGTTATTAGAATAGTAGCATTATCTGGTGGATATTCAATGGATGAAGCTTGTAGATTATTAAAACTAAATGATAGATTAATAGCAAGTTTCTCAAGAGCATTATTAGAGAAATTAAGAGCATATCAAACAGATGAAGAATTCAACAATGAATTAAATACAGCAATAGAAAAGATATACGAAGCATCAATCTAAAAAAGAACTAAAAAGTTCTTTTTTTATTTTACTTTTTTTCCAAAATGTTAGATAATGGATGTATGGTGATAATATGAGAGAAGCAAAATACAAAGGCAAGATAATATATGTAGATGATAGTAAAATCACTTTAAATGACACAGGTGTTATATCACCTGAATTAACTGAAGAAGATTTAGATAAAACTAGGGAAATAGATTTAAAATTAGATGAGAAAGATTTAGAATTAGATACAATTACAGATTTATGGGACGATGACTATGATAATTAAGAATTACGATAAACCAAAACTACAAGAGATGAATCAATTTCTTGAATTTATAAGCGACCTTAAAGAAGAAAATCCTGATTTAGTAGTAGATGAAAGTTTTGTATATACAGAGTTAAAAAGATATGGACTAGGACTTAAAGATACAGATGAAAAAGGTTTTCCAATAACTTGCAAAGAATTCTTTAATAAATGGATGGATTATTATAAAGATAGTCAATCTATGAAAGTATTGGAAAGAGCAGAAAGACCACAATTTTGTTTTTTTGAGCACGGAGAGCCAAGATTATTTGATTATATAAAGCTATATATTCCTATTGATAAGGAACATTTATTAGAAGGTACAAAGCAATTATTTGATTATATTGAATCATTAGAGGTTGAACACTTTTCTAAAGTTGCTTGGACAACAAGAAGCGATAACGTTACAGTTAGACTTTATCCAAAAGATTATGATAAGGCCTTACAAATAATAGATTATGTTAATAAAAATGAATATATTAAAGCAGGACTACATGGAACTAATCCTTTTGTACCTACACAAAAGGGAATTGGAATAATTGCAGAAAATGGATTTAGTTATAATTTAACTTTAGCAGGACATATAGCAAATTATATGCATTCAAAAGAATATGCAGAGATGAAAGCTAATCCATCAAAAGAGTATTATTCAACTGACTATAAGACAAAGTACGGACCTTATTTAGGTAGTTTTAATAAATGGGTTAATCAAAACTGTGAAAGAGATACATTTAAAAGCGTATTTAAAACAGCTCTTGGTGAATTTCATGAACCAATATTTACTGAAGAACAACAAAGAGCAGTATTTGTAGATGCTCTTAAGGCAACATATGTTAAATATGGGGCAAGACAAGTTGCTTCAGCACTTCATATGTTATTTGATAAAGGTAGTTTCTTATATTTTTCTAATGGAGAAAGTTCAATTCAGTATAGAAGAAGATTAGCAGGAATAGGTAATGACAATATTAGAAAATATATGGTTGAGTATCTATCATCATTTGAAAATGTTAATGGTTCAATAAAAGACTATGATGATTTAATTGATGAGTTCTGCAAAAGATTCTTTGCAGATGACTTAGCGTTTAGAGTAGATGAAATATGTGAAGTTACTCTTATGAAATATGATGCAAAACAGTTAGAATCAGCAATTAATTATTTTGTTGCTAAGGATGATTATGGGAAGTTCTCTAGATTCTATGGTGAAGATCAATCTATGAACTGTAGAAGAGAAATAATTAGAATGGGAAAACAAAACTTCATATTTGGTATGGAAAGAAGTTTGGCTGCTAAGGGAGTTGATATTAGAAATATACCTTATTCTGAACTTGTTCCAACATACGTAGGTGAACTTGATAAGAGCATTTATGCAAGATATGGGGACACTCCAAAAGTAAGTAAAATGTAAAAAAAATAAGTGATATTTATTATCACTTATTTTCATTGTTTACTTGTAAAATGTCCTTTAAAATGTTATCATATTTATGATAGAGGTGAAGGCGATGATAGTACTAGATTTTTTTAGAGATTTTTTTAGTGGAATTATATATTGGCTTTATGTATTAGTAGGAATATTCGCATTTTTCTATGTTTTAGGAATAGTTGCAGATAGAAAAAGACTTGCTATTGCAAATAAACTAAAGGAAAAGAAAACATACGATATTGAATCAGGACGTGAGGCTGCAATTGCTGCTATGGAATCTAAGCAAATATTGGATGTTGAAGATGAAACACTTCCAGCTGCTAATGAAACTCCAGTAGAAAATCAAAGTCTTGGTGCTGTGCAAAATCAATTTAATGATCCTTTAGTAGGTGAAGCTAAGAAGGAAGAAGTACCTCAAGTAATGGTATTAAATTCAGGTGAGCAAGAAGCACCGCAAAAACAAGCTGAACCAGTTGTTATAAGTATGGAGCCATCAACAACACCTGCAGTAACACCTGTACAAGTAACACCTGTGCAAGTTACACCTGTACAAACAGATCAACAATAATTTATTAAGGAGGATTTATGACAATAACACTAAATTCAGTTTTATCAATATTAAATCAAATTGTAGATATCTTATTAGTATGGTTATTGTTCTATTATATTTTAAAGAATATAAAGAATAACGTTAAATTAACTCTTATATTTAAGGGAGTTATATTTATGATTGTTCTTAAGATTGCCAGCGATGTATTTAACTTAGTTACTATTGGATGGTTACTAGAATATGTTATTATGTGGGGACCACTTGCAATAATAATTATATTCCAACCAGAAATAAGAGCAGTTTTAGAGCAGTTAGGAAGAAGCCAATTACTTGGAAGACATAAAGTATTAACTGTAGATGAAAGAGAAAAATTAATATATGAAATTATTCAATCTATGGATTATTTAAGAAAAGCTAAGATTGGGGCATTAATAGTAATTGAACGTGATGTTAGCTTACTTGATTACATAGAGAAAGCAAAGAAGATATATGCTGATTTAACAAGTGATTTGTTAATCGCATTATTCTTCCCAAATAACCCTATGCATGATGGTGGAGTAATAATCCAAGGAAATAGAATAAGTTGTGCCGGGGCAGTATTCCCAACAAGTGATAATGATAAAATTAATAAAAGACTAGGAACAAGACATAGAGCAGCTTTAGGAATTACTGAACAAACTGATTGTATTGCATTAGTAGTATCTGAGGAGACTGGAAGATTATCTGTATGCGTTAAAGGAGAGTTATTCTATAATTTATCATTAGACGATGTACGTATGATGCTAGTGGATGAATTAAGACCAAAAAGAGAGTCAGATATTGGCGATGAAATAGATGAGGAAGAGATTTATGAAGAAAATAAGTAGAGCTATAGTAAGATTTATAAGAGCAATAATTAGATTCTTTGACAAATGGTTAATTACTCCTCTAACAAAACTATTCGTTAGTGTATCTGATCTATTAAGCAATAGAAGCAATAAGTTTGAAAAATTCCTAGTAAACAGAAATTCATTGGTAGTTATTTCCTTATTATTTGCATTAGTTACTTTCTATGCAATTGATAAGAAACATATATCATTGATAGATAATTCAGCAGAGATTTTATACAATCAAAAAGTAGATGTTAAATATGACAAGGCATCTTATGTAGTAGAAGGTGTACCTGATGAAGTAGATGTTACTTTAGTAGGTCGTAAGATGGATGTTTACTTAGCTAAACAATATCCATTAAATAATGTTACTCTTGATTTAACTGGATATACTCCTGGTAGTTATTCAGTAGGATTTAAATATGAACAAGCTGTATCATCAGTACAGTATAAAGTAGATCCATCATCAGTAAATATAAGAATATATGATAAGATTTCAGTTAAGAAAGAAGTATCAACAGATGTTATTCATAAAGATAACTTAGATTCTAAATTAAATATAGATTCAATTATCTTAGATACTGATAACGTTATTGTTGAAGGAGCTTCTCATAGACTTGATGAAGTTGCAATTGTTAAAGCAGTTGTAGACATTGATAAATTAACTAATGTTAAAGTTGGAACAACTACATTATCTGATGTACCATTAATCGCATATGATGCTGAAGGTAATAAGTTAGATGTTGAAATAGTTCCATCTACAGTTAATGCATCAATTAAGATATCTTCACCAAGTAAAGAAGTACCTATTAAGTTAACTGTTCAAGGTAAACTTGATGATGTTGCTATTAAATCATTAACACCATCAGTTAAGACAGTTACTGTATATGGTAACCAAGAAACAATTGATACTATTGAATACTTACCAGTTGTTGTAGATGTTAATGGTGTTAAAGAAGATAAAACTTACAGTATTAACTTAACTAAACCAACAGGTATTAGAGAAATCAGCGTTAAAACAATTACAGTTAAACTTGAAGTAGGAAGCATTGTATCACGTGATATTGAAGGAATACCTATAGATGCAGTAAATCTACAAAAAGGATATTCAGTACAAGTAGTTGGAGAACAAAATAGAACATCTACTGTAATTGTTAAAGGAAGTAAGGAAGTTGTAGAATCCATAGAACCTAGTGAGATTCAAGCATATGTAGATCTTTCTGGAAAAGGTGTTGGAGAATACACAGTTAGCGTAGAAGTTAAGGGTGAAAATACAACAGTTACTTATGCACCTCGAGTAAAAGAAATAAAAGTAAAGATTTCAAAGAGTAATTAAAAAATGCACTTAATTGTGCATTTTTTTATTGTCATAATCATCCATTGGTTCTAATAATAAACCTACATTTATAATTCCTGCAATTGCAATTATTACATATATTATTTTTGATATAATGCTATCGCTTCCATTAAATAGAGTTGCTACAAGATCAGTTTCAAATAATCCTACCATTCCCCAGTTTAGAGCACCTATAATAGTTAAAGCTAATGCAATCTTTTGAAGAATTCTCATATTTTCCTCCTTTACTAATATGTTATCCATAATTAAATAAATTATTCGTAATAATATTATTTTTAAATAATATACTTTATTGAAGGAAAAGGAGTGTATTATGAAAAGAAAAATAGTTTTAAGTTTTATATTTGTAATGTTTTTAATATGTGGTTGTTCTAAGAGTAATAAGGATATAATTAATAGTTTTAAAAATAAAGTTAAATCACTTGATGCTTATAAGATTAATGGAGTATTATCTATTACTAATAATGAGGATACTTTTAATTATGATGTAGAAGTATCTTATAAAGAAAAAGATAATTATAAAGTTAGTTTAGTTAATAAGTCAAATGGGCATGAACAAATTATTTTAAAGAGTGACAATGAAGTTTACGTTATGGCATAGAAAAGTCTTAACTTTTTTTATTTTGTAAGTTATAATTTAATTGTGAATAATTACATATTAGGAGGATATTAATATGGGAGATGGATTTACAGGAATAGATTTAAGACAAGCAGCAATTGATATGAATAATTTGAATTATGTTTTTAAAGGTTTTTGCGAATATTTGGAAAAATACAATGAAACGTTAATAGTTGAGTTGGCTCATAACTGGGCTTCACCAAATGCTGTGACATTTAATAATAAGTATGCACCAGTATTCGTTGATATGTATAAAGAAACGGTTACTACTTTAAATAAATTAACAATAGATGTAGCGGATGCTATTGCTAGTATGGCATCTGCTAATGGAGCTACTTTTGATACTTCTAGTATTGATACTACAGATAAGCTAATAAATGGAACTGCAACTTATGAAGGACAAGCTCGTGAACAAGATGATAATGGTGCTACTGGAATGAATGTAGAAGCTTGTAAAACTATTTTGGAAGAGTATAATACTAATATAAATTCTTTATTAAATAAAATGGATGAATTTCCTACAAGTTTAGCACTATACGATCCTGATGGTAATTTGCAATCTTCATATAAGACTAGAATGTCAACATTGAAAGAATCACTTAATAGTAAGATTTCCGAAGTAAATAAAACTATTAATAATAGTATGGAAACAGAACAAAATAATGTTCTTCTATCTGTTACTACTGCGTCCGATACTTTGCATTCTGCTTCAGATTTGCCTGAAGGATTTAGTTTTACTGAAGACTATGGTGTAACTTCTAGCGTAATTGGTAATTCACAACCAACTGCTTCAAGTACTAATGGTTCAACATATACACCAGTTAATGATCATACAGAATTAATTAATGGACCAGTAGATTCACAAACTTTTGTTAACGATACAATAGATGAAACTTCTGAAATAGTAGGAAAAGCTATGGGTAAAAAAGTATCAGTAAGTATAGCCACAGATAATCCAACTGGTGCTACTATGACTACAACTGATGCAGTAACTGGTGTTACTACTACTCAAAACTTAGATTCAGTAAGAACAACACCAGATTCATTCATAAGTGGAACTAATAATACATATTTTGGAAGCTTTGGAATGGGTGGAGCTATGCCAAGCGGTGGATCAGGTGAACAAGGACAACAAAATGGTCAACAAGGACAACAAGGTCAGCAAAATGGTCAACAAGGGCAACAAGGACAACAAACTGGTCAAGTACCAGCTAGAGGTTCAATAGGACCTAATGGTGAAACTGGACCAACTAAGCCAGGAGACCCAGGAGGAAAATAATATAGTAAATAACAAATAGATTTATTCTATTTGTTTTTTTATGCAAAAAAAAAGAATAAGTGCATATACATTATTGAGGTGTTATTATGGACAAGAAATATAAGATTAATTATTTTTTTAATGAAAATGGTAAGACTATTGAGGAACTAATTAGAGAGTATTTAGATACAATTGTGGATATAAAGGAAAATCTATGAATGATACTTTTAAAGTAGGTATTTATTTAAGATTATCAAGAGAAGATGATGGTCTTGGTGAAAGTGAGAGTATTACAACTCAAAGAGATTTATTAATGAATTATATAAGAGATAATAATCTATTATTTATTGATGAATATGTAGATGACGGAGTATCAGGCACTACTTTTGATAGAGTAGGTTTCAATCGTATGATTAAAGATTGTGAATCTAAAAGAATAAATATGATTATTACTAAGGATACTTCTAGGTTAGGAAGAGATCATATTGAATTTGGTTATTATGTAGAAAGATATTTCCCTGAACATAATATTAGGTATGTTGCAGTTAATGATGGAATAGATACCTTTAATAGTAATTCGAATGATATGTTGCTTTTCAAAAGTGCATTTAATGACATGTATGTTAAAGATATTTCTAATAAGCTTAGAAGTGCTTTATATACTAAAAAAAGAAATGGTCTATTTGTAGGTTGCTATGCTCCCTATGGCTATAAAAAAGATCTAGAAGATAAACATAAACTAGAAATAGATAACGAGGCTAGCGATGTTGTTAAACACATATTTAATCTATTTGTTAATGGTAGTAGTATTCCGTCAATATGTGAATCCTTAACACGCGATAAAGTACCAACTCCAAGTATGCATAAAAATATGAAATTAGGGCAGGTGAATATTCATTATGGTGTGTGGTCTACAAGGACAGTTGGCGGAATACTCAAGAACCAAATATATATTGGTAACTTAGTACAATGTAAACAAAAGAAGATTAACTATAAATCAAAGAAGAGAATAAATAATTCTTCTAGTGACTGGATAGTTGTTAAAGATGTTGTTAAACCAATAATTGACAATAAAACCTTTGAAATAGTACAAAATATGTTTAAAATCAATGGTAATCGTTCTAAAAAGTGTAATGATATTACACAAAATATACTTTTAAGAGGACTAATTGTCTGCAAGGAATGTGGTCACACAATTGGATTTAGAGATCACCCTCAAAATACTTTGAAGTATGGCCTTGTTCATAGGGTATATGGTAACTGCAACTATTGGTCTAAACGTAAAAAAGAAAAAGTGTGTACTCCTCACTTCACAAAATATCAAGAAGTAGAAGATTTAATAATTAACACATTAAAAAGAATTGTTAAGGAACGCTTTAACAAAGATAGAGTTGATCGTTTAGCAAAAGAGTTAAACAATAGATTAACAAGTAATAAGAATTATGATAAAGAACTTAATGATATTGAAAGACAAATAATAATTATTAATAAGAAGATTGATATCTGTTATAACGATAAGCTTGATGGAAATATTTCAATAGATGTTTATAAAAGAACTTATGAAAATTTATTATTAGAAATAGATAGATGTAATGATAAGAAAAAGATTCTTATGGATAAAATATCTTCTAATAATGAAGTTAATTATTCAACTACTGTTAAGGATATCTGCTCTTTTAAAAAAATATCTAAGGCACTTATCAGTTTATTAATAGATAAAATAGAAATAGATGAAGATAAGAATATAGATTTATATTTTAAATTTGTTTAAGACTTTTACATGTCTTAGTTATAACACCAGCATTAAATAAAAGTTTTAAGTTTCAAAGTAACTGGCCAATGAATAATTCTCAAATATATATTCTTGAATCTTTAATTGATGATATTGAAAAAGATGGTGACAGAACAATTAAAGAAAATGATAATGGATTTATTATTGGGACAAAAGTTAATTACCCAAATAACAATGGATTAGTAAGACAAAAGATTTATTTAGATAAAGATGCTAATATTAATAAAGTAGAAGTATTAAATGATTCTAGTATTGTTCTTATGACAATGGAATTTAATAAGATAGATGATAAACCAATCTTTAATGATGATTACTTTAAATTAGAAAGTATTATTTCAAATATTGAAGTAGAAGATAATCCTAGTAGTTCTATAAATGATGTTATATATCCTTTATATATACCTGTTGGGACAGTATTAACTAATGAAGAAAAAGTTAATAAAGAAAATGGTGAAAGAATTATTCTTACTTTTGATGGAGAAAAACCTTTCTTATTAGTAGAAGAAACATCTAATGTTGAAAAAGATTTTTCTATAGTTCCTATATTTGGAGAACCATCTTTCTTAAATGATACTATTGGTGCAATAACTGATAATTCATTAAGTTGGTCTAGTGGAGGAATTGACTATTATATAGTATCTGATGTTATGGGTAAGAATGAATTAATTGAAATAGCTAATTCAATTACAACAATTCCTATTATGAAATAAGAAATATCTTATTTCTTTTTATTTGTTTTGATGTATAATAGATAACTATGTGGGTGGGTTTATGGATATTTTAGAAGAAATAAAAAAATGCAAAACCGATGAAGAACTTAAAGAACTTGTTGAGGAAGCAATTAAAGTTTTTACTGATATTGCAAAACAAGAAAATATCTGTACAGATTATTTAGGTGATAATATTGGTTATAATCCTAGAATAATTACTGGAGATCATGATGGATATGAATCTAATAATATTTGGAATGGTTATATACCGAAAGGAGTTAGAGTAGTCTATGCTAGATTCAAAGATAATCTAGTAGATCAATATACTAATAATGGATTCTATTATTACTTGGATGATGAAAGTTACATTTATGATTTCTTTAAGTATATAAAAGAAGTTGATGACATTGAAGATGAACAAGATATCATCATGTATGTTAATGCATTTATTGAAGATAGATTTGCAAGATATTTTGAACCTAAACAAAGAGAGGCAATGCATACTTTATTTTGTAAAGATGAAAGATTATTTTATCCACCTATTCATGAACATAGTTATAAAGACTTTTATTACAATGGAAGTGCTAGATGTACTGAAATTGCTATTATGGCACAAAACTTATTAAGCCTTTTAGGATTTGAAGTAATATATGCTAATGATTTCAATCATGCTTATAACATTTATATACCTAGTGAAAGATTTGCTGAAGATAAAGAAGCATATGTTTTAGATTTTGGTAACTGGGTTCCATGTTATAATGCTAAACTTGAATTTCTTGGCAAATTGCCATTCTTTGGAAAGATGAGTAATTTTACTCCTGAAGTTGCTGAAACTATGTTTGATGGTAAAAGAAGATTTACTTTTCCAAACTATTTATTGATGAGAATTAATGATCAAATGATTGAAATGGAATTTGGTAATGATAGAAATTATGGAGTAGATTATATTCCGCTTGAAGATAAAAAAGTAATTGCTAGTGGAGTAGAAAAAAAGGGAGTAGATTTAATACTTCCAGGAGATAAGCCAAGCGGTAAAAAACTAATATTAACGAAAGATGAGGATTAAACACTTGTAAAATATGGACTTTTAACGTATTTACGTGTTATAATTTTCTTGGTGATTATTATGAGTAAAAAAAATAAAAGTGTAAGTAGTTATTCTAGCGATTCAGAAGAATTAGTTAGAATGCTTAAAGTATTAGGTGCTGTTGTACTTATTTTTGCAGCTTTCTATTTTACATTTGCTGTTATTAATGGTGAAATAAGATTTGGTAAAAAAGCAAAAGAAGAAGTAGAAATACAAAATGTAGAAATACTAGCTGGAGAAATATTTAATAGACCAATTGATTCATATTATGTATTAATGTATGACTTTGATAGTGATGAATCAATACAAGCAGCAGGATTATATGATTTATATAATGGAGTAGATGGAACTAAAAAAATATATGTTGTTGATTTAGGAAAGAAGTTTAGTTCTTCATACGTAACAGATAAAGATAGTGAAATAAAAGTAACTGATATAGATAGTCTTAAAGTAAAAGGACCTATTCTAATAAAAGTCGAAAATGGAAAAGGAGTATCTTATTCATTAGGACTTCAAAACATAGAAAAAACATTATTTAATAAGTAAAAGCAAATTGTTAATTTGCTTTTTTATTTTGTCTTTTTTGTGATAAAATTATTATAGAGGTGACTATGGATGGCTAGAAAAAAGAAAGAGCAAAAAGAAGAAGTAGTTATTGAAGATAAAAAGAAGACTGAAGTAGTTGTAGAAAAATCTAAATATTCATTTGATGTTTGGGAAGTAGTCGCTATTTCCTTAATAGCAATTGTATTTGGTTTATTACTTGGAAGTTTTATTGTTTATAATAAATATCATAGCGATAAAGGAAAAAGAAAAGATAATTTAGATGAGCTTAGAGAAGTTTATAACAGTATACTTGATGACTATTATAAAGAAGTAGATGAAGATGCATTGCTTGATGGAGCAATTAATGGAATGATTCAGGCATTGGACGATCCATATGCTTTATATCTAAATCAAAATGAAGCTTTATCATTTAATGAACAATTACAAGGTTCTTATAATGGACTTGGAGTAACAATAGGGATTAATACAAATAATCAAATAATAATTAAATCAATAAAAGAAGATTCACCTGCAGATAAAGCCGGATTTAAAGTTGGCGATATTATCTTGGAAATGGGCGATAAATCATTTGATGGTGATAATTATGAAGAAATGATTTATGACATTAGAACAGGTGGAAGAGGAGAAGAAAGAATCTTCGAAATTCGAAGAGGTGATGAACAATTAAGTATTACGGCTACTTTAGATACAGTAGAACTTGAATCTGTTTTATCAACGATATATGAAGTAGATGATAAGAAAGTTGGATTAATTCTTATTGGAAACTTTGCAAGTAATACTTATGCCCAATTTTTAGAAAGTTATAAGAAGCTTGAAGAAAAAGGAATTGATTCATTAATAATCGATTTAAGATATAATGGTGGAGGATATTTATCTAGTGCTAAACAAATAGCATCTCTATTCTTAGAAAAAGGTAGTGTGGTATTTAAGAACACTGATGGTAAGAATATTGAAACTATTAAAACAGATAGTGATAAAGTAATTGATGTACCTGTTGTATTAATAATTAATGAATATACAGCATCAAGTGCAGAGGTATTTGCATCATGTCTTGCTGATAATTTAAAAGTAGATATAGTTGGTGTTAAATCATATGGTAAAGGAACAGTACAAAAGTTAATGCCACTATCTAACGGAGCATATGTTAAATATTCGGTTACTGAATGGTTAACTGCGGATGGAAATAAAATAGATGGAATAGGAGTTAGCCCTACAAAAGAAGTTTTATTAGATACAGAAAGCAATTTCGATGCACAACTAGATGCAGCATTACAAATTGCTAAAAGTAAATAGGAGGATTTATGAAAAAGAAAAACGGTTTTACTTTAGTTGAGGTTATTGCAGTTATTATAATAATTGGAATATTAATGCTTATTGCAGTACCAAATGTTACAAATTATATTTTAGGGTCAAGAAGATCTTCATATGCATCTGATATACATGCGTATATTGAGACAATAAGAAGTGAATATGAAATGAGAGAATATGGACCATTATTAGATGATGATGAAATAATGATTGTTCCAATTAAGAATGTAATATTAGAAAAAGGTGATGCTGGAAGAAGTCCATTTGGAGCATATGTATATGATAAGTCATATATAGTAATAGTTACTGAAAAAGGTGGATATCAGTTCTATGCTAACGTTGTAGATGAAACTAATCTAGGAGTAATTATGACACCTTATAGTATTCTTGATAGGAAATCTTTAGTAGATGATGCTACATCAATTAGAAGTTGGTCAACATACTATGAAACAGAAAACTTATTTACTTATAATAGCCAAGATTATAAATGGTGTGAGACTAGATCAGTAAAAGGAAAAACAGTAGAAGAAGCACCTATATTATTGTTATGTAAGGAGTAGTAATACTCCTTTTAATTTTTGACAAAAAAATAATAAAAAAAATTCAAAAAATGCTTGATTTAAAAGGGAATAGATGATATACTTTTAAACGTGTGGCTGCTTAGATGTGTGAGGTTGCTGATACGCCAGGCAAAGTTGCAAGGTAAAAATCAGGTTATTTACACGGAGCAAGTCTATACGAGATATAGGCGAAGGGAGGATTTAATATGTCAAATATAATTCGTATTAAATTAAAAGCATATGATCATAGAATTCTTGATAATGCTGCTACAAAGATAGTTGAAACTATCAAAAGAAATGGAGGAGTTGTTAGTGGTCCAGTACCTCTTCCAACAGAAATCGATAAAATAACTATTTTAAGAGCTGTTCACAAGTATAAGGATTCTCGTGAACAATTTGAAATGCGTACACATAAGAGACTTATTGATGTTAAGAATCCAAACAAGGAAGTAATTGCTGCATTAGCACATTTAGATCTTCCAAGTGGTGTAGACATTCAAATCAAACAATAATTGTTAAATAATTTATAGGAGGAAAGAAATGAAAAAAGGAATCTTAGGTAAAAAAGTAGGAATGACTCAAGTTTTTACTAAGGATGGAGTGCTTGTTCCAGTTACAGTAATCGAAGTTGAAACAAATGTTGTAACTCAAATCAAGACTGTTGAAAAAGATGGTTATGACGCTGTTCAATTAGGAACTGTAGATGTTAAAGAGAAAAACTCTAACAAAGCAAAAATTGGTCATGCTAAAAAAGCAAACACTGCTCCTAAGCGCTTCTTAAAAGAACTTAGAGGAGTAAACGTTAGTGACTATACTTTAGGTCAAACAATTGACGCTAGCGTATTTAACGCAGGAGAAATAGTTGATGTTAGCGGTGTTAGCAAAGGAAAAGGATATCAAGGTGTTATCAAACGTTGGAACCAATCTCGTGGTCCTATGGGACATGGTTCACAATACCATAGAGGTGTTGGATCATTAGGTACATTGTTACCAATGCACGTATTAAAAGGAAAGAAAATGCCAGGTCATATGGGTAGTGAAACAACTACTATCCAAAACTTGGAAGTTGTATCAGTTGATTTAGAAAATAATGTTATCTTAGTTAAAGGTAATGTTCCAGGTCCAAAGAAATCTTTAGTTATTATCAAAACTGCAGTTAAGAAAGGTGATAAGAATGCAACACCAGTTGAACTTGTTACTTATGCAGTAGAAGAAAAAGTTGAAGCTCCAGTTGAAGAAGCTGCAGCTGAAGAAGTAGTTGAAGAAGCTGCTTTAGAAACTTCAGAAGAAACTAAAGAAGAAAACGTTGGAGAATAATCATTATATATAATTAAGGATAATTAATTAAATATGATGAAAGGAGGAATTAGAGATGACAAAGGTTGCACTTTTAAATTTAAAAGGTGAAAAAATAGAGGACATTAAATTAAATGATGAAGTATTTGGAATTACTCCAAATAATAAAGTTGTATATGATGCTATCATATTAGCTCGTGCTTCATTAAGACAAGGAACACATGATACAAAGACTCGTTCAGAGGTTAGAGGTGGCGGACGTAAGCCATGGAGACAAAAAGGAACTGGACATGCACGTCAAGGTTCAATTAGAGCTGTTCAATGGAGAGGTGGAGGAATTGCTTTCGGTCCTACTCCAAGAGATTACAGCATTAAACAAAATCGTAAAGAAAGAAGACTTGCACTTAGAAGCGCAGTTGTAGATAAATTAGAAGATTTTGTTGTAGTAGATAAATTAGCATTATCTACACCAAAGACAAAAGAAATGCAAGATATTTTAAATACATTAAAGTTAAATGAAGTTAATACATTAGTTATCGTTAATGAACTTGATGAAAATTTAATCTTAGCTTCAAGAAACATTCCTAATATCTTATTAATAGATGTTACAGAAGTTAATGTATTAGATTTAGTTGCTGCTACTAAAGTACTAGTAACAAAAGATGCATTAAAATCATTAGAGGAGGTGCTAAAGTAATATGGATACTAAATACTTAGAAATTATAAAAGCACCAGTTATTACTGAAAAAGGATCAACACTTGCTCAAGAAGAAGGAAAATACTTATTTAAAGTTGATCCAAAAGCTACAAAGTCTGAAATTAAAGATGCTGTAGAAAAAATATTTAAAGTTAAAGTAGAAAGAATTACTACTATTAATGTAAAACCTAAAAAGAGAAGAGTAGGACGTTATGCTGGAATGACAAACAAATACAAAAAAGCAATTGTTAAGTTAGCAGAAGGTCAAACTATCGATCTAGGTTAGGAGGGAGTTAGTTATGGCAATTAAAAGTTTTAAACCTACAACTAATGCTAGACGTAAAATGAGTACTCTAGTAAATGAAGAAATTACTACTTCTACACCAGAGAAAAGTTTATTAGTTAGTTTAAATAAAAATGGTGGTCGTAATAACCAAGGAAAAATCACTGTAAGACATCACGGTGGTGGAGTTAAAAGAAAATACAGATTAATCGATTTCAAAAGAAATAAAAGAGATATTGAAGGAAAAGTTGCAACTATTGAATATGATCCAAATAGAAGTGCAAATATTGCTTTAATAAATTATGCTGATGGAGAAAAGAGATATATAATCGCTCCAAAAGATTTAAAGGTTGGAAATGTTGTTGTAGCAGGAGAAAATGTAGATATTAAAGTTGGTAATGCTTTACCATTAATTAATATCCCAGTTGGTACTGTAGTTCACAATATTGAATTAAAACCAGGTAAAGGTGCTGAACTTGCAAGAAGTGCAGGAAGCAGTGCTCAAATATTAGGTAGAGAAGGAAACTATGTTATGCTTCGTCTATCAAGTGGTGAACAAAGATTAGTTTTAGGTTCTTGCTACGCTACAGTTGGTGTAGTTGGAAATGAAGACTATGAACTAGTTAAGTTAGGAAAAGCAGGAAGAACTCGTCATATGGGAATCAAACCTACAGTACGTGGATCTGTTATGAACCCTAATGATCACCCACATGGTGGTGGTGAAGGTCGTGCTCCAGTTGGACGTAGCGGACCAGTTACTCCTTGGGGTAAACCAGCACTAGGATACAAAACTAGAAAGAAAAAGGCGTCTGATAAATTAATCGTTCGTCGTCGTAATAGCAAGTAGGAGGGATTAGGAAATGGCAAGAAGTCTTAAAAAAGGTCCTTATGTATTTGACAGATTATTAAATAAAGTTAAAGAATTAAATAAGAATGGAAAGAAAGAAGTTATTAAAACTTGGTCTCGTCGTTCTACAATCTATCCTGATTTTATAGGACACACATTTGCAGTTCACAATGGTAAAGAGTTTATCCCAGTTTATGTTACTGAAGATATGGTTGGACATAAGCTTGGTGAATTTGCTCTTACTCGTAAATTCGGTGGACATGGTGAAAACAAGGATAAATAATGACTAGGGAGGAAACAGAAATGGAAGCAAAAGCAATCGCTAAGGCAGTTAGAATTTCCCCAATTAAAGCAAGATTAGTAATTGATACAATCCGTGGGAAAAATGTCGATGAAGCAATAACAATACTTGAAAATATGAACAAAAAAACTAGCAATATCATTTTAAAAGTTTTAAATTCTGCAGTTGCAAATGCTGTAAATAATAATAAACTTGATAGAAACAAACTATTCGTTTGTGAAGCTAGAGTTGATGCAGGTCCTGTTATGAAAAGAGTAATGTTTGATTCTCGTAGTCATATCGGACACAAAGATAGAAGAACAAGTCACATTATCGTAGGTGTGACAGAGAAATAATCTAAGGAGGTAAATATGGGACAAAAGGTTAGTCCAGTCGGACTTAGAATTGGAATCAATAGAAACTGGGAAGCAAACTGGTATGCTAATAATGCTGATTTTAGTAAATATCTTGAAAAAGATTTAAAAATCCGTAAATATCTTGATAAGAAGTTAGCAAACGCTGGTGTTAGTACAGTAGAAATTGAAAGAAATGCAAAAAGATGTGAAGTTATTATTCACACTTCTAGACCTGGTGTAATCATCGGTAAAGAAGGAGCAGAAATAGAAAACTTAAAGAAAGATATTTCTAAGCTAGTTGACGAAGAAATTCAAATTTCAATCGTTGATATAAAGAAACCTGATTTGGATGCAAAATTAGTTGCTGATAGCATCGCATCACAAATTGAAAACAGAGCATCATTTAGAATGGCTCAAAAGAAAGCAATCAGAAACGTTATGAAAGCTGGAGCTAAAGGAGTTAAAACTTTAGTATCAGGAAGATTAAATGGAGCTGATATCGCTAGAGGTGAAGGTTACTCTGAAGGAACAATTCCACTACATACATTAAGAGCAGATGTTGACTATGCTTTATCTGAAGCAGATACAACATTTGGAAAAATTGGTGTAAAAGTATGGATTTATAAAGGAGAAATTCTTCAAGAAAAAAAGACTAAAGGAGGTAATTAAGAATGTTAATACCATCAAGAACAAAATATCGTCGTGTACACAGATTACCTTACGAAGGTCATGCCAAAGGTAATACTGAATTACACAATGGTGAATATGGGTTAATGGCAGTTGAAGGTGCTTGGATCACTGCAAATCAAATCGAAGCAGCTCGTGTTGCTATGACTCGTTATATGAAACGTGGTGGAAAAGTTTATATTAACATTTTCCCACATATGCCTTTAACTAAGAAACCATTAGGTACTCGTCAAGGAAAAGGTAAAGGAAACGTTGAAGAATGGGTAGCAGTTGTTAAAGCTGGAAAAATTATGTTTGAAGTTAAAGAAGTTTCAGAAGAAATCGCAAGAGAAGCTCTAAGACTTGCTTCACATAAATTACCTATCAAAACAAAATTCGTTAAGAAAGAAAATGGTGGTGATATAAATGAAGGTTAATGAAATTAGAAATCTAACCACTGATGAAATTGTTGCAAAAATAAAAGAAACTAAAGAAGAACTTTTCAACTTACGTTTCCAACAAGCAACTGGAAACTTAGATAAACCTTCAAAAATCAAAGATTTAAGACATACAGTAGCAAGACTTAAAACAGTTCTTCGCGAAAGAGAATTAGAAGGAAAGGCTAAGTAGGAGGGTATTATGGAAAAAACAAATAGAGAATTAGTTGGAAAAGTTGTTAGTTCTGTTAATAATAAAACAATAACTGTATTAGTAGAGACTTATAAGAAACATCCATTATATGGAAAAAGAGTTAAGTCATCTAAGAAATATGCAGTTCATGATGAAACTAATAAAGCTAAAGTAGGAGACGTAGTTAGAATAGTTGAAACTAAACCTATTTCTAAGACTAAGAGATTCTACTTAAAAGAAATAGTAAAGGAAGCAGTTATTTTATAATAACTATTAGGTGAAGGAGGATATATATGATTCAACAAGAGAGTCGTTTAAAAGTTGCTGATAACTCAGGCGCAAGAGAACTTTTAGTTATCCGTGTTATGGGTGGAAGCAAAGTTAAAACTGGTAATATCGGTGACATAGTTGTTGGTACAGTTAAGAATGCAACACCTAATGGAACTGTTCAAAAAGGAAAAGTTGTTAAAGCTGTAATCGTTAGAACTACATTCGGATTAAGAAGAGAAGATGGTTCTTACATTAAGTTTGATGACAACGCATGTGTAATAATCAGGGATGATAAGAGTCCTGTTGGAACTCGTATTTTCGGACCTGTTGCTAGAGAACTTCGTGATAAAGATTTCATGAAAATTGTATCTTTAGCTAAAGAAGTACTATAGGAGGTTATTATGAACTTAAAAGTTGGAGATAAAGTTGTAGTAATTGCCGGAGCTAGTAAAGGTAAAGAAGGAAAAATTACTAAGACATTAGCTAAAGAAAACAGAGTAATAGTTGAAGGTGTTAACATAGTTAAAAAACATAAGAAAGGTAATGGACAAGAATCTGGTGGAATTCTAGAAGTAGAAGCACCTATCCATGCATCTAATGTTATGATTATTGATCCTAAAACAAAGAAAAGAACTAGAATTGGTCATACTATAGAAAAAGATAAAAAAGTAAGAGTCGCTAAAAAATCTGGCGAGAAGATTGATTAGTGGAAGGAGGAATTGATTTATGAACCGCCTAAAAGAGAGATATGTAAATGAAATCGTTCCAAGCTTAATTAAAAAACATAATTATACTACTATTATGGAAGTTCCAAAACTTGAGAAGATTGTTATTAATATGGGTGTAGGAGATGCAACTTCTAACTCTAAGTTAATTGAAGCTGCTGCTAAAGATCTTGAATTAATTTCAGGTCAAAAGCCAGTTATCACAAAGGCTAGAAAGTCAATTGCAGGATTCAAAGTAAGAGAAGGTCAAGCAATTGGATGTAAGGTTACATTAAGAGGAAATAATATGTACAACTTTATGGATAAGTTAGTATCTATCGGATTACCTCGTGTTCGTGACTTTAGAGGTGTTTCACCAAAGGCTTTTGATGGACGTGGAAACTACACATTAGGAATTAAAGAACAATTAATATTTTCTGAAATAGAATATGACAATGTTGTAAAAGTACGTGGTATGGATATCGTATTCGTAACAACTGCAAAATCTAATGAAGAAGCATATGATTTATTAAGTGAACTTGGAATTCCATTTAGAAAGTAATTGGAGGGTAAATAATGGCAAAAAAAAGTATGATTGTTAAAGCTAATAGAAAGCAAAAATTTAAAGTACGTGAATATACTCGTTGCAAAAGATGTGGTAGACCTCATGCAGTTTTAAGTAAATTTGGAATATGCCGTATTTGCTTTAGAGAATTAGCTTATAAAGGACAAATACCAGGTGTTAAAAAGTCAAGCTGGTAATTGGGAAGGAGGATTAAATTATGGCTGTAGTAACTGATACAATTGCTGATATGTTAACACGTATCCGTAATGCAAATTCAATGGGTTATGAAGAAGTAACCGTTCCTGCTTCTAAATTAAAGGTAGAACTTGCTAGAATTTTAAAAGAAGAAGGATTCATTAAAGAATATAAAGTAGTAAGTGAAGGTGTTGAAAAGAACATTCTATTAACACTTAAATACGGAAATAAGAAAGAAAGAGTAATTACTGGACTTAAACGTATATCTAAACCAGGATTAAGAGTTTATGTTAAGAGTGATGAAGTTCCTAAAGTATTAAATGGTTTAGGAATTGCTATCATGTCTACTTCAAAAGGTATTATGACTGATAAAGAAGCTAGAAAACAAAATCTTGGTGGAGAAGTACTTGCTTATGTTTGGTAATCTAAAGTGTAAGGAGGCCTAGGGAAATGAGTCGTATAGGAAATAGAAAACTAGTAATACCTGCTGGTGTTACAGTTACAAATGAAAACGGAATTGTTAAAGTTGCAGGACCTAAAGGTGAACTTACTACTACTTTAGCTCAAGGAATTGATATTAAAGTAGAAGGAAACACTTTAGAAGTAACAAGAGAAAATGATACTTTCAAACCAATGCATGGTACAATCAATGCTAACATTCACAACATGTTAGTTGGTGTTACTGAAGGGTTCAAAAAAGAACTTGAAATCGTTGGTGTTGGATATCGTTTCGCACTAAAAGGAAATGCAATAGTTATAAGTGCTGGATATAGTCATCCAGTAGAAATGCAAATCCCAGCTGGATTAAAAGTTGAATCTCCAAGCAATACAGAATTAACTATTACTGGAGCAAACAAAGAATTAGTTGGAGAATTTGCAGCAAATGTTAGAAAAGTTAGACAACCTGAACCTTATAAAGGAAAAGGTATTCGTTATAAAGACGAACACATTATTCGTAAGGAAGGTAAGAAAGCTGCTTAAAATATAAGATAAGGAGAAGTTACTTATGATTAAAAAAGAATCAAGAAATGCTATGCGTGTTGAAAGACACAAAAGAGTAAGAAAAGATGTACATGGTACAACTGCTGTTCCAAGACTTAATGTGTTTAGATCAAATTCAAACATTTTTGCACAAATCATTGATGATGAACAAGGTAGAACTCTAGTATCAGCATCATCACTTGACAAAGATCTAAAATTAACTAATGGAAGTAATGTTGAAGCTGCTAAGAAAGTTGGAGAAAAGATCGCTAAATTAGCAGGTAAAGCAAACATTAAAAAAGTTGTATTTGATAGAGGCGGATATCTATACCATGGACGTGTAGAAGCTTTAGCTGAAGCTGCACGTGAGAATGGTTTAGAATTCTAGAAGGAGGTTATTTATGCAAAATAGAAAAGATGACCAAAAACAAAAAGCTTTAGAAGAACAAGTTGTTGAAATCAAGAGCGTTGTTAAAGTTAATAAAGGTGGTAGACAAAGAAGATTTTCTGCTACAGTTGTTGTTGGAGACAAACATGGACAAGTTGGTCTTGGTATGGGAAAAGCAAACGAAGTACCAGATGCAATTAAAAAAGCTATTCAAGATGCTAACAAAAATTTAATAAAAGTACCTCTAGCTGAAGATAGAACAATATCTTATGAAGTTATTGGAACATCTGGAGCTGCAAGAGTATTATTAAAACCTGCTATTGCCGGAACTGGAGTTATCGCAGGAGGTGCAGTAAGAGCTGTACTTGAACTTGCTGGTGTTCGTGACATTTCAGCAAAATCACTTGGATCAAGAACTAAAAATAATATGGCTAGTGCAACAATTGATGCATTAAGACAATTAAAAACACCTGAACATATCGCAAAATTAAGAGGAAAAACAGTAGAGGAGATTTTAGGATAATGAAATTAAATGAATTAGAA
>CAMKPE010000004.1 GCA_946414595.1 uncultured Clostridium sp.
AAGTAATGCCAAGTGAAGAAGAATTCCCATATACAGTTCGTGTAGTATCAGAAATACTTGAATCAAATGGATCAAGTTCACAAGCTACTATTTGTGCTGGATGTTTATCATTAATGGCTGCAGGAGTTCCAATTAAAGCTCCAGTTGCAGGTATTGCAATGGGATTAATCACTCATGGTGATGATTATACAATCTTAACTGATATTCAAGGAATGGAAGACCATCTAGGAGATATGGACTTCAAAGTTGCAGGAACTAGAGAAGGTATTTGTTCACTTCAAATGGATATTAAGATTAAAGGTATAACTAAACAAATCTTAAAAGAAGCTTTAGCACAAGCTAAACAAGCTCGTATGGAAATACTTGATGTTATGGAGAAACAAATTGCTGAACCAAGAAAAGAAGTTAGCAAGTATGCTCCAAAAGTTGCTACATTCATGATCAAACCTGAAAAGATTAAAGATGTAATCGGTAAGGGTGGAGAAATGATTACTAAGATCATTCTTGAAGCAAGTAATGTTAAAGCAGTTAATGATATGAATGCTGTTAAAGTTGACTTAGAAGATGATGGAAGAGTAACTATTTACCATACAGATAAAGAAATAATTGAAAAGACTCGTCAAATGATTGAAGACGTTGTTAAAGAAGTAGAAGAAGGACAATTATATACTGCTAAAGTAGTTAAGATTGAAGACTTTGGATGCTTCGTTCAAGTATGGCCTGGATGTGAAGGATTAGTACATATTTCTGAACTTGCTAAAGACCGTGTTGAAAAGACTACTGATGTTGTATCTTTAGGTGATGAAATAGTTGTTAAATGTATCGGATGGGATAAGAAAGGAAGATTAAATTTCTCAAGAAAGAAAGTATTCCAAAATGATGATAAACAAGAAAAAGAAAAAGCACCAAAGAAAGAACAAACTGAAGAAGTTGTAGAAGAAAATAAAGAAGAAGTAAAAGAAGATTAAAAAAAAAATCTTCTTTTTTTGTGCAAACAATTCCTATGCAAGATAAATTACTTGTTTAATTAAAGAAATTAAAGTAAAATAATATAAGTAGGGTACTATTGAAAATTTATAGTATGGAGATTTATTATGGACAACAATACAAATGCAATTAAAGGAATTAAAAATTATAGGTTTTTATTAAAGGAACTCATTAAGAGAGACTTTAAAGTAAAGTATAAAAGAAGCTATTTAGGAATAGTGTGGAGTATATTATATCCATTATTGATGATGCTTGTATTAGCGGTAGTATTTACTAATATGTTCAAAATTAAAATGGATGGAATAAACTTTTTAGTTTATTTAATGAGTGGTTTATTGATATTTAATTTTTTCTCGGAAGCCACGAATAATACTTTGACAGCTATTGTAGGAAACGGAACATTACTTAATAAAGTTTATATTCCAAAATATATCTTTCCACTGGCAAAGGTATTATTTGCTGGATTAAATTTTTTATTTACTCTAATACCATTCTTCTTGGTTATTGCATTATCAGGAAGTGATATTGAGCATACAAAATGTTCACTAAATATTTATTATCTGTTATTGCCGTATATATTCTTTTGTACATTACTTTTTATACTAGGTGTCAGTTATATTTTATCAACCGTAACTGTATTTTTAAGAGATATGATTTATATTTGGGGAATATGTTTGACAATTCTTAACTATTTAACTCCAATTTTCTATTCGATTAAAATATTACCAGAAAATTTACAAGAAATATTTAAATATAATCCTTTATATGTATATATAAACGGGATTAGAGAAATTGTCTTATTCTCGGATCCATTAACTCCGACATATCTAATTATGATGTTTGTATATGGAATAGTAACATTATTAATTGGATTATTTGTTTTTAAAAGAAAACAGGATAAGTTTATTTACTATATATAGAGGTGCATTATGATAGAACTTGAAAATGTTTCAATGAAATTTAATTTGGAAATAGAAAAAGATAATACTTTAAAAACAATTTTTATTAGAATGTTTAGCCCAAAAAAAAGAAAAAAGAAAAAAGTTAATAATGACTTTTGGGCTTTAAAGAATGTAAATTTAAAAATCAATAGAGGTGATGTAATCGGTATTATAGGACCAAATGGAGCAGGAAAATCGACATTATTAAAAATTATTGCGGGCGTATATAAACCAACTATAGGAAGCGTTACTGTTAATGGTAAGATTTCCCCAATGATTGAATTGGGTGCAGGCTTTGATGGAGAATTAACTGCAAGAGAAAATATTTATTTAAATGGGGCTATTCTTGGGTATTCAAGAGACTTTATAGATAAGAAGTTTGATGAAATAGTAGAATTTTCTGAATTAGAAGATTTTATAGATGTTCCAGTCAAGAACTTTTCTTCAGGTATGGTAGCCAAGTTAGCGTTTTCTGTTTCAACAATAGTTAATCCAGAAGTATTAATAGTTGATGAAATACTATCTGTTGGAGACTTGCGTTTTCAGAAGAAAAGTGAAGAGAAAATGATGTCTATGATTAATAGCAAAGGAACAACTGTTGTTTATGTTTCACATTCTATGGATTCCATAAAAAAAATATGTAGCAAAGTTGTTTGGATTGACCATGGAGAGATTAAGGCATTTGGAAATACTAAAGACGTATGTAAAAAATACGTTGATAGTCAAAAATAAAAAAAATCAGGAGGTAAAAAAATGATAGTAACTAGAACGCCTTTTAGAATAAGTTTATGTGGCGGGGGCAGTGATTTACCAGCGTTCTATGAAAAAAACGGGGGATGCGTAATTAGCACAACAATTAATAAATACATGTATATTACTTCACATCCATCTTTTGATAAGAAAACTACTACGTTAAGGTATTCAAAAGTAGAAACAGTTGATGATGTAAGAAAAGTAGAGCATAAGTATTTTAGGCAATGTTTGATTGATGAGAAAATAGATGGTGTTGAAATAACATCTATTGCTGATGTTCCGCAAGGAACTGGTCTTGGATCATCATCTGCCTTTACTGTTGGATTAATTAATAATTTGAAGTGTATTAAAAGAGAATATGCTTCAAAAGGAGAACTTGCTGAGTTAGCATGTAATCTAGAAATTAAAAAGTTGGGAAACCCAATTGGAAAACAAGACCAATATGCTGCTGCATATGGCGGACTTAATTTCTACAAATTTAATCCAGATGGTTCTGTTGATGTTGAGCCAATATTGCTAAGCCATGATATGTATAAACAATTAGAAAAAAATTTGATTATGTTATACGTTGGTGGTGAGCATAGTGCTTCAACAATATTAAAAGAACAATCAAAAAATATGGTAAGTGCAAAAGAAAAAGAAGCTGGTCAACAAAGAATTGTGGATATGACATATAGATTAAAATATGAACTTGAACACAATAATATTGATTCAGTTGGTAGAATTCTTCATGAGAACTGGATGATAAAGAAAACACTTGCTAGTGGAATAAGTAATCCTAAATTCGATAAATGGTATGATAAAGCATTAAAGAATGGGGCTCTAGGAGGAAAAATTCTTGGTGCAGGTGGAAGTGGATTTTTCTTATTCTACGTTCCTGAAGAAAGACAAGCAAAATTTAGAAAGGCAATGAAAGAACTCCCAGAGATGGAATTTAAATTTGATCATACTGGGACAATAGTAAAATTCGTTGATTAGAAAGGATTATATATGAAAGCATTAGTAACAGGTGGTGCCGGTTTTATAGGTTCACACCTTGTTGAAAGATTATTAAAAGAAAAATATGAAGTTATTTGTGTTGATAATTTTACATTAGGTAAAAAAGAAAATGTTGATAAATTTAAAAAGAACAAGAATTATAAATTTTATGAAATCGACATAAATGATAATGAAAAATTTTGTGACACATTAAAAAATGAAAAAATTGATATTGTATATCATTTAGCGGCAAATTCTGATATTCAAAAAGGTGGAAAGAATCCATCAGTAGACTATGAAGATACATTTATGACTACAAGAGGTGTATTGGAATTAATGAGAAGAAATAATATAAAGAATTTATTTTTCTCATCAACATCTGCCATCTATGGAGATGAAAGTTCAAAGAAGATGTCAGAAGATTTAGGTGGATTAAAACCAATTTCTTATTATGGTGGAGCTAAATATGCATCTGAGAATTTCATTTCATCATATTCATACATGAATGATTTTAATACTATGATATTTAGATTTCCTAATGTAATAGGACCAAATCTAACTCATGGAGTTATATTTGATTTTGTTAAGAAATTAAAAAAGAATCCACATGAACTAGAAATATTAGGTGATGGTACTCAAACTAAACCATATATTTATGTTCCAGATTTAATTGATTGTATTATATTTATGACAAAAAAAATTGATAAAGGTGTTCATATTTATAATGTTGGTGTTGAAACTGCAACATCAGTTACAAAAATTGCAGATATAGTATGTGAAGAATTAGGTTATAAAGATGTAAAATATAAGTATACTGGAGGAAATGTTGGATGGAAGGGAGATGTTCCTAAATTCCAATATGACTTAACTAAGATTCATAAAGCAGGATGGACTGCCAACTATACATCAGATGAAGCTGTAAGAGAAACAGTAAGATCTATTAAATAATAACCTACAGGGGGGAAAAGTTATGAAAGCAGTAATACAAGCTGGAGGTAAAGGAACTAGAATTAGTTCAATTACTGGTGATGTGATTCCAAAACCAATGTTGGAAGTATCTGGCCATCCAATTCTTTATCATCAAATAATGAATTTAAAAAAATCTGACATTAAAGACATAACAATTATTGTTGGTCATTTAGGTGAAGTGATAAAAAATTATTTTGGTGACGGAAGTCAATTAGGAGTTAACATCTCTTATGTTACAGAGGATCCAGAAAAACCACTTGGAACAGCAGGATCTTTATATTACTTAAAAGATAAAATTGATGATGATTTCATTTTCTTGTTAGCAGATGTATTTATTGACATAGATTTTAAAAAGATGGAAGAATTTCATTATAGTAAAGGTGCTAAAGTAACATTATTAACTCATCCAAATGCTCATCCTTTTGATAGTGATTTGGTCGTTACTGATGGTGATGATAAAGTACTTGCATTTGATCATAAAACAAATGATAGAACAAAGTATAACTATCATAATTTAGTAAATGCTGGAGTAATGATTTTTTCAAGGGATACATTAGATTTTATTCAAGAAGAAAAGAAATACAATTATGAAAAGGATATTGTAGTTCCATTAATTGAACAAGGTAAAGTATTCTCTTATAAGTCTAGTGAATATGCAAAAGATATGGGAACACCAGAACGTTATGCACATGTTCAAGAAGACTTTAACAATGGAATACCTGAAAAAAGAAATTTAAGTAAGAAACAGAAGTGTATTTTCTTAGATAGAGATGGAACAATTAATGAGTATGTTGGATTTTTAAGAAGTGTAGATCAAATGGAATTAATACCTGGAGTAGTAGATGCCATTAAGAAAATAAATGATTCTGATTATTTATGTATTGTAATTACTAATCAACCTGTAATTGCTAGGGGAGAAGTTTCTTTTGAAGAATTAGAAGAAATACATAAAAGAATGGAAACACTTCTTGGTGAAGGTGGAGCATTCATTAATGACTTATATTTTTGTCCACATCATCCAGATAAAGGATTTGAAGGAGAAGTTCCAGAGTTAAAAATACAATGTGAATGTAGAAAGCCATCTACTGGATTAATAAAAAAAGCAGCAGAAGAATATAACATAGATTTAGATAGTTCATTTATGATTGGTGATTCTACATTAGATATGAAGCTAGCAGAAAATGCTGGGTTAACAGGAATTTTGGTTAGAACAGGTCAAGGAGGTAATGATTGCAAATATGATGTTAATCTAACTTATGTTTGTGATGACCTTAATGGAGCTGTTGATATAATATTAAAAGAAAAAGGAAAAAAGTTAAAAAAAGATAATTATGAAAAAAGTAAATTTTAAAAACGCGATTAAAGAATATTATGATAGGGAAATAAGAGTTATTCAGAATCTAAATTTAGAAGAAATTAATGAAGCAATGAACGCTATATATGAAGCATATCAAAAGAAAGGAACAATCTATGTTTGTGGTAATGGAGGAAGTGCTTCAACAGCATCTCATATGCAAAATGATTTCAACAAAGGAATCTCTGAATATGTTGACAATAAATTTAGATTTTATTGTTTGAACGATAATTTTCCAACAGTTATGGCAGTTGCTAATGACATAGGGTATGAAGAAGTATTTAGATTTCAATTATTAAATAAATTAAATAAGAATGATTTATTTATTGGAATAAGTGGATCAGGTAATTCTAAAAACGTCCTAAATGCTGCAACATACGCGAAAGAATGTGGAGTAAAGGTTGTTGGTATAACTGGATATAAAGGTGGAAAATTAAAAGAATTAGCCGATTATAAAATGCATGTTGCAGAAGAAGATATGCAAATAGATGAGGATATTCATATGACATTCGATCATATGATGATGAAAATCTTCTATAATTTCTTAACAAAAGGGGAAATTACAGGGGAAAATATTAATGATAAACATTAGTTAGACAGTATTGATAACAATACATGAAAGGCAGTATATGAAAACAATTATTTTAGGAGCTGGATTGTCCGGAATTAGTACAGCTTATTTTTTACAGAATGAAAAGGGATATGATGATATTACATTACTAGAAATGGAAAAAACAACTGGTGGATTATGCCGTAGTATCAAAAAAGATGGTTATACATATGATGTTGGACCTCATATTTTATTTAGTAAAGATAAAGAGATGCTAAATTTAATGTTGAGTGTTTTAGATGAAGGTAAAAACGATTTAGTAAGAAGTAATCAAATCCTTTACAAAGGAAGAAAAGTTCAATATCCATTTGAAAATGATTTGTCAAAACTTCCACAAGAAGATTTGAATTATTGTATTACTGCATTCAACAATAATCCATATGAGAATTATGATTCTAGTAATATGATTCAATTCTTTTTAAAAACATTTGGAGAAGGAATAACAAATACATATCTTAGACCATATAATGAAAAAATATGGAAATATGATCCAGCATTTATGAATACGTCTATGGTTGACAGAATTCCAAAGCCTACACAAGAAGAAATTAGAAGAAGTGCAGCTGGTGAAACAATTCAAGGATACTTACATCAATTGTATTTTAGTTTTCCTACAAAGGGAGGAATAGAAGCTGTTCCTAATGGATTCTTAAGAAGATTGGATCCTAAAAAGTGTAAGGTTGTTACTAATGCTAAAGTTACTAATATTAAAAAAGATAAGAAAAAGTACATTGTTACTGCTGGCGGTAAGGAATATGTTGCAGATAAGATTATTTCAACAATACCAGTTCAAGAATTAACTAAGGCATATGCTAATGCTACCAAAGAAGTAAAAGAGAAAGTAAATGATTTAAGATATAACTCTATTATCATAAGCTTTGTAAAATTACCATATGATTTATGTGGAGAAAACTTTGCCTATATGATTCCTGATAAAGATGTTATTTTTCATAGAATATCTAAAATGGATTTCTTAGGTAGTGAATATCATCATTCTAAAAAAGAAGCTACTTATATGGTTGAAGTAACATATAGAAAAAATGATCACATCGATACACTAGATGAAAATACATTTAAAGAAAAAATAAAAGACGGATTAGTAAAAATAGGATTTGCTAAAAAGACTAGTGATGTAGAATTTATAGATATTACAAAATATCAATATGCATATGTAATATATGATTTGAATCATACTGAAAATATGGAATATATTAGAAAGTATTATTCTAAAGAAGGAATTATATTAAATGGTAGATTTGGTAATTTTGAATATTGGAACATGGATAGAATATTAAGGGAAAGTTATGAATTAAAAGATAGGTTAATAGGGAAGGATAAAGAAAATGGCAAATAAAGTTAATAAAAAAACACCTAAAGTATCAATAATAATAACTGTAAAAAATTCAGATAAGACTATAATGGAATGCTTAGATAGTATGCTTAAGCAAACATTAGAAGAAATTGAAATGGTTTTTGTTGATGGACATTCTACTGATAATACTATTGATATTTTACAAATGATGCAAAAGAAAGATGATAGAATTAAAATATTTACACAAGAAAGGCCAGGAATTGGTGCAGCAAAGAACTATGGTATAGAGCATGCAACTGGTGAATATATAACATTCTTAGATGGTGATGATTTATATTTAGATGAGACAGCACTTGCTAAAATGTATGAAGCAGCAAAAGAATATAACGTTAAAATATGTGGTGCTTTAAGACAAGTTAAACCGGCAAATGGAGAAGCATATAATCATCCTTTGCATAGACCATTCTTAGTTGGATTCCCTAAAGGACGTTTATTTAATTACAAAGATGTTCAATACGATTATCATTTCCATAGTTATATTTATGATAGAAAAATGATTATGGATTGTAATGCTAGATTTGCAGAAATACGTGTATATGATGATACAAGATTTACAATTTGTGCTTTTAATGCTGCAAAAAAATTCTTTGTAGTACCAGTAGAATTATATCTTTATAGATGTCATGAAGGGTATGAATGGAATGCAGATCTTTGCAAAGATGCTATCGAATCTTTAGCAGTACAACTAAAAACTACTGATAAATTAGGTTTAGATATGTGTCATTATTTCACTCTTCAAAGAATCAACTATGAATATGGAAGATTATTTGAAAAAAGAATTTGCGAAGGAAATTTTGAATTATTGAAAATGTTAATTGATGCTCAAGAAAGCATAAATCAAGATAAAATCATGCAGTTTATTGGTAATAATATTGACCCTAATATTACTGCACCAATGAACTTTCCAGATGATGAAATTAGATTTATAGAAAAAGATGGAGAAAAGAAAATTATATTCTCTCCATTATATAACTTAATTCATCATGATACTCCAACTGCAGCAAGTATTGATTATGAGTATTTTAATGTATTAGAAAATGTATATAATTCTAAAACGTTTAAAACAGGAAATTTCATCTTAAAAGTACCTAGAAAAATTTATCATATATTTAAAAAATAATAGGTGATGATATGAACAACAGTGATTTATATGACAAAAACTTTTATGAGACTAATAGAAAAGATTTGAATGCTGCTAAAATTATTGTTTCATATATCATTGAACACTTACATCCAACTTCAGTAATTGACTTGGGATGTGGATCAGGGACATGGATTAGTGAATTTAATAGACAAGGTATAAAAGATGTTTTGGGAATAGATGGAGATTATGTTAATTCAGAATGGCAATTAATAGATAAAAAGTATTTCAAGCCTTTTGATTTAACTAAAAGGATAAATCTTGGAAGAAAATATGATTTAGCAGTTTCACTAGAAGTTGCAGAGCATATTGATGAAAAGTATTCTGATATCTTCTTAGAAAATATAACAAATCTCTCGGATGTAATACTATTTTCGGCAGCAGTTCCAAATCAAGGTGGAACAAATCATGTTAATGAACAATATCCAACATACTGGATAAATAAATTCAAAGGATATGGTTATGAATGTTATGATTGTTTACGTTGGAAATTTTGGGATAATAAAGAAATAGCTTTTTGGTATAGACAGAATATGATGTTCTATGTCAAAAAAGACAAATTTGAACATATAAAGAAATGTTTTGAAGTAGGAAAAAGCCCAATTAATATTGTTCATCCTAAAAGGTTAGAAAATTTATCTATAGAGTATGATGAATATAAAAAAAGAACTTTAGATGAATTAAAACAAAAGGATGACTTAGTAAAACAAAAAGAACAAGAAATAACAGATGGGTTAAATAAAATAGAAGAAAAAGAACATGAAATAATCGATAAGCAGTCTATAATAACTAGACAAGAACAAGAATTAATTGATGATAAAAAAACAATATCTGAGAAAGAAAAAGAAATAAATAGTAAAAATGATTTGATTTCAGAAAAAGAAAAAGAGATTATTGATAAAAATAATATTATTATTAAAAATGAAAAAGAGTTATTAGATAAGAAAAATATAATAATAAAAAATGAAAGACTTTTGTCAGATGTTAATAAAGAATTTAAAGAATATAAGGCAAAATCAGAGGAAGAGATTTTTAACATGAAAAAGAAAAATAAAGAAAAAGATAAATTAATAGATTTTTTAGAAGATTTAAACTATCCAAAAGTAACAGTTGTTGTTCCAGTTTTTAATGTTGCTAAATTTTTAAGAGAATGTTTAGATAGCATTTTAAACCAAACTATGAAGCAAATAGAAGTTATTTGCGGCGATGGTGGATCAAATGATGGTTCACTTGAAATCCTACGTGAGTATGAGAAAAAAGACCCTAGAGTAAAGGTTATATCTAAAAAAGGATCTGGATATGGTCAATCTGTAAATGAATGTATGGATATGGCTAGAGGAGAATATATAGGACTAGTTGAATCAGATGATAAAGTAGCTCCAGATATGTATGAAACATTATATTATGAAGCTAAGAAAAATGACTTAGACTGGATAAGAAGTGATATATACTTCTATTACGCAGAAATGCCTAAGAATAAACAATTATCTAGAGAATCAATAGTATATGGAAACAATGATTTATATAATAAAATATTAAATCCTCAATTTGATACAAGTCCATATAATAGTGCATTACATACTTGGGCAGGAATATACAAAAAAGATTTTTTAAATAAATATCATATAAGACATCATGAAACTCCAGGTGGGTCATATCAAGATGTTGGATTCTATTTAAGAACACTTTATTATGCAAAAAGAGTATGTTTCATAGAAAATCCATTCTATTATTGGAGACAAGATAACCCTGGTTCTTCAATACACTATAATTCAAAAAGTTTAGTTGAAAAGTCAAAAAAAGAGTGGGAATTAAACAAAGAATATTTATTATCAAGTTCAAATGTAACTGATATGCAATGGTTCAGTTTCAATTTTAGAAGATATTTCTCTTACCAATGGACGATAGATATGGCCGAAGGTGAAGATAAAGAAATATTTACTGAATATGCAAAAAGAGAATTAAAAGAGGCATATGATACCAATAGAATATCAAAAGATTTTTTTGATGAAAGTGAGTGGAATAAATTTTTACAATTTATTAATTGATTTATATGAAAAACAGTACTTTTACAATAATAGTTACAATTTATAATGTTGAAGAATTTTTAAATAGATGTTTAGAATCTATTGTTTTGCAATGTTATAAAAACTATGAAGTAATAATGGTATCTGATAAATCAAGCGATGGAAGCGACAAAATTGTTTCTAAATATGAAAAAAACTATAAGAATTTCAAAAGGGTCTATAGTGAAAACACTGGACTTGCAAAAGCAAAAAATATAGGTATTCAACATGCTACAGGAAAATACATAATATTTTTAGATGGCGATGATTTTTTAGAACCTGATTTTCTAGAAAAATTGTCAAAAGAAATAACAGATAAAGAAGATGTTATTAGATTCCAGGTTCAAGAAGTTATAGATAATGATGTTAGAAGATATGAAGAGAATGAGTTTGATAACATAAATGGTATTGAAGCATTTAAGAAAATAATTAATTATCATTTTGTAGAACCATCTTGGGCATATTGTTATAAAAGAGATTTTTGGAATAAGAATAATTTTAGATTTATGAATAATTGTATTGCTGAAGACTTTGGATTGACACCTTTAATAATATATAAAGCAAAAAAAGTTAAATCCATTAACTATATAGGTTATAATTATGTACAAAGAACTCATAGTTTAATGAGTGAAAGCAATTATGACTTGCGAATAAAAAAAATGGAAGATATGCTTCTTCAAGCAGACTTTTTAAAAAGTAAAATTACTAATAATAAAGAATTATTCTATCGTTTTATTAATGAATCTTTAATTACATATGTAACATCATTAAAGTATAGAGATTATAGAAAGTATTTAAAAAAAATGAAAAAAAATCATGATATTTTTAAATATATTCCAAAAGATAATTTTAAACGTAAGATAAAGAAAATGTTAATTGTTATAAGCCCTTATATGTTTAAAAAAGTCTTTAGAGGTTACTATGATAAAAGTTAGTGTTATTGTACCAATACATAATTCTGAAAAGCATTTAGATAAATGTATTAATTCATTAATTAATCAAACAGAGAAGAATATAGAAATAATCTTGATTAATGATGGAAGTACAGATTCTACTGAAGAAATTATAAAGAAATATGATGATAAAAGAATTAAATATTTTTCTCAAGAGAATAAAGGAATAGGGAAGACAAGAAACAAAGGTATTAATATGGCCAAGGGGGAATATATAATGTTTATTGATTCTGATGATTTCTTTGCAGAAAACTGTGTTGAAGTAATGTGTGAACAGGCAAAAAAGAATAAAAGTGATCTTGTCATTAGTAATTTCTATAAAGTAATTGATAATAAAAATGTAGAAATTAAAATGCCTTATTTTGAACCATCTTCATTAAGTGATAATCCTGAAATAATGAATATGATTAATTTAGGGCCATGTAATAAATTGTATAGAAGAGATTTATTGAAAAGTATTAGATTCGAAGAACGTTATAAATATGAAGATGTTCCTTTTGTATTAAATGTATTAAATAGTGCTAAAAGAATAACTAAGATTGATGATTGTTTGTCTTATTATGTTATTCATAGTAATAGTGAAACAACTATTAGAGATGAAAGAATATTTGATATAATAACAGTTTGTAAGAAATCTTATAATTTGCTTAAAAAGAATAACGATAATATGAAGGATAATCTTACAAATCTATTTGTCATGATATTGACTGATTATACAGCACAATGTAGGTATATTAATAATAGGAAAATTAGAAAAGATTTTATTAAAGAAGCTTTTGCCTTATTAGACTATATTGATAAAGATTGGCGAAAATGTAAGTATTTTAAAAAATTAAACATAATAAGTCAATTAATTAAGTCAAAAAAAGCATTATTAAATCTATATTGTGATACTGTTGGAGTATTTTATAGATTAAAAAAGAACTAGGGTATCCTAGTTCTTTATTATTGGTTTCTTACTATATAAATTATGTTTTCTATTGGTAATTAAATTATAAATATTATCTACTCTTAATTCTAGATTTAATAGATCAATATTATTCTTACTTATATTAGTGATTATTGGTAAATCGATATCTTTCTTAATCTTACTTAAATATTTCTTTCCTTTATTTGATAACCCTAATATTCTTATGTATTCTATATTTTGTTTATTTTTGTTTTCTTCTTTTGTGTACGAACATATTATATGAGTAAACATTCTATTAAGTTTGTTGTAGGTATATCTTTTAGATTTAATTTTATCTATCAATTCATCTAGATTATTTGAATTAATAATTTCTTTCTTTAGTTTATTATCAATACCTTCATCAACAGTTTGATATTTACTTAGATCTTCTTCAGATAATATTTTATATTTTAAATAATTGAAGTAGTTATTATCATCAATATTAATTATCAATTTCATTGATTCTTTAGGAATTGATTTAGAAACATCTTTATTGTTCTTAATTGCTTCTCTTATTGCAGTAGCACTATCAATATTTCCTGTTAATTCTTTACTATTATAATCATTTGTTCTTTTAATAGATATTGGTTCAATATCATATTTGTTACTTATTATTTCTTTAATATATGAAAGTGCTAGTAAATCGTTAGCATCACTTACTGTTTTATTAGTTATTTTCTTTAAAGCATTACTCATAGCAGTAGGATAATTAATACCTTTATCTAATTCTTCTTTAACAATAGAGTTATATTCTTTGTTATTTAATTGAATATTAGCAAGGTTCTTCAATCCTTCAATATCATCTGATTCACTACCAAATACTAATTTATTACATTTTAATTTATTTAATAATTGCAATGATCCTTTTGCAAAAAAATCACTTGATTGAGTAGAGAAGTTAAATGGTAGTTCTACTACTAAGTCAACTCCATAATCTAGTGCAATAGAAGCTTTATCATATTTCTCAATAATACTTGGTATTCCTCTTTGAGTAAAGTTCCCACTTAAAACTAGAATTATTTCTTCATCTTTAAATAATTCTTTAATCTTATTTAAATGATAAATATGACCATTATGAAATGGATTATATTCACAAATAATTCCTATTGCCATGATTACACCTCTTTTGCTTTATTATACACAATTATTAAAAAAGTACTAGCATATTTTCTAATAATAATGTATAATCACTTTCTGGAGTTGGTAATTATGATCGATTTAACAACATTATATTCAAATGTAGTAGATAGTATTTCTTTAGATGGAGAGTATACATTAAATAAAGAAATGATTACTGATCCTAGAATACTAGATTTAAGTAAGATTTCAGTAGAAGGAAATATATCTAAAGATTTAGATGATTATTCAATTAATATGAATATTAAAGGAGATATGACTATTAATGATTCAGTTACATTAAAACCAGTAAAATATCCTTTTAATATTGATTTTAATGAGAAATTAAGCGAAATTATCGAAAATAATGAATTTTCTCTTGATATTAATGAAATTTTATGGCAAAATATTGTATTGGAAGTTCCCCTTAGATTTACTTTAGTTGATGACTATAGTAAAATTAAAGGAGACGGATGGAAGTTGGTTAGTGAGGAAGATTTGGTTAAGAATAATCCTTTTACCTCACTATTAGAAGATGAGGATAGGAGTGATTAAATATGGCAGTACCATTTAGAAAAGTTTCAAAAACTAGAAAAAGAATGAGAAGAAGTCACAATGCACTTGAAACTGTAGGAACTACTAAATGTCCTGAATGTGGTGCAGTAATTAAACCACATCGTGTTTGTAAAAAGTGCGGAAGTTACAAAGGAACTAAAGTTGTAGAAAAAAAAGACGCTGAATAAGCGTTTATTTTTTTGTAAAAATATTATATTTGTGATAAACTTATAATAGTGGAGGCAAATATGAGCGAAGCAAAAGAATTTGAATTAAAAGTAGATGATAAATATCATAAATCATATTTAACTTATGGAATTGATTATTCAGAAAGTATTTCTAATCCAGAAAGGAAAGTTCTTACATATGAATTATTAACACATAGAGCAGATGGAAGCGGAGTATCACATTCTGTTGTAATTCCAGATGAAGATGTTGAAGAAATAATTGAGATGTTTAGACAAGTTGATGTATTTGTTAATGAACATGGTTCTGAATTAGTAATGGGTTCTAAACGTCCAATGAATAGAGGAGTAACAGTACAATCAGGAATTATGGGATCTTTTTCAAGCCTTCCAAAGGCATATGAACTTGCTTATGCAATTGAAGAAAAAATAATGTCAAAACATCCTGAATTAAGAGAACCTATGGGTATATCAAAAACTTATGTTCAAAATAGAGAAAGAGAAGAACAAGAAAGAAAACAAGCTGATTTTGATTCATTATCACTTGCAACTTTAAAAGAAAGATATCCATCAATGTTTGATGAAAAAGGAGAACTTAAGAAGGAAGCAGTTAGATTAATTATTCAATTGATTGATAATTTTGCAACTGAAAAAGTAGTTAAACAAGATGGTTCTATTGAACGTGTTCCAAGAATGTAAGAAGAAAACTATTTATTAGTTTTCTTTTTTATTGTCTTATGTTTTTATTCATGTTATCATATTAAGTGAAGGAGTGATAAAAATGAAAAAGATTTTAAGTATTTTAACAGTATTCGTTATTTCAGCATTAATCGTTACTGGATGTGGTGGATCATCAAATAACAATACAAATAGTAATACTAATGGTAATGAAAATGGAGGAAATGTTATTGGAGAAAAGGTAGTATGTTCTTCTACACAAAAAGATGAAGAAAGTGGAGAAACAGTAACTGCTACAATTACAGCTGTAATTCAAGATAATAAGGTTAGTGGAGCTAGCGGAACTATGGAATTTGATAAGGAAGAAACAGCTTCTCAATATTATTCATTAATGCAATTTATGGAAGCATATATGCAAGAAGGACAATCTTTAAATCTTAAATTAGATGGTAAGACTGTTATAATCGGTAACATGATGGGAATGTTAGATACTGAAGGTGACGAAGAAGAAGGAACAGCTGCATTCAAAGTATCTGAAGCTACAAAAGAAGAATTTATTAAATACGTAGAAGCTGAAGGTTACACTTGTAAGTAAAAAAATAAGAACTAGTAATAGTTCTTTTTTTATGCTAAAATTATCCTAGAAAGTAGGGTAGATAAAATGAAATGTCCAGTATGTGGTAAAGAAGTAGCAGAAGGAATTAAATATTGTGATGGTTGTGGAACTGACTTAGAAAAAGCAATACAAAAACAAGCAGAAGCTCAACAACAAGAGATAGTTTATAATTATCAAGAACCACCAAAAAGTAATAAAGGGTTAATAATTATTGTTGTTATATTAGCTGTTGTTATTTTAATAGGTGCAGGAATAGGTATTTGGTTACTAACAAAAGGTGGAAGTGATAAAGGTAATAACACTTCTAATAATACAGTTGTAAATAATAATACTAATACAAACACTAATACAAACACTAATACTAATACAAACACTAATACAAACACTAATACTAATACAAACACAACACCAACACCAACACCAACACCAACACCTTCATATGATGATAAATTAGTTTGTCAAAATCAAGAAACTGATGGAACTGAAACAATGACTAGTGAAGTAGTTGCACAATTTAGTAATGGTAAACCAGTTAAAGTTACAGCAACAATGACATTTAGTGATAAGGAATTTGCTTCTCAATATTATTCATTGATGCAGTTTGCTGATGGTTATGTTGAAGGAGGGCTTGGTCTTGAATTAAACGGAAATGTTGTTACTATTGGCAATCTTATGGGATTATTAACTGATACAGATGATGATGGTAATGTAACGTTTGATGGTGAAACAGCTACAAAAGCACAATATAGCGCATATTTTGAAGCAGAAGGATATACTTGTAAATAAAGATAAAGAACTTTAAAAAAGTTCTTTGTTTTTACAAAATATTGTGTTAGAATTATTATAGAAAGTAGGGTAGATAAAATGAAGTGTTCAAATTGTGGAAAAGATTTAGTAGATGGAACAATGTTCTGTGATGGATGCGGAGCTAAGGTTAATGCTCAACCAGCAGCACAACCACCAGTTCAACCAATGGGTCCTCAACCAGTGGGACAACAACCATATTATGGTGGTTACCAACAACCTCCTAAAAAAGGATCAGGAGCTGTTATTGCTATTATAATAATGGCAGTTATTATCCTTATTGGAGCAGGTATTGGAATTTTCTTCTTAGTATCAGGTGGAGATAAAAAGAACGAAAATAATACAAATAACAATGGTGGAGGAAACGGAAACGGAAATGGAAATGTAAACGTTGTTGAAAATAACGTTCTTACACCACCAGTTGAAAATAATATTACTATTAATACAAATACAAATAATACAGTTAATCCAACACCAAGTGGTAACAAATTAGTATGTACTCAAACTCAATCAACTAATGTTGAAGGATTCAGCATTAAGATTGAACAAGAATTAACTCTTGGATTTATCAGTGGTAAAGTATCTGATGCTAACTTAGTAGTATTAGTAACAATTCCAGATGACTTATACCAAGCATTAGGTGAAACTGGAGATATCGAAGAAAATATGGACTTATTTGCAGAACAATTAGAAGAATCATTTAGTCAATCATTTGGTTCAGCAGTTACATCTATGACTTCAAGCCATTCAGGAAAAGTAATTACAATTAGAATGGGAATTGATACATCTGCAGCAGGTACAGCAGATACATATGATGCAATGAAATCATATTTCCAACAACAAGGATATACTTGTAGATAATTTAAAATACCTCGTTTGAGGTATTTTTTATTTGACAAAAAATGGTTTCACTATTACTATTTATGGTGGTGATTAGTATGAATTATCAGATAGTTTTAGACAATACTTTAAAAGAGATAATTGAAAGTGGTAAAAGACCAAAATTATTATTGCATGTTTGCTGTGCACCATGCTCTAGTTATGTTTTAGAGTATTTAAACAAATACTTTGATATTACAGTATTTTATTATAATCCTAATATATCTAGCCGTGAAGAATATAATAAAAGACTTAATGAAGAAAAAAGATTTGTTAGTGAATATAAATTTGAAAATCCTATTAAAGAAGTAGTTAATGGTAAATATGATAATGAAGTGTTTGAAGAAATGATTAAAGGCTTAGAAAATGAAAAAGAAGGCGGTGTTAGATGCTTCAAGTGTTATAGATTAAGACTTGAAGAAAGTGCTAAATATGCTAAAGAAAATAACTTTGATTATTTCACTACAACGCTTACTATAAGCCCATATAAGAATGCTCTTAAATTAAATGAAATAGGAAAAGAACTATCTGAAATTTATGATATTAAATATTTATTCTCTGATTTTAAAAAGAAGAATGGTTATAAAAGAAGTATAGAATTATCACATGAATATAATTTATATAGACAAGATTATTGTGGATGTGTTTATTCTGTTAGAAATAAAATAGAAGAATAGGTGATAATATGGAGATAAAAACAGTAGTAACTGGTGATTTGTTAGAAAATTGTTATATTTTAGAAGAAGATGGAAAGTGTCTTATAGTTGATCCTGGAAGTGACTTTGAGAAGATTAAGGCTGCCGTTAAAGGTGAAGTTTTAGGAATTCTTATTACTCATAGACACTATGATCACATAGGAGCTTTAGAAGCTTGTCTTAAAGAATATAGATGTCTTATATTCGATAGAGGAAGCACTAATGAAGAATCTTATAATCCATGGCCTTTCTCTTTTAAAGTAATATATACTCCAGGACATTCAACTGATTCTATATGCTTTTACTTTTATAGAGAACAAATTATGTTTTGTGGAGACTTTATCTTTAAAGATAGCATAGGTAGATGTGACCTTGAAGGAGGAGACATTAATGCTATGAGGGAATCTATAGAAAAGATTAAGGGATATCCAAGTGAAATAACTCTTTATCCAGGGCATGGGGACTTTACAACACTTGGTCATGAAAAGTTAGAAAACTACTATTTTAATAATTAATAATATGATATTATTTTTATAGTAGAGGTGATTGGTATGCCAATAGATATTATTATCATTTTAGCTTTATTAGTTTTAGTAGTATTCTTTTACAGAAAGTTTTCTAGTTTTATTTATTCAGTAGTTATAATCGATTTATTCTTAAGAATAGTTGCTTATATCTTCTCACATGTTCCAGGTCTTGATAAGATAGATACACATTTACCATGGAACATTCCTATGATGCTAGATAAATATACTGATGGAATACTTTATGACATCTTAGAATGGATATATGTAGGAATATATGCAATATTCTTAGTATATATAATTATCTATTTCACACATAAAAGAAAATAAGGAAATATTTTCTTTTTTTCTTGAAATAATTGATTATTTGTACTATAATACTTTTAGCAACTGGGTGGAAGCATAAAGCTTTCACCTTTTATGTTAGTTAGAGGTGATAAAAGTGAAAGAAGATATAGTAAATCTAGTTGGTAATAAACTTGATGAATTAAAAGTCTATATTTTTGATGTGAAGGAAGAAAAAGAAGGAAGAGATAATTATTTAAGAGTTGTGATTGATAGTTATGATAAAGATGATATTATCAATATCGATAGAGTTGTAGAAGCAACTAAGATTATTGATCCAATACTTGAAAAAGCTGATTTAATAAAAGGGGAATATATACTAGATATATATGCTAAATCAAAGGGAGATGAATAAAATGAATGGAAAAGAATTTATAAAAGCAGTAGATGCAATTGTTAAAGAAAAAGGAATAGATAGAGAAGTTGTATTTGAATCAATGGAACTTGCTTTAGCGACTGCATATAAAAAGAATTTTAATTCTCTAACTAATTCAAAGATATTAATCGATAGAGAAACTGGTGATATTAAAGTTTACTCTTATAAAACAGTAGTACCAGATGAAATGGCAACTGATGAATACTTAGATAGTTTAGATGATGATGACGAAAACGCAGTAGAATTTAATCCAAATTATCATATAACTTTAACTGATGCTAGAAAACAAAATAAAGCATTAAATATTGGTGATACTATTGATACTGAAGTTACTCCAAAAGACTTTGGACGTGTTGCAGCATCAACTGCAAAACAAGTAATTGTTCAAAAAATAAGAGAAGCTGAAAGAAATTCATTAGTAGAAGAATATGGTGATAAACAAGATGAGTTACTAGTTGGTACAGTAGAACTTGAAGACGTTGATAACTATTTCATTAATCTTGGAAGAAGTAATGGAATATTACCAAAGAAAGAATGTATTCCTGGTGAAACTGTTGAAATGGGTAAACAAATTAAAGTTTATGTAAGTAAAGTAGATAACAGTGGAAAGGGATTATTCATTTTACTATCTAGAAATCATTATGGTTTCTTAAAGAGATTATTTGAATTAGAAATACCAGAATTAGCAGATGGTTCTGTACTTATCTACAGTGTAGCAAGAGATGCTGGAAGTAGAAGTAAAGTAGCAGTATATTCTGAAAATCCTAACATTGATCCTATTGGAGCATGTATTGGTGAAAAGAAGAGCAGAATTATGAGAATCATCAATGAATTAAATGGTGAAAAAGTGGATATAGTAAAATATGATAAGGATCCTGCAGTATTTATAGCAAATGCATTATCTCCTGCTAAGAACTTACATGTAATTATTACAGATCCAAAGAAACAAGAAGCAATTGTTGTTGTAGATGATGAAGACTTCTCATTAGCAATTGGTAAAAAAGGACAAAATGCTCGTTTAGCAAGCAAATTAACTCATTACAAAATAGATATTAAAAAGACTGAACAAGCAAGAGAAATGGGAATTAATTTTAGAAATTAGGTGATATTTTGAAAGAAAAAAAGATACCACTAAGATCATGCGTCATAACTCATGAAAAACTTCCTAAGAAAGATCTTTTAAGAGTTGTTAGAACTCCAGAAGGTGAAGTTAAAGTTGATTTAACAGGAAAGATGAATGGACATGGTGCATATATTAAAAAAGATAAAGATGTCATTGCAAAAGCAATGAAGAATAAAACTCTTGATAAATATTTAGAAACTACTATTAGTGAAAATACATATCAAGAAATAATGAATTCTTTGGAGGTGTAATTTTGGCAAGTAAAAAAGATGATAGACCAAGTTGGGATGAGTACTTTACTGAAATTGCTAAATTAGTAGCAACAAGAAGTAACTGTGTTTCAAGAAAAGTTGGTGCAGTAATTACTGTTGATAACCAAATTATTGCAACTGGTTATAATGGAGCACCTAAAGGATTACACCATTGTGTAGATGCTGGCGGATGTTTAAGAAAGTTAAATAACATTCCATCTGGTACTAGACAAGAAGTATGTAGAGCAGCACATGCTGAACAAAATGCTATTATTAGTGCAGCAGTTAAAGGAGTAAGTATTAAAGGTGGAACATTATATGTTAATACTTATCCATGTTCTATATGTACAAGAATGCTAATAAATGCAGAAATTAAAAGGATAGTATACGATAGTGATTATAGTGATCCTCTTTCTAAAGAAATGTTAGATGAAAGTGGAATTGAAGTAGTAAAATACGAAAAAAAATAGAAAGTGTAGGTGATAATTTATGATGAGTGTATTAGAATACGCTAATGACGTTAATAAATCGTTGGAAACTATTTATTCGCTATGTGATAAATTAGGTATTAAATATGACGATGAAAACTCATTATTAAGTGAAGATGATATAGTATTACTTGATGGAGAAGTTGATTCTGTACAAGAAGAGACTGTAGAAGTTGAAAACGAAGTTTTACAAGAAATATTAGAAGATGAAGTTTTAGAAGAACGTGTTGAAAAGATTATAAGTGATGCTAAGATCGATGTTGATAACACTACAAATAAACAAAAATTAAAGAGTAAACAGGAACGTGCAGAGAGTTCTAAAGTAAAATTCCAAAAGGAAAGAAAAGAACTTTATAAACATAGAGAAAAGTTAATGACTAATGAAGAAGCAAAAGAAGATAATGTTGTTCTTTATAAAGAAGATATGACTGTAACTGACCTTGCTAATGCATTAGGTGTTAGTACTACTGAAGTTATTAAGAAATTAATGAAACTTGGTGTAATGGCTAACTTAAATTATGCTTTATCTTTTGAAGTAGCTGAATTAGTAGTTATAGATTATGGAAAAGAATTAAAAGCTGCTGATACAAAAGATATTAGTAACTTTGAAAAATATGAAATTAACGATAGTGAAGAAAACTTAGTTAATCGTCCTCCAATAGTTACTGTTATGGGACATGTTGACCATGGTAAAACTTCGCTACTTGATAAGATTAGACAAACAGATGTGGTATCAGGAGAAGCTGGAGGTATTACACAAGCAATTGGAGCATATCAAGTTGATTGTAATGGACAAAAAATTACATTTATTGATACTCCAGGACATGAAGCTTTTACTGAAATGAGAGCTCGTGGTGCTAGTGTTACTGACGTAGTAATTATTATAGTTGCAGCAGATGATGGTGTTAAACCACAAACTAAGGAAGCAATTGACCATGCTAAAGCAGCAAATGTTCCTATAATTGTTGCAATAAATAAGATTGATAAACCAGATGCTAATGTTGATAAAGTAATGACTGAGCTTGCTGACTATGGTCTTACTCCAGAAGAATGGGGTGGAAATACTATATTCAACAAGATCTCATGTAAGACTGGAGAAGGAATTGATAAACTTCTTGAAAACATCTTACTAGTTAGTGAAATGGCTGAATTAAAGGCTAATCCATCAAGATATGCAATTGGTACTGTAATTGAATCAAGACTTGATAAGAAGACAGGTGTAGTTGCATCAGTTCTTGTTCAAAATGGAACATTAAGACTTGGAGATCCTGTTGTTGTAGGAACATCATCAGGTAAGATTAGATCACTTAAGAATGATAAAGGGATTGAAATAACAGAAGCTCTTCCTTCTATGCCTGTAGAAATTACTGGTATTAGTGAAGTTCCAACTGCTGGAGATAGATTTATGGCATTTGAAACTGAAAAACAAGCTAAGAATATTGCAGATAGAAGAAAAGAAAGAAATAAACAAAAAGATACTAATAAATCTGGAATGACTCTTGATGACTTATTTGGAGCAATTCAAAGTGGTATTAAAGAGATTAATGTTGTATTAAAAACAGATGTTAATGGAAGCTTAGAAGCTATTAAACAAAGCTTATCTAAGATTAATGTTGATGGTGTTAAAGTAACTGTTATAAGAGGTGGAGTTGGAACTATTACTGAAAGTGATGTAGTTTTAGCTAATGCCTCTCGTGCATTAATCATTGGATTTAATGTAAGACCAACATCATCAGTTATTGATATAGCAAAAGAATATAATGTTGATATCAAATTATATGATATTATTTATAAGATGATTGAAGATATTGAAGCTGCTATGAAAGGTATGCTTGATCCAGAATATGAAGAAGTAGTAATTGGAGAAGTAGAAGTAAGACAATTATTCAAATTCTCTAAAGTTGGTATCATTGCTGGAAGTTATGTTAAATCAGGTATTGTTAAAAATGGTGCTAAAGCAAGAGTTATAAGAGATGGTATAGTACTTGCAAATACTACTATTAAATCTTTACAAAGAGAAAAAGATCAAGTTAAAGAAGTTCCAAAAGGAATGGAATGTGGAGTTACTTTAGATAATTATCAAGATATTAAAGAAAATGATATTATTGAAGTATACGAATTAAAAGAAATAAAAAGATAATAAAAGGGTCTAGTGATAACTAGACCTTTTGATTTTATTGTAAACAATTGATAATTTATTAAAAAAATATAATAGATTTACAAATGATATGATACAATATAGTTGAGAAAAAAGGGCTTATAAGAATTATAAGAAGGGTGAAAAAAATGGATAATATTATTAATGTATTTGATGAAAAAGGAATAATGCATAAAGTTGAAGTGCTTGATATATTTAATGTAGAAGGGTACGACAATGAATATATTTTATACACTAATAATAAAGAAATAGATAAAGACAATGTTGAAGTATTTGTATCTATTTTAAAAGAAGTTAATGATAATTATATACTTCAAAGTATTGAAGATGAAAAAGAATGGAGTGTAGTTCAAAAGGCTATTCAAGAATTGGATGAATTAGACGAAACTCCTCAAGAAACAGGTGAATAATATGGCAATGTCAGATGACGAGTACAAAAAATTATTAGAAGAAAGAAAAACACAAATTAATAGCGAACTTGCTGAATTACAAGAAAGATATTCTAAGGCTCATATTATAACAGTAGATTTAGAGTCTAGAATAAAAGCACTTGAAATAGAAAGAAACAATATTGATACTCAATTAAGTTCTTATACTACTAGACCAGTATTCAGTGAATTATCAGATGCAAGAATGCAAAAAAGAGATGAGAAGTATAATAATCTTCAAACGCAAAAAGCTGTTCATGAAGCTGAAATTACTAACTTAAATGCAATGAAAGCAGGAACTACTAGTAGATATTTAAAACGTAAAATTGATAAAAGAGTAGAAAAAATAAGAGCTAAAATTGAAAAAATTAATAAAAAAGGTGCAAAAATTCAAGGAAAACAAAGAAGAGCACTATATTCTAAACTTAGAAAAGTAAATCGTAGACAACGTATAGTTAATAGAGAATGGGGAAGATATCAAACATATCAAGAAAGAAAAGTTGCAAATGAACAATTAAGAGATTCTTTATCTGATGGAAACTTTTTTGGAAGAACTGCTAAAAAAATGTATGATATAAAAGCAAAATTTTATCAAAGAAGAGAAAATAGAGCTGCTGAAGTTTTGACTGAAATGAGAGACAAAAATAGTATTATTGGACTTCGTGGTGCAAGAGTAACTTCTATGAGTAAAAAAGCAGTTAGTAGAATAAGAACTAGATTAGAAGAAAGAAGAGCAAGATCAGGCCCAGAACCAGAAGCAGCAATGTCAATGTAAAAAAATGATATTTATATCATTTTTTTGTTTTGTATAAATATTTATAGATTATAGATTGAATTTATAGTATAATTAAATCATAATAAGGTATTTTCCTGTGGAGTTAATATGAAGAGATTATCATTTATAATAACAATTATATTATTAGTGTTTTCTTTCTTTTTGCCAACTGTTGTAAGTGCATGGCAGGATAATATGAATGGTGCATGGAAATATGCCTATGCATATCAAATATCATTAGTTAAATACGATGGTAGTGGTACTCCAGAAGCTATTGGAAAACCAATACTTGTATATCATCCGAACTTAATGCAGGATGTTTATTATACTACAAATGATAAAATGCCTTCTTCATACGATAACTTTACAAACAGCAACTGGAATTATACGCAGTTGGTTGATGAATATGATGATTATAGTATAGTTGATTATTTTTATATTAACGGACAAGATGAATTGAAAAAAACTGTAGATGAAGTAGGACAAAATGGTAATTGGAGCGATTATTTTTCAACTTATGGGGAGTATTTGTTAGCTCAAGATTTAGTTAAAGATGATAATCCTGCTGTTTCTAATACATTGTGTGATGGATTTTCTGGATGCCATACAGTAAAGCATAGCCAAAAATACTTTACTTTAGATCATTCTTCTGAATATAGTTCTTACTTTTATTGCCAAAAGACTAAAAATCCTGCTAGTGGGCATACAGGATTTACAAAATATATTTTTAAGTATGTGTCTAATCAAAGAAAAATAACTTATCATGGTAGTGATGTAAATTTAAGTAAGTATTATAAAACTGTTTCAGATTCAAAGTTAACAGAAAACAATGTTAATAATGGTTACTTAGAAACACTTGCAAAAACATATGGTGGAAGTGTTAAAAAAATAAAAGATAATTTTGGAATAGATTTAGATTATAAGGATATTGATAAGTATTATTTATCGTTCGAACCTGTTCAAAGAGTGCTTGATGGAATTAAGGCTGAACATGGGAAATATTATATTACATCATTTGATCAAATACTTGAACCTGAGCATTGGTGGAATGAAAGCACATGGGAGACAGAAACGTTTACTGCTCCAGGTGGTTGTTATGATGCTGGTGCTAATTTTGATCATTGGTATTACAGTAATTTAGAACATCAAGGTGATTGTACAGAAGAAGAAAAAAATGGCGTTAACAAACGCTATACCTATAAGAATAATTGTTACCGTCGTAGAGTAGCTGTATGTACATGTTATTCATTGGATGTTGAAATGGGACAAAAAATAGTAAAAGAAATGTATGGAAAATATGCTGATGGATATAGTCATTTAGAAACAGCAAGAAATTTAGGATCTGGTGCAGTATATCTTAATAGAGCTGTTGATTATTGTAATGAAGATAAGAATAGACACTGTGTCTTAGAAGAAGATAATAAAACGTGTAAGAAAGATTCCAGTGGAAACGTAATATATGAATATTATGTTGGGCCAGATAGAGATCTAGGTATTACAGGAACTAAATCAAGCAGTTACTATAAATTAAGTGGTGCTTGTTACAGTGGAGCAGGTACAACAGGAATTAAACATTTCTATTTACCAACATTACTTGATTGTCCTGAAGTTTGTTCTGCTGCTGGTTCTAAAACAAGTGATGGATTCTTAGCATGCGCAGAAAACTTCTGTGAAGCTGAAGTAGATTTTAACAGAAAAGGAAGCCCTCAAAAAGCAAAAGAGACATGTATATTAACATGTGGATATAAAGGAAATGAAACAAACTGTGAGAAATCAAGCCCATATAAAGATATATCTGATAATATAGCAAATGGATCAACATCATGTAGCATCAATGATGATGGTTCTGGAAAGCCATTACAGGGATTAATTAAAACATGTAATGGAGATAAGATAAACTCATTTGATGGTGATGATACAAACGATACTCCATTTGATATAAGAAGTTATATTACGGTTGCATGTATCGAATCAAGTGACTTTGAATATACTGATACATCTCAGTTAAGCTTACTTAAAGGTACTGGCTTAGAATATAGCGTAAACCTTAACGGAGAAAAAAAATGTCAAGCGTATTTCAATGAAGAACAATGGAAGTTTGATTACGCAACAATATCTGGAAAAGACCCAGATAGAAGAAAAAGATTACTTTATATAAAAGAAGTATTTAATAATATGTTTAATGATAATTATGATAAAACAAAGAGTTCTTATTATGACCCTGACTTTGATGAGCAAGGTGACGGAGAACTTGATTGGAATAATTATTTATACAATACAAGTAAGGTATCAGTAAAATCAAAAATAACTGAAAGCGTATATGGTGAAACAAAGCAAAGTGAATTAGAGCAATTAGTTAGTACCGATGAAACTGGCAAAGCAACTAAAGCAACAATTGCTAATAGTATTGTTAAAAAAATATCAAAGAATAATATAATAAACGAACCAATAAATAGATATGAACAAGTAAGTACAGTAAGGGTTACTTATCAATTCAATAAGCGATGTGTAAGTGCTGATGGTCTTGGAACAGTAACAAAAACTCCAGCATCAGGACTTTGTTATCAATCAAAAGATGAGAACGGAATAGTAACTCCTGTGTATGGACAAAATGTGTTCTATACAAATTTACAAGCAGATGCAGATGGTAATATAGTTAATACTTATGCAACTGTTGGAAAAGAAGTTAAAGACGATAATACATACTATGATGTTCATGAAAGTTGTAATTACACGTTAGATGAACTTGAAAAAAATGATGCCCCAGGAAGGGCTTTGAGTAATTATTTATCGTGTGATATCAAAATTACTACGGTTGGAAATACAGAAGCATGGGGAAATAGTATATACCATGGAGGAGACGTTACAGCAACAATTATTCCATATGATCATTTGGATTCTTTTGATAGAATAGCAGGATACACTTTGCAAGTTAGAAATACAACCTACGATGGGAAAACAAAACAAATAGGAATATCTGATAAGAAACTTGCTATGGAAGAAATAAAAATTTTAGGTACAGTAACAAGTTCATTGGGTAAAAAAGGAACTTGTGAAAAAACAATATATATAATAAATCCAGATGAAAACTGTGGGGTAAGATGTAATTTAAGAAAGATAAATGATACTTTATATGAATTACAATCAACTGGTCCACAAACACCTTCTGCTTATTATCGTGCTCTTTCAATAGATATGACACAAAGAAAAGTATATAAATCAGTTGTTGATCAGAAATACTATATTGGATTAGATAAAGACATAATTGTTCCGATAGAGGGTAACTTGATACTATTTGGAATAGTAGAAGGAACAATGACTACAACTGGAGCAAAATGTAAGTATACATGTAATACTCCACCAAAAACATTTACGAATGATGATAACTGTTACGCAAGATTCAAACCAGCTGAAACATTAGCAATAAGAGATTATTGTAATGAAAACTGGGAAAAAGACGTAAATGATTATGATGATGCAGCACAATGTATTAGAATGTGTTCTAATAGATGTGATGAAGAGATTAAACGTGACTTAGAAAAAGTTACTGCATATTGTAGAACAAATTCTACAGCACTTGGATTCAGTAATGAAAATATATGTATTAATGCATGTTACAATGATGATCCAAGTCGTGGAAAAGATTATGTTTATAGACCAATAAATAATAGTAATCCATTCCCTAATTCATATGACAGTGAAGAACCAAATGAAAAAGGAAAACGTCTTGTTGGAAGAAACTGGGCAGGATTTACTGATTACATCAAACATGATGATAACGACGAAACAAGTGTAACTGGAGTATATGCAAATCAACATGTTGAATATATAATTGATTTATCAGCTAGTGATATACAAGCAATTCAAGAAAATACAAAGAAGAATCAAAGAGATGGGGCTAATCCATATATAGAATATGAATATACAAAAACTAGCGATAATATGAAGTATGTTAAAAAGTACGAAAGTAAATTTATACATGAAGAATTTGAAAATTTATTTAGAAAAGATTTAACTTGAAAAAGATGAAAATTTCATCTTTTTTTAATTAATTCCTAGAAAAAATATAATCATTGTAGTAAAATGTTATATAGAATAGGATAACAATAAAGTAGGGTGATTGTTATGAAGAAATTCATACTTAAAACAACTTTTTTATTTTTGATATTTAGCTTTATACTACCTACATTAGTTATCGCATGGAGCGAGAATACTAATGGCGCATGGAAATATGCTTATGCGTATCAAATTTCAATAGTTAAATACGATGGAACTGGAACTCCAGAAACTATTGGAAAACCAATACTTGTATATCACCCTAATTTGATGCAAGACATACATGTTACTACTACTAATCCAATGCCCAAAAGTTATGATGATTTAACACAAAATGCTTGGGGATTTAGTCAAATGATTGATGAAAAAGAGGACAGTCATATCAGCGGTATATACTGGGTTGGAGAGGATCCTAACGATCCAGCGGCAGTAGTTGAAGATGCAGATAATATAGAACAATTAAAATTGCTTGTTGACAAAGGTGAAAAAGAATTTGATACACATGAATTATATGAGCTAGCAAAAGATATGGTTGAAGATAAAAACTTAACAGATCAAGCTACTGTATGTAATAAAGATAGATGTTGGATTTCTTGGTATGGAAAACAAAGGTTTGTAAATATTGATAAAACGTCAGAGGTAATAATACCAAGTTCTGTTTATCAAAGACCTACAAAAGATCCAGCTTCTGGTGGAACAGGATATATAAAATATACATATAGATTTACTACATCACAAAAAAGAATGACTTTCCGTGGAAGTGATGTAAGAACAAATCAGTATTATAAAACAATTAGTGATTCTAAGCTTACAGAAAATAATGTTAATAGTGGATATTTAGAGACACTAGTAAAAACATATGCTGGAAGCGTAAAAAAAATAAAAGATAATTTTGGAATAGATATAGATTATAAGGATATAGATAAATACTATGTATCTGTTGAACCAGTTCAAAGAGTTTTAGATGGTGTTAAACAAGAATATGGATCATATTATATAGATAATTTCGAAAAAATAATAAAACAGGAAATGTATTTTACATCAAGTGATTGGAGAGCAATTTCTAGATCTTGTAATAGTGAATATACTCAAAAAATAAATGAATATTTCTATTATATTTCTAATAAAGTAGATTCTGAATTGTGCACTAAAAAAACTGAAGGAGCAAAATCCATAACAGACGGCCAATCTTATTTCTGGCATAGTGGCAATTGTTATAATTGGAGAGAAAGGCTATGTAGAGGATACCAACTAACATACTTCTTCCCAGGAGAAAAACTTATTAAAGAATTATATGGAAGATATGCAGACGGATATAGTCATTTAGAAACATCAAGAAAACTTGGATCAGGAGCAGTATATCTAAACCGAGCAGTTGACTATTGTAATGAAGAGAAAAATAGACATTGTCAGTTAGAAGAAGATAATAAAACATGTAAAAAAGATAGAAATGGAAATATAATATATGAATACTATGTTGGACCTGATAGAGACAAAGGAATAACAGGAACACAAAACGGAAGTTATTATAAATTAAATGGAGCATGTTATAGTGGAACAGGAACAACAGGAATTAAAAACTACTTCTTACCAACACTATTAGATTGCCCTGAGGTGTGTGCGCCATCAGGAAATAAAGATAGTGATGGATTCCTAGCGTGTGCAGAAAACTATTGTGATGCAGAAGTAGACTTCAATAGAAAAGGAAGCCCACAAAAAGCAAAAGAAGCCTGTATTTTAACATGTGGATATAAAGGAACAGAAACAAACTGTGAAACAAGTAGTCCATATAAAAATGTAAGTGAAGTAATGGGAAATGGAACAACAACATGTAATGTAAATAATGATGGAACAGGAACAAAAAAAGGAATAATAAAAACATGTAGCGGAGATAGAATAAACTCATTTGATGGAGATGATACAAATGACACTCCATTTGATATAAGAAGCTATATAACAGTAGCGTGTTTAGAAACAAGTGAGTTCAAATATCAAGATACAAGAGAAATATCACTAAAAAGTGGAACAGGGCTTGATTACCATGTTGATTTAAATGGGAACAAAACATGTCAAGCGTATTTCAACGAAGATCAATGGAAGTTTGATTATGCGACAATATCAAGAAAAGATCCAGATAGAAGAAAAAGATTAAATTATATAAAAGAAGTATTTAATAATATGCTAAGCCCAAATTATGATAAAACAAAGAGCACATATTATGATCCGGACTTTGCAGAGCAAGGAGATGGAGAAATAGATTGGAATAGTTACTTGTATGATACAAGTAAGGTATCAGTAAAATCGCAAGTAACAGAGACAATATTTGGTGAAAAAAAGAAAAGTGCCTTAGAGGCACTAGAAAAGACACAAGAAATTGGGAAAGCAACAAATTCAATAATTCAAAATCAAGTTGTAAAGAAAATAACAAACAATAGAATAACAAATGAACCAATAAATAGATATGAACAGATAAGTACAACAAAAGCGACATATCAATTTAATAAAAGATGTGTAAGTACAGATGGAAATGCGACAGTAAAAATAACGACATCGGATATTTGTTATCAAGCAAAAGATGAAAACGGAATAGTAACACCAACAAAACCTCAAAATGTTTATTACACAAATTTAAAAGCATTAGGGAAAAATAAAATAGATACATATGCAAATATAGGAAAAGAAAAGAAAGATGAAAATTACTATTACGACGTAAGTGAAGCATGTACTTTCAACGTAACACAAGACCCAACCACCCCAAATATTGATATAATAGAAGATTTATCATGCGATATAAAAATAGAACCAGTAGGTACTACACAGGCATGGGGAAATGGTATCTATTATGGAGGAGATGTTTTAGTAACAATAATACCATATGATGGTTTGGGAGCAAATGATGGAATATCAGGATATACATTAAAAGTAAGAGGAACAACATATGATGGAAAATCAAGACAAATAGGAATATCTGATAAGAAGTTAGCTCTAGAGACAATAGATATAGAAGGAACAGTAATAAGTTCAAAAGGGAAAACTGTAACTTGTCCTAAAACAATATATATGAACAATCCTGATTCAAATTGTGGAGTAAAATGTAATTTAAGAAAAATAAATGATAGATTGTATGAATTACAGTCAACAGGACCACAAACACCAAGAGCATACTATAGAGCATTATCAATAGATATGACTCAAAGAAAAGTATATAAATCAATAGTTGATCAAAAGTATTATATTGGACTTGATCAAAGTATAACAGTGCCTATTGAAGGAAATCTAATACTATTTGGAATAGTAGAAGGAACAATGTTAACAAATGGTCAAGTATGTAAAAATACATGTAATACACCACCTCCAACATTAAAAAGTTGTTATGCATTATATAAACCAGCAGAAACACTAGCAATAAGAGATTATTGTAACGAGAACTGGGAGGAAGATGTAAACGATTATGAAAATGCAGCACAATGTATAAGAATGTGTTCAAATAGATGCGATGAAGAAATAAAACGTGATTTAGATAAAGTAGTCGCATACTGTAGAACAAATTATACTTCATTAGGATTTGGAAATGAAAGAATATGTATAAATACATGTTACAATGAAAATCCAAGTGATGATGAATTAACTGGCTTAAATGGAAAAACATTTATTTATAGACCAATAAATAATAGTAATCCATTCCCTAATTCATATGATACAGAAGAACCATATGAAAAAGGAAAAAGAACTGTAGGAGCAAACTGGACGGGATTAACAGATTACATCAAGCATGATGATGAAGATGTTACAAGTGTAACAGGAGTATATGCAAATCAACATGTAGAATACATAATTGATTTATCAGCAAGTGATATTAAAAAAATACAAGAAGATACAGAAAAAAATCAAAGAGATAAATCAAATCCATATGTAGAATATGAATATAAAAAGTCTAATGATAATTCAAAATATGTTAAGAAATATGAAAGTAAATTTATACATGAAGACTTTGAAAATTTATTTAGAAAAGATTTAACTTAAAAGAATGTTTAAAAACATTCTTTTTCTTTTTTAATAATTGTTATATAATATAAATGCCTAAGGAGGGATTGTAATGAGTATTAAAATAGATAGATTAAACAGTACTTTTGCTAGAGAGATAAGTCAAATATTACAAAATGAAATTAAAGATCCTAATATCAAATTTGTTACAGTTACAGGATGTGAAATTACAAATGATTTAAGTTTCTGCAAAGTTTTTGTTACTGTATTTGATAATGATAAGAAAAAAGAAATAATGAAAGCTTTAGATGGAGCCAAAAGTTTTATTAGAGGACAATTAAGTCAAAGAGTAGAAATAAGACATACTCCAGAGTTAAGATTTGTTTTTGATGAATCAATTGAATATGGAAATAAAATAGAAAAGATAATAGAGAGTTTACACCAGTAGGGCATTTGACTCTCTTTCTTTTTTGTGTTATAATTTAATTAGATTAGAGGTAGAGTATTAATTAAAAGTACTTTACACACTGTACTGACAATTTTCGAGAAACCACTATCTTTTTATAAGATTGTGTGTTATATTAAAAATGTCTAATAGATAGAGCTTTTTTTAAAACCGACTAAGTTACGATACGGGAGTTCGGATCAGATACCGGTGTTGAATGCTCACATTTATGTGAGAATCCTAAAGGTTGAGTATGAACACCCACCTGCAATAAGCGGGTTTTGTCGTCTCGTCTTTAGACATTTTTTTTTGCACTTTTTTAGGAGGTATTATGTTTGATAGATTAGAGTTATTAATTGGTAAAGAAAATCTCGAAAAAATAGGCAACACTAAAGTCTTAGTAGTAGGAGTTGGTGGTGTTGGTGGCGAATGTGTATTATCTCTTATTAGAAGTGGAATTAAAGATATTTGTATAATAGATTTTGATAAGGTTGATATATCAAACATTAATAGACAAGTAGTAGCGTTTCAATCAACTATTGGAAAAGATAAAGTAGATGTTTTAGAAAATATTATTTTAGATATTAATAAAGAAGTAAAAGTATCTAAATATAAAGTATTCTTAGATGAAAATAATATTAATGAAATACTTACAAAAGAAAAACCAGATATTGTTTTAGATTGTTGTGATTCAAAAGATACTAAGAAAGCAATTATTAGAGAATGTATTGCTAATAATATAGAGTTTATTTCATCTATGGGAACAGGTAATAAGCTTGATCCAACGAAGCTTGAAATAGTAGATATTAGAAAGACAAATAATGATCCAATGGCTAGAATATTTAGAAAATGGGTTAAAGATGAAAGAATAAATAAAAAGATTCCAGTATTATGTTCAAAAGAAGTTCCAATACATACTGGAAAAGTAGTAGCATCAAATTCTTTTGTACCTAATAGTGCTGGATTATTAATAGCAAGTTATGTGATTAGAAAGATTATAGGAAAATACTAGTATTTTCCTTTTTATTTTGTTATAATATTTCGCAAGTTCGGTGAAATATATGGAAAAAACAAAGATTGATATTTTAAGACATTTTTATATAACTAGTTATGCTGAATTAAAAGAAAAAAGGAAGAACTTAAAATTTGATTTGTTAAGAGATTATACTGATCCTTTAGTTATTAAAAGAATTCAGGATGCAACTGTTAACTTACCAATGTTTGATGGGCCTTTAATTTTTTGTGAGGCTAAAAATTCATATATTATTACACTTGCTGACTTATTAAGCAACATAGGTGATGATGATATACAAGGGTTCTTTGTTAATGCTCATAATAATACAGTTCTTACTTATGTTGATGATTTATTATTTGGTGAATCAAAAGCCAAGATAATTAGAACCGGGGATAAATTAATATATCAAGTATGTTTACCAAATAGAGAAAAGACTTCAAATTTATCTTATGCTGTTATTACTCATGAGTTATCTCATTATACGTTAACAAATGATGATAGACCTAAAGAAGCATTTGAATATAGTGAAGCATTACCAATGTATTTCGAATATTTAACATATAATGAAGCATGTGATAATGGATATCATTTCTTTATAAACAATAGACTTGCATCATTAAATGATGATTATAAAGACTTAAAAGATGATTTAGAATTTGCAGGAAAGCCTAGTATATTAGGAATAGATCCAAACTATTATCAAGAATATCTTGCTAAAGGAAACTGTTATTTAGAAAGCTTAGAATATGCTTTAAATTTAATTGATAGAGCTAGTGAAGATAAAAAGGCAGTATATGAATCAATTAGAAAGATTCTTCTTGGAGAAAGTACATGTCTTGAAGAAGGTAAGGTATTAGATATTGATACATCAAGATATGATAAATTACAAAAAATATTAAAAATATAAAAGTGTTAACATTTTTATGTTGACATTAAATATAAAAGTATTATATAATCTATATGAAATGGAAACGGAGGTATAGTTATGGCAGTAAGAATTAGATTAACTAGAATGGGATCAAGAAACAAACCTGTATATAGAATTGTTGCTAGTGATTCTAGAAGACCAAGAGATGGTCAATATATAGAACAAATTGGAACATATAATCCAGCTATAGATGAAGTTAAAGTTAATGAAGAAGTTGCAATGAAATGGTTAAGCCAAGGAGCTCTTCCTACTGATACAGCAAGAAGCTTATTAAGTAAAAAAGGTGTTATGGCAAAATTTGCAGAATCTAAAAAAGGAAATAAGTAATTATGAGTTTAGTAGAATTAACAAAAGAGATTGTAACTAATTTAGTAACAAATAAGGAAAGCGTTGAAGTAAAAGAGTTTGAAAGCGATGAAGAAAATACTATCCTTATTCAAGTAATGGTAGATGCATCTGATATCGGTAAGGTTATTGGTAAAGAAGGAAAATGTGCTAAAGCCTTAAGAACTTTAGTTCAAGCAAGTAGTTATTTAAAAGATAATAAAAAAGTAAAAATTAATATAGATAGTTTTTAAGACCAAATGGTCTTTTTTTATTTGATAAAAGTATAAAAGTATTCTATAATTAATACTAGGTGGTATTATGGATGAAATGGTTATACCAAAGCATGTTGGAATCATCATGGATGGTAATGGCCGTTGGGCTAAAAAAAGAGGTTTAAACAGAAGTTTTGGGCATAAAAAAGGTGCCGAAAACTTAGAAAAACTATTAATGCATATTTACGAAAGAGGAGTTAAATATGTTAGTGTTTATGCCTTTTCAACAGAGAATTTTAATAGAAGTAATGATGAAGTTAAATTCTTGATGGATTTGTTTGTTAAATATATTTCTAAGAAAACAAAAACATTTGTTAAAAATGATTTAAAAGTAGTATTCTCTGGTAGTAAAAATAACCTAAGAGATGATGTGTTAAATAGTATGGCTAAGTTAGAGTCTGCTACAGAAGACTGTAAGACAGGTGTGTTTAATATCTGCTTAAATTATGGTGGAAGACTTGAAATAGTTGATGCTGTTAAAGAAATATCAAAAAAAGTCAAAGAAGGAAAATTAGAGATAGATGATATTAATGAAGAATTATTTAGTCATTATATGTATCAAGATTTACCTGATTTAGATTTTGTAATTAGAACTAGTGGAGAGTTAAGAATTAGTAACTTTATGCTATGGCAATCTAGTTATGCTGAATATTATTTTCCAGATACATTATTCCCTGATTTTGATGGAAAAGAATTTGATAAAGCTCTTGAAGAGTTTAATAAAAGAAATAGAAGGTTTGGTGGAGTATGAAAAAGCAAAGTTTTTTAGAAATTGTTGTATTAATAATACTATTTGTTAGTTCATTGTTATTTGGAAGATTACCATTTGCAATGTGTATGGCATTATTTGCAGTATTATCATTAAGAGAGATCTTATTAATTAGGGGAAGTAATAAAGTACCAATAGAATTAGAATTACTTGCATATATTCTTGTAGTATTCTTTACAATGAATAACTTAAGTGCAGATGTAGCATTTTACTTCTTAGATTATAGATTAATGGCAGCATTAATAATAATCGATATGTTACCTTTAGTTCTAATTAATAATAAGAATAAATATAATTCAAATGATGCATTATATTTAATAGGTTCAACAATGTTTATTGGTTTAACTTTTAACTTAATTGTATTATTTAGAAGTTATAATTTTAATTATGTAATATATATTTTCTTAATAGCTTTCTGTACAGATTTATTTGCATTTATTACAGGAAAGTATATAGGACAGCATAACTTTTTCCCTTCTATATCACCAAAGAAGACTTTTGAAGGTGCTGTTGGTGGTTTGGTAATGGGAACTATAATTCCAGTATTATATTTTATTAGTACTGTTAAAACAGCTCTTCCTATTTATGCAATTGTATTAATTACTACAGGATTATCTGTTTTAGGACAATTTGGAGATTTAGTATTCTCATTTATTAAAAGAGAATATGGTAAGAAAGACTTTATAAAAGGTGGAGGAATTCTAGATATATTAGATAGTATTATATTTATATCTTTAGCATTTGTATTAGTTATTTCAGTTATATAGGAGGGTATATATGTTGACATTAATATATTTTATACTAGTTTTAGGTTTAATTGTTTTAGTACATGAATTTGGACATTTTATATTTGCTAAAATGTTTGGAGTTTATGTTTATGAATTCTCAATTGGTATGGGTCCTAAGATATTTGGAACTAAACCAAAGAAAGGTAAAACAGCATATAACATTAGAGCACTTCCCATAGGTGGATTTGTTCAACTTGCTGGAGAGGATGCAACTGAAGAAGATAAAGATGTTCCTAAAGGAGCTCATTTATATGAGAAACCTATATGGCAAAGATTCTTAATAATGTTCTTTGGTGCAGGAAATAACTTTATACTTGCATTCTTACTTTTATTCTTTATAGGAGTATTCCATGGAGCACCATCAATGGACCCGATTATTACAAATCTTGATGAAAGTGGTGCTATGTATGCTTCTGGATTACAAGTTGGAGATGAGATTTTATCTATTAATGGTAATTCTATTTCAACAAGTGATGATGTTAAAGTTTATTTAACTTTAGAAAGTATCGAAGAAGAAGCTAAAGAAACTACTATTGTAGTTAAAAGAAATGATGAAAAATTAACTTATAAAGTTACTCCTATAAAAGAGTATGATAAAGAAGCAAAGAAGGATACTTATAAATTTGGTATTATATTTGATAATGAAGAGTTAGAACATGGCTTTATATCTTCAATTAGGTATGCTAAAAACAAATTTGGTGCATTTACAAAGCAAATGATTGTAACATTTAAATATTTATTTGCAGGTAAACTTGGCTTGAAAGATATGTCAGGACCTGTTGGTATTTATTCAATAGTAGGGGATGCTGCTAAAGAAGATACACTTTTAAACTTAACTAGTTTAACTGCACTTTTATGTATCAATGTTGGTTTCTTAAACCTTATACCATTCCCAGCATTCGATGGAGGAAGAATACTTTTCTTACTTATTGAAAAGATCAAAGGAAAACCAATTAATCCAAAAGTTGAGACAGCAGTTAATACAGTTGGATTTATCTTGCTGATGATACTTGTTCTAGTAGTAACGGTAAGTGATATAGGAAAACTAATGAAATAGTGAGGTAGCTCACTTTTTTCTTTGTAAAAACCTTATATTTATAGTATAATTTTAGTTAGTGTATAGAAGGTGTTTAATATGTATCTTAAAGAAATTACATGTAATGGCTTCAAATCATTTGCTGATAAGATAACATTTAACCTTGATGGTAAAATAACTGCTATTGTTGGACCTAATGGTAGTGGTAAAAGTAATGTTGTCGATGCAGTAAGATGGGTTTTAGGAGAACAAAGTGTTAAATCACTTCGTGGTAATCAGTCAATGACTGATATTATTTTCTCTGGAAGTAAAACAAGAAACCCATTAAATGTTGCAAGCGTTTCTTTAACTTTTGACAATAGTGATAATTATTTACCTGTTCCATACAATGAAGTATCTATAAAACGAAGAGTTTATAGAAGTGGAGAAAGTGAATATTATTTAAATGGGGAAAAGTGTAGACTTAAAGATATAACAGATTTATTAGTTGATAGTGCAACAAGTCGTGAATCATTTAACATAATATCTCAAGGTGAAATATCTAAAATACTATCTAATTCTAGCAGTGATAGAAGATTAATCCTTGAAAATGCTGCTGGTGTTTTGAAGTACAAAAAAAGAAAAGAAGAAGCAATTAGAAAACTAGATAAAACTCAAAATAACATGGAAAGAGTATTAGATATTATTAATGAGTTAGATACACAGTTAGAACCTTTAAAAGAACAAAGTGAACAAGCAGAAAAGTATTTGGATGCTAAAGATCATTTAGATAATGTAGAAGTAGCATTAATCGCTTCTGAAATAGATAGGATTAATTATGAAAATAATACTTCTAAGAAAAGAATAGAAGAAATAAATAACGAAATATTAAATCTTAATTTAAAAGGTACTAATAGTGATACTACTATTTCTAACGATAAAGTAGAACTATTAAAACTAGAAAAAGAAATTAAAGAAGCTAATAACAGCTTACTTGAACTAATTAGAAAAGAAGAAAAGTTAAATGGAGAAAAAGAGTTATTAAAAGAAAGAAGTAAATATGATGCTAATGACTCTAAAGTACATAATACTATTGCTACTTTAAAAGAAGATTTATTACAGACTGATAATAGTATTAAACTAATAGATAAAGATATTGAATTAATAAGTGTAGATATTAGTAATTTAAATGACAACATTAATAAAGAAACACTTAATCTTAATAATATAACTAGTAAAAAAGAACATGCTGTTGTAGATTTAAATAATAAGAAAAGAGAGTTATATGATGTATCTAATAAGATTAGTTCTCTTACTAATTATATTGAATCAAATTCAAGTATGCCTACACCTGTAAGAAGTGTTTTAAATAATCCAAGATTAAAAGGATTACATGGTACATTTGCAAGTGTATTAGAATGTGATAATGCTTATTTAAAGGCTCTAGAAGTAAGTATTATGTCTGTTAAAAACTTTATCATTGTAGATGAAGAAAAAGATGCTAAAAAAGCAATTGAATACTTAAAAGATAATAACTTAGGAAGAGCAACGTTCTTTCCTTTAAGCGTTATTAAACCTAAAGGTATTGAAAGTGATGCCATTGATCTTGTTAAGAAAGAAAAAGGCTATATTGGAATTCTTTCTGATTTAGTTAAGTATGATAAGAAGTATTACAATATTGTTGCTAATCAGTTAGGTAATGTTTTTGTAGCAGTAGATATAGATGCAGCAAATAAGATTAGTAACTTAGTTAATAGAAGATATAAAGTAGTAAGCTTAGATGGAGATGTAATCCATGTTGGAGGGTCAATCTCTGGAGGAAGTCTTACTGTAACAAAGAGTCTTGTTGGAGAAAAGAATGAGTTAGAATCTTTAACAAGAAGAAAAAAAGAATTAGATGAGTTAATTACTTCTATAGAAGAAAGTATATCTTCTTATGAAGAAGAATTAACAGGCGTTAATTATAAAATTGGTGACTTGAAAAGCGAACTTATAATGTGTGAAGAAACAATAAGTGCTAAGAAGTCATTAAAAGAAGAATTAGATAATAGAAAGAGTGATTTAGATAAAGAATTATCTACACTTGATAATGTTGTTGACTCTAATATATCTTCACAAGAAGAGAAGATAATGAAAGAGTATTATGAAGTATCACTTGAGAAAGATAACTTATCTAAAGAAATAAGATTTAAAGAAAAAGAAAAAGATAAACTATCTAGTAAGATATTAGAAGAAGAAGCTTCTAATAGACTTAATAATTCAAGTATTAATAAACTTGAAAAAGAATTAAAAGAATTAGAAATAGCTGTTTCTAAATATGAAGTAAAACTTGATAACTATTTAAATATATTAAGTGAAGATTATTCATTAACTTATGAGAAAGCAAAGAGCAATTATGTTTTAGAAATAAGTGTTGATGAAGCAAGAAGTGAAGTACTTAAATATAGAAATATTATCAAGAATATTGGAATGGTTAATATACAAGCTATAGAAGATTACAAACGTGTTAGTGAGCGTTATAACTTCTTAACTAACCAAAGAAATGATTTAGTAAATGCTAAAGAAACATTACTTGAAATAATTAATGAAATGGATGAAGTAATGAAAGAAGAATTTGCTATTACTTATGAAAAAGTAAGAGTAGAATTTAAGAAAGTATTTAAAGAATTATTTGGTGGTGGAGAAGCTGATTTATTATTAACTGATGAAGATAATATATTAGAAACTGGAGTTGATATAGTTGCATCTCCTCCTGGTAAGAAGCTTAAAGCAATAACACTATTGTCTGGTGGAGAAATGACTTTAACTGCAATAAGTTTATTGTTTGCAATTCTAAATGTTAGAAGTGTTCCTTTCTGTATATTTGATGAAGTAGAAGCAGCACTTGATGAAGCAAATGTCGATAACTTTGGACATTACTTAGATCATTACAAAGATAAGACACAGTTCTTAATTATTACACATAAGAAAAAGACAATGGAATATGCTGATACTTTGTATGGAATAACAATGCAAGAGTCTGGTGTTTCTAAACTTGTTTCAGTAAAACTTGCTAATATAGATAAATAAGAATTTACATTAATGAATGTAAATTTTTTATTTTATTAATTATATTTATAGAATGTATAAATTTTATATTATAAAATTATAATATAGAGGAAGGGTGTTGTATGATAGAAACAAAAAAGAGAAGTTCTAAATTATTAAGTATTATATTATTAGTAATTGGAATAATATTAATCGCAGGTGGTTCATTTTTATTAGTAACTAATAAAAGTGAGAAAAAAGAACATGAAAGAGTATTATTAAAAGATGATTTTTATGAAGCAATAAATGGAGAAAAGATTAATTCGGTGGCGATACCAACTGATTCTAATGCTTGGTCAACTTTTTATGATGCACAGGTAATGGTTAATACTAAGAAACAAATGCTTATTCAAAGTGTTATGAATGATCCTAATTATGAAAATAAAGAGTTAAATGAATTGTTAGATATGTTTAACGATTATGAAACAAGAAATAAATTAGGTGTTTCTGAGTTAAAACCATATTTTGATATGATTGATAACGCTAAGACTATAGAAGAATTTAACAATGCATTAATAACAGTTAGATACGATCTTGATGTAACTACTTTTGTTAACTTTGATGCAGCAGATGATATACGTAATTCAACTAAAAAAGTTTTAGTAATACAACCATCTAAAGTAGAAGATATGTATGAAGCATATACTTTAGATAAATTTAAAACATATAAACAAGCTTATATAAAATTTAGAAAAAGTGTATTAAAAGCATATGGATATGATGATCAAAAGATTGAAGAAGTATCTAATAAAATAGATGATTTTGTAGCAAAAGTACAAGCTAATTCTACTAATATATCTTCAATAAATGATATTACTAAATTATACAATTATTACACAATGGATGATATAAAAGCTAATATAAAGAATGTTCCAATTGTACAAATGTTAACTAAATTTAAAGTAGCAGATTTAGATGAATATGTTTTCTATGATATGAAACATTATATAGAATTAGATAAGTATTATACTGAAGAAAACTTAGATACATTAAAAGAAATTGCTAAACTTGGAATACTTGAACAACAAGCATGTATATTTACAAGTGAAGATTTGTTAAGAGCATTCGCCGATTTATTAAATGATACTCAAGGAACACAATTAAGTTTTGATGATGTTAAATACTATATAACAACTAAATTAAAAGAAAGTAATATCGAAAATGATTTAAATAAAAAATATGAAGAGAAATACTTTACTGAAGAACAAAAACGAGAAATAAGAGAAGTTATAGAAGAAATTAAAGAATATTACAAGACAATAATAAAAGATTGCGATTGGATGCAAGAAGAAACTAAAAAAGAAGCACTTAATAAACTTGAAAAGATGAAAGTAAATATTGGATACCAAGAAAAAGAAGAGGGTGTCGAATATGAATATAAAACAAGAGAAGAAGGAGGAACTTTACTTTCAAATTTAATTACAGAATGTAGAGCTAATTCAGAAGAGTTCTATAATAAACTAGAAGATAGTGAAGCATCTCTTGAGTTTAAAAATTTACAAGTAAATGCATATTATAATTCAACTGATAACTCAATTAACTTCCCAGCAGCATTCTATGAGTTAGTAGGTGGAGAAGAAGATTTCTATGTTATGCTTGGTAAATGTGGATCTATTGTAGGTCACGAAATATCACATGCATTTGATAATACTGGATCTCAATTCGATGCTGATGGTAAATTAAGAGATTGGTGGACTGCAGAAGATAAAGCAAAATATAATGAGTTAAAAGAAAAAGTAGTTGCATACTACAATAAATATGATGTTGAAGGAATTAAGGTTGATGGTGAAGAAACTTTAGGTGAAAACATCGCTGACCTTGCTGGATTAAAAGCAGCTGTTTATGTAGCAGAAAAACACAATGCAACTAATGATGATTATAAAAAACTATTTACTGCATATGCAGAATTATGGGCTACTAAGATAACTAAAGAAAACTTAGAAAAACAAGTAGCAGTTGATTCACATTCTCCAAATAAAGTAAGGGTAAATGCTGTTTTATCATCAACAGATAAGTTCTATGAAGTATATGATATTACTGAAGAAGATAAGATGTATGTACCTAAAGAAGAAAGAGTAGGTTTGTGGTAAATTGACTGATTCAATCACAGTAAATTAAACAACCTCAGAAAAGAAAAATGCTAAAAAAAGAAAGTAAGAAGTGAAATACTTCTTTTTTCTTGTTATAATATTATTGGTGATTAAAAATGTATAATTATATAATTGGAAAAGTAGTTGATAGAACAGGTAGTTACATAGTAGTTGAAAATAGTGGTATTGGGTATACAATTTATACTCCAAATCCATATGCTTTTCAAGATGAAAACAAAGACTATAAAGTATATTTATATCAACAAATAAAAGAAGATGAACATTTGCTTTTTGGATTTAAAACTCAGGAAGAAAAAGATTTGTTTTTGAAACTAATTTCTGTTAAAGGTATGGGACCTAAAATGGCTTTACCTATACTTGCAACTGGAAGTGTAGCAGGTGTTATTGATGCTATTGAAAGAGAAAACTTACTATATCTTAAGAAGTTTCCAAAGATTGGTGAGAAGGTTGCTAAACAAATGATACTTGATTTAAAAGGTAAACTTGGTGAAGTAAGTTCTTTAGATTTACCTGATACAAATAACTATGATGAATTAATAGAAGTATTAAAAGGTCTTGGTTATAAAGATAAAGAATTTAAAAGTATTCTTCCACAAGTTGATAATTCATTATCAATAGAAGATCAAGTAAAAGAAGCATTAAAGTTATTATTAAAATAGAGGTAGACTATATGGATAAAGAAGAAAAAAAGAGATTAATTAAAGAATTTAAAGCAACAGAGTTCGGTAAAAAAGCATATAGAAATTATATTATTGCTGCAGTATTCTTTTTTGCAGCACTTATAGCAGAAGCAATTATGTTTTTCTGTGATATTGATATAAAGGATTTTCATTCAGTAGAACTAATGGTATTTGTAATAACTTGTTATTATGAAGGATATTATTGTGGTGCCCAAAGTTTATATGTTAAACAGCATTCGAAAGAATTAAAATAGTTTTTATGTTTGGTAAATAGAACTTATGTATTATAATAATAATAGGAAGTGATAATATGAGTAAGAATGAGATATTTAAAGATGAAGAAACAGCTGAAGATCTTTCTTTAGATAACATTAGACCAGAGACACTTGATGAATATATTGGTCAAAAAGATGTTAAAGAAAACATTAGAGTATTCATTGAATCTGCAAAATTAAGAAAAGAAAGTTTGGATCATGTTTTATTATATGGACCTCCAGGACTAGGTAAAACTACACTTGCTTATATTATTGCAAATGAATTAGGTAGCAATATTAGAATGGCTTCTGGTCCGTCAATTGAGAAAACAGGTGATTTGGCTGCGATATTATCTTCACTTGAACCAGGAGATGTATTGTTTATTGATGAAATACATAGAATACCTTCATTTGTTGAAGAAGTATTATACTCTGCTATGGAAGATTTTGTATTGGATATAATTGTTGGAAGTGAAGGTAATTCGAAAAATATTAGAATTAATCTTCCACCATTTACTTTAGTTGGTGCTACTACACGTGCTGGAGATTTAACAGCACCTTTACGTGATAGATTTGGAATAACTGCTAAGATGCAATATTATGATACTGATGAGTTAATGGAAATAGTAAAAAGAACATCTAGAGTTTTAGAAAGCCCAATTAACGATGAAGCAGCAAGAGAGTTAGCATCTCGTAGTCGTGGAACACCAAGAATTGCTAATCGTATTTTTAAACGTGTTAGAGACTTTGCTATAGTAGATGGAAAAGAAGAAATAGATCTTGAAGTTACTAAGAAAGCATTAGATAGATTAAAAGTAGATAATATTGGTCTTGATGATACCGATCATCAATTACTTAAAGCTATTGTTGAGAAATTTAATGGTGGGCCAGTAGGAGTTGAAGCAATAGCAAGTGTAATTGGAGAAGAAGTAACAACTATAGAAGATGTATATGAACCATATTTGTTACAAAAAGGTTTGCTAAAACGTACACCTCGTGGTAGAGTAGTTACTGATTTAGGTTACAAACATCTAAATCTAAATTTTCAAAATAGTTTATTTGATGAATAACAAAAGAAGGAGGTATTTATGAAATTAGACGATTTTGATTATTATCTTCCAGAAGAATTAATTGCACAGGTACCTCTTGCTGATAGAGCAGCTTCTAAAATGCTAGTATTAAATAAAAATGATGGAAGTATTGAACATAAGCATTTTAGAGAGATGGTTAATTATTTTAATAAAGGTGATACTTTAGTTCTTAATGATACTAAAGTAATCCCTGCTAGGCTTATTGGAGAAAAAACTGATACTAAAGCAGTTATAGAAGTATTGCTTTTAAAAAATATTGAAGGTAATATTTGGGAAAGTTTATGTAAGCCTGCTAAAAGAGTTAAAGTGGGTACTATCGTGTCTTTTGGTGATGGGTCATTAAAAGCTAAATGTACTGAAATAGGAGAAGAGGGAATAAGAAGGTTTGAACTTATCTATAATGGTGTATTATATGAAATACTTGATAAGTTAGGAACTATGCCACTTCCACCATATATTCATGAGAAATTAAATGATCAAAATAGATATCAAACAGTTTATGCTAAAAACGAAGGAAGTGCAGCTGCACCAACAGCAGGACTTCACTTTACTAAAGAATTGTTAAAAGAATTAGAAGAAAAGGGCGTAAATGTTGTTTATCTTACTCTACATGTTGGTCTTGGTACATTTAGACCAGTAAATGTAGAAAATATCTTAGAACATCATATGCACAGTGAATATTATGAAATAAGTCAAAATACATGTGATGTTATTAATAAGACTAAAGAAAATGGTAATAGGCTAGTTGTCGTTGGTACAACATCAGTAAGAGTTCTTGAAACTGTTGCAACTAAATATGGATATTTAAAAGAAGATTCTGGATGGACAGATATATTTATTTATCCAGGATATCAATTTAAAGTAGTTAATAATTTAATAACTAATTTTCATTTGCCTAAATCTACTTTAGTAATGTTAGTAAGTGCGCTTGCTGGAAGAGAAAATATTCTAAGTGCGTATAATGAAGCAATAAAAAATGAATATAGATTTTTCTCTTTTGGAGATTCTATGTTTATTATAGATAAATAATTTTGTAAAAAGTAAATAATAAAAGGAGGATTTATATGGCTTTTTGTTCAAAATGTGGAAAAGAACTAGAACCAAATGCGTTGTTTTGTTCTGGGTGTGGTACTGGGGTTAATGGTGAAGCTAATCAATACGTTGATAGTTTTGATCCAATGACTGGTTTTTTAAATTTCCAGACAGGTAATACAATGGCATCATGGGGATTTTTATTTGCTTTCTTGGTTCCTGTTTTGGGAATTGTATTCTCAAGTATAGGACTTACAAGAGCAAAAGAATTTAATGATCAAGGTAAATCAATAAGTATTGCTGGAATTATAATTGGATCAGTTCTTACATTGATTTATATTATTTTGTCAATTGTATTCTTAGTAAATTCATTAAAATAAAAAATAGATACTTTGGTATCTTTTTTTTGTAATTTATTATTTTAGACAAGCATATAGTTAACTGGTGATGATATGAAAAAATATATGGTTGTCTTTTTTATTGTAATTCTTTTTGGAACTCTTATTCTTCTACCTAAAAAAGGAAATGAAGAAAAAGAGTTTAGAGGAGTTTATTTCTCTTATATTGAATTTAGTAAATATATTCAAGGCAAGAATGAAGAAGAAAGTAAAAAGAATATTACTCTTGTTTTAGATAATTTAAAATCTAATGGTTTTAATAATATTATTGTTCATGTAAGACCTTTTTCTGATTCTATTTATAAGTCTAGATATTATCCAATAAGTGATTGTGTTTTAGATGATAATTATGAATATCCTGATTACGATGTTCTAGATTACTTTATAGAGGAAGCTCATAAAAGAAATATAAAATTTCATGCTTGGATAAATCCTTATCGAATAAGCAACTTAACTGATGTTTCAAAGTTATCAATCGACAGTTTATACTACTATTTTGTAAATAAGGGAGATGCTAAAATAACTCCTAAGGGAATATATTTAAATCCAGCAAGTAAAGAAGTATTGGAATACATTCTACTTGGAATAAAGGAATTAATAAATAACTATGATGTTGATGGAATACACTTTGATGATTATTTCTATCCTGATAAAGATATTGATTTAACAAGTTATGAGAAATATAAACTTGATGGAGGAAGTTTAGATATAAAAGAATTTAGATACAATAATATAATTAATTTATTAAAGGAAACTTATAAAACAATTAAAGATTATGATAAAGATATTTTATTTGGAATAGCACCAGAAGGGAATATTGATAACTGCTTGGAAGATAGTTATCTAGATTTAAATAAAATATTAAGTGATAGTTATTTAGATTATATAATGCCTCAAATATATTTTGGTTTTTCTAATGAAACAAGACCATTTATAGATACTTTAAATGATTGGGATTTATTAATTAAGAATGATAGTATTAAATTAATTCCAGCACTTGCATTCTATAAAGTTGGATCATTTGATAAGTATGCTTTATCTGGTAATAATGAATGGATTAATAACTATGATATTATTTCTAAAGAAGTAGAAAGTGCAAGAAGTGCTCTTCATTATAAGGGATTTTCACTATTTAGTTATAACTATATGTTTAATAAAGATTATAGAAATGATCATACTGAAATAGAGTTTAATAATTTAGTTAAAGTTTTAGATTAAGAATGTTTATACATTCTTTTTCTTATGATAAAATATTGTTGGTGATATATATGGATTTTATTAAAGATATAAAAGAGAAAACAATCTTAGTTGTACCATCAAGTATAAAGAATAAAGTACTAGAGTATATAAACAATTTAGATACTTTAGTACAGTTTAAAATGTATTCTTTAGAGGAGATTAAGAAATATGTTTATTTTGATTACGATATTGAATCAATTCTATATTTAATGGAAGAATATGATTATGTATATGAAGTAGCAAAAGAATATATTGAAAATCTATATTATATTGAAGATAAAGATTATAAAGAAGAGAAGTTACAATTCTTGGTTCAATTAAAGAAGAAATTAGATAACAAAGGATTATTAAAATATAATGATTTATTTGTTAAAAGTTATAAGAATACTCCTTTTATAGTATTCGGTTATCCATATTTATCTAACTTTGATAAGAAAGTATTAAGTAGATTTAATTATAAATTTGTTGAACAAGAAAGTATTAAAGATAGCATTGATGTTTATAAGTTTGATACTTTAGAAGATGAAGTTTTATTTGTTATTAATAAGATTATTGAATTATTAAATAATAAAGTAGATATAAATAATATTTATTTAGTTAATTTAGATAATGATTACAATAAAGAGATTACTAAGTTATTTAAGTTATTTAATATACCTGTAGATATAGATATATCATCAAATATAATGACTACTGTCTTTGGTAAAAAGACATTTGAAAAATTGAAAGAGACAAAGTCATTATCTCTTACTTTAGAGTATATGAATACATTTGATTTATCTAATAGTTATAATCAATCTTTATTTAGTACAATCCTAAATATACTTAATAAATATAATGATTTAGATTATGAAATAGATACAGTTATATCTGCAATTGAGTATGAATTTTTAAATAAATCAATTAACAATAATAATTATAGTAATATGGTAAGAGTAGGGACTTTATCATCATATTATGATGAAAATGATTATGTTTTCTTATTAGGGTTCAATCAGGGAAGTGTTCCTAGAGTATTTAAAGATGAAGATTATTTAAGCGATAAGATAAAAGTATCTTTAGGACTTAATGATGTTAATGAATTAAATAAATATGAAAATGAATCAACATTAAGAAATATTAAATCAATAAAGAATTTGATTATTAGTTATAAAAATCAATATTTAGATAATGAATATTATCCATCTAATTATTTAAATGAAGAAATGTTTAATGTTATTGAAGAGGCTTCTTTCAATACTTTGTATTCAGAAGATTATTCAAAATTAACTTTAGGAATGATGCTTGATAACTTAATTAAGTATGATGTTTATGATGAAAAATTAGAAACTTATTATAATTCGTTAGATATTGATTTTATGAAATATGACAATAAGTTTAAAGGATTAGATGTTAAAGCATTACATAAATATATTGATAATCCTTTAAAACTTTCTTATACAACAATAGAAACATTTTATAAATGTCAGTTTCAATATTATTTAAGTAATATATTAAAAATAGATAAATATGAAAGTAGTTTTGATGCTGTATTAGGATCTTTATTTCACTTTGTTTTATCACATGTTTATAAAGACAATTTTAATCTTGATAAAGATTATGAATACTATATGAAAGATAAAGAGTTTACTTCTAAAGAGAAATTCTATTTAGATAAATTAAAAGATGAATTAAGAATTGTATGTAATAGATTAAGAGAGTTTTATGATGATACTGAACTTAAAGAAATATTTACTGAGAAAAAATTAGAGATTGAAAAACCAGGAGATATAGATGTCATTTATAAAGGTACTGTAGATAAGATAATGTATAAAGAGTATCCAGATAAAACATTGTTTGCAATAATTGACTATAAAACAGGTAAGGCTGAAGTTGATTTAAGAAAAGCAAATGATGGTTTGGGAATGCAATTAATTGTATATCTATATTTGATTTCTAGAACTAACTTATTTGAAAATCCTGCTTGTGTTGGATTCTATTTACAAAAACTTTTAGCAGAGGATATTGCAACTCAAGAAGATGAAGATTATTTAGAAAAGAAATATGATAGCTTAAAGCTAGTTGGTTATTCAAATTCTGATATAGATAAGATTTCTAAGTTTGATAAGACTTTTGATGATAGCAAATATATCTATGGATTAAAGACTACAAAGACTGGATTGACAACTACTAAAACACTTGATGATGAAACAATGGATAAACTTGTTAATCTTGTTGAAAGAAAGTTTGATGAAGCAAAAGATAAAGTATTAAATGGAGACTTTGAGATAAATCCTAAATATGTATCTGGTGAAGCTGATATACTTGGATGTAGATACTGTAATTATCGTGATATCTGTTTTAGAAAAAATGAGGATATTAAAGATTTAGAGAAATATAAAGACTTAAGTTTTCTAGAAGAAGGTGATAATAATGGCAGATAATTTTACAGAAGAACAAAGACAAGCAGTAAATGAAGATAACAAAAACATTATTGTCTCAGCAGGAGCAGGTAGTGGTAAAACAAAAGTACTTACAGCAAGAGTAATTAGAAAACTTAAAGATGGAGTAAATATTAACAATTTATTGATACTTACATTTACTAATAAAGCAGCAGCAGAGATGAAAGACAGAATTAGAAAAGCTATTACTGAAGAGAAAGAGTTAATAAAAGAACTTGATTATCTTGATAGCAGTTATATAACTACATTTGATTCTTTTTCACTTTCTATGGTTAGAAAATATTCATATCTATTAAATGTAAGTAATAACTTATCTATTGCAGATCCATCAACAATATATCTTGAAAAGAATAGAATAATAGATGATATCTTCGATAGATTATATCAAGAAAGAAATCCTAAGTTTACTAAATTAATTGGGGATTTAACTATTAAAGATGATAGAACTATTAAAGAACAAATATTAGTTATAAATGATAAATTAGATTTAAAATATGATAAGATTGATTACTTAAATAACTATGTAGATAATTATTATTCACAAAGTAATTTAGATTCATTATTTAATAGTTATGTAGAGTTTTTAATATCTAAAAGAGATAATATAGATAAATTATTAACTAAATTAAGTTATCATGTAGATACTGATTTCTTTAATACTATGTTAGATCTTTTAAGAGGATTAATTAATAGTGAAGATTATGATTCATTAAAGAAAAATGCAATCATAGATTTCCCTAATGCACCTAGAGGTACTAGTGAAGAAGGAAAAGAAATAAAGAAGTTAATTAATGATGATAGAAAAGCAATAGAAACATTAACATCTATTGGAACAAAAGAAGAACTTATTGATTTGCTTCGTTCTACTAAAGATTATGCTGAAGCTATAATCATGATAATCAAAGAATTAGATGAAAGAATAAATGCTTTCAAAAATAAATTAAATGTTTATGAATTTGGTGATATATCTAAGATGGCTATTAAACTAGTAGATGAGAATGAAATAGTTAGAAAAGAACTTACTGAATCGTTTAACGAAATAATGATTGATGAATATCAAGATACATCTGATTTACAAGAATTATTTATTTCTAAGATTGAGAATAATAATGTATATATGGTTGGAGATATTAAACAATCTATTTATAGATTTAGAAATGCTAACCCATATATCTTTAAAAACAAATATGATAAATATAGTAAGAATGATAATGGAATTAAGATTGATTTAACTAAGAACTTTAGATCAAGAGATGAAGTTATTAAAAATGTTAACTTGATATTTTCTAATATTATGACTGATTCACTAGGTGGTGCTGACTATGTTACATCACATCAAATGATTGCAGATAACAAAGATTATAAAACAATTGCTAAAGTTGATTACAATAGTAACTTTGAGTTATATAACTATCCTTATGATAAAGATTGTCCATATAGAAAAGAAGAAATAGAAATATTCTTTATTGCACAAGATATTAAGAAAAAAGTAGAAGAAAAATATCAAATATATGATAAAGATAAAAAAATATTAAGGGATGTTAAGTATAGTGACTTTGCAATACTTCTTGCTACAAGTAAACACTTTGATTTATATAAAAAGATATTCCAATACTTTGGAATACCTATGAATAAATCTAGTAGACTTAATTTAAATGAAGAAGTAGAAATATCTTTATTTGCAAATATTATTAAATTAATTATATGTAGAAGAGATAATGTACTTGATGAAGAATTTAAATATGCTTTAGTATCTATTTTAAGAAGTTATTTGTTTAGTTATACTGATCAAGAAATATTTGATATTATTACTAATAAAAATTATGATATAGAACTTATTCATAAAATTGATTCTATTGTAGAAAATATAGATTCTTTATCATTAAATGAAATCATTAATATAATTATAGACAAGTTTAATATTTACTCTAAAACAATACTTGTTGGAGATATTAGAAATAAGATTAATATGATTACTTCTATAGTAGATATATTTAATAATTTATCTAGTATTGGATATACCATTGATGACTCATATAACTATTTAAGTAAGTTAATTGAAGATGGTTATAAAATAGAAGTAAAAGATTCTGACGTTATACCTAATAGTGTTAAAATACTTACTATTCATGCATCTAAAGGATTAGAGTATCCAATATGTTATTTTGCATCTTTACATAATAGATTTAATACTCAAGACTTAAATGAAAAATTATTATTCTATGATAAATATGGAATAATAACTCCATATTATAAAGAAGGAGTAGGTAAGACTTTTGTTAAAGATATAGTAAGAAATGATTATTTATCTGAAGAAATAAGTGAAAGAATTAGATTATTCTATGTAGCACTTACAAGAACAAGAGAGAAGTTTATTGTAGTAACTTCTATACCTGAAAAGACTACTTATAATTTAAAAGATTCACTTAGTTTCTTAGACTTTATTAATTACTCTAAAGATATATTAACCCCTTATATAAAAGAATTAGATATTGATAGTTTAAATATTACTAGAGATTATAATTTAATTAAGAAGACTAATTATGATAAGAATATTAAGAAGACAGATAATAGATTAGATATTAAGAGTATTAATATAGACAATGTTTTATTACATAAAGAAAAGATATCTAAAGAGACTCATGGATTACTTGATAAAGATACTAAAGAAAAGATGAAGTTTGGTACAATGATGCATGAGATATTAGAATTATTAGACTTTAATAATCCTGACATTGATAGTTTAAACTTAGATAAGTATTATAAAGACAAGATTAAAAATTTCTTATCTTTAGTAGATATAGATAAAGTTATTAATACTTATAAAGAATATGAATTCTTATATCAAAAAGATGAATCAATATTACATGGTATTGTGGATTTAATATTAGAGTATCCTGATAAAATATCAATAATTGATTATAAACTTAAGAATGTTGATGATGAAAATTACATTAAGCAACTTGAAAGTTATAAAGACTATATATCTTTAAAGACAAATAAAAAAATAGATATATATCTATTTTCAATTATCGATGGAACATTAAATAAATTATCTTAAAGAAAATAAGTTGGGCTGTTAGACTTTGAAGGCCTAACTTTTTTTGTTTCTACTATTTTTTCTTCTTTATTATCACTTTTAATAGCATTTACTACTTTGAATGCTGTTTTAGCATTGTTAATTAACGGTTTTATTTGATAAATAACAGGTATAGCTTGATTAATTACTGATAAAGTTTTTTGTGTTCCATCTAGTAAATTTTTCCAATTTATGTTCTTAAAATTATGTCCTCTATAGTAATATGGATAGTAATTATTGTACATTTTTACCTCTTTTCATAATTATTATATGATTTATTAAAAAAAGAGTTTTATAAAAAATAAAATTATGTTATACTAATTTATAGAATAGGATAGGAGAGTGTGATAGCATGAAGCTTTCGGTTAAGGTTAAAGGTCTTAATGTAGATATTCCTCTTAAATCTCCAAAGAAGATAAAGGAAGATATACAAGAAGTTGCTGGGGCTGTTAAAGACGCCAAACAAGAAGTTGCAGCAGCAAAAGCAAAAAAAGCTAATAAAGAACCAAAAACTTATGATGATAATAGTATCTTAGGTAAAGTTTTTAATGTTTTACCTAGAATGTTTACAAAAGCAGCTCATGGTTTTACATTCTTAACTGGATTAATTACGAATGACACTTCTGCTTTCCAAATACAAAAATCTACTGGTGAAGAATTAAAAGATGAACTTGAAAAAGTTCAAAATGAAAGTTCAGAGTATATTGAACAAGCTAGTAAAGAAGATAAGATGAGAATTGAAAGGGATAAGAATAAAGTAATGAAGTCTTATCGTTATAAAGTTAAAGATTCTCGTGGAAAAATAATATCTAATACTTTTGAAGCTGCTACTGCTGGAGAAGTTAAGGTATTCTTACAAAATGAAGGTTACGAAGTAGTTGAAATAAAAGAAAGAACTGCTTGGTGGGATAAAGACTTAAATATGAATATGAAGATTAAGAATGGTAACTTAGCCTTCATGTTAACGCAACTTGCAACATATATAAGAGCTGGAGTTCCACTTATTAACTCAGTTCGTATCTTAGCAAAGCAAACAACAAATGCCGCTGAAAAGAAAATACTTAATAAAGTAGTTTATGAATTAGTAGTTGGAGAAAAATTCTCAGTTGCTTTGGAAAAACAAGGTAAAGCTTTCCCATCATTATTAGTAAACATGGTTAAAACATCAGAAATGACTGGAGACCTTGCTAGTACACTAGATGAAATGGCAGCTTACTATACTGAAATTGAAAAATCAAGAAAAGCAATGAAATCTGCGTTGATTTACCCAGCAGTTATCTTGCTTGCTACAATAGCAGCGTTAGGTTTCATTATTATCTATGTTGTACCACAGTTCGTTGGTATGTTCTCATCAAATGGTGCAGAACTTCCTGGAATTACTAAGTTCATTATTGGTGCGAGTGATTTCCTCGGAGCCCATTGGTGGAAGTTAATTATAATATTCATATTGTTAATTTTGTTATATAAATGGTTATTTAAGAATGTTCCTTCATTTAAGAAGTCAATGCAGACTTTTTATATGCACATGCCAGTATTTGGTAATATCATTATTTATAATGAGGTTGCAACATTAACAAGAACATTCGCATCACTATTAAACCATAATGTATTTATTACTGACAGTATGGAAATTCTTTCAAAACTATCTGATAATGAAGTATATAAAGAAATAATTAATAGAACATTAATTAACTTAAGTAAAGGTGGAAAAATAAGTGATTCATTCAAAGGTGAATGGGCTTTCCCAGTAGTTGCATATGAAATGCTTGTTACAGGAGAATCAACTGGACAACTTGCTCTAATGATGGAGAAAGTTGCAGACCACTTCCAAGAGTTACATAATAACTCAGTTACGGCATTAAAGAGTTTAATTGAACCAGCAGTTATCGTATTACTAGCTGGTGGAGTTGGATTCATCATCATGGCAATTATCATTCCAATGTTTGATTTATATGGACAAATTTAGTAAGGGTGTTTTTTATGCAGGTTGTTTATTCAATTATAGTATTTATTTATGGACTATTATTAGGATCGTTTTATAACGTAGTAGGTTATAGACTTCCTAATAATATGTCTATTGTAAAACCTGGTTCCTTTTGCCCTAAGTGTAAACATTCACTTCAGTGGTATGAATTGTTTCCAGTGTTTTCTTTTTTAATACAAAAAGGTAAGTGTAGAAAGTGTGGATGTAAGATTTCACTTTTCTATCCATTTATAGAACTTACTACAGGAATATTATTTCTAGTGTCATATCTATTATTTGGATTTTCTATGGAGTTTGTAATAGCACTTCTAATAGTATCTTTCTTAGTAATAGTAATTGTAAGTGATTTTAGTTATTTAATTATTCCCGATGAGGTTACAGCATTTTTCTTTATAATAAGTGTTTTATTACATTTATATTTAGGATTTAATGGATTATTACAATCACTTATTGGTGGCATATTCTTATTTAGCGTAATGTATTTATTAATGCTTATAGGAAATAAAGTATTAAAGGAAGAATCTCTTGGTGGAGGAGATGTTAAGTTGATGCTTTTTGTAGGATCAATTTTAAATCCACTTAATGGATTATTTCAAATATTCTTAGCTAGTTGTATTGCTTCACCATTTGCACTTTTTAGTTATTTTTCTAAAAAGAATAGAGCAATACCATTTGGGCCATTTTTATTAATTGCACTTTTGATAATATATTTAACTAGCTTTGATGTAGTAGAGTTCTTCAATCAATTAGTAAAATAAAAAAGATAGATTTTATTCTATCTTTTATTATGTTATAATTTAATTGGTGGTTTTATGGAAAAAGTATCAACAAAAGAACATAGTAATGAAATTGATCTAAAAGTTAAATTCAATAAATCATTAGAGAATGCATATTTTAAGAAGATATGTAAGAGTCTTGATTTACCACAAGAAGTATTAATGAAGAATACATCTTCATTAATGGAAGCAGCACATGAGTTTGAGAATTGTAGTAAATGTCCAGGACTTGATAAATGTCCTAATATGATTAAAGGTTCTTTAATGAAAGCAGAAAAAAATAATAATGGAGTAGTATTCTCTTATGTTAGTTGTGATAAAGATATTAAAGAACAATATAAAGAGAATATGACTTTCTATGATTTACCTTTAAAGATAAGAGAAGCATCAATTCAAGAAATATATGATGATGATGGTTCTAGAAAAGATATTATTAAAAAGATGAAAGAGTTTAAAGATTCTTATTTGAAGAAGGGAAATGCAAAGGGAATATATTTGTATGGTAACTTTGGATCTGGTAAATCATATTTAATATCTGCTTTATTTAATGATTTAGCTAAGAAAGATATAAGAAGTGTTATTGTTCATACACCAGAATTAATAAGATCAATTAAAGATTCTTTTGATACTGATTACAGTGATAGGTTTGATGCTGTATTAAACGCACCATTACTACTTCTTGATGATATAGGAGCTGAATACTTAACTCCATGGTCAAGAGATGAAGTATTAGAACCAATTTTACAATATAGAATGGATGAAGAATTACCAACATTCTTTACATCTAATTATTCAATAAAAGAACTTGAAAAACATTTTATTATTAATGATGATAAAATGAAAGCAAGAAGAATTATAGAAAGAATTAAACAATTATCTAATGAGGTTGAATTAGTTGGAAAAAATAGAAGAAGTTAAAAGGAGTATTTATGGCTATTAGTGTTTCTCAAGAATTAAAAGATTTTAGAGCTGCTACTTTTGGTAAAGAAGATGGATTAAAGGCCTCTTTATCTTTATTAACAGATTCTTTGAATACTCTTAGTAATGCTATTTCAACTGCTCAATCTGGTATTAGTTCATATTATAATAGTGCTAATAAAGAAGTAATAATTAGTTCAATATCAAAATTAAGTGAAACATGTAAGAAAATAGAAGATAGTGTAAATACTGATTTAGGTGGAATGATTGCTGAAGTATCTTCTTTAAATAAAGATATAGAACAACTTGAAAAGTATGTAACGGCTGTTGAAAATGCAAGTTCAGTTATATATTCTGAAAACCAAAAAGATGAACCAGATTCAAGAGTTATAGCAAATGCAAATACTACTATTAATGATTCAACAGAAAAGTTTAATACATTAAATGAAAGCGTAGTACAAAAGTTAGCAAGTCTTAAGAATAATGATGCTAATTTACAATTTGTTAGTGACTTTTCAGTATCTAGTTTTGAAGCATCGTTGGGTGATTTACAATATGGATCATTTACTACTCAATCATTTACATCATCTAATGGTATTAAGATAAAATATTATTTATATGTTCCGGACTATGGAAAAGAAGTTGATGGACTTCCTGTAATGCTTTATATGCATGGTGTTGGAATGGACAATACAGGTGAAGGTATTGTTACTTATGGAGGACTTGGAGAAGTTCTACAGAACAAGACAGTAACACCATCTGGAATTATTGCTATTCCATATGTTCAAAATGGACATTTATATGAAGATGAAGAATATAGAAAAGCTTTAGCAGAACTTCCTTTACAAGTTTGTGAAGATTATAATGGAGATAGAAATAGAATATCTTGTGGCGGAGTAAGTTATGGTTCTGTTACTGCCTATAGACTTGTTAATGAAAACCCAGGAGAATTCTCATGTGTAGTTGCTGCCTGTGGTGCTGAAGAAGTAACGAGTGCCTTTAATGGAGTTAAAGTATGGAACTTCAATGGTAAAAGTAATTCAAGTGGCCATACTGGTACAAAATATGTTGAAGGGCAAACTGAAGAAGTTAAGAAAGTTGGAGGTACTGCTTTAGAGTACACAGTATTTGATACATATGCTCATACTAATGTTGGAACGATGACTTTCCAAAATAAACATCCTGATGAAACGGGTACTGAAATATATCCATTTGAGTGGGCATTTAAACAAGTAAATGAATCTACAAGAAAAAAAGCTAGTTCAGATTAATGAACTAACTTTTTTTATTCTACTGTAACGCTTTTTGCTAAGTTTCTTGGCTTATCTACATCAAGTCCTTTAGATACAGTTATGTAGTATCCAATTAATTGAAGTGGAATAACTGTAAGACTAGGGTAGAAGTAACTATTTGTCTTTGGAATAACAACTATATTATTAGCAACTTTACTTGTATCTATATCTTCATTTGTTACCGTAATAACGTAAGCTCCTCTTGATTTAACTTCAACGAGATTACTTATTGTTTTTTCAGCAATATTTTCTTGTGTTACTATTCCAATAACTAATGTATTATCTTCAATTAAACTTATAGTTCCATGTTTCAATTCACCAGCAGCATAAGCTTCACTGTGAATGTAACTTACTTCTTTTAATTTTAGACTTCCTTCAAGCGATATTGCATAATCAAGTCCTCTTCCAATATAGAAAGCATCTTTTATATGACTGAATTGACTCGCAATTTTTTGAATATCTGTTGTTTGATTTTTTAATATCAATTCTATTTTATCTGGAATTGTTTTTATTTCATTAATTAACTCTTTATAGTAGTCAAGAGTTATTTTTTCTTTTACTTTAGCTATTTCAATAGCAAGTAGGTAAGAAGCGATTAATTGTGTTGAGAAAGCTTTTGTTGTTGCTACTGCTATTTCTGGACCTGCTAATGTATATAATACGTGATCTGCTTCTCTTGCAATTGATGAACCAACTACATTTACTATTGCAAGTGTCTTAATTCCTTCATTTTTGGCTTCACGAAGAGCAGCTAGTGAGTCAGCAGTTTCTCCAGATTGACTTATTATGATTACTAAACCATTCTTATCAAGAATAGGCTTTCTATATCTAAATTCACTTGCTATATCAACGACGACTGGAATTCTTGTTAAATCTTCTAAAATATATTTTGCACATACTCCAACATGGTATGCTGAACCACATGCTACTATATAAATGTTACTTATGTTTTTAATATCATCATTTGAAAGGTTTGTTTTACTTAAATCTATTTGATCTTCATTAACTAAAGAGTTAATTGTTCTTTTAACAACTTCTGGTTGTTCATTAATCTCTTTAATCATGAAGTGTTCATATCCTTCTTTTTCAGCAGAATTAATATCCCAGTTTATTTCTTTTAAATCTTTTTGTATTTCATCACCATTTAAGTCATAGAATATAACTTTATCTTTTTTAAGACATGCTGCTTCTAGATTATCTATATAATAAACATTTTTAGTATATTTAAGTATTGCTGGTACATCTGATGCTAGGTAAGTTCCATTGTCATCTTTTCCAATAATCATTGGTGAATCTTTTCTTGCTACCCATATTTCATCAGGATATTCTTTGAACATTACAGCAATAGCGTATGATCCACGTACTCTTACCATTGTTCTATTAATTGCATCAATTGGACCCATTTTATATTTTTTATAATAGTAATCAATTAAATTAGTAAGTACTTCCGTATCAGTTTCACTATAAAGTTTATAATCATGGCGTTCTAGTTTCTGAATTAATTCTTGATAATTCTCAATAATACCATTGTGTACTAAAGTAACATTACCATCGTTTGAAACGTGTGGGTGAGCATTTGTTTCATTTGGTTCACCATGTGTTGCCCATCTTGTATGACCAATACCACAAGTCCCTTTTAAATTTTTATCTTTTATTTTTTCAACTAAGTTTGTTAGTTTTCCTTTTGCTTTAAAAACTTCTATTTTTTTATCTTGAATAGCAATACCGGCTGAATCATATCCACGATATTCTAACTTAGATAGACCATCTAATAATATGTCGACAGCTTTCTTATTACCATTGTATCCAACTATTCCACACATATAAATTCTCCTAACTTTTTACATCATATATAACTATTATATTATTTTTATTACTATTTTTAAATGTTTTATTGTAAAATATAATTATAAGGAATGATTGTAGAGGTGAAATCTATGGGAGAAATATCACAAACTCTATTAGATTTTAAAGATAGTGTTAATGGAAATACTGATGGTATGAATAAAACTTGTACAGATATTATCGATATTTTAACTACATTATCACAAGCAAGTAATACTGCTAAAACTGGTTTTTCTAATTACTATAAAAGTAAGAATAAAGATACTATTTTAGATGTATTTAGCGCTACTGTAGAAGTACAAGATAAGATTAAAGAAAGTGTTGGATCAGTTTTATCACCTCTAATTGGAGAAGCAATATCTTTGCTTGCCGATATTAAAAGTTTGGAAGATATTAATATTGTTATAGGGCAAAATCAACAAGTAATAAATAATAATAGTGGAGATAGTCCTGAAAATGTTAGAAGAAGAAATGCTGCAAGTCAGGAAATAACTACTCAAAATAATAAATTTAATGAACTTCATTCTTCAGCTTTATCAAAACTTGACGGTATGAAATCAAAAGATGGTTCTATTGATTTAGGTGATGGGGATGCACAGGCTTCTGCTGGTGAGACATCTACTTTGAATTCTAGCGATATCGTTACAAGTTTTGGAACATTCTCAAGTGGAAGTTATAAGGCATCAAATGGTGTTACAGTTAATTATTATGTTTATATTCCAAAAGTTGAAGAAGGGACATCTAAGTTATCAACATTAATTTATTTTCATGGAGTAGGAGATACAATTGATAAAAACTCAGATAGAGGACTTCCTGGTTTAATTAAGAATCAAGAAGTAAATCCAAAAGGAATTGTTATATTCCCACAAGCTACTGGTAATACAAAAGATATAGATTTTTGTTATAAAGAGTATGAAGAAGCAGTTTTAGAGTTTACATATAAAGTTGTAGATGAAAACAATGGAGACAGAAAGAAGATTTCTGTTTCTGGTCATAGTAATGGTGGAACAGCAGCCTATAAGATGGTTAATAATTTCCCTAATACATTTGCAGCATGTGCGCCAATTGCAGGTGTTGGTAATACTCAAGATGGCGTTATGGCTACAAATTTATGGGCATTCCAAGGAAGCCAAGATCCACTTGTTAAACCTGAGACTGGTTTAAGAGTTGCTAAAAGATGTATAAGTATGGGATTAAATAATGCAGATTACTATGTATATCCTGGAAAAGGACATGATATACAAACATTGGTATTCCAAGATACATTTGAAGATAAAGATGGAAATCAAACAACATTACTTGATTGGTTAGATGCTCAATCATTATAAATAGTTGCATATTTTAAATAAAAGTGTTATACTTTTTGCAGTGCGATGAATAAGACACGATTTAATTAAATGTTTTCAAAGAGAGTTATCGTTTGGTGTAAGATAATAAAACTATAATTGAATTACTACTTAGGAGCAGAGCTCGAAAGAGAATTCCGAGTGACTTCGTTAAAAGTCTTAATTAAGTTAAACTTAAGGATGGTACCGTGTAATGCACTCCTACAATTTTTGTAGGAGTTTTTTATTTTGTAAGGAGGAGATAATATGGTTAATGTTAAAGAAAATGAAAAACTAAGTGTATTAAATCACTCTTGTGCTCATTTACTTGCACAAGCAGTAAAACATCTTTATCCAGAAGCCAAATTTTGGGTAGGGCCAGTAGTAGAAGAAGGATTCTACTATGATATTGATTTAGGTGATAAGAGATTGACCGAAGAAGATCTTCCTGTCATCGAAAAAGAAATGAAAAAATGTGCTAAAGATGCTAAGTTAATTAAGAGAATTGAAATATCTAAAGATGAAGCATTAGAGCAATTCAAAGATGATCCATATAAAGTAGATTTAATCTCTAGAATGGATGAGAATGATACAGTAATATCTATGTATACTCAAGGTGATTTCACTGACTTATGTCGTGGACCACATGTTGAGAATACTAAATTACTTAAGAACTTCAAACTTCTTAAGGTAGCAGGTGCTTATTGGAAAGGTGATTCTAATAACAAGATGCTTCAAAGAATATATGGTATTTGTTTTGATACTCCAGAAGAGTTAGAAGCACATTTACAAGCTTTAGAAGAAGCTAAGCAAAGAGATCATAGAAAGATTGGAAAAGATCTTGAGATATTTGTAACTAATGATTTAATTGGTAAAGGACTTCCAATGTACTTACCAAATGGATTTATTATGTGGAATACTTTAGAAAACTACATTAGAAATAAAGAGTTAGAAAGAGGATATTTACATGTATTAACTCCACCATTAGGTAATGTAGAGTTATATAAGACTAGTGGACACTGGGATCATTATAAAGATGCAATGTTTCCTAAGATGGAAGTTGAAGGAGAAGAATTTGTTCTTCGTCCAATGAACTGTCCTCATCATATGATGATTTATGGTAATAGTATTCATTCATATCGTGATTTACCAATTCGTATTGCAGAAATTGCAAGAGATTGTAGATTCGAAACAAGTGGATCTTTAAAAGGAATTGAAAGAGTTCGTACTTTCTGTCAAAATGATTCACATATATTCTGTACTCCAGAACAAATTGAAAGTGAGTTTAAAGGAGTTGTTGATTTAATTCTTGAAGTTTATAAAGAATTAGGAATTAAAGAATATAGATTTGAATTATCATTAAGAGATCCAGAAGATAAAGTTAAGTATTATCCAGATGATGATATGTGGAATAATGCTGAAAATAAATTACGTGAAGTTTTAAAAGATTTGAAACTTGACTATGTTGAAAAGATTGGTGAAGCAGCATTCTATGGACCTAAGTTAGATGTTCAAGTAAAACCTGCAGTAGGTAACGAATACACATTATCAACTTGTCAATTAGATTTTTGTCTACCAATGAGATTTGATTTAAATTACATTGATAAAGATGGAACTAAGAAAACTCCAGTAGTTCTTCATAGAGCTGTATTTGGGTCAATTGATAGATTCATGGCATTCTATCTTGAAGAAACTAAAGGTATCTTACCACTTTGGTTAGCACCAGTTGGAGTAATGGTTATGCCAGTTAACTCTGAATATCAAACTGATTACGCTGAAGAAGTATATAAATGGTTAAAGGAAAATGGAATAAGAACTGAAATGGATGCTCGTAATGAGAAGTTAAGTTATCGTATGAGAGAAGCTCAAATGAGAAGAATCCCTTATACATTAATTCTTGGAGATAACGAGAAAAATGATCATAAGATTAGTTATAGAGTATATGGAAAGAATGAAACAATAACAGTATCTTGGGATGAGTTCTTAGAATTATTACAAAATGATATTAAAGAGAAAAAATTAATAGAAAAATAGGACTATAAAATAGTCCTTTTTTTATTTGTAAAGTATAGTAAACACTACAAAAATATTAATGCCATTTCGTTGTAAAATGATAATCTAATTGTTATACTTTTGGTAAGAAGGTGAAAAGGTGTATAGCGATAAATCTTTAAATAAAATAAAGAATAAAAAAACAAGAAAAAAGACAAAAGCGTTTACTCTAATCGAATTATTAGCAGTAATTATAATACTTGGAATACTTATGATTATAGCTATTCCTAGTATTACTAATTATATAAGTGATTCAAGAGATCAAGCATATATTGATACTGCTAAAGAACTTATGAATAGTACAAGAAATTTAATTAACGGTGGTAATTTAAAAACTTATGATACAAATGCTTCTTATTATATACCAACAACATGCTTAGATAGTGAAAATGGTATTAAGTCACCATATGGTGATTTTGCACCAGCATATATTGTTGTTACGTATAATGGAAAAGGATTTAATTATTATTGGACTAGTACAGATACTTCAGAGAAGGGAATTAAAGACTTAGTTGCTTATGATGATTTATCTATTGATAATATTGAATCAGGCATTAAAAGTACAGATATAAAAGATAATGTTGCAGCAGAAAACAAAGATAAAATAATAGTATTTAATGCTAATTGTACTGCAAGTGAAGAAAAGGTTGCTTTTAAACCAGAAAGAATAAGAGAAGGAACTTTAACAACTGATTCTAGTTTAGGAACATCTTTAGATAAATTATCTTTTGAAAGTATTTATACTGTTAATCATTTAAATGTTCCTGATAATGCAGTAAAATCATGGGATGTTTCAAAAGAAAGAAATGGTTCTGTAATGGCTTGGTATGTAGATAATGATAACAATGGTAAATATGAGTTATATCTAGGCCAAAAAGATGGAGTTATTGCAGGAAATTATACTCAGTCATTGTTTGCTGGATATAAGAATGTATCATATATAGATTTATCTTATTTTGATACTTCTGAAACTACTAATATGAGCCATATGTTTTTGCAAACAGGATATGATGCAGATACTTTTGAAATAAAAGGTTTAAATCAATTAAAAACATCAAAGGTTACTACGATGTATGGAATGTTTAATGGAACAGGAAGAAATGCAAGAAGTGTTAAATTCGATGTTTCAAATTTTGATACTTCAAATGTTACTTCAATGACTATAATGTTCTATGAATGTGGATATAGTGCTAGTGAATTATTCTCAATTGGAAACTTATCTAACTGGGATGTATCAAATGTAACTGATATGTGGAGTATGTTCTATTTGTGTGGAAGAGAAGCAAGCACATTTGATCTTGGTGATTTAAGAAGATGGGATGTATCAAAAGTAACAAGAACAACATATATGTTTGCATCAGCCGGATCAAATGCAACGCACGTATATGTAGGTGACTTATCAAATTGGAAATTATCAAGTGATACTGATGCAAGTTATATGTTCTACTTCTTTGGAAACAAAGATAAAAACTTCAATATGGGAACATTAGCTAATTGGGATACATCTTCTATTTCTAATATGGATAGTATGTTCTTAGGATGTGGACTTGAAGCTACTACATTTAGATTAGACTTATCAAGGTGGAATGTATCAAATGTTACTAAAATGGAGAATATGTTCTACTTAGCAGGAAGACGTTCTACAACTTGGTCTGTTGGAGATTTATCTAACTGGGATACAGCAAATGTAACTAATATGAAAGGAATGTTCTCAGATGCCGGTGGAAATGCTACATGGACTTCTATTGGAACTTTAAAGATACATAATGCTAGCGTTGATAGTATGTTCCGTAATTCAAACTCAGCAAAAGCAACATTGAATTTCTATAATAATGTAAGTTCTTATGCTAATATGTTCTATGATGCATCAATTAAGAATAATGGTTCAATAACAGTTAATTATGCAAATGGAGTTAATGTTGATGATATGATTGCAACAAAATCAGATAGATCAAATGTAGTAAAAGGAACACAAGTACAATAAAATAAGTTTAAAAAGTTTTGCTAATTTGCAAGACTTTTTTGTTTGTAAAAAAAGTAAATGCTTAGAAATCATAAGATCATTTCGTTGTATAATGCTTTTTTTGTTGTTATACTTTTGATAAGAAGGTGAGATAGTGCATAGTAATAAATTAAATAATAAAGCATTCACTTTAATTGAACTTTTAGCAGTTATTATAATACTTGGAATACTTATGATTATTGCAATACCTAGTGTTACAAAATATATTAGTGATTCAAGGAAGAGCGCATATGTCAATACTGCAAAAAACATAATGGATGAGACCAGAAATCTTGTAAATGAAGGTAAGCTAGGAATGTATGATATGGGAGCAACTTATTATATACCTGCAAGTTGTATTCATACAGAAAATGGACTTACTTCTCCTTATGGAGATTTTGTTAGAGTTTATGTAGCTGTTACTTATTTAGGTAAAGGTTATAATTATTATTTTACAAGCATAGATAACTCTGGAATAGGAGTAAAAAGTCTTCAAAGTTATGATAAGTTATCTATAGATCATATAGAGACAGATTTGAAAGAAGAAGATATAAAAACAAATGTAGGAATTGATGGTAAAAATAATATTTATGTTTTTAATTCAGATTGTACTGGTAAAGATTCTGTTGAAATAGGTGGTACATATAGTTCTTCAACTGGAGAAACTTCTCAATTAACAAAATATATTTGTAAAAGAGCAACATCATTACATACCGAATTTAACAATACGTTTGGTAAGTTAGGAACTCCTGGATCTCTATCTAGTGGAGATGCATTTGATTGTGATGTAAATGGCGATGGAACATATGATGCAGCAACCGAAAGATTCTATTACATGTATTCAAGTGGTAATGTAGCAAATTTAATATATTACATAAACACTTATAACGGAGTCCCAAATAAGACCGCTAAAGTTGCTTATTATGCACCTGCATATGATGGAACAAGCGGGCCAGTAACAGCAGCAAGTCATTTGCCATCTGAATCACAATGGAGTAATGTTAAATTACAGAATCCAAATCGTCAGATAACAACATATCAAGGTGCTACTTCTATTAATGGAGTGCAACTACCAGTATTCTCATATAGTGGTAGGGCAGCAAGAATGATTTCGTACGAAGATGCGCGTAGTGCCTGTGGTGGAGGAACACCTACAAACCCATGGTATTTCCAAAGTAGTTGTTTATACTTTATGGAAAACATTGTTTATAATGGTAATATAACAGCAGCCTATGGATACTTTACTGAAACGCTTAATTATTATGCTGGTGGAGCTATGACTGTTTATGGATATAATATGGATATAAACTCAGCGGCAGTAAATAATAGCAATTTATATGGAGTGAGGCCAGTAATAGAAGTAAAAATATCAGATATAGAAGTATAAAAAATACATATTAGCACTTGTCAATTTGACAAGTGCTTTTTTTATTTTGTTCGATTTACACCTTTACAAAATCCCTATTATAGGTTAGTATAATGGTAAGCAGTGGTGAAAAGTGGCAAAAAGTGGGGGATTATTATGTTAATGGGAGAATTTCATCATAATATTGATGATAAAGGTCGTTTAACCTTACCTGCTAAGTTCAGGGAAGAGTTGGGTGAAAATTTCATCATCACTCGTGGACTTGATAAGTGTCTTTTTGTGTATTCAAATTCCGAGTGGGAGAAGATTTCTAACATGCTTAATAAACTACCTTTTACCAAAAGTGACGCTCGTAGTGTTATGAGATTCATTTATTCAGGAGCTACTGCGGTAGAGTTTGACAAGCAAGGTCGAATTAATATTACCTCTCCATTGATTACTTACGCCGATTTGAAAAAGGAATGCGTTATAATCGGCGTAGGTGATCGACTAGAAATATGGTCTAGTGATAAATGGAATGATTTCTACAATGCAAATGAAGATCGTTTGTCAGATATAGCTGAAACTTTATTTGATTCAAACTGGACAGGAAGTGAATAGTTTGGAAAAACACGTTAGTGTCCTTTTAAATGAATCAATTGAAGGTTTAAATTTAAAAGAAGACGGTATTTATGTAGACTGCACACTTGGGTATGCAGGGCATTCCAGCGAAATTTTAAAAAGAATTAAAAAAGGGTATTTATTCGCCATAGATCAGGATAGCGATGCGATTGAGAGTAGTCGAAAAAGATTATCAGCAATTGGTAATAACTTCACTATAATCAAAAGTAACTTTTCTAATCTAAAAGTAGAATTAAAAAGGGAAAATGTTTTATTTGTAGACGGTTTTTTATTTGATTTAGGTGTTTCATCTGTCCAATTAGATGATGCCGAAAGAGGCTTTAGCTATCATAATGAAGCAAAGCTAGATATGAGAATGGACAAAGAAGGTAAATTCTCAGCATACGATTTAGTTAATACTTATTCTGAGAAAGAGTTGAGAGATATATTCTTCAAATATGGTGAAGAAAAGTTCTCAAGTAGTATTGCTAGAAATATTGTCAAATATAGAGAAAACAAAAAAATTGAAACAACCTTAGAATTAGCAGATATAATTTCAAATTCTGTTCCTATGAAAGCCAAAAGGGAACACCATCCTGCGAGAAAAGTATTTCAAGCAATAAGGATTGAAGTTAATCATGAGCTTGATGTTTTAGAATCCGCTTTAAAGGATGCCTTATCAATGCTTAATGTAGGTGGAAGAATTTGTGTTATTACATTTCATTCATTAGAGGATAGAATTGTAAAGAACGTATTTAAAGAATATACAGAAGTAGATCCTAAAGTAAAAGGTCTTCCAGATATACCTTTAGAATATCTGCCTGATTATAAGTTAATAAATAGAAATGTAATTATTCCGAGCGAAGAAGAATTATTAAACAACAATAGATCACGCAGCGCAAAACTAAGAATAATAGAGAGAATAAAATAGGGTGATTATTATGACAAAAAAAGTAAAGAAAGTAGTAAAGATTAGTAAGATTGAAAAGTTAATCTATGGTATTGCATTATCTTTGATGGTAGCGCTTCCTTTTACTATTGTATTTTTACAAGCTACTTTGTCAAAGATAAATGTTCAATGTGAACAAGTAAAGAAAGAGATTAAAACTCAAATTAAAAAGAATGAATCACTATCTATGAAAATTAATGAACTTGCATCACTAGATAAAATTATCGAAGTTGCACATAATCAAGGATTGAGTTATAATAATGATAATATAAAATCAGTTGAATAGGTGATTATAAATGAAAAAAGAAAGACATGAATTAAGAAATATAAAATTTAGTAAATTATATATCTTATTCGGTCTTTTTCTTTTTGGATTAATATTATATAGAATGGGAACTCTATCGTTAAATAAAGAAGTTGAGGGAGTTAATCTTCAAAGTATGGCTAGTAATAGAACAACAAGAAAAGAAATACTTTATTCAAGAAGAGGTACTGTATATGATGTTAATGGTAATCCACTGGCACAAAATATTTCTTCTTATACTTTAATCGCATATTTATCTTCATCAAGAACAACTGATCCTAATAAACCTAAACATGTTGTAGATGTAGATTATACAGCAGAAGAGTTATCTAAAGTATTAAATGTTCCTAAAGAGCAATTAGTTAAATATTTATCAAGAGAAAATGTATATCAAGTAGAACTTGGACCAGGAACTAAGAATTTAACTGAGTTAAAGAAAGATGAGATAAAGGCACTTAATCTTCCTGGTATTGATTTTATAGAGACCCAACAAAGATATTATCCTAATGGACAATTTGCTTCTTATATCATTGGTTATGCTAGAAAGAAAGAAGTAACTAATGAAGAAGGGGAGACTGTTGAAGATATAGTAGGTGAGATGGGAATTGAATCTTACTATAACAATGTATTAACTGGTACTAATGGATATAACTTATATCAAAAAGATAGAAGCGGTTATAAGATTGCAGGAACACAGGATATTACTGTACCTGCAGAAGATGGACATGATGTTTATTTAACAATAAATACTAATGTACAATTATTTGTAGAAGATGCTATAAACGAATTACAAAGATCTTGTAAATCTGAATCAATCATAATTATTCTTGCAGATGCTAAAACGGGTGCAATTCTTGCAAGTGGTACTTATCCTTCATTTGATCCAAATGTTAAGAATATATCTTCTTATTTGAATCCTAATGTTTCTGTAGCATTTGAGCCAGGAAGTACTATGAAGATATTCTCATATATGGCTGCTATGGAGAATGGTTTCTATAAGGGTGATGACAAATATAAATCTGGTATATTTAAAGCTAATGATGGAACTGAAATAGGTGACTGGAACAGAAATGGTTGGGGTTATATTACTTATGATGCTGGATTTGCATTATCAAGTAATACTGCTGTTATGAACTTAATTGATAAGTATATGAATGCTGAAATGTTAAGAGAATACTACAAGAGGCTTGGTTTTGGTAGTAAAACAGGAATTGAACTTCCAAATGAGACAGCAGGTAAGTTAAACTTTAAATATCAAACAGAGATTTTGAATGCTGGATTTGGTCAAGGTATTACAACAACACCAATTCAAAATATTAAAGCCTTAACGGCAATATCAAATGATGGAATATTACTACAACCTTATATTGTTGATAAGATTGTAGATTCTGATACTGGTGAAGTTATTTATCAAGGCAAGAAGACTGAACTAGAGCGTGTTGCAAGCATAAAGACAGTAAATAAAATGAAAGAGTTAATGAGAAGTGTTGTTACAGGTAACTCAAGTAATTCAACTGGATATTACTATTATATGGATGGTTATGACTTTATTGCTAAAACAGGAACTGCTCAGGTTGCTAGTGAAAATGGAAAAGGTTATACTGGAGGAATCATTAGAGGGTTAGCCGGAATGTTCCCTGGTAATGACCCACAAGTGCTTTTATATATGGCAGTTAAAAACCCTTCATGTGGATCTGCAACAAAACCATTTAAAACATTTATTCAAAGCATAATAAAAAATACTAGTAAGTATTTAGAGATATACGATGAATCAAAGCAAAATACAGCAAAACTTGAAACATATGTAGTAGATTCATACATTAATAAAGATGTTAAGACTGCTGCAAATAGTTTAAATGTTAATTCAATTGAAACAGTTATATTAGGAGATGGAGATAAAGTAATTGCTCAATATCCTATAAAAGGAACTGAAATAAATAAAATAGATAAAGTATTCTTACTTACTAATTCAAATGTTAAAATGCCTGACTTACATGGTTATAGTGTAAGAGACTTTAAAGCCTTTGCAAGTTTAGTAGGAGTAAAATACAAAATAGATGGAATAGGATACTTAGTAAGTCAAAGTATTGTACCTGGTGATCCTATTAAAGAAGATAGTGTACTAGAAGTAAAATTTGAAGCTAGATATTAAAAAAACAGGTTTATACCTGTTTTTATATTGCTCTATAAGTGTCTTTATATTTGAAAGGATTTTTAGGATCAATTCGATCTATAAATAGAATTCCGTTTAAATGATCTATTTCATGTTGGAAGACAATTGCTAACTCTTCACGAGCTCTAATAGTTACTGGATTACCATCCATATCGTATCCTTCAACTGTGATTCTAGCACATCTTGGTACTATTCCTACTGTTGGACGATTAATACTTAAGCATCCTTCACCATCTTCAACATAAATCTTTTCTTTTGATTCACTAACTATTTTTGGATTTATTACAACATATGTATCAAAGTGACCTTCACTTGATTCATGTACAATAGTTATATATCTTTTTAAAACTCCAATTTGTACCGCAGACATTCCCATACCTGGACGAAGACAATATTTTTCTGCTAATTCATCAATTTGACTATTAGTTAAGTATTCAATCATTAGTCTAATATTTTCTTTATCTTCATCAGTTAAAGGAAATTCTACATCTTTACTTTTTTGTCTTAGAATTTTATCTTTTTCATCTACAATATCCTTAGTTCTAAGCATAAATACACCTCTACTAGAGATATTTTATCATAAAATCCTTTGTTTTTAAAGACATTTTATCTATTTGTTCTTGAACCAATTACTATTACTAATAAAATAAATAATACTAGAACGATTGCATAATTATTGTTTCCTTGATAGTACATTGGATAAGGTTGAAAGTTAGAGTTGCAGCAACTTCCTCCTCCATAATAATACATTTACATACCTCCATTCTAATATAGTGTATTTTAAAAAAGGAAATATGCTACTACATTAGTCTATGGGTAATTATCATTAATGTGTTATAATACTATTAGACTTTTAGAGGTGCTTATGAACGATTATATAACTGGAAGTGTTAGAAAGATTATTTTTAGAAGTGATAATGGTTACCTTGTAGGAATATTTAAAGTAAAAGATTCTACAGGTTCTTTTGAGTACCTTAAAAATACGTCTTTATCATTTACTGGTTATTTTCATGAGTTAGATGAATCTGATAATTATAAGTTCTTTGGAAGTATTGTAAATCATCCTAAATACGGAGAACAGTTTAATGTTACTATGTATGAAAGAGTAATACCTGAAGAGAAGGATTCTATTGTAGAGTTCTTATCTAGTGGTACTTTTAAAGGTATTGGTGAGAAGACTGCAGAGAAAGTTGTTAGTGTACTTGGAGATGATGCTTTAAAGATTATTATTGATCACCCTGAAGAGTTACTTCTTGTACAAGGAATAACTAAGAAACAGATAGATACACTTCATAATACACTTCTTGAATATTCAAGTAGTTATAATACAATACTTAAACTAAATGATTATGGGTTTTCTACTAAAGAGTCTATGATTATTTATAATAAATATAAAGCAGGTACTTTAAAGATTGTAGAAGATAACTTATATAGTTTAGTAGAAGACATAAAAGATATATCTTTTAAGAAAGTTGATTCTATAGCATTAAAACTAGAATATGATAGATTAGATAAAAGAAGAGTAGTAGCAGCAATTCTTTATACAATGGAAGAGTTATGTAATACGATGAGTCACTGTTATCTTCATATAGATATGATATATAAGTTTACTCAAAATGTATTACAGACTTATATTTCTGAAGAATTATTTATTGAATGTATGAATTCATTAATTGTAGATTTAAAAGTTATTAAGACAGATGAGAAATATTATTTAAGAAGTATGTGGGATGCTGAAGAGAATATTGTAAATAGAATAATACTTCTTAATAAAAAGAAAGATGATAAGATTGATAACTTGGATAGTATTATTAGTGAACTAGAAAAGAATAATCAAATAGAATACAATGAAGAACAAAAACAAGCTATATGTAATTCTGTATTGAAAGACTTCCTTATTATTACAGGAGGTCCTGGAACAGGAAAGACTACAATAGTATCTTCAATTATAGAGTTATATAGAAGAATTAATAAATTAAGTTATGAAGGTTTGCTTCGTGATATTGCACTTCTTGCTCCAACTGGAAGAGCTAGTAAAAGATTATCAGAGAAAGCAATGTTTCCAGCATCAACAATTCATAGTTTTCTTAAATGGAATAAAGAATCAGATAGATTTCAAGTAAATGAACGTAATAAGAGTGATGTTAAACTTGTAATAATAGATGAATCAAGTATGGTTGATGTTCTTTTATTCTCATCATTATTAAAGGGTCTTAGAAATGATACAAGAATTGTTATGGTTGGAGATTATGATCAATTACCTAGTGTAGGACCAGGACAATTATTAAAAGACTTAATAGAGTCAGAACTATTAAATGTAATATCATTAAAGAAGTTATATAGACAAGGAGATAATTCTTCAATAATAACTCTTGCTCATGATATTAATAGTGGTATCATTAATGAAAACTTATTTAATGTTAATCCTGATTTAGATTTTATAGAAACTAAAAATGTATTAGAAGTATTAAGTGAGATATGTGATACTTATAAAGATGATTCTTATAATGACTTTCAAGTTTTAGTACCTATGTATAAAGGTATTAATGGAATAGATAATTTTAATAAGAAATTACAAGATATATTTAATCCTAAATCTAAGAATAAGAAAGAATTGTTAGTGGGAGAATCTTTCTATAGAGAATGTGATAAAGTATTACAACTTGTTAATATGCCTGATGAGAGAATTTATAATGGAGATATAGGAATAATTTCTCATATAGATAATAAAGATATAGTAGTAGATTTTGATATAAGTGAAGTAAGATTTACTCCTGCAAACTTTAATAAGTTTAAACATGGATATGCGATAAGTATTCATAAAAGCCAAGGAAGTGAATTTGATACAGTAGTTATTCCAGTAGTTAAAGAATATAATAAAATGCTTTATAGAAAGCTTTATTATACTGCCGTAACAAGATGTAAGAATAAACTTATATTGATAGGAGATATGGAAGCATTAAAGATGGCAGTAGCAAATAACAATCAAGATATTAGAATGACTTCTATTAAAGAAAAATTAATAAATAAAAGTATATAATCATATAATTGATCCATAATAATAGTGTACTAGTACAGTATCATATTTAGAGGTGATTGTATGAATAATATGCTTAAAGTACTAGCAATAATGGGAATAGGATTAGGATCTTTTATGATTTATAAACTATATAACCCAGAGTGTGTTCAAGATATGAAAGAAACACTTGATAACCTTACTAAAAGTGCTAGTAAAAAGATGGGAAATATGATGCAATAGAAAGTCAAGTATTACTTGACTTTTTCATTGTTTTAAAATAAATAGTTTGTTATAATAATAGGCTAATAGGAGGGACTTATGTTTTTTAGAAAAAAGAAAGATGAAAAGAAATTAGATGTTGCCTCTATTAATGAACTTGTTTCTATTAGTAAAAGAGTAGTTAATATAATATTTGTTTTAGGAATCGGTTGTCTTATATATTTAATTAGTCGTTTACTAGTTGATTGGGGCGTATTACATGGTATTAAAACATTAATTAAGATAATGGCACCTTTATTTATTGGATTTATAATAGCGTGGCTATTAGATCCGTTAGTAGATTTCTTACAGACTAAAGGATGGAAAAGAAATATTGCAACGTTTTTGGTATTCTTTATGTTTCTTTTGCTTCTTGTTCTGTTCTTCTATTTAGTCATTCCTACAATAGGAAGGCAAATACAAGATGCCATTGGAATGCTTCCTGGTGTTATAGATAATATGACTTCATGGGTAAATAACTTCTTTGATAGATTAACTAAGATATATGATTATGATTTTACAACTATTAAAGATAATATATTTACTGCTATGAATAATTATGCTAATACTATTACTGAAGGAATGCCTAATACTATATTTAAGATATTATCTGCACTAATAAGTGGAGGAATAACATTCATAATTAGTTTATTTATAGCATTCTACTTATTATTTGATTTTGATAACTTTAGAAAGAAATTATTAAGCTTCTTGCCAAAGAAGATACATAAAGATACAGTTCTTTTAATCGATAGATTAGATGATTCTTTAAAGAATTATGTTCAAGGTACTATTTTTGTAACAATAATATTATTTACATTTCAATCACTTGGATTTGTAATAGCAGGACTTAAAGCACCACTTGTATTTGGACTTATTTGTGCAATTACAAACATAATACCTTATGTAGGACCTTATATTGGAGGAATACCAGCAGTTATTGTAGGATTCTCAATTAGTCCAGTGGTTGGATTCTTAACATTATTATCAGTAATAATTTCTCAATTTTTAGAAAGTTATATCTTGACTCCAATCGTATTAAGTAAGACAATGAAATTGCATCCAGTAACAATTATTATTGGACTCTTGATATTCGAACACTTCTTTGGAATAATTGGAATGCTTATTTCTACACCGGTTATTTCATGTTTGAAGATTGTAATAACGTTTATAGATGAAAGGTTTAAAATATTTGAAAAGATTAAAGGATAGTTTTAGGAGGTTTTATGGTTATAGAAAAAGATAAAATAAACGGAATAGTAGATTTAGAAAGCAATGTAAGAGTTATTAATTTATTTCCTTTATTTGATAACTTTAGTGATTTAGTTATTGAAGGAATAAAAGTAGGAGATAAAAGTTTTGACTTTTGTAAACATTATACTGATATAGTAATTAAATCAGATGATGGAAGAGTATTATCAGCAAATGCTAACTTTATGGAAGAATGGAATAGTCAACATAGACCTAAATCTTTAGTAGGATTTAAATATAAAGTTGATGATGGATTTCTAAAAGTAACATCTAAACTAGATAATAGATGGATGTATTTTGGTTATTATCCAGATGACCATTTAACAGTAGATGAAATGATGCCAAATATTAAATGTGAGGTAGATACGCCAAAAGATGATTACTCAAGTTATTTATTAACTAGTGATGAAATTGGTGGAGTTTGTGACCATGTTTTGGATAGATTCAAATTTATTAGATTTGCAGATTCTGATAAGAAGAATTCTAATAAAGGAAAACTATTGATTAATTCGCATTAATTTGTTAAAATGTATAATGAATTAAATATTTAAGAGACGTCGATTGAAGATGAGTACTAATAAAAGTTTTAAAGAGAGGCTTTGTAAGGTGTAAAAAGCTAAATGTATATTAGGAAGGCTACTTTATGAGTCTTTCGGTAAAACCGTTATGTTAATTAAGACCAAAATAGGATGGTACCGTGATTAGTCGCTCCTATGTTTTGGTCTTTTTATTTTTTAGGAGGAAATTATGAATTATAAGATTGCAATTGATGGACCTAGTGGAACAGGAAAGAGTACTATTGCTAAATTATTAGCAAAGAAGTTATCTTTCGTTTATATTGATACAGGAGCGATGTATCGTGCTGTTGGATTATACTGTTACAACAATGGTATAGATATTAATGATGAAGAAAAAGTTGTAGGAAGCCTTGATAACATCGATATTAATATGTTTTATAAAGATGGAGTACAAGAGATTGAACTTAATGGTGAAATAGTAAGTGATGCTATTAGAGAAAACCATATATCTAAGTGTGCATCAGTTGTATCAGCTTATCAACCAGTTCGTGATAGACTTGTAACAATGCAAAGAGCATTAGCTGAAAAAAACTCTGTAATTATGGATGGAAGAGATATTGGAACTGTAGTAATGCCTGATGCTGATTTGAAAGTTTATATGACTGTTGCTGATGAAGTAAGAGCAGAAAGACGTTATAAAGAATTAATTGAAAAAGGACAAGATGTCACATATGAAAAAGTATTAGAAGAACTAAAAGAAAGAGATTTTCGTGATATGAATAGAGAGAATAGTCCTTTGAAAAAAGCTGATGACGCTATTATAGTTGATAATACTGATACTACAATCGATGAAGTGGTAGATAAAGTATATGATTTGTTTAAAGAGAAAGTAGGTAATATAGAATGAGATATTTAACTAGTACAGAAATAAGAAATATGTGGCTTGAGTTCTTTAAAAGTAAAGGACATCAAGTTATTGAAAGTGCACCATTAATACCAGAAGATGATGATTCATTGTTCTTTGTTAATGCTGGTGTTACTCCTTTAAAGAAATATTTTGATGGAACAATAGTGCCTCAAAATAAAAGATTAACTAGTATTCAAAAATGTATAAGAACTAATGATATAGAAAATGTTGGAGTTACAAAAAGACATCAAACATTCTTTGAAATGATGGGTAACTTCTCAGTAGGAGATTACTTTAGAGATGAAGCTCTTGATTTTGCTTTTGAATTCTTAACAAGTGCAGAGTGGTGTGACATCCCAGTAGAGAAGTTATATTGTACAATCTATAAAACTGATGAAGATTCTTATAATAAATGGGTTAGTTTAGGAATGATTCCTGATCATATAGTAAGACTAGAAGGAAACTTCTGGGAAATTGGAAGTGGACCTTGTGGACCTGACTCTGAAATATTCTTCGATAGAGGAGAAGACTACGATAAAGATGGAGATGCTTTAGAAAGATTTAGAGAAGATTTGGATCAAGAACGTTATATAGAAATTTGGAATAACGTATTTAGTCAATATAACTCTGAACCAGGAAAAGATAGAAGTGAATATAAAGAACTTCCTCATAAAAACATTGATACAGGTGCTGGACTTGAAAGATGGTGCTGCATATTCCAAAATGTAGATTCCAACTTTGATACAGACTTATTTGTACCTATTATTAAACAAATAGAAAATATATCAGGTAAAACTTATGATGGAAGTACTTATTTCAAGATTATTGCAGACCATATAAGAGCTATTACGATGGCTTTATCTGATGGAGCTATATTTGAAAATAGTAATAGAGGGTACGTTCTAAGAAGACTTTTAAGAAGAAGTGTTAGAAGTGGTAGAAAACTTGGAATTAATGAACCATTCATGTATAAATTAGTTGATACAGTAGTAGAAATTATGAAAGATAGTTATCCAAAACTAGTAGATAACAAAGGTAATGTTAAGACATTAATTCTTGAAGAAGAAAACTTATTTAACAATACATTAAGAGCAGGAGAAAGAAAGTTAAATGAATTAATTAAAGAAAGCAAAGATGGAACAATTAGTGGTTATGATGCTTTCAAATTATATGATACTTATGGATTCCCATTTGAACTTACTTTAGAATATTTAGAAGATGAACATATGACAGTAGATAAAGAAGAGTTCGAAAAGTATATGAAAGAAGCTAAGAAAGTAGCTAAAGAATCAAGACATACTGAAGCTAATATGAATATTCAAAATGAAGAATTGTTGAAGTTTAACGAAGTATCAGAATTCTTCTATGATAAGTTTATTATTGATGATGCTAAAGTAATTGGATTATTCAATGGAGAAGAATTCGTTGATAGTCTTGATAGTGATGGATATATATTCTTTGATAAGACTTGTTTCTATGCTGAAAGTGGAGGACAAGTTGCAGACTTAGGAGCTATTAAGAATAAGAAGTTTAAAGCAAAAGTTGTTGATGTTAAGAAAGCTCCTAATGGACAACATATGCATAAAGTAGAAATACTTGAAGGTAAGGTTTCTTTAGGTGATACATGTACATTAAAGATAATGGAAGATAAAAGATTAAAGACTAGAGTTAATCATAGTACTATCCATATCGTTCAAAAAGTATTACAAGAATTATTATCTAATTCAATACACCAAGCAGGAAGCTATGTAGACCAAGATAGATTAAGATTTGACTTTACTTATACTGGTAAGATTAGTGATGAACAAATAATTGATATTGAAGATAGAGTTAATGAAATAATTCACGAAAGTATTAAGAGTGAAATTACTAATATGCCTTTAGAAGAAGCTAAAAAATTAGGAGCTATGGCTCTATTTACTGATAAATATAAAGATATAGTAAGAGTTGTTAAGATTGGAGATTCTATTGAACTTTGTGGAGGTACTCATATTGAAAGTACTGATGAGATTGATAGATTTGCAATATTAAAGATTGAATCTAAAGGAAGTAACTTATATAGACTAGAAGGATGTACTAATGATATGGTACCTACTTTAGTTAGTGAAGCAGTAGCAAAATACGTTGATGAAATAAAGAATTTGCTTGCAAAAGCTAATGAAATACTAGAAAAAGCTGAAAAAGATGGTATAAAACTTGAATTTAATATAAATCTTGATCAAAAAGGGCTTTCAAGTTTTAAAGATATAGTATATAATAAGAACCAACTTGAATATGTACAGGCAGAAGTTCGTGATTTAGAGAAGAAATATAATGATCAAAAATCTAAGATTGCAAGCGGAGATTTAAGTGAATATTTAAGTGAAAAACAAGTTATTGATGATATTAGTGTTATTGTTATGAAGACAACTGATAAGGAAATCAATGACTTAAAAACAATATCTGATGAACTTATTAATCAATTAGGTAAAGGAATAGTATTCTTTGCTAATGTTAAGGGAAGTAGTGTTAACTTCATTTGTAAGTGTAAGGATGTTTCATCTAATGCTGGGTTATTAGTTAAGAAAGCAAGTTCTCTATCTGACGGTAGAGGAGGAGGAAGTCCTACTTTCGCTCAAGGTGGAGCAAGTAATGTAGATAACCTTGATGAAGTACTAGATGAAGTTTTAAAAGATATTAAAGAAACAAAATAATAAAAAGGGCTAGGGGGTAAATAATATGCCAATGTTTAAGAAAAGCGATATTTTAAAATATTATGAAGTATTAGGAGTACAAGATAGAGAAGGATTAATATGTCCTGATATGATTGATCTTGAGTACATCACTGATTTATTTGATTTAAATCATTTTGGAGATGGTGGTAACTGGCTTGATAATCCTGATACATTTGTTGATCCAAGTGTATCTGATAGTTTAAAAGAATTATCTGAAGCTTATGGATTACTTTATAGTATTGTTAATGAAGGTTTCTGGTATGAGACTAAAGATAGGCAACAAAGAGCAATGGATGGTGCATTAGGAATACTTGATGACTTAAGTAAGATTGATGTAACTATATCTGGTGATGATGAGAAAACTGCTATTAGAAAGAATAATTTAAAAGAAGCAATACTTAAAGGTATTTGTTGTGCAGGAGATATCATTACTTTTAGATTTTATGAGCAAAATGCTGACTTTAATTCAATATACTTAAAAATAAGTGATATAGAAGCAGAAGAAGCTCATTGTTCTAAAAAAGGATTTGCATATGATGAAACACCAGAACCATTGATGAAATTATATTATTTAATGGCATATTCTAAATTTGCTGATAATGGTAGTAACTTTGAACTATTTGATTCAAATGATAATCTTACTTTAAGTAGAGTAAGAACTTTAGTTAGAAGAAATCTTTCTGAAGGAGTTCCTTTTAAAGGAGAAGAAAGTGAACAGAAACGTACAAGAGGTAAAGTAATAAGAATGTCTCATTTTGAATTAAGTGGTAGAATGAGTGCACATCAAGATGAACATTTATAAAGGGTAATAATACCCTTTTTTTAATCCCATATTTTTCCACATTTTTAAAACATATTTTTAATAATTGTTTTATATACTTAATCTATCAAAGGAGATGATGATTATAGGATATAGGAAATAATTATTAGATGAAGATATTTATAATGTTTTTATAAATGAGGCGGTGATGTGTACTAATATGTTATAATATTGATAGGTGGTAGTATGTATACAATTTGTTTAGTTGAAGATGAACATAGTTTATCTGATTTAATTAAAATGTATCTTGAAAAAGAAGGCTATAAAGTAATTCAATACTTTAATGGTAATGATGCCGTTAAAAATGTTGATAATAATGAAATATCTTTATGGATTCTTGATATTATGCTTGGAGATGATGTAAGTGGTTATGATATTATCAAGAAAATTAGAGAGAAAGATTCTAATGTTCCTGTAATATTTACTTCAGCAAGAGATCAAGATATAGATAAGATTATTGGACTTGAAATGGGTAGTGATGACTACTTAGCAAAACCATACTCTACTAAAGAGTTAATATTAAGAGTTAATAAACTTATCTCAAGAATATATAAAGATAATGAACCAACAAACGAAATTAATTATGAATCTTATGTAGTTGATCTAAGTAAAAGAGTTGCAAGAGAAAATGATAAAGAAATTAAACTTACAACACTTGAATTTGATTTATTAATACTTTTCCTAAATAATAAGAATAGAACATTTTCTCGTGAAGAAATATTAAAAAGTATTTGGGGAGAAGATTATTTTGGAAGTGATAGAGCAGTAGATGATTTAGTAAGAAGATTAAGAAAGAAAATGAATAAATTAAATGTCTCTACAATATATGGATATGGGTATAGATTATCATGAAATATATAGAGAATAAGTTAGGAAGACAATTACTATTAATACTTATAAGTATATTCTTTATAGTATTAATAACTATAGTATTCTTTTTACCTAGATTACTTAGTCCAATATATGAATCAGGTATTTATAATACATTAAAGTCTCCAATAGATTTAGTTGATTCTAGTCTACCTGGGAATGATATAAGTAGAGATGTTGCATATTTATATATAGAAAATGGTGAAATATATACTAGTAAGAACTACAGTAAAATTGTAGATGTTTACGAAGAAGACCTATTACAATATTTAAAGAAAGAATTTGGTAACTTTGAATATAAAGATAAAACATATTACTATTATACTTTTAAAGAAAATGATACTTTAAAAGTAGCAGTTACCAATGAAACGTATTTGAGCAAGATAAAAAATGATTTCCTTGTTTCAGTTGTAACAATATTCTTAATAGTATTCGCTCTAATTGCACTTATCATATTTGTTTGGAGTTCAATACTAGTAAGAAAGATAGCTAGATTAAAAGAAAAAATAGATAATATTGATAATGATAATTTCAATCATAATATTAACTTTAAGACGGATGATGAAATTAAATCTTTATCTAATGCCATTGAAGACATGAGATTAAACTTAAAAGAGCAAGAAGAATATAAGAATAATATGTATCAAAATATTTCACATGACTTTAAGACACCTCTCACTGTAATTAAGTCGTATGTGGAAGCTGTTGAAGATGGAGTAGAAGATAAAGATAAAGCTCTAGAAGTAATAAAAGAACAAACTGACAAGTTAGAGAAAAAAGTATACTCACTTCTATACTTAAATAAGCTAGAGTATTTAAAAGAGAAAAAACAAGACACCTATAATGTTATCGATATTAAAGAAGTAATTAATTCTTCTGTAGATAAATTTAAACATCAAAGAGAAGATATTACCTTCACAGTTAAGATGGATGATAGCAAGTTTACTGGTACTTTTGATCTATGGGAAACAATAATAGACAATATCTTAAATAATTTTATGAGATATGCTAAAAAAGAGATTAAAGTTACTGTAAAAGGAAATAGAATAATCTTGTTTAACGATGGACCTAATATAGATGAAAAACTAAAAGAAGACTTATTTAATCCTTTTAAGAAGGGGATTAAAGGACAGTTTGGATTAGGTCTATCTATAGTAAAAAAGACACTTAACCTACTAAACTACGATATAACCATTGAAAATAATAAGAATGGTGTATCATTTGTAATAAAAAGAGTTAAAAAATAGTTAACTCTTTTTTTATTTTGTGATATAATAGCAACTCGTGTGGGGTTGTTATGGCATACGAAGGAAATGTAGTAGAACTTAAAGAAGATATTTTAAATAACAATGGATCTATCAATAAAGAACTATTAAGAATTCTTTTAGAAGACCCTTATTTTGATATGCTTAAATCTATTATTAAAAGTGATAATTACAAAATCTTTTTTACTTCTAATGGTACAACTTATGAGTTTAATATTTCTTCGTTGATTAGATCTTATGAAATATTGCTTTTCGATGAAGAAACAACACCAAAACAATTTGATAGAATAATGTCTTTAAGAGAATTAACTAACTTTGATAAGTTTATTTCCAAATACAAAGATAAAATGTTTAATATTGTAATGGATGATTTTACTTATAAGATAAAAGCAAGTAAGATAATTGAATATTTATCAATGTCTGATGAAGATTGTAAATTATTTATAAATCAACAAAGAGATGATTTTGTTTCCCTTGAATGTTTTCTTTATGCAGTAGATATGTTTTTAAAATCTTATAATATACAAGAAAAATATGTTCTACCTAAACATGCAGTAAAAAGAATAAAGAATACATCAAATTCAAGAATTGTAGACATAGAAGCGATTAATCAAATAAATGATACAAATGATTGTTTATTATCAGATGTAGTAGTAGATGAAGGTTTTAAAAGAGAGATACTTAAAGATTTAGATAAAAGTGATATGACTCAACTTGAAAAGGCTATCTACGTATATATTTTATTATGCAAAAAATTAACTTATGATCCAGTGTATTTTGCATATGATCAAAAAGGTGAAAGAACAGAGTTTCATAAGAATCCTAGTTACATAGGAAAAATTAATAGTAAAAACAATAGGGTAGTGTGTTATGAGTTTAATGCTTTATATGGTTACTTTTTAAATGCTTTAGGAATACACTATGAAAATAGTTATAGTAATAAAGGAGAATATGGAAAACATTCTTCATTAACATTTAGATGTGGTAAGTTTATTGTTAGTGCTGATTCAGTAACATCAATATTATCGGGGGATATAGTTAATTCTAAAGTAGATGCTAATTTAAATGGATTAGTATGTCTAAATAATAATCCTAATACTGTTAAAGAGTTTAATCAATGTAAAGAAAAAATATATTCTATGTTTAAACCAAAACAAAAAGAATCTGTATTAAAATTATTTAGAGATTCAGTAAATTTTTATAATTATCCTCTTGATAAAAAAGTTGAAACGATTATTAAGAAAGCAAATGATAAGAAACTTAGTGTAATTGATACACTTGGATATATTCTAAAACTTAGAAGAGAAATGCTTTCTCCTGATGAGGTGTGTGATTTTTCATATATTGTTGTTCGTTATAATGGGGATGCAAGAATGCCTATAAGAGCAATTATTACTGTTACAATAGATGGCGAATATAAGTATTATATTTATAAGCCATGTTCTGTTATGGCCCCTTGTCAACAAGATATATTGAATGATATGTTTGTATTAAATGATTTTGAATACTTAGTAAACAGTGTAGAAAGAGTACCAGGTATTCATGATATTAATGTAGAAGAAAAAGACCGAGATGATATCTTGGGAGAATATGGAACATTATTAAGAGCATTAGCTCGTCAAAAACGTATGTAAAAAAGTATTAAAATACTTGAATAAAAAAGTTATTTATGTTAATATTAATTTACGTGATTTATGGCGAGGTAGCTCAGCTGGCTAGAGCGTCCGGTTCATACCCGGAAGGTCGAGGGTTCGATCCCCCCTCTCGCTACCATATGAAATAAAGACTCAATGATGAGTCTTTTTTTTATTCCGAATTTCTTTTTGTTAATTTATCTTAATTGTATTATTTCAAAACTATTATGTTATGTCAATTACAAGTAGAGAATAGGGCAAATAAAAAAAGATAGGTTAACTATCTTTTCTTTTGTTATCCTGCAAGAGTACTTTCTGCTGCTGCTTGTCCAGTTCTTACAATATTTTGTTCTGTTGTTAACGCAGAATCAATTGTATTATACATAGCTGTTGTAGTATCAGTTAATGTATTAACCATATTATTAACTCTTGTTCTAAATGATGCTTGTAAAGATCCATCAGGGTCATATACTGCAAATTCAGTTGATACTTCACTTAATCCGCTAATAACTTTTGACATACCTTCTTTAAAGTATCCATAGATTTTTGTTACTTCGTCTACATTCATTCCTGTTACACCATCTCTAGATTCTGAGAATGGATTTGAAACAAGCATTCTATAAGGATTGAATGTGAAGTATTCACTTTCTTGATAATCACTTTCTGTTACAGTTTTTGTATTGTTAGGACTGCAAAACATTGGATATTCCATTGCTTCAGCACCATTGGATGTTGCAAGAGAATTATATGCATCAGTTGCATCAACTCCAATACTATTATACATTGATTTGAAGTTTTCTCTTATAGCCCATAATTTTGGTCCATAAGTATTATAAAATTGTACAGCGTTTGGAGAACTCCAATTAACTCCTAATTGATATATGAAGTAGTTAACTTCTTCATTATAATCTTGCCATAAATCCCAACATGTACCTACAAAATCATCAATTTGATTTTGAGCTAATGTTGCATCTAAACCAGTAAATCCGTCACCCATAAATACACTTCCTTTCTTTTAAGGGTTAGTATCCTACAAAAAATAATTTATCAATTTTTTTTTATATTGTCAATGTTTCAGTGTAAAGTATGATGTAATCAATTATTTAATAAAATAATAGTAGTACTTTTTATTTTTTGTTATAATAAAAATATATAAGGAGATTTATAATATGGCTTTAATTATTTGTAGTGAGTGTGGTAAGAAATACAGTGATAAAGCACCAGCATGTCCTGAATGTGGATGCCCAACTATATCTAACGGAAATATAAAAAGAAAAAAGGTTATAATAAGAAAGTGTTTTAGTTTATTCATAAGAACTAGTGTTAGTATTGATAATCAACCAGTTGGAGAAATTGGTATTAGAGCAAATAAAGAAATAGAATTAGAGCTACCAGTGGGAGTGCACTATATTGGGCTTGATACAAATGTTAGACATGGTGATTATTTTGCACCATCAGCAGTATCTAAATCAACAAATGGTAAACAATTTACTATTGAGGAAGATGATTTATATGTTGTAATAGAAATATGTGCCAAAGGAAGTTTTAGTAATTCTTCTGGAAGATGTGTTGTAGGAAATATTTTAAATTATAAAAGTGAAGATTTGGAAAATGAAGCAATAGAAGAGCAAAGAAGAGAACTTGAAAAAGGTTTTATTTTTGATGTTTCAAAAAGTGAAGAAGATTATTTAGATGAAATAGATAAAGAAGAAATAGGTGATTCTAAACCTAAAGGCTTACTTAATAATCCTTTATTTAAAGTATATACTGGGATATTATTACTGCTTGTTATTGCTTTTTTTCTTGTATTTTATAATAAAAAGGAACAAGTTAGATATAAAGTTGGAACATATAAAAGTTGTGTTTTTAAATTTCCTGGTGATAGCAATACTAGTTGTGCATCACTTAAAATTAATGGTAGTACTGATTGTGAGTTTTCTATTACGTATAGCTCAAAAAAGAGATATGAAGGTGGATATGATAAAGTAGTATGCAAAGTAGATGGTGATGATTTTAAGTTAGAGATAAATACTAGTAGTAATACATATAGATATAATTGTAAATTTGATAATTATAATCAAGAAGAGTATTTAATAGATTGTGATAATGATATTAATTTTTATTATGAGAATTAAGGAAGATGAAGAGGAGAATATATTTTCTTCTTTCTTTTTTTATGTTATAATAAAAATATATTAGAGGTATTATATGAAACTAGTTGAAAAAAAATGTCCAAAATGTGGAGCTGACTTATCTTTTGATAAAGGATCAAAAGAAGTTATTTGTAAATATTGCAATACAAGTTTTGAGGTATTAAGAGATAAAGATGATTTAATAGATAAAGTAAGTGAGTCTATTGATCCAGAATTATTGAATTTTCCTGGTAAAATGTTTAAAAGAATGAGTGTTGTTTCAACAATTGTATTTGTAGTATTATTTATAATATTTATAATTGTATTCATTTTTGTAGCATCTAGAATATTTTTTAAGTTTTAGGTGATTTATGAAGTTTAAGATTATTATATATATAATTGTTTTTATATTTGTTGTTTTAGTATATACAATTGTTAATCATAAAGAATTTAAGACTTTAGTTTGTAATGGGGACTTTGCCTTAGCAGATGGTATTTCTAGTCAAGAATATACTTTTGAAGGGGATAGCAATTATATAAAAAAACAAAAAATAGAAGTTATAATTCATACAACAAATAAGAGTATTATTGATGATTATTTAAGTATATTAAGAGATAATGAAGAGTGCCATGATATAGTTGTAGAAGAAGAATTAATAAGTTATATATGTGATTATGATTTAGTTATTAATCATTATTATTCTTCAATAGAAGATGATAATGGAAGATTAAGTTTTAAGGTTGTAAAATCGAGATTTGAAGAAGATAGTTTTGTTTGCTCATACAAATAAAATTATTTTTTTAAATGGGTGATAATATGAAAGAAAAAACGAAAAAAATGATTCAAATATTTATTTCTATATTGTTATTCATAATAGTTATCATAATAGATAAGTGTTGTGATTTCTCTATAGAAGTTAGATTTTGTATGTATTTAGTCCCTTATTTAGTAAGTGGATACGATGTAATCATCGATGCATTTAAAGGTTTATTAAAAATGGAAATGTTTGATGAATGCCTTTTAATGTGTATTGCTACATTTGGAGCCTTTTTGTTGTGTTTTGTTCCAAATGCAAGCCCAGAATTTATTGAAGCAATATGCGTTATGATATTCTTTCAAATTGGTGAGTTATTTGAAATTATTGCAGAAGATGATAGTGAAAGAAGTATTAATTCACTAATTGATTTGATGCCAAGTAGTGCTAATCTTGAGATGGAAAATGGTAAAGTTAAGAAAGTTAAATGTGAAAGTTTAAGATTATTTGATACGATTATTATTAAAAAAGGTGAGAAAGTTCCAGTAGATGGAGAAATAATTGAAGGAAGTACAAGTTTAAATACATCATTTTTAACAGGAGAAGCTATACCTAAATACGCTAGAGTTGGTGATAATATCATGTCTGGTTGTATTAATGATGGTGATGTAATAAAACTTAAAGTAATGAAAACTTATGAAGATTCTACTGCATCAAAAATAATTGAAATGGTAGAAAACTCTAATGAAGTTAGATCTAATAGTGATAAGTTTATTACTAAGTTTGCAAGAATATATACGCCACTAGTTATTTTGTGTGCTTTAATACTTGCACTTGTTCCTCCTATATTTGATAAGAATGAAGTATTATGGATTAATAGAAGTTTAAGTTTCTTAATCGTATCTTGTCCATGTGCTTTAGTAATATCTGTTCCGCTTTCTTATTTTGGTGGAATTGGTGCTGCTAGTAAAAAAGGTATTCTTATTAAAGGAGCTAAGTACTTAGAAGACTTAGCTAAAGTTAATACTGTTGCATTTGATAAGACAGGTACACTTACAAAAGGTAACTTTGAAGTAGTTGCAATTCACCCTAATGTATTAAACGAAAAAGAATTATTACACCTAACTATGCATGTAGAAAGTTTTTCAACACATCCAATAGCAGTATCTTTAAAAGATGCATATGATAAATATTCAAATGTTAAAGATAAATGCAAAGTTAAAGATGTAGAAGAAATTGAAGGGCTTGGAATAAAAGCTACAGTTAATAATGAAGTTATTTATGTAGGAAATGAAAAACTAATGAATCAGTTAAAGATTAAATATAATAAATGTAATAGAGTAGGTTCAATTATTTATGTAGCATCTAATGAAAACTACTATGGTCATATAGTAATATCTGATCAAATAAAAGAAGACTCTTATAATGCTATAAGAGATTTAAATGAAATGGGTATTAAGACTTACATGTTAACTGGAGATAGTGAAGAAATAGCTAAATATGTATCAAGAGAGTTAAAGATATATAAGTACTATGCTTCACTAATGCCAAAAGATAAAGTTAAAATAGTTAATAAACTTGAAAAGGCAAATGATAATAGAGTTATATTTGTTGGAGATGGGGTAAATGATGCTCCAGTACTATCAAGAAGCAACTTAGGTGTTTCTATGGGAGGTATTGGAAGTGATATAGCAATTGAATCTTCTTCAATAGTTATAATGGATGATAAAGTATCTAAAGTAATTGATTCAATTAATCTATCTAAGAAGGTTAATAAGATAGTAAAAGAAAATATTATACTTGCATTACTTACTAAGTTTTCAGTACTTGGATTAGCCTTAGTTGGTCTTGCTCCAATGCTTCTTGCAGTATTCGCTGACGTTGGTGTTACAATACTTGCAATTTTAAATGCTTTGCGAACATTGAAATTATAGATTATAATATTATTAGAGGTATTAAATATAATTTTATAAGAAAGGATTTTATATGAGAAAGAAAGTTGTTGTTTTTGGTGGTGGAACAGGAATGAGTTCTTTATTAAAAGGACTTAAAGAGTTTCCAATTGATATAACTGCAGTTGTATCAGTATGTGATGATGGACGAAGCACAGGTAGATTACGTGAAGAATTCCATGTTCCTGCAATGGGAGATATAAGACAAGTACTTGTATCCTTATCAGAGACTGAACCATTAGTAGAAAAACTTTTAAACTATAGATTTAAATCAAATAGTGATTTAAACGGCCATCCAGTTGGTAATCTTCTTTTAACAGCACTTAGTAATATGACAGGTAATATGTCTAGTGGTGTTGAAGCACTTGGAAAAGTATTAAATCTTAAAGGACATATACTTCCTCTTACTGAAGATGAAGTAACTCTTGTTGCTAAGATGGAAGATGGTAAAGTTATTGAAGGAGAACATAATATAACTGAATATAACGGAAAAATTAAAGAAGTATACTATAAAGAAGAACCTGTATTAAATGATTTAGTAGAAGAAGCTATTAAAGAAGCTGATTTAATAATACTAAGTATGGGAAGTCTTTATTCAAGTATTATTCCAAACTTATTATGTAAAGATGTAATTAAACTAATTGATAACTCAAAAGTTCCAATTATGTATACTTGTAATTTAATGACACAACCTGGAGAAACTGATGACTTGACTGTTTCTGAACACGTTAATATACTAAATAGATATCTTGGAAAAAGAAAGGTTAATGTAGTTTTAGCAAATGAAGGATTAATTAAAGAAAGTATTAGAAAGAAATACGAAACTTTAGAACAAAAAGATCCAGTTAAACTAGATAGAGAAAATTTAGGAGACATTGAAGTAATATCTAACGATTATGTTAAAATCGAAAATGAATTATTAAGACATGATGCAATATTACTTTCGCTTGATATATTCAAATACCTAATAACAAAATAGTGAGGTACTTATATGATTAGCTTATTATTATTTTGTGGTTTCTTTTTAAACATCTATAGAAACTTAAGCGATAAAATGAAAGAAATCATAAATTATTTAATAGTAGGTGGTTGTACTACTGTAGTTAGTATAGTTACTTACTATATATTTAGATTATTTATTGATAATTATTTAATTTGTACAGTTATATCTTGGATATTTGCAGTACTTTTTGCATATGTTACAAACAAGATATTTGTATTCCATAGTAAGGATAAAAATATCTTAATTGAGTTTGTATCATTCATATTCTCAAGATTATTATCACTTGCTGCAGAAGTAATATGTATGTTTACTTTAGTAGATATAATTAAAATGAGTGATATGGTTGCTAAGATAATTGTTCAATTTATAATAATTGTCTTAAACTACATATTTAGTAAATTATTTGTATTTAAAGGAAAAGAATAATCTTTTCTTTTTTTATACAAATTTTCTTTTTGAATATTAATATTTTTGTAGTATATTATTAGTAGTAGAGGAATTAATATGGATAGTCATGAATCATTAAATAATGAAAACGAATATAGATCTAGTGAAAAGAAAAATAATAATTCATCCGTTAAAATATTTGGATTTGTTATTTTATGTATATTTATATTTGCAGTGATTTTTGCATTTGGAACTTCAAAAGAAGATAAAAATGAAACAAAAATTGAAGAAGAGAAAGTTAAAACAATAGAAAGAGATATAACTTATGTAAAATTAATGTGTCTTAATGAAACTAAAGTAGATAATTATTCTTTAAGAACAGATATTACAAATAATTATAGAGATGGTGTTTTACAAAATTTAGAAATAAAGTATTCTTATTATAAGAGAAGTGAATCTAGTGATAATAAAGTACCTACCTTCCCACAAGTAGAAAAAATGAAGAAAATCGATGCAGCAGGAGTTATAAAGGGAAATATAGAAAATGGATATATCGTTTCAGCAGATTTTGAACACTATGAATTACGTAATGTAGAAGAATTGAAAGACTATACATATGTAGTAGGGGCTGAATATGATTATTTAACAAGTATTGGTTTCTATTGCTCTTCTGAATCTAAAGTAGTAAAGGAAACAGTTTACGTTGATACTAACGAAAAAGTTAAATAAATATAAAATATAGTAGAGGAATTATTATGAGCAGTAAACAATCTATTAAAAAAGAAGATAATATAGAATCTTCTGATGTAGCTAAAGAAAAGAAAGATAATAATGTTTTAATACTTACAATAGTAGTTGTTATTCTAAGTATATTTATTTTTGTTATGTTTTTTATAAATGGAAGTTTTTGTGAAGATTCTAAATGTAGATCAGTAATGCCAATTGAAAAAGAACTTAAATATCAATATATAAACTATAATGGTTATAGATTTAAAATGAGTCTTGATTGGAAGTTTATTGGTAAAGGTAATACTTATGAAATTTCTAATAGAAAAGAAACAATGTATATGACTTTGAATACAATCGATATGTCATATGATTCATTTATATCCAGTTCTTTTCAAAAAGAATACTTAGAGAAGTTACAAACAGAAAATAGTATTACAATTAATAAAGCATCTGGTTATGAAAATAACGATATGAGATACTATATTTTAGATGGTATTTATAATAGCTATAACTACTATGTTGTAGTAATTGGTGATAGTGAAAGTGTTACAGTTATTTCAGCACAGTTTATTGATAAACTTACTTATACTAATATGAAGCAGTCAGTAATTGATTTTGCAACAAGTGCTGTAAAGAATAATAAAGATATCTAATGATATCTTTTTTAATTTATGATAAAATTATTATGGTGATATTATGTCTTATAAAGTGCTTAGATTAGATGATTTTGGAAGAGGAATTACGAAAGTAGATGACTCTATTTGTTTTGTTTCTAATGCTTTAGAAGATGAAGAAGTAGACATTGAAATATTAGAGAAAAAAAGTAAGTATATAGAAGCAAAAGCGTCTAATATTATTGTAAAAAGCAAAGATAGAAAAGAAACTGAATGCCCATATTATTCTTTATGTGGTGGATGTAATGTGATGCATATGTCATATAATCATCAATTAGAGTTTAAAAAGAAAAAGGTAGAAAGAATTCTATCTAAGTTTGCAAATATCAATAATGTAGTAACAGAAATAATACCTACTAAAGAGTTTAATTATAGAAATAAAGTTGTATTAAAAGTAATTGATGGTAAGTTAGGATTTTTTAAAGATAAATCAAATGAAATAGTTCCAATAGATAAATGTTTATTATGTAGTAATAAGATTAATGAAGTAATAGATAAATTAAAAGATATAGATCTATCTTTAGTTAATGAAGTCTTAATAAGAAGTAATTATAAAGATGAAACTCTTGTTTCTTTAACTGGATTAGAGATAGATAATAATATTAAAGATAAGTTAGACTTTGTAAATAATATTGTTATTAATGATGAAGTTGTTAAAGGAAATAGTTATCTTATTGATAAGATAGGGGACTATTTATTTAAAGTATCTTATAACTCTTTCTTTCAAGTTAATTCTATTGGAGTAAATCTTTTATATAATGAAGTACTTAAGAACATAGATAAAGTAGATACTATTCTTGATCTTTATTGTGGAGCAGGAACAATTGGAATGTATATAAGTAAGAATGCTAAAAAAGTCTATGGAGTAGAAATAAATAAGAATGCAGTTGATGATGCTAATTACAATAGAGAGCTAAACAATGTTACAAATATAGAGTTCTTATGTAGTGATGTTGGACTTATTAAAGATAAGTATAAAGATGTTGATTTAGTAGTTATTGATCCACCAAGAAGTGGTTTATCTAAAGATGCGATTAATAATGTTATAGATATCAATTCAAAGAAGATAATATATGTTTCTTGTGATCCAGTTACACTTGCAAGAGATTTAAATATATTAAAAGATAAATATGTTATTAAGAACGTAAAAGTTGTAGACATGTTTCCTAATACTTATCATTGCGAATCAATCACGGTACTTGAAAGGAGATAAATGTTATGGCTTTTGATTATAAAAAAGAATATAAAGAATT
>CAMKPE010000005.1 GCA_946414595.1 uncultured Clostridium sp.
TGGGGCACCAAGTATAACTCCAGGATCAGGGATAATTGATATGATAGATCCAGGAGTATCAACACTTTATGGAGCACCAGACATAACTCCTGGGTCAGGATATATTGATATAGCTCCAGATATATCAACTCTTTATGGGGCACCAAGTATAACTCCAGGATCAGGGATAATTGATATGATAGATCCAGGATTATCAACACTTTATGGAGCGCCAGACATAACTCCAGGGTCAGGGATAATTGATATAAGTCCAGAAATATCAACAAAATATGGAGCACCAGACATAACTCCAGGATCAGGGATAATTGATATGATAGATCCAGGAGTATCAACACTTTATGGAGCACCAGATATAACTCCAGGATCAGGATATATTGATATAAGTCCAGAAATATCAACAAAATATGGAGCACCAGACATAACTCCAGGATCAGGGATAATTGATATAAGTCCAGAAATTTCAACAAAGTATGGAGCACCAGATATAACTCCAGGATCAGGTGATATAGATACAGATATATCAATTGGTGCGCCAAATATAAATCCGGGAATAGGTGATATGGAAATATCAACAAAGTATGGAGCACCAGATATAACTCCAGGAATAGGTGATATAGATACAGGTATATCAATTGGTGCGCCAAATATAAATCCGGGAATAGGTGATATGGAAATATCAACAAAGTATGGAGCACCAGATATAGCACAACCAGGAGCAGTAGAGAATAGTGTACCTGTTTCTGATGAGACAAAAGATAATAATTAAAAAGAAGTTGATACTTCTTTTTTAAGTTGAGGTATTATATGATGAAAATAGTATATTCTTCTATAGATGAATTTAAAGAAAGTATTAAAGAATTAATAAGTACTTTAAATCTTGATGAATATCAAGAACTTATTTATTTATTTGAAAAAGAAGTGAAAAGGAAAAAACAAAAGGAGGACTATCTAGCTAATTTCTATAGATTACTGCTTGATAATACTTCTTTAGTTAATAATGCAAAATATGGATTAGATGTTTTAAAATCAATTTGTAACAATGTAGAAAAGATAAAAATCAATAGTTTATTTGAATATAAAGTAATAATAGATGCCTATGTTTTAACAGGCATTATGACATTTCAATTAAAACGATTAGATGAATCGAAGATTTATTTTTACAAAGCGATTAACTTTGGAGAGCAATACAGGAATTATTCTAAAGAAAATTACTATGATGCTCTAAACTGTGCTTATACTTGGTATGCTTATTTCTTCATGATGATGAAAAAATATGATGGAGCGGAAAAAATATATAATAGAGTTTTAACAAATTATAATGAAGTAAAAGATGATCCTAATTATTTTGTAACAGAAAAAGAATCAGTAGAAACTAGTAAGAAAAATTTAATCAAGTTAAGAAGTATTAATAATGGAGGAAATAACATGGAAGAAGTATTAAAATTATTAAAACAGGCTAGAATATATTATTTAGCAACAATAGACAAAGACGAACCAAAGGTAAGACCTTTTGGAACTGCAGAAATATTTGAAGGACATTTGTATATTCAAACAGGAAAGAAAAAGGAAGTATTTAAACAAATAAAGAAAAATAACAAAGTGGAAATATGTGCAACTTTAAGTGATAGTAAGTGGATTAGAATATCAGGTACATTAGTTCTTGATGATAGAGTTGAAGCAAAAAAGTATTTGCTAGATAAAAACCCTCATTTAAGAGGAATGTATGATGAAAATGATGACAATACAGCAGTGTTATATTTTGACAAGGCAACTGCAACTATTTCATCATTTACTGAAGCACCAAGAGTAATTAAGTTTTAAAACAAGCAAATAAAGCTTGTTTTTTTATGTTATAATCAAATTGTTAGTTAAATGCCACGTAAAGTAGCACAAAAAAATCAAAATGTAATCAAACTTTGCTTGTTTGAATTTATATAAATAGTAAAATTTTTGCCATGAGGAGTGATGAAAATGTTATTTAGTGAAAAATTAAAAATGTTAAGAAAAGAAAGAGGATATACTCAAGAAGAATTAGCAGAGGAAATTAATGTATCTAGACAAGCAATTACAAAATGGGAAAGTAATGAAGGACTTCCTGATATCGAAAACTTAAAACAAATAAGCAATTTGTTTAACACAACTATCGATGAGTTAATTAAAGAGGAAAAAGAAATATCTGAAGAAATTGTAAAAGAATTATTAGTTAAAGAAATGGATATTGATCATTCAAAACATTTTGATATTAAAGTAAGTAGAAATTATGAATTAGATATATTAGCTAATAAAGAAGAAAAGGTAAGAATTGAAATTGAATCAAGTAATAAGGATGCTTTTAAAATTAAAGTTGATGACCTATACAATAGAATGGATATTAATATTAAAAATAGTAAAGGATATGAAGATTCTTTAATTAAGATATATATTCCTGAAAAGTATATTGATGAGATTGAATTAAATTCTAAATTAAGAACATTAAGAATATCTGATTTAGAAATAGAAAAGATTGAATATGATGGATCATTAAAATATTTAATAGTAAATAATTCAAAAGGAAAGATAGTTCTTAATACTTCAAAGTCAGATGTTGAAGCAAGTTATGATAATTTTGATGGTGAATTAGAAGTTAACAGTGTTAACTCTACAACAAGAGTAGAATTACCTAAAAATACAAAATACAAAACTGTATTAAAAGGTATCAAAAATAGGTTTGTAGATGAGTCTATTAACGAAGATACAGATAACATTGTTGAGTTAAATGGATTTAATAGTAAATTAATTTTTATAGAGAAATAAAATTCTCTTTTTTTATTGAAAAATTAATGTTAAAAATATGTAAAAACACTTTAAAATAAAGTGCATTTTTGCTATAATTATTCTATAGGTGGTATATATGAAAATAATGTGTATAGGACAATCAGCTTACGATATAACATTGCCATTAGATCATTACCCAGTAGAGAATAAAAAGGTAAGAGTTGAAAACAAGGTTGAGTGTGGTGGAGGAAGTGCTTCAAACTGTGCTTTTCTACTTGCAAAATGGGGACTTGATACTTACTTTGCTGGAGTTGTAGGAAATGATCATTATGGTAACAACATAAAGAAAGAATATGAAACAGTAGGAGTTAAAACAAAGTATTTACAAACAAGTGATGTATATCCAACTACATCAAGTTACATAATTGCTAATACTTCTATTGGTTCAAGAACAATTTTAACTAGTAAAGATAGTAATATCCAAATGGAGAATTTTATAGTTGAAGATAGCTTTGATTTTATTCTTCTTGATGGTTATGAAAGAGAATTTGCAGAGGAAGTAATTAGAAAGAGCCCTAATGCAATTAAGATACTTGATGCTGGAAGTAAGAAAGAAGCAACTGTAGAACTTGCTAAGATAGTAGATTACGTTGTTTGCTCTCATGACTTTGCAGAAGATGTATCAGGTGTAAAAATTGATTATAATGATATTGATACGATTATTAGAGCATACAAAAAGTTAAAGGAAGAATTCAAAGGAAATGTTATTATTACTCTTGAGTCTTATGGATGCTTTACTTGTATAGACGGAATGTATAAAATAGTTCCAAGTATAAAAGTAGAAGCTATTGATTCAACAGGAGCAGGAGATATCTTCCATGGTGCGTTTGTTTATTCATTAGCAAATGGCTTTGATTTAAATAAAGCATTGTTGTTTTCAAATATAACTGGAGCTCTATCAGTTAAAACAATTGGTAGTAGATTATCAATACCTGAATTAGAAAGCGTAGTAGAAAAATATAATGATGTTATTTCGAAATAGTATGCCTCAGTTAGATCTTCATGGCGAAGATAGAATTGGTGCAAAGATCAAAGTTAATACATTTATAAATGATAATATTAAGCTTGGAAATCAAGAAATAGCAATTATTCATGGAGTAGGAAAAGGCATTTTGAAAAAGGAAGTGTTAAATATGTTGAAAAAAGATAAAAGAGTGGTAGAATATTGTGTTGACTGTTTTAACGAAGGTTGTACTTTAGCACGTTTATGTAAAAATGTTGACATAATTGAAAAAAAGTGCTATAATATGCGACATAACTTAAGGGGGAGATTGTAAATATGTATACAGACGACGAACAAAGAACAGGTTTACCTATTAAGACTTTTTTACTAAGTCTTATACTAATAATAATTTTCATATTATTATTAATGTGGCTATTACCTATGCCTAATTCTAGTAAGAATAATGGTAATGGCAATTCAACTACAGAAATAACTGGACTTGATGCATTGACAAACAGAATATTTAATGCAAATATTCAAGAAATGAAAAATGCAGGTATTTCTTATTTCACTAAGGATACTTTACCAAGCAAGGAAGGTCAAACTGTAACTCTAACATTACAAGAAATGTTAGACAAAAAATTATTACTTCCATTTACTGATAAAAATGGAAACTCATGCGATACAGAAAAATCATATGTATCAATCACTAAGAAAGGTGACTTATATGAGATGAAAGTTAACTTATCATGTGACGATCAAGAAGATTACATATTAGTTAACTTAGGATGTTATCCATACTGTACATCTGCTGTTTGTGAAAAGAAAGAAACAAACAACAATACACCAACACCTACACCAACACCTACAACTGGATATCCATATTGTACATTATATGTATCTAGTGGAAAGGTTGGAAGCAATGGTTGGTATGTTGGAGATGCAGTAGTAAGCTTCAAATCTAAAGGTGCTACAGCAAGTGGTGCTTCAATCGTAGCTTACGGAATTGGAACATCTAGTACAGCAAGCTACAACAAATCAAATTCTTATACAGTTAAGAACGATGGTTCTACAACAGTATATGGATATGTAAAAGATTCAAATGGAAAAACTGCTACATGTAACATTGTAGTTAAGAAAGACACTAAAGCTCCATCTTGTACTTTAACAGTATTATCTGGATCTAAAGGAGCAAGCGGAGATTATGTTTCAGATGTTGTAGTAGGATTTAGTTCAAAAACTGATGCTACAAGTGGAATTTCTGCTTATGGATTAACTAATTCAACAAGCACAACTTACAATAGTGCATCAAAATACACTATAACAACAAATGGAACTCATACAATATACGGTTATGTTAAGGATGCAGCTGGGCATACTGCTAAATGTAATATAACAGTAAAACGTAATTATACAGATACTGGTTCTAAACCATCATGTACACTAAAAATAACTAGTGGAAAAACAGGAAGCAACGGATGGTACATTGGTAATGTAACAATTGGATTTGCTTCTAAATCAAGCACAAATGGTGCAACAATTAAATCATATGGAATTGGAACTAAAGAAACATATGCTGGAAATGATTCATATACTTACAGTTCTGATGGATCAGCTACTATCTACGGATATGTAAAAGATTCTAAAGGAAATACTGCAACATGTAGTATACCTGTAAAGAAAGATGCAACAAAACCATCATGTGAATTAAAAGTAACTAGTGGAACTTATAATCAAGGTGGATATTACACTTCTGATATAACAATTGGATTTGCTTCTAAGACTGATTCTACGAGTGGTATTGCAGGATACGGAATTGGAACAAGTACAACATACAGTGGAAATACTTCATACAAAGTAACAACTATAGGAACAACTACTGTATATGGTTACGTAAAAGATGCAGCTGGAAATACTGCTACATGTAGTATCAAAGTTGAAAAGAGAAATAACTTAGAATATCAATATAAGAAAGATATAGCTAATCAATATAGTGATTGGTCTGCATGGACAACTTCAACATATAATCCAAGCAACCCACCATCATTTGGAAAATATACATTAATTGAAATAGTTGACTTAGGAAAAACTCAAGAAGTTGATTACTATAAAGAAAGCACTGGACAAGCATTCTATAAATATAAAACTGTAAAAGTTGGAACTGCTACACAAAAATATTGTAAAGGATACAACTATTACAGAGATACAAAATCTACAACAACAACTTATGCTATCAAAGTTGGAACTGATTGGAAATTTGAAAAGATGGTTACAACAACAGGTTGGCCAACAGATACACTTTCAGTTAAATATGAATTCGTTGGATTCGATTGGAAATGTACTGGATGTGAAACTACTCCAAGAAAGATTTGGAACAAGTACACAAGAACAGTTGGAACTGTAACTAAATCTGATACAGTAACAACTTCTGGAATAAGCGTAACTTGTGCTGAAACAGAAACACGTGAAATCGAAATTTTCGATACAGTTAAGATTTTCGTAGATTACGAAAAGATTAAAACACCAGTTTATAAAGATGTTTACAAATATAAACAAAGAACTCGTACTTTAATCAAGAAAGCATATACAGATTACAAGTGGAGTTACTATAACGATCAAACATTAATTAAAGATGGTTATACAATGACTGGTAATACAAGAGTAGCTGGATAGAAAGAGGGGATAGAAAATGAAAAAGATAACAGTAGTTTATGAAAGAAATGAAGAAACTAATGCAATAGAATTAAGAACAATAGTAATTTTCGACGACAATAAAGCTCCAGTTGTTACAGATTATGTAAATAAAGAAAGCTTAATCGCAGCAGCTGAGTTTATTACAGCTAACGGATATGACGTATTAAAAGAAACTAACACTAGAAAAGCTGTAGATGATGGTTTAGTTACATTAGTATCACGTACTAATGCTAAAGCAATGGCTGAGTTAAGAGCAGAAATCATGCAAGAAGAACTTAAGTATGGTGCTGTTGAAGACAAAGTTGCTAAGGCAATAACTGATGGTGCTAAAGAAGAACCAAAAGAAGAAATTAAAGAAGAAGTAAAAGATGATTCTAAAGACGAAGAAACTGAAAGATTAGTTGCATCAGTTGAAGGTCATGAATTAGAATTATCACAAGATGATAGACAATTCGCTCAATATTTAAAATTATATTTAATTAGAAAGAAGAGAGAATTAACTCGTGAAGAGGAAGGTCAACTATTTGGATTAGTTAGAGAAAACGAAAGAGCAAGAGTTCTTGAAGATGCTTTAATTAAATTAGAGAATAAAGAAATAACTAAAGAAACTTTCGATGAAATCTATAACAATTACAGAGCACAATTAAGTGGTGCAATTAAGAACGCTGGAATCAAGTTAATTGAAAAAGCTGCTCCAGTTGCTGTTGAACCAATGAAAGAAGAAGTTGCTCCTGCAGTTGTAGAAGAAGTTAAGGAAGAAAAAGCTCCTGCAGTTCCTGAAGTAAAAGAAGAAAAAGCAGAGGAACCAAAGGAAGAACCTGCTGTTGAAAAGAATGTATTAAACATTCCAAAAGAAGACAGGGATTATGCTAATTATTTAAAATTAGTTATGAAAAGAGAAAAAGCTCCATTATCTACAGAAGATGAAGGAAAATTAATGGGACTAGTTAGAGAAAACGAAAGAGCAAGAGCTCTTGAGGAATCTAATATTAGAAAAACAAATGGTACTATGACTGAAGAAGAATATAATACTATTTATGCACAATACAGAAAAGAACTTGCTGATTCATTCAAAAAAGCTTCAAAAGAAGCTAAAGTTGAAAGAAGAACAGTTGAAGTTCCAAAAGTAGAGGAAGCTGAAGTTAAATTACCTGAGGCTCCAGTAGTAACTGAAACTGAAGAACCAGTTAAGACTACAGTTATTCCTGTACCTGTTCCTGTAACTGAAGATGAAAAACCTGAAAAGGAACCAGCTAAGGAAGAAACTAAGGAAGAAGCTAAAGTTGAAACAGTTGTTCCTGCTCCAGTTCCTGTAACTGAAGAAAAGAAAGATGCAGCTGAACCAACAAAAGCTGAACCTGTTAAAGAAGAAGTTGTGGTTGAAGAAGCAGCTCCAGTAGTTCCTGTAACTGAAGAAAAGAAAGATGCAGCTGAACCAACAAAAGTTGAACCAGCTAAAGAAGAGGACAAATCAAAAGTAGTTCCTGTAGTTGTTCCAGTTGCAGTTCCAGCTGCTGAAAAAGCACCTGAAACTAAACCTGCTGAATCTGAAAAAGCACCTGAAAAGGAACCTGAAGCTAAACCAGCAGACGGAAGTTCAACTGAAGAACCTAAAAAGGATGATACAAAGGCTGAGCCTAAGAAAGAGGGGGAACCTGAAACTATGGTAGTAAAAACTGCTGATCCTGAAATTAAGGGATTAAAACCTGGAAAAACAGAAGAAAAAGTTGTTCCAGTAGATGGAAAAGACATCAAAGTTAAGAAAACAGCTTGGTGGAAGAAATTACTAGCTGCACTAGGAATCATGACAATTGTTGGAGGAATTGGTGCATTAGTAGCTGAATTAACTGGAAAGAACAAACCTAATAGTAATGGAAGAGAACTTCCAAAAACTACAACTGATCAAGTTACACCTGGACCAACACAAACTGTTGGATTAGGAACAAATTCTGAAGCTATTTTAATCCCAGGAATTGGTGATTTAAATAATTCTATTCAATTACCTCCAGTTGCAACTGAAGAACCAGAAGAAAAAGCAGAAGTAACTCCTGGACCAACAGAGCAACCAATAGTAATTGTTACTGCAAGCCCAGAAGAATTAGCTAACGCTCAAAGAAGAGAAACAATTAATGCTATCGAATCATATTGTACAAACTTCAGTGTACCTGCTGAAACAAAAGCATTCTTAATGAGAGCAGAAGTATTAGACTTCTTAACTCAATATACTAATGCTGATCAAAGATCTGAAGTAATCAGTGCATTATGTTATGGATATGAAGCTAACTTATTAACAACAAAAGAAGGTAACTTTAGATTAGCTGAAGATGGATCTAATTACTTATATTCATTCACAAGAGACTTCTTATGTGCTAAGGTTGTTGTTAATGGTTACAGCGCAAGACAAATGAAAACAGTATTTGGTAATCAAGATGTATCTTATGAACAAATCATAGGAGGATTCAAGAATTTCTGTTATACAGTTACAACTTATGGTATGACTGCTCATGAACCATTACCATTTAGATATTTAACTAATAACAGTAGAGCAAAAACTGATGTACTAAATAACTTAATGGAAAAATTAATTGTAGTAAATACTAATAGAGATAATCATACATTAACAAGTCAACATACAGATGACTTTATCTCAGAAGTATTTGATACATTCGTATTAAACGATGAATCAATTGAATTAGGACAAGGAACAAAAGATGTTGCTGGTGCTATCGTTGAAGCATACGTTGCAATGCAAAGCCAAATCGCAAATGGTGAACCATTATACTTACATGAAGATCGTGGTTATGCAAGAGCAGGAATCAATCTTCAAGAAGTTGACGGACACTTTGCAATTGGTTACCCAGATAAAACTACATATGAGTTTACAAGCTTATATGATGTAATGAATCATGGATATGGATCACATGCTGAAAATGCTGAACGTTGTCTTTCTGAACAAGAAGTACTAATGTCTAACATTACAGCTATGAGCTTAATTGATAATCCATCACCAGATGCAGAAAGATTAAGTTTCGCTACATTCTTAGATGACAATGGATTACATGAAGATGCTCGTTATGTAAGATCTCACGAAGTAAGTGAATCATATCTTACTAACTTAGCAGCAAATAACCCACATCTAGCTAAATATATCAATAGTTATATATATGGTGACAAAGTTGTAGGAAACGGATTAATCGATTTCGATACAACATGTGAAAATGTTGATAGATTAGTAGGAGTAAATGCTACTAAGAATAACTATGCTGACTTAATCAATAATAGAAGAACTAAGTATAGATTAAATGATGAATATACAGTACTTACTGGTAAGAGATATACATCTACAGGTAAGACTTCTGGTAGACCAACAGGTACTACAAAACAAGAAGAAGGACATAAGACTGTAACAGTTGTTGAGACTCATGAACAAATTACTAAAAAAGATATGAATCCACAAGAACGAGAAGAAGCTGAACGTCGAGAGGAAGAAATCAGACATCAAGAAGAACAAGAACATGCTCAACAACAAGAAGAAATTAGAGAAGGAAAAGAAGAGTTACGTGATGCTGTTGAAGAAGGTGCTTCTCAAGAAAGACTTGAAGAAATAGCAGAAGAACACGGAATTACACTTGATCCTGATTATAAAGAAAATATGGAAGCTGCATTAGAAGAACAAAGACAAGGTGAAGCTGAACGTATTAGACAAGAACAAGAAATCGAAGAAAGAAATAGACAAGCTGAAGCTGAAGCTGCAAGAAGAGCTGAAGAAGAAGCTAGAAGACAAGAAGAGGAAAGACGTCAACAAGAAGAATTAATTCGTCAAAGTATGGAAGCTGATGAAGCAGAAGCTCATCCAGAAGTACATGAAGAACAACCTGCTGAAGAACAACCAGCAGAAGAACATGGACCAGCTCAAGGTGTAGACCAAACTGATCCAGGAAGAGTTGATGAAGATGCAGAAGAAGAGGATTACAATCCAGATACTGCTTCTATTAAACAACAACTTAACGCTATGAAAATGGCAGCATTAAATCTTCCAGTTGATGTAGATGGATTTGGATACGAACCATCTGGACCAAGACTTGGATAATAAAAAAATAAAAGAAATATAGAAATATATTTCTTTTTTTGTGCCTTAATTCATATATTCTTTATAGGTGATTATAGTTGAAGAAAATAGTTAATATAGTAATAACTACAATAATGATATTTGGGAGTTTTATCTATACTAATAATGTTGTTAGAAAATCAAGGGATAATGATCCAATTATGATAAACATAAAAAATGAAGGACCCTTATATGAACAAAAGGTTATTGAAGCAGTTATAGAAGATGATTTATTAATACCAGGAATAAGTGGATATAAAATTAATATTGATTCAAGTTACTCTAAAATGAAACAAAATGGCAAGTATGATAAAAGCCTATTAGTATTTGATGAAATAACACCAAAAGTAGTAGCAGAAGAAAATTATGATAATTACATAATAAGTGGTAATAAAGATAATTATAATGTCAGTTTAGTATTCATTATTAAAGATATAAATAATGTAGAACAAATAGTAAAAATATTAAATGAAAGAGGAGTTAATGGGACATTTTTTGTAGATAAATCATTATTTGATGATGCTATTGATTTGGTAAAGTTTATTGCAAATTCAGGAAATGATGTTGAATTATTATCAAATACATATTCAATATATGAAGTAAATAAATATAACTCTATATTAAGATTAACTACTAAAGATAAACTATCTTATTGTATCTTTGATAGTAAAAATGAAGAAAAAAAGAAAAGTTGCAAAGAATCTAAACTAGTATCAATTCTACCAAATATAATTACAAACACTTACATATATGGAATTGTAAGAAATGATTTATCTAATGGCTCAATAATTTCTATTAATAACAATTTAACTACAGTAAGAGAATTAAAATCTACGATAAATTACATAACTCAAAAAGGTAAGAAAATAATATTATTAAAAAATTTAATAAAGGAATAAAAATAGACAAAATTCACCATCTATTATTAGTAGACTGATAATGGTGGTGATATGTTAATATATGTAGATTTATTATTTATAGTTAATATCTTTATTGATTATCTTCTTTTGATGAGTTTATCACTTATTCTTAAAAAGAATGTATCAAATAAAAGACTAATTCTTTCTTCTTTAGTAGGTGGGTTATCAACTTTTTTAGTATTTATTAATAACAAACCACTTTTATTACTATTAAAAATAGTAACATGTTTTGCTATGATCTTAATCTTCGAAAAAAATAAAGGTATAAAAACATTGTTTGAAGATATAGTTTATTTTTATATGTTAAGTATCACTTTAGGTGGTGCCATATACTTATTTAAAGATAATACTAATTACAAAACAAATATTTTCCTTCTTTTTCTAATGACCCCTGTTATAATGAAAATCTACAGCAATAAGCTAAAAAAGTTCTACACCTACTATAAAGATAGATATGATGCAGTACTAATATACAAAAATAAAGAATACACGTTTAATGGTTATTTGGATACTGGTAATAACTTATATGATCAGTATAAAAAGCGACCTGTAGTATTAGTCTATAACAAGAAAATTAAGTATAAATATGAAGATGTTATTATGGTACCTATGGAGACAGCAAATAGTACTACAATACTTAAATGTATTAAACCAGACAAATTATATGTTGATGGTAAAGAAATAAAGAATGTACTAATTGGAATATCTCCAAAAGCATTTAAAATACAAGATATTAATATGATATTACACAAAGATATAATAGGAGGCATATGATAACTTTATTACTATTAATAATTAATTTTGTAAAACTATCTAATGTATTATTCTATGTAGGAGCAACAGATAAACTTCCTGAACCATTGTCAAAGGAAGAAGAGGAATTCTACCTTGTAATGGCGACAGATGGCGATATAATGGCTAAAGATAAGCTTATTGAACACAATTTAAGGCTTGTTGTATTCTTAGCTAAGAAATATGAAAATACTCAAGTAGATCTAGAAGATTTAGTTAGTATTGGTACGATTGGGTTAATTAAAGCAATTAACACTTATAGTATGGACAAACAAATAAAACTTGCGACATATGCATCACGCTGTATAGATAATGAAATACTTATGTATTTAAGAAAGAATAAGAAAGTAAGAACAGAAATTAGTCTTGAAGAATCATTAAGTTATGATGCAGAAGGAAATGAACTGCATCTTGAAGATATTATTGGAACTGATAAAGATGTAGTAACTAAAAATATAGAAGAAGATAATGATAAGAAGATAATGCTTGAAGAAATAGATAAACTAAACAAAAGAGATAAAGAGATTATGACAATGCGTTATGGACTGATGGGGCAAGAAGAAAAGACACAAAAAGAAGTGGCAGAAATCCTTGGTATTAGTCAGTCATATATATCTAGAATAGAGAAGAAAGTAATAAGAAGATTAAGAAATGTTATAAGAGTATAATAACTATGTATATCATAGTTTTTATTTACAAATAAAATGTTAATAAAACGCAAAAAAAAATTAATAAAAATCTAATTATGGTATAATATTTATTAGAGGTGATAATGATGAAAATCATTGTTAGCGCAGGTGGAACTGGTGGACATATCTATCCAGCATTGGCAATTATAAATAAATTAAAAGAACGTAATAAAGATTTAGAAGTATTATATATTGGAACAACTGATAGAATGGAAAAAGATATAGTGCCAGCACAAGGTATCAATTTTATTGGTATTCCAATGAAAGGCTTAAACAGAAAGAATATCTTCAAGAATATTGAAGTATTAAAGACATATAGAAAAGCAGAAAAGAAAGCTGAAGAAATAATTAAAGAATTTAAACCAGATGTAGTCTTAGGAATAGGTGGTTATATAACAGCACCTGTTGTTAAAGCTGCAACAAAATTAGGAATAAAGACATTTATCCATGAACAAAACTCTATTCCAGGTTTTACAAATAAAAGATTAAAAAAGAAAGCAACTGCAATAGGAGTTTCTTTAAAAGAAAGCGAAAAGTATTTTAAAGGTGGAAATGTTATATTTACTGGGAATCCAAGAAGTGAAGAAGCATTTAATGCTAAACCAGTAGATAAAAAGAAATATGGATTACACGAAAATAAAAAACTTGTTGTATTTGTTATGGGAAGTTTAGGATCTTTAACAATTACAAATATAATGAAGGGAATAATTCCAGCATTCAAAGGAAAAGATTACGAAGTATTATTCGTAACTGGAAACAACTATTATGATTCATATAAAGATGTCAAAGTACCTGAAAATGTTAAAATTGTTCCTATGTTAAAAGATATGTTAGATGTATTAAAAAAGACAGATATAATAGTAACAAGAGCAGGAGCATCTACAATTGCAGAAATAACTGCTATTGGAGTTCCAGCAATTATGGTACCATCACCATATGTAACACATAATCATCAAGAAAAGAATGCTTATGTATTAGAAGAAAATGGTGGAGCAGTAGTAATCAAAGAAAAAGAATTAACAGAAGAAAAACTAATTAGTACTATTGATTCATTGATTTCATCAGAAGAAAAACTAAACAAGATGAAGGAATGCAACAAGAAACTAGGAGTAAAAGACAGTGCTACTAAGATTGCGACAATAATAGAAAAGTTAGTTGATGGTGAGTAAAGTGAAAGAAATAGTAGAGTTTATAACAAAAAATAACATTGGAGAATATAAAGAAAACGTAAGTTTAGCAAATAACACTACTTATAAAGTTGGTGGTAATGCCAAAGTCTTTGTATATCCAAAGAATACAGATAAATTAATAGTATTACTTAAAGAATTAAAAAGATTAAATATAAAACATAAAGTTTTAGGTAATGGTTCAAATACATTATTCAGTGATAAAGAATATGATGGAGTTATTATTAAATTAGATGAATTTAATAAGATTACATTCTTTACTAATACAGTAAGAGCTGAAGCTGGAGTAAGCTTGATGAAACTTAGTAATCAAGCAGTTAAAAAAGGTTTAGCAGGACTTGAATTTGCAAATGGTATCCCTGGGACAGTAGGGGGAGCAATATTCATGAATGCTGGAGCGTATAAAAGTGATATGGGATATATCACTAAATGGGTTAAAGTATTAACTCCAAAATACGAAGTAATAAGAATGACTAACAAGGAATTACAATTCCATTACAGATCATCATTCTTACAAAAACATAAGGATTATATATGCTTAGAAGCATCAATCCAATTAAGACCAAGTAGTAGAGAACTATTACAAGAAATAGTTGAAGATAGACGTAAAAGAAGAGTAGAAAGCCAACCACTTGAATACCCTTCAGCAGGATCAGTATTTAGAAATCCTGAAAACTTATTTGCAGGGAAACTAATTGAAGATCTAGGATATAAAGGATATTCAATTGGAGGAGCAAAAGTAAGCGATAAACATGCCAACTTTATCATTAACTATAACAATGCTAAAGGGCAAGATATAAAAGATTTAATAGAATTAATTAAAGAAAAAGTAAAGAAAGAATATGATGTTGATTTAAAAGTAGAACAAGAATTTGTTAACTGGGAGTAACATAAAATGAATAAGAAAGTGGAAAAGAAACCTACTGAGAAAAAATCTGACAAAAAGCCTAAGAAAAAGGTGCCAACAGAATTAAAGCCAATAGAAAATGATACTACAGATGCTATACCAGTAGAGAAGAAAACAAAAGTTAAAAGAAAAATTAAAATGATTCCAATATTGATACTTTTCGTAGCAATTGTTTTAGTATACTTTCTTGTAAAACTTGTATTTGGTATTAAAATACAAAATATTTATGTTAAAGGAAACAACAGTTTAAGTGATGAATATATCATTGAAAAAGCTGGATTAAAGGATTATCCAAGTTATTTTAAAAACTTATCTTTCATTGTAGAAAAAAGATTAAAGAATGATATCTTTATAAAAGATGTTAAAGTTAAAAGGCAATTCTTTGCAGTAATTAATATAGAAGTAGAAGAAAATAGGGTTCTATTCTATAAAGTAAGTGATGGATTATATGTTTTAGAAAATGGCGAAGAAACAAATGAAATTCCATTTAAAACAAATCCAGTAACAGTTGTTAACTATGTTCCTGATACTGTATATGATAAATTTGTTAAGAAAATGTCACAGTTATCAGAAGACGTTAGAACAAAGATATCTGAGATTAAATATGATCCTAGTGATTATGATCAAGGAAGATTTTTGTTATATATGATTGATGGAAACTATGTTTATGTTACTATAACTAAGTTTGAATCATTAAATTATTATAATGAAATATATCCAACTCTAGAAGGTAAAAAAGGAATACTTTATCTAGATTCTGGAAACCATTTCCAAGAAATAAAATAAGACACTTATATAAGTGTCTTTTTTTAATAATAACGATTATATGGATAATAAGGATATGGATAATAGTAAACTGGATATGGAACATATCTATTGTTATTATTAGCCCATAAACTACCAACAACTCCTCCTAGTACGAAAGGTACAATTGGGAAAGAATTACCTCCATTAAAATGATTAAATCTAGGATTCATAAATACCTCCTAAAGTATTTTATGAATCATTTTTTATTTTGTTCTTAATCTATAGAAATTAATGCTTGGATGATTCAATAATCTAAATGGATAATATGAATTACCTAAACCGCCAGAAATATATAAATCTATACCATCTATTATATAGTGAGATGAAACGTATTTCTTAGCTCCTTCTTTTTTAATAACAGGTCCAATTAAAGGTAATATTATTTGACCGTTATGTGAGTGACCTGCAATGATTAAGCCTGGTTCATAATCTTCAACAATATTATCAGCTAAATCAGGTTTGTGAATTACTGCAATAGAGTAGTTAGCATCACTAAGAGCAACTTCTTCTTTTACATAAGTTTCGTCAACTGCAATTAAGTTTATTGTTGAATTACCAATATATAACTTTTCTACTTTATTATCTAATATAGTGAAATTAGAATTATCGAAGATATCTTTAAAGTCATCAAAATCTTCTTCCCCTCTAATAGCATATTTACCAATAGTACTATTAATTCTATTAAATTCACTCATAATACTTTCTTTATCTTCGTTATCGATAATATAATCTTTATCTATTAAATCACCTGTAAATATTACAATGTCAGGGTTAGTTTCATTAATTAAATTAACTAGCTTTGTAATATCACTAATAGAAGTATATTGATTATAGTGAATATCAGAGAATTGAATAACTTTAATACCATTTAATTCTTCATTAATATTTTCACTATAAATAGGATATTCTCTTACTACAATACCAATGTTTCCAATATATCTTAAACATGAATAAGATATTGTGAAAATAAGAAATAAAGGAATAAATATCCATAGAAGTATTTTAAATACTTTTTTACTTTTTTGTTTTCTTTCTTCTTCTAATATCTCTTCGGCAATTTCAGAGTTTTTTTCAGTTCTTGACTCAGTCATTTAAATCAATCCTTTCGATAAAATATAAAGTAAAACTAAAGCACCATTGTGTATCATATGTATAAATATAGTTGAGAAGATGTTATCAGTTTTATAATAAATTATTCCAAAACATATTCCTAAACTGCAATATGGAATTAAATATAATAGGCCAAGTAAAGATGTACTTAAAGTTGATATAACATGTATAGCACCAAATACAATACCTGAAGTTAAAATGAAAGGCCATTTGCTTGGCATCGCATCTTTAAAAGATTTTCTAAATACCAACTCTTCAATAAAAGGTGCACAAAACGTTGTTATTATTAAGGCTAAAATTGGTGAACTAGTGATTATATTATTAACACTTTCTTGGTTAGTTGCCATCTCTAGTGAAGTAAACTTTGCAATTAAAATATTACTTGTTGCCATAATAGCAAGACCAATAACCCAATACTTAATTGCAATATCAGATATTTCTCCAAATTTATGAATAAATTCTTTAAAGTCTTTAGCAATTGTTTTTCTATAGAAGATAATTAACATAGCCCCGAATGTAATGTCTGCTAAAAGTTTTAAAAATAAAGATAAATCATCACTTATGTTTAAAATAATTTCTTCGTTTTTATAAATAATATCTATACCAATCATCTTTGCATACAAAAGTTGCAATAATGGATATATATAGAAAAGAAGGAAGATTATTCCTAAAATTATAATATTTTTGTATTTTCTTTTGATGTCCATAACTCCTCCTTAATATACAATTTAATTTTAAATGTTTAAAAATTATGTGTCAACCAATTTCATATTAATGTATTATTAGATATAAAAATAATGTATAATAGAATATATAAGAGGATGGTGTATAAGAATGAAATACTACTGTTTAGGAATTAAAGGAGCTGGAATGGCTACCTTAGCAAATATATTATACGATTTAGGAAATGAAGTTGTTGGATACGATGATGTATTAGATCATAAATTTACTGAAGAAGGATTAGATAAAAGAGGTATAAAAATATATCACGATAATACGCATCCTTTAGATAAAGATATGATACTTACACATTCTGTAGCACTTAAAGAAGATCATAAAGAAATAGTAAGAGCAAAAAAAGCAGGATTACAAGTTAAGAAATATAATGAAATTCTTGGTGATATTACAAATATGTTTGAATCTATTTGTATATCAGGTACTCATGGTAAGACAACAACATCAACAATGATTACTCAAATACTAGATGCAATATATAAAGTTAATTACTTCATTGGTGATGGAACTGGATATGCTAATAAAGATAATAAATACTTTGTTATTGAGTCCGATGAATTCAATAGACATTTCTTGGCATATCATCCTTCATATACAGTAATTACTAATATAGAACTTGAGCATACAGAAATATATAGAGATATTGAAGATATTAGGGAAACATTCGAGAAGTTTGCTAACAAGACTAAAAATGTTGTAGTAGCATGCGGAGATAATGAAAATATAAGAATGTTAAAACTAAATCCTAAAACAATCTATTATGGATTTAACGAAGATAATGATGTATGTGCTAAAAATGTTACTCTAAGTGAAGCAGGATCAGAATTTGATTTATATGTAGATAAGGAATTAAAAGGACATTTCCATTTACCATTATTTGGAAAACATATGGTATTAAATGCATTAGCAGCAATTACAATATGTCATTTAAATGGAGTAAGTTACGAGAAGATAAATGAATTACTAGGAAACTTTCATAATGCTAAGAGAAGATTTGCTATTGAAAATGTTAAAGATAATGTAATAATTGATGATTATGCACATCATCCAACAGAAATCAAAGTAACACTTGAAGCAGCAAGACAAAAATATCCTAATAAAGAATTAGTAGCAGTATTTAAGCCAAATACATATTCAAGAACAGAAAAGTTCTATAAAGAATTTGCAGATGCTTTGAATATTGCAGATAAAGTATATTTAACTGAGATTGATTGTAATAGAGAAAAACCTGAAGACTATGGCAATGTTACATCAAAGAAGATATTTGATTTATTAAATAATGGAAGTATGATTAGTGATGCTGAAGCAGATAAATTATTAAATCATAATAATGCAGCAATATGCTTTATGAGTTGTGCATCAATCGCACATTTAAAAGATGATTATATAAATAAATTAAAAAATAGTTAATAAAATGATATAATATTAATATACAAAGTAGGTGAGAAGTATGGATATGGATTTTGGAATAAGTAACAAAATAGAGTTATACAAAAGACTAACTCCTGCTTTAAACTGCAAAGTAAGAGAATTAAAAAGAGAAAAAATAAATTATATCAAGAATGAAGATATATGGAATTTTCTTCTTAAAACAAGATGGGAAAACGTTAAAGGGTTAGATCTTTCATCAATGGTTGATGATATCTTGAACTTAAACAATGATGAATTAGAGAAATACGTAAGTAATAAACTTACAAATTTTGATAGTGATAATATAGTCAAAGATGAAATAGAACTTTTATAAAAGGAGGTGATATCATGACAAAAGATTATACCAGTTATACAATTGATAACCTCATTGAGAAAGCAAGTGTATATATACCAAGCAAAGAAAATTTAAACAAAATAAGAAAAGCATATGAATATGCTAAAGAAAAACATCAAGGGCAATATAGAGTAAGTGGAGAAGATTACATATACCATCCACTATGTACAGCAATAATACTAACTACTGTGTATGCTGATACAGATACAATTTGTGCAGGACTTTTGCATGATGTCATCGAAGATTGCGATGTTACAAGAGGAGAACTTGAAGAAGTTTTTGGAAGTGACATAGCAAGATTAGTTGATGGAGTATCAAAGATCAGCAAGATGCACTTTTCAACTGAAAATGAAGCATTAATTGAATATTATAAAAAGATAATTGTTGGAATGAGTGAAGATGTTAGAGTAATAATAATCAAACTAGCCGATAGACTTCATAATATGAGAACTCTATGGGCTCTTCCAAAAGAAAAACAAAAAACAAAGGCTAAAGAAGTATTGGAAATTCTTGCTCCTATAGCACATCACTTAGGTATTCATAAAATAAAAAGTGAACTTGAAGATTTATCACTTAGATACCTAAAACCAGATGTATTCTATGATATAGCAGAAAAACTTAATACAACAAAACTAGAGCGTGATAACGCCGTTAGTGAAATGATTGATGAAGTTAGTACAATACTTAAAGAGCACAATATAAAATTCGATATTAAAGGTCGTAGTAAGAGTATTTATAGTATTTATAAGAAAATGGAGAAAGGAAAGAAATTCAGTGAATTGTATGACCTTTTAGCCATAAGAATATTAGTTGATACAGAACAAGAATGTTATTCTGCTTTGGGATTAATTCATGCTAAATTTAAACCAATACCAAAAAGATTTAAAGATTATATAGCAATGCCTAAAGTTAATGGATATCAATCTTTACATACAACAATATTTGGAATAGATGGACAAATATTCGAAGTTCAAATAAGAACTCATAGTATGGATGAAATAGCAGAAAATGGAGTAGCAGCACACTGGGCCTATAAAGAAAAGAAAAACTTAAATGAAAAGTCACAAAATTCTACTGAAGCTAAATTACAATTCTTCAAATCAATAATGGAACTTGATGTAGAAAAGATGAGTAGTGAAGAGTTTGTTAATAGTGTTAAAGATGAAATATTAAATGATAATATTTATGTATTTACTCCAAAAGGAGATATCTTTGAATTACCAAAAGGATCAACTCCAATAGATTTTGCTTATAAGATACATACACAAGTTGGAGATACAATGGTTGGAGCAATCGTCAATAACAACATTGTGACACTTGATTATGAATTAAAGAATAATGATATAGTAAAAATAATTACAAATAGAAATTCTTCACCATCAAAAGAATGGTTATCAATTGTTAAAACAACACAAGCAAGAAATAAGATAAAGAATTATTTTACTAAGTCAGAAAAAGATATTTATATTGAAAGAGGAAAAGAACAATTAGAGAAAGAATTAAGAAAGAAAAAGATTCCTTTCCAAGAATTCTTTACTGATGAAAATATAGATATAATAATTAAAGATACAAAATGTGTTGATTTAGATGAAGTTTATTTATCTATTGGTAATACAAAAATAAGTGCATCATACGTTATCAACTTAATAACTAAACAAGATGCACCACAAGAAATTAAACAAATAGCAACGCCAAAATCTAAAGATACTGATATAATAGTAGATGGAATAGATAAGATTAAAGTAAATATTTCTAATTGCTGTAATCCACTTCCAGGAGATGATATAATTGGTTATATCAGTAAGAATAATGGTATTACTGTTCATAGAATATCATGTCCTAACTTGGATAGATTAGAAGATCGTATGATAAATGTTAAATGGAATGATAATCCTAAATCTAAATACTTATCATCGATCTTAATAACAGCTAAGAAGAATGATAAAGCAATGCTTGAAATAATGCAAAGAGCAAGTACTGGTAATATTTCAATAGATAATATTAAGACATTAAGTAGAACTGATAATGTTATCTATGAAGTGGATTTATGGGTTAATAGCTTAGAGCGATTAAATATATTCATAAGAGACTTAAATGCTTTAGATTATATAGATAATGTCGAGAGGATAATGCGATGAAAATAGTAGCACAAAGAGTAAAAGAAGCAAATGTAAAAGTAGATAATAAAGTAATTGGTGAAATAAAAGATGGATTAATGCTTTTAGTATCTTTTACACATACTGATACAGAAAAAGAAATAGATTATATGGTAAATAAAGTTCTTGCACTTAGAATATTCGATGATGAAAATGGTGTAATGAATAGAAGTGTTTTAGATGTTAATGGTAGTATCTTATCTATATCGCAATTCACATTATATGCTGATACAAAGAAAGGTAATCGACCTAGCTATATAAATGCATTAGGCGGAGATCAAGCAGTTAAGCTTTATGATATGTTTAATGAGAAACTAAGAAATCATATTAAGGTAGAAACAGGTAAGTTTGGTGCTGATATGAAAGTATCATTACTAAATGATGGACCTGTAACTATAATATTAGAAAAATAAGGAGGAAACATGTTTAAAGACAGAATCAATTTCAAACTACTAAATATATTAATACTAGTAGTAATTGTATATTTTGGATTAATCACATTTGATTATTGGGGATGGATTATTACTAAAACTTTAGCAATAATTACACCATTCTTAATAGCTTTTGCAATAGCATATGCATTTTACCCAATAGTTAAAAAACTCAAGAAGAAAGGACTAAGTAATACACTTGCTGTTGCAATAGTATCTGGAACGGTATTATTAGTACTACTTGCACTGATATTAATAACAGTACCACTTGTATATGATCAGTTAGTATTACTATCTCAATCAATTGGAGAAGTAATGAACGACTTATCTAGAAAGTTTGAAGTTAACTTAGGTGACTTCCAAACTACTATTAATACAATAATGGATAATATAGTTCAATCAGCAGGTAAGTATGTTTCTGATGGTACATTTAACTTTGTTGGAAGAGCAGTAGACTTTGTATCTAACTCAATAATAATCTTAATTTTATCAATCTATTTCTTAGTAGATATGGAGAAGATTAGGGGAGAAGTACGTAAGATATTAACTAGAAATACTAATAGAAAGAAAACTTTTGAATATGTCAAAGTACTTGATAAAGAATTAGGTCAATACTTAAATGGTCTTGCAATATTTATTGGTATTCAATTTGTTGAATATACACTATTATTTAAAATAATAGGACACCCAAACTGGTTATTGTTAGGAATACTTGCTGCACTTACTACAGTAATTCCTTACTTTGGAGGATTAATTACTAACATTGTAGCAGTAATACTTGCATCAGTTGTATCTACACCATTGTTTATTGCAACATTAGTTATCTGTTTGGTATTCCCAAATATCGATGGATATATCATTTCACCAAAAGTATATGGTAAGACAAACAACATTAATGCAATGTGGACAATATTCGCAGTAGTAGCAGGTGGAACGTTATTTGGAATACCTGGAATCATGTTATCGCTTCCTGTATATATAGCAATTAATTGTACATTTAACTTCTTTAAAGAAGATATATATGATAAAGTAGCTCGTATTCAATCAAAAGAAAAAGAAAAAAAGAGCATAGTAAAAGAGGATAAGTAAATCCTCTTTTTTTATTTTACAAATTCTGTGTATACTGTTTCATCAAAGTGGTGTTGATCATCATTTTGTTTTCTTAATTCTTCTGTTGTTATTAGGAAGTATGTATCATCTACAATATCTTCACCAGTTGATACAATTGGGTCATCCCATGTAAGATCTAAGTGATACCATTTACCATCTAGATATACGGCATTCCATACGTGATTTTCACTTGATATTTTATAATTTGGTATATCGAAGTAATTTAAGAATATTGCCATTGCATCAGCATAACCACTACATATACCATAGCCTTGGAATAATACTCCATAAGCTGTATTAGATAAATAATTTATTTTATTATTATCAGTTCTTTCTTTATCATACTTTGTATGAGAAATTATATAGTCATGTATTATTTTAATTATCTTTCTTTGATCTTTTGTATCTTTAACTTCAGATTCAACTATTTCATTTACTTTTTCATTTAATAATTCAATTTCACGATCCGTATAAGTTTTCGTAATTACTAAGTTAACTCTCCCTAATGAATCATAAATTGTTTCTACTGTATCAAAACTATTATATGGATGAACATATCCATTAACTGTAGATAATAGAGTAGGATTATTAGCAAGTTCCTTTACATCTTCAATACAGTAATCATAACTATCAGGACAATAGAAATCGAATGTTTCGTTTCCACTATTAATTATCGTATAGTAAAGATTAAGTAAGTCTTGTTTATTATTTATATCAAAATCATTAACATTTTGTACATAATCAAAGTCATATTTAACGTAGTAGCTATTGGCATACTCTAAAGATACTGTCTGCATCTTTACTACATTACTTATTATGAATTTGGCTATTACTGTTTTATTTAGGTATACTCCAACGAGTATTGATAATAAAAAAATTAAACCAATGATCTTTTTCATACCATCACCAATATAATTGTATCATAAGTCAAAAAAAAAGAAACTATTTTGTTTCTTCAATTTTATTATTCATCTTCATTAGTCTAGATTTTTGTCTAGCAGCTTTGTTTTTATGTATTAATCCAGAACTTGCAGCTTTATCGATATTCTTAATTGCGATATCTAATTTTTCTTTAGCTGATTCTTTGTTTCCAGTTTCAACTTCTTTAACGAATTTCTTGATTGATGTTTTAGTTCTAGTTTCTACAACGTTATTGTTTTCTTTCTTCTTAGCACTTGTTAAAACTCTCTTTTTAGCACTTTTTATATTTGGCATAGTATCACCTCTCTTTTTTTGACTACATATATATTAACAAAAAAATAGATAAAATGCAAATAAAACTTAAAAATATAGAGAAAATAATAATGGTGATACACATGCATAAGATTAATATTGAAAAGTTTAACACTAGATGTGACTTAATAAAAGACTCAAGTAAAGATATAAAAGAGCTTAATTGTAAGAAAATTAGGAAAGATAATATAGTTATTGAAAGGATAGAAATAGATAACAAATTATCAAGAATAGTAAATAAAAGAAAAGGTAATTATGTATCTATTTTATTTGATGATATAACTGATTATGATAATAGAAGAAAGGTTATAGATATTACTACTAATGAGTTAAGAAGAATGTTAAAGATAAATAACGTATTAAACAAAAAAGTATTAGTAGTAGGTCTAGGTAATTGCTTATCAACTCCTGATTCACTAGGCCCTAAAACAATTGACAATGTAATAGTAACAAGGCACTTATTTGAAATATCAAAAGTAGATAATAAATATAATGTAGTAGCAAAATTATCTCCAGGAGTATATGCAAGTACTGGTATTGAAACATTTGATATTATTAAAGGAATAATTAATAGAATAGATATTGATTACTTAATTGTAGTTGATTCATTATTATCAACCTCTAAAACTCATATAAATAAATTAATTCAGATTACTGATTCTGGAATAGATCCTGGAAGTGGAGTAGAAAACCAAAGAAAAGAATTAACTAAAAAGACTTTAAATAAACCCGTTATAGCAATAGGAATACCTACTGTTATAGATATTAAAACATTTACAAATAATAAAGATGATAATTTAATTGTTACTCCTAAAGAAATAGATTTTGTAATTGATAAGTTGTCTATAATACTTTCTAAATCAATTAATAATTCAGTACACAATCTGACAAATTAAGACATATAGAGTTACTATAATTATCTTGGTGATTAAATGAAAAAGAGAATCATTAAGATAATTATTTTTTTAATTGTAATAATACTTTCTTTTGTAATAACGCTTAAATATTTAAGTTCTATAAATATAGTATTAGATGAAGAATTAATAGATATATTACTTGAAGAAAGTGAAAATACTAACTTTGAAAATAGACTAGTTAATAACTTAGTTAAACAAATAACTTCTTCTAAATATATTAATCCAGTGGGATACGTTTTAAATACTTATGATGTAGATAATACTACTCCTGTAGTACTTGAAACCAAAGAAATAAAACCAACTGTATATATTTATAATACTCATGAAAATGAGAAGTATAGTTCAACTAAAGAGATTAATATAAATTATTCTGTTAAAGATGCAAGTAGATATTTGAAAGAAAAACTTAAGACTTATAACATTTATTCAATTGTAGAAGAAGGAAGCATTACTGATGTTTTAAATACCAACAATTGGAATTATGCAAGTTCATATAAAGTCTCGAGAATGTACTTAGATAAAGCACAAAAGAATAATAAAGATCTAGTCTTTTATGTAGATATACATAGGGATTCAGTCAGTAAAAGTATAAGTACTATAAAAATAGATGAAAAAAAATATGCTAGAACTATGTTCCTTTTAGGATTAGAAAACCCTAATTATAAAGAAAATCAAGTAGTTATGGAATCTCTTGAGACATGGTTAAACATAAATTACAAAGGATTAAGTAGAGGAATATATAAAAAACAAGGTAAAGGAGTCAATGGAGTATATAATCAAGACTTTTCACCTAACTGTATCTTAATCGAAGTAGGAGGTGAAGAAAATACTTATGATGAAGTAGTGAATACAATGGATGTAATTGCAGAAATGCTTTATGAATATATGAAAGAGGACTTATGAAAAATAAAATAATTAAATATGTATTATTATCAGTAGTATTCATCTTTTTAATACTTTATTTCTTTGGAGGAAGAATATATGATTATAAGTTAACAGAGAAGAAAGTATTAACAGAAGAACAAATAAAGAAGTTTGAAGAAGATGTTAAAAATGGTATAGAAATAGATATAAATGACTACATAATAAAAGACAAAGACTATAGCAATAGCATAACTAAGATTAATGGAGAAATATCAAATATAATTGAACTGGGATTTAAAAAAGTATTTGAACAGATTCTTAATAATATTAATGTTTGAAAATAATTAAGACAATGATATAATTATCTATGAGGTAGTTTATGGATAGTTATAGTTTAGATGAAGTAAAAATGCTTATAGAAAAAAACTTGCTAACTGGTGAAATATTAAAGAATATTTTAACTAGTTGTACAAGAAGAATAGAGCTATATGATAATAGTGAATCACTAGATATATTAAAGTATCTTAAAGATGCTTCTTGTGTTCCTGATGAAACTAAAGAAGAACTATCTAAATTCTTATCTGAGTATGATAACTCCAAGATGGAAGAAGATTCCTCACAAAAAATTAAAGAAGAAATAAGTAATTGGAAGATTATACTACTTTATGGATTAGTTATTACTCTTATAGTAGTAGGTCTAGCATTCTACTTTTTATAGGTGAATAATATGAGCGTAAGAATTTCAAATGATGAGAATATAGCAAACTTAAAGAAAAGAAAAATACTAAGATACTTTATGATATTTTTTGATGCTTTAACACTTGTTTTAGCAGTTTTATGTTTAGTATTTGGTATAAGTTTTATTTTCCCATTAATTACATACATAATTGCAGTTATACTAGCTAATATTAGGAAAAAGACAATTATCAATAAACCTAATGATATTTATGAAGTAGAAGTTGAACTTGAAAAAGCAAAGAAACGTAAAAAATAGTCTTTTAAAGGCTGTTTTTTTTTGTTATAATAAAATGTAGTATATAAATAAGATAGGAGTGAAAGTATGGCTCTAGAAATTACTTATAATTCAGATGAAATACATGAACTAGAAACCACTTTAGAGAATCAAGAAAAGATTTTAGGCGACAATATGAAACAATCTCTAGCAAGTAATTTTGACTCTTTAACAGCAATTGGATTTGGAGGAATTAATAAACTTCAAAGTCAAACTGATTCGTTAATAACTAGTCATAGTTCATTTATAAAAGAATTAAAAGAACATGATGAAAATAAAATTGAGTTGGAAAATGCTATTAACACTGCTATAAAAGCAAAACTTGATAATAACGAATATGAAGAAGCAAATGATGCTTCACAAACTCATGAATTAAATGATGTAGTTTTACAAGAAGTAAATGAAGGACAAGAAATAAATACAGAAATGTTAACAGAAGCAGTAAAAGAGTTCTCATATACTGCTAAAGCTGCAATGTTACAAAATATATTAAATCTAGATGTTGGATCTTTGACATCTCTTTTAACAGATACAAATAAATCAAATATCTTAGTATACGAAATAAGACAAATGTTAAATGATGAAACAACTGACTTATCAAGAGCAGCTACTAAAGGTGAAAAAGAAGTTCAAAAAGAATTCATTAGATCTTTAGCAAAAGAAACAAGTAATATCTTTAAAGAAGTTGATGAGAATACTTTCTTAAGAGGAATACCTTATTACAAAAAAATTTCAGAATTAAATGGAATAAATATAGAAGATTTATTATTAGATGATAAAAACAAGAAATTATTAACTGACTGCGTTAAATTCGTATGTGAACATAATGCTGTTAATGGTATTGATGATAGTGATATTGCTGCAGTAAAAGCATACGTTAATGAAGTAGCAAACAAACATAAATTATCAACAAGAGAATTATTAACAAGTTCTAACGCACAACTATTGAAAGAGGGTGTGTAAGATGAAACTACAAGCTAAATATGATGATATAGATAAATTAGGTATAGAGATAAATAATAAAAAAGAAGAGATAGATAATATCTTAAAGAATATTGAAAAAATGCTTGATGAAGTAGAAACAGCATGGACTGGAACAGATAGTGATACATATGTTAAAGGTACTAAAGAAATAATAGATGCAGAAAAAGCAAGAGCAGAAAAGATTAGATTAATAAGTGATGCATTAAGATACTCTGCAGCGAAGTATAAAAATAATGATGAAGAAGGATCTTCAACTTTCAAAAATGAGGAGATTAACTAATGAATAACTTACAGTTTGATCAAGCAAAACTACAAGATATTCTTAATAATTTAGAAAAGAATATAGAAGATTTAAAAAGTACCTATAATGAAATAGCAAAAGAAATGACTGTTATAGATGGGACAAACGATATATGGAAAAGCGATACCCAAAAAACAGTACATGAATATTATAAAGAAGTAGAAAAAGACTTCGAAGAAAGCGTACAAAACTTAAATAATTGTAAAGAATTTTTAAAAGCAACTATAGATAACTATAGTAATAGTATTGCATCTAATCAAAAGAATGCAGAAGATAGTGGAGATAGCTTAGAAATAAATAATTAAGGAGGTGTGTTATTATGTCACAACATTATAAAGAATCATATAAAACTTATTATGAAAAATTAACTGCACACTCTCCAGATACAGACACTATTGAAGAAAAAGTACTAGAACTAGATGAGAATGCTAAGAAACTTGAAAGTGAAATAAGTGGATTTACTTGGAAAGAATTAGCAAGAGATGAAGTTAAAAATAGTATTATTCCTAGATTAAATAGTAGAGTATCAGTTTATTTAGAAAATATAAATAATCATTTATTGCCAGCAGCTTACAAAGCAAATAATGAATTATATCCACTTCTTAAAGACATTAAAACTAAGAGTGAAGAATATGATGCATTATTTAATGAAATAGAAGCAAATAGTGAAAATGATGTTGATACATCTAGTCTTAAAGAAAAGTTAACTACTTTAGATCAAGAGATGAATCAAATATCAACTGATATTGATAAAGTAGTTAATGAAATTAAATCACTTGGAGACTTAAAAGAATTAGAAGGAAGTAGTGTAGTTGAAAACATAACAAAAAATGAAGTACCAACTACACCAGCACAAGAGAATAATAGTTATATAGAAACATTTAACTATGATAATAGAGACTTCCCTAATATAGAAACAAATAGTGTTTATGTAGCAGATGAACCTTTATCAGATGAAGCTGCAGCTGAAACAAAGAAAAAGATTAGAACTAGAAAGAAATGTATTATTGGAACAGATATAGTAGAAGAGTTCTTAAAGATAAAAAGAAGACTTGATAAAGAAAGACAAAGTGAAGAATTACCTGCTGTTCCAATTAAGTCATCTTCTACATTTGATTTTTCAAATAATAATAATGTTAAGAAATGGTCTGGTTTTAATAAGGATTGGGTTGTTGTTGATACAACATTTGCAATTGACAAGTATCAATCTTATGCTTACAGTAAAGGAATAAGACAAGATAGTAATGCTGGAAGATATGGAGATTTATGTTTGGCGTTTAGTTATGTTCATGCATCAAACTTAAAAAGCGGATCAACTGGTGATACTGCAGAATCAGCATTTAACTGGGATCATGCAGGAGAATTTAAAGATTATTTTTCCAATAGTAAAGGTGATACATTATCAACTATCTATAATGAAGTAACAAAAGGAAATCCAGTAATATTACAAGTTAATGGTAATAAAGAAGGAACACATAGACATTTTGTTACTGTAGTAGGATTTAAAAATACAGTAACAGATGCTAGTAAATTAAAAGAATCTGACTTATTAATATTAGATAGTTGGGATGGACAACTTGAAACAATGGATAGTAGTAGCTCTAGATTTATGACAACTGGAGCACAAACAAATAAGAGTTACAGTGGGTATTATTTAAGAATATGTAAATAGTGGAGGAAAACATGGCTATAAGAAAAAACACAGTTTCAATTGATAGTGATACGTTAAATAGTGTTGTTAGTAATTTGAATAGTTCAGCAAGCACTCTAGAAAGTGATGTAGGATCAAAATTACCAGGTAATTTTGAAGCATTATCTAAAGCAGGGCTATACACAAATGGACTATCAAAAATTAAACAACAAATTGAATACGTTTCATCAATGGAAAAAGAATTAGCTAGTGATGTATCTAAGCATCTTGACGAATCTGTAGATACAGAAGAAGAACTTACAAATAAATTTAAAACCCACGGAAAATATGATGCCGATAATGGGCATAATGGTGGTAACAACCATGATTCAGGAGATAATTCTGATAACCAAGTTGACGATGGAAAGAAAGTTAATAGCACAAAACTAATGGATAACATTAAAGCAATTGATGCTACTAATGTAGAAAAACTAGTTAACTTTATTAATGTATACAAAGAAAAAGATTCACTTGTATCACTAATCTTTAACCATGAAAAATCTCAAAAGCTAGGTAATATAATTTTGAAAGCATTTGGATATGAAGAATTCTCAAGTATTACCGAAAGCGAATATAAAGAAATACAAAAGACTTTAATAGATAAATTATTTGAACAAGAAACAATACCAACAAAATTACAATATAATACGATACTTTCTGCAAAAGAATATTTAGTACAAGTAGCACAAAAGAATAATATTAAGGTAAGTGAACTTCTTGTTGAAGATAAACATGAGAATATATTAAGAGAATCATTAAAGAATTTATATGCTGGTAATGTAAAAGACTATAATGTATCTGAACAAACAGTAAGTAGCTTTAGAACATATATAGATGGAATTGCTAGTGATAATAATATTACTTATGATAAAGTGTTTGATAATTTAAAACTATTGTTTTAGGAGGCATCTATGATATTTAAAGTTGATTATGATTATGTAGATGAAACAGGTAAAAATGTTTTAACAGAAGTAAATAAACTTGAAACAAATAGACAGAACTTATTAACATACCTAGATGAACTTGGTGAGTCTTGGTCTGGCTCTGACTATGATGAGTTTAAAGAAAATGCTAAAACATATATTGATAATTTAAAAATAAAATTTGAAGAATTAGAATACATGTCTGGTTTTATGAGATATGCTTCTAAAAGGTATTCAAATAATGATGATAAATGGGCTGATAAACTTAAAGAATATAGAAATAAGGATGAAGAAAAATGGCTATTGGAAACCAAATAAAAGCAACTGAATTCGAAGAAACAAAAAATAAGTTTATCAAAGCCACACAAGAAATTGAATCATCTTTAAAAAGAATAGAAGAATTAATGAAGCCTATAGATGGAAATAATGAAAATTGGTCTGGTAAGACAGCTAAAGCAGTAGTAGAGAAGTATGCTGAGTTTAGAGATAATTTTGATGAAATAAACTCTAAGTTAGCAGATTACGGAAGTTATCTAAATAAAACATTAGAAAATTATACAAATGCTATGGCAAAGAGTGAAGCTACAATAGCAATAACAGAAGATAATTTTAACGTAAGTTAGAATAAGTTGGGAGGAGCATATGGCAACATATTTTATAGATCCATATACAAAATATTATGATGCTTTAAAAGGTGCACAAATAATCGCTTCAGAAAGTGAAGCAATGGCATCTAAAGTATCTGATAGCATGAGTTCAGTTGATCGATTATCCTCAATCGTATCAACATCTGATTGGAAAGAAAAAGGTGCAACAGAATTAACAAGCACAACTATTTCTAATCTAAAAGGATGTATACAAACAATTGAGAATAATATAACTAATTCTTTAAAAGCAGCATGTGATATTGCCATAAATAGTCTGCTTCCAGAATTAGAAGGTTTAAAAACTGAAGATGAAACATATGACGCTGTTACTACTGAATTAAATAATTTAGTTGTACCAATGCAATATGATGATGAAGGGTATATAACAAGCGCATATCTAGAATATAAAGATACAAAGAGTAGATTAACAAGTGAACAAAATAGAGCAAAGACAAAGTGCATTGAACATCAAACTAATGCTAGAACATACGCTGATCAAGTAAAAGCAAAAGATGGGGCTCTAGAAGAAATTAAGCAAAAAGTTTCAACAGGAGGCGGAGGTACTGGTACTCTTACAGTTCTTGATTATGATGCAAATAGTAATTTAATTAAAGTATCATACAATGGACAAGAGTTCTATGTAGTAAATACTAAGACTTCTGTTATAGAATATGAAGAATATGTTCAAAAGAATAAATGTACTCAAAATGGTGGTATTCTAGGTGGAGAATGTATGCTTTTATCACAATATTATGCAGTAGACTTATTAAGAGGAACATTTACATCAAGAGATGATATGGCACAAGCAAAAGGTTCTCCAGCAACACGAATTAACGATTATGTTAGTTCACCTGATGAGGATGATGTTTTAGAGTATATATATACTGAGGCATTAGCAGGAAGACCAACTGTATTACAAGTTACTCAAGTTAGATCTGACGAAGGTTTAAGACACTTAGTTACAGTAGTAGGTTTTGATTCAAGTGTAAAAAGTTATAAAGACCTAACACCAGATAATATATTGGTTTTAGACTGTGTTGATGGTAAGATTCAAACATTAGGACAAGCAAGAGCTGAAGGTGGTCATGCTAGAAGTCTATTTGCACAAGGTGGTAAATACTTTGCAAGAGGTGCAACAGATGGCTTCTTAAGCAAAGAGGTATATACTACAAAGAACGCATAAATATAAATAAATTGTTGACTTTTAGAATAAATTATTATATAATCAAAAACGTAATAAAAAAGGAAAGAGATGTATCCACATCCACCTGATTGCGAAAAGCTTTGGGTAAAATGCCAAGAAGAAACAATAATTACAACGTTTTTATGGTATTAAAAGTGGATATATTATGTCCACTTTTTTATATTTTATTGGAGGTGTTTTATATAGCAAACTCAAAAAATGATTTGTTAATAAATGAACAAATCAAAGTTCCACAAGTTTTAGTAATTGGTCCCAATGGGGAACAAACAGGTGTTAAGTCAATTAATGACGCATTAACACTAGCAAATTATGCAAGTTTGGATTTAGTATTAATAGGTCCAAATGGTAATCCACCAGTATGTAAGCTAATGGATTACAAAAAGTATAAGTATGAAAAGAATAAAAGGGAGAAAGACGCTCTTAAGAAACAAAGAGCATCTATGCAAGAGGTTAAAGAATTTAGATTGTCTCCATCTATTGATGTAGGTGATTTTGAAACCAAAGTAAAACAAGTTACTAAGTACCTTGAAAAAGGTGACAAGATAAAAGTAACTATTCGTTTTAAAGGAAGACAAATGGCTCATACAGAATTAGGGAGCGATGTTTTAGTGCGCTTTGCAGAAAGACTAAAAGACATCTCTGAAATCGAATCTCAACCAAAACTTGATGGAAGAAATATGATTATGTTATTAATGCCAAAGAAAACAAAGTAGGAGGAATATACGATGGGTAAAGTAAAAAAACATAAAGGATTAAGTAAAGTTCTTAAAGTTAGAAAATCTGGAACTATTACATTACGTCCAACTGGATTAAATCATAAAACAGGAAAGAAAAGTGGAGCTGTAAATAGAGCTAAGAGAAAGAATGCTCAATTAAGTAAGGCAGACTTCAAGAGATTAAAGAAAGTTATCTAATAAGGAGGAGTTAAAATGGCAAGAGTAAAGAATAGTGTAACAACAAGAGCACGTCATAAAAAAGTTCTTAAAGCTGCTAAAGGATACTTTGGAAGCAAACATAGATTATATAAGACTGCTAAAGAACAATTAATGCATTCTGGACAATATGCATTTAGAGACAGACGTCAAAAGAAAAGAGATTTTAGAAAATTATGGATTACAAGAATTAACGCTGCATGTCGTGAAAACGAAATCAGTTATTCTAGATTCATTGAAGGATTAAACAAAGCTGGAGTTGAAGTTAACAGAAAGATGTTATCTGAAATAGCTATCGCTGATCCAAAAGCATTTGCAGAATTAGTTAAAACTGCTAAGAATGGATTAGAAGGAAAAGTTAAAGCAGCTAAAGTTGAAAGCAAAAAAGAAGTTGAAGTTGTAAAAGCAACTAAGGCTAAAGCAGAAAAGAAAGAAACTGCTAAAGAAGAAAAAGAGGAAAAACCAGTTAAAAAAGCAGCAGCACCTAAGAAGGCAGCAGCTACTAAAAAAGAAGAAAAAATAGAAGAAAAAGCACCTGCTAAAAAAGCACCTGCAAAGAAAACTACAACAGCTAAGAAAACAACTACAAAAAAAGAAACTAAATAAGCATATTAATGGATTTAATTACCTAGTGCCAGTTTGGTGGTATTATTAGAAATTAATAGAAGATAAAAACGAAAAGGAGAAAGTATTATGACAGTAGTGTCAATGAATTATTTATTAGAAGCAGGAGTTCACTTCGGACATCAAAAGAGAAGATGGAACCCAAAAATGAAGGAGTATATTTATACTTCAAGAGATGATATTTATATTATCGACTTACAAAAAACTCAAAAGAAGATTGAAGAAGCTTATGAAGCAATGAAAGAGATTGCAGCAAATGAAGGAAAAATCTTATTTGTTGGAACTAAGAAACAAGCTCAAGAAGCTGCAGAAGAAAGTGCTACAAGAACTAACATGTATTTCGTAAATGAAAGATGGTTAGGTGGAACACTTACTAACTTCAAGACAATTAGATCAAGAATCAAAAGATTAGATGAAATCGAAAAGATGGAAGCTGACGGAACTTTTGATAAATATGAAAAGAAAGAAGTTATTAAATTCAAGAAGGAATACGAAAAGTTAAATAAGAACTTAAGAGGAATCAGAGAAATGAAGAAACTTCCTGATGCTCTAGTAATCGTAGATCCAAGAAAAGAAGAAATAGCTATTAAAGAAGCAAGAAAGTTAAACATTCCAGTATTTGGAGTTGTAGATACTAACTGTGACCCAGATATGGTTGATTATGTTATTCCAGGAAATGACGATGCTGTAAGAAGTGTTAAATTAATGATTGGAGCACTTACTAACGCTATCGCTGAAGTAAATGGAAACGAAATAATCGATTATGTTACTGAAGAAGATAAAAACAAGGCAGCAGGAAAAGGAAAGAAAGATGACGTTAATGAATTCGTTGAATCTCTAGAAAGAGAAATCAAAGTTGAAAAAGACGACATTGATTCTGAAGAAAAAATAGAAAAGTCTAAGAAACCTGCAAAGAAAGCTAAAGTAGAAGAAAAAGAAGAAGTTAAGGAAGAACCTAAGAAAGAAAAGAAACCAGCTAAAGAAAAAGCTGTAAAAGAAGAAAAAGTTGAAGAAAAGAAAGATTATTCAGCTATGACTTTAACTGAATTAAAGGAAGCAGCTAAAGAACAAGGAATCAAAGGTTATTCTAAAATGAAAAAAGAAGAACTTGTTAAAGAATTAAGTAAATAATTGGATTTGAAAGGGAAATGTTTATGTTTAGTGCAGCAGATGTAAAAGAATTAAGAGAAAAAACAGGGGCAGGTATGCTTGATTGCAAAAAGGCTTTAGAAGCTTCAGAAGGAGATATGACTAAAGCTATAGATTGGTTGAGAGAAAAAGGAATTGCTAAAGCTAGCAAAAAAGAATCACGTATTGCAGCAGAAGGATTAAGTGAAATTTTTACTGAAGGAAACAAAGCTGTAATATTAGAAGTAAACTCAGAAACTGATTTCGTTGCTAAGAATGAAGCATTTACTGATTTTATTAAAACAATTGGAAATGCAATATTAAATAGTGGAGCTACTACTATGGAAGATGCATTAAATATTAAATTAAAAGATGGACAAACTATTAGTGAAACTCTAGTTGCATTAATTGCAAAAATTGGAGAAAAAATTAGTTTTAGAAGATTTGAATTAGTTGAAAAAACTAAGAAAGAAGTATTTGGTGTTTATTCTCACTTAGGAGGAAAAATATCAGTATTAACTGTACTTGAAGGAGCAAACGCTGAAGTTGCAAAAGATGTTGCTATGCATGCAGCAGCTATGAGACCTTTATACATGACAAGAGATGAAGTTCCAGAAGAAGTACTTAACCATGAAAGAGAAATCATTAAAGAACAAGCTATTAATGAAGGAAAACTTGCAGATATAGCTGAAAAGATGGTTAATGGAAGAATTAACAAATACTACAAAGAAGTTTGTTTATTAGAACAAGAATTCATTAAAGATAGTGACAAGAGTGTTGAACAATATGTTAAAGACAACAAAGGAACTATCAAGAAAATGGTTCGTTACGAAGTAGGAGAAGGAATCGAAAAGAGAAACGATGACTTTGCTGAAGAAGTAATGAAACAAATCAATGGATAAAAAGAATAGATTAAATCTATTCTTTTTTTTACACTTTTTTTCTATTATTGTGTTAAGTAAGGTAAATATCTATTTATAATTAACTATTTATAAACTATAATTAAGTTAAGATAAAGGAGGATATATGAAAGCATTAAAACATACAGATAAAGTATTATTAATTGTCAGTATCTTACTTTTTTCTATTGGTTTAATTATGATATTTTCAGCATCTAATATAGCTGCATTTATGAGATATCATAAGACACCATATAACTTTTTATTAAGGCAGGGTGGAAGTTTATTAGTAGGACTAATATTTGTATTTTTACCTATAATACATTTAAATACTAAAACTATTAGTGCACTCTCGTGGTTTGCTTTAGTAATTAGTTTTATTTTATTGTTATTTGTATATTTCTTTGGGCCAATTATAAATGATGCCCGAAGTTGGATAAGTATAGGGCCAGTATCATTTCAACCAAGTGAGCTTGTTAAAGTTGTTATGATTGTGTGGTATGCGGCGTATTTTGAGCTGCGAAGGAAAAAACTGAATGACTTGAAAACAAGTTTATTCCCGTTAATTATTTCACTCGTTTTTGCAGCTGCAATAGTATTACAACCAGACTTTGGAACAGCAGGAATAATAGTATTAATATCATTTATGCTATATTTCTTAATGCCAGTTAATACAATGCAAAAACTAAAAGTAATTGGTGGGTTTGGAGCAGTATTATTAATTGTAATAATGGGTTATTACATATTTAATACATCATCATTACAAAGACAAATATCAAGATTTGACTATAGATATCCATGTAGTGAAGAAAAGTTTTATACTACAGGAAACCAAGTATGTAACTCCTATATAGCATTCAATAATGGAGGAATGTTTGGAAAAGGACTAGGTAATAGTACTCAAAAGTATTTGTATTTACCTGAATCACATACTGACTTTATATTTGCAATAGTAGTAGAAGAATTAGGATTCTTACAATCTGCTGGAATAATTCTATTATTTGGAATATTATTGTGGCGCATTATAAAGATTGGAAAAGAAAGTACAAGTAGTAGGGGATCTATAATGTGTTATGGAGTAGCCATATACATATTCTTACATACTGTAATTAACTTGTTAGGTATAATGGGTGTCTTACCACTTACTGGAGTACCACTTCCATTCTTATCTTATGGTGGTACATTTACTCTATGTATTATTGGAGCACTTTCAGTTGTACAAAGAGTAGCAATAGAAACTAAAGAAAAAAAGTTAGGAAATTCCTAACGAATGAGTAATAATCTCCTTAGGGAGGTTTTTTTATGAAAAAATATTTAGATATAATCTACTTTAATAGAAAGGAAATAATAATAGTAATAATTATGTTATTTGGATTTTTCTCTTTCAATTATTTTAATAAGAATGATTCATATATAGTAGAAAGTGAAATAGAAGAAAAGAAAGATATTAAAGAATCAATTGTTATTGATATTAAAGGAGAAGTTAATAATCCGGGAAGTTATGAAATAGAAAGCGATAAAAGAATTAAAGATGCTATTACTAAAGCTGGTGGACTAACTAATGATGCTGACACTGAAAGTATAAATTTAAGTGAAAAATTACAAGATGAAATGTTAATAGTAATTCCTAAAAAAGAAGAAATAAAAGAAAATAATACTAATACTGAAATAAAAACAACAGCAGAAGTTAAAGATAACAAAATATCTATTAATACAGCAACTAAACAAGAATTAATGAAAATAAGTGGTATAGGAGAATCAAAAGCTCAAAGTATTATTGACTATAGAAATCAAAATGGTAGATTTAACAAATTAGAAGAATTAACAAATGTATCAGGAATAGGTAAGAAAACATTTGAGAAAATTAAAAATTCTATTAAACTCTAATATATTTCTTGTCTTTCTTCTTTTTCTATCATTATTTAGAATTACTTTTATTAAAACCAAAAGCGATATAAAAGAGTCTAATCAATATACATGTGTTATAACCTCAATAAATGCCTCTAAAATGCTTTTAAATTGTAGTGAATATATTGAATCAAATATTATAGAAAAAGTCGAAATAGGGGATGTATTATCGCTTTATGGAGAGTTAGAAGAATATACACCAAATACTAACTTTAATTTGTTTAATTACAGAGCTTATCAAAATATAAGAGGAATATTTTATAAGATAAATATAAAAGAATATAAATTAATAAATAAAAGTAATAATATTGTTTTAAATATTAAGAAATTTATAAAGAATAGAATATCAAATCTTAAAAGTAGAGATTATTTAGAATCATTTATTCTAGGAGATAAGTCATATATATCAAAAGATATTAAAAATACTTATACTTATCTAGGTATAATACATATCTTTTCTATATCAGGAATGCACATATCTATTCTTGTAGAATTAATAAATAAAATTAATAAAAAAAATAATATAAGAAAAAGTATATGTACATATTTATTACTATTCTTATATTATTTATTAATTGAAAGCATATCATTATTAAGAACAATTGTATTTATTATCGTTAAAGATATAAATAAATATTTTAATTTGAATATATCAAAGTATCGAATAATATCTATATCTATTTTATTAATACTTATATTAAGACCATATACTATATATGAGATAGGATTTTATTATTCATCGATAATAAGTATAGGAATATATTTAAGTACCAAAAGATTAAACAAGATAAATAATAAAGTATTAAAAACAATATACATATCATTTATTGCATTCCTTCTATCTCTTCCATTAAACATATATTCTTATTATGAAATAAATCTCTTAGCAGTCTTATATAACATTATTCTAGTTCCTATAATTTCTTTATTAATATTTCCTTTATCATTAATAACTTTTATCTTTCCTATATTTGATGATATCTTATTATTTTTATTAAATTTATTTAATAATATTGCAGATATCTTTTCAATGATAGACACAAGTATTATATTGAAAAAACCAAGCATACTTATAATAATTATTTACTACATAATCATCATAATTGTATTAACAAAACCAAAAACATTTTATTTATTAATAATTACTTTATTAATACACAAAAATATTAATTATATTATCCCAAGTACATATGTAATATTTTTAGATGTAGGACAGGGGGATTCTATCTTAATACATGATAGAGACTATAATATATTAATAGATACTGGAGGAAAAGTTAATAGTGAATATGAAATAACAAGTAATATTACAACAAAAGTATTAAAGTCATTTGGAATTGAAAAGTTAGATTATCTAATCCTAACTCATGGAGACTACGATCATATGGGAGAAGCAGTTAATCTAGTTAATGAATATAAAGTAGATAAAGTAATACTTAACTGCGGAGAATTAAATGAATTAGAAGAAGAATTAATTAAAACACTTAATGAAAAGCAAATAACTTATTACTCGTGTATTAAAGAACTTAAAATAAATAATAATTTATTACACTTTTTAAATACAAGAGAATACGATAATGAAAATGATAATAGCAGTGTTATCTATACAAATCTTTATGGAGTTAAATTGTTGTTTATGGCAGATGCAGAAAAAGAAAAGGAATTAGATATAATAGAAAAATACAACATAAATGATGTAGATATTTTAAAAGTAGGACATCATGGGTCTAAAACAAGTAGTAACAAAGAGTTTATAGATGAAATAAAACCAAAGTATTCAATTATAAGTGTAGGAAAGAATAATAGATATGGACATCCAAATAAAGAAGTACTAGATAACTTGAAAGAATCAATAATATATAGAACAGATCAAGATGGAAGTATTATGCTTAATATAAAAAATAACAAGTTAATTATTGATGTATGTTATAATTGATATATACGATATAAGAGGTGAAATATTGATGGAAATAATAAATATAGATCTACAAGAAAAAAGTTTAGAAGAATGCGCAAGTGTTGTAAGCAAGTGTAAGGAAATATTATTTGAAAACTTAGAGGTTAATGGTGGTACTTTAAAGCAAGCTGATATATTTGAAGAAGGATTAAGATGGACTAATTTAATTATTGCAGTTGATGGTGATAAAATAGTTGGTTTTATGCTTGTAAGAGATAGCACTAATACACACGATTTAGGTGGCAATACTGAACGCTATTATTACATTTCTGAAATTGCTGTATCATCTAAGTGTAAAAGGCAAGGAGTAGGTACTTCCTTACTTGAAAACGCAGTAGCATCCAAAGGAGAATTACCTCTTGTAGCAAGTGTCTTAAGCGACAACGCTCCATCAATCGGACTTCTATCAAAATTTATGACTCGTTATAGTTCAAGTAGAACTGGAAAATATCAAAGATTTGTAGATAAAGAATCTTATAAAAAGATATACGGAGAAAAAGAAGAAACTCAAGATAAAGATAGTGATGGATATCCATCAATGGGATTCTAAAAAGAAAAGTGGTGTTATAAATGATTAAGTATGAAAAAGAAGAAACAGAATACTCATATGATAAAAGTAAAGTAGATAAAATTATTGAAATGTTAAATGAAGGAAACTTTCGTCAATTTGAAGATTGTACTCAAGAAAAAGTTTCAAGTCTATTGGACACAATAAATGATTTTATATCAAGCTTTATTCCCCAAAAAAGAGTAGTGGAAGATGAACGACATGAAACAGAAGATGAAGCAAGAGCATACTTTGGAGAAGAATTTATCAAAAAGTTTGATGCTCTTCTAACAATGCTAGATAGACAAAAATCTATCCTAGCAATTCATGGAACATTCCCGTTTCACTTGCAATCTATTTGTGATAATGGATTGCAATATAAATTTCCTTCGCTTTCAGCAACAGCAGTTCAACAAAGAATGAACTATGGTGATGGTGATATGCATTATGAACACTATGAAGGATTATTAAACTGGCAACATCACCAACATAAAGGACTTGTTTTAATAGATATACCATATGAATGCTTTTATAAAGAAGGATTATGGGAACATTATCAAGAAACAAACAGTGGTTATGGACAAGACTATAGAATTAATCCTGATTTCATAGTAGGGTATATAGACGTTGAAAAGAAGGAAATAGTATTAAATCCTAAATATAAAAGAGATCATGATTATTCTAATTTAGAACATGACAGTGAAATATATCATCCAGAAGAAGATATGGATAATGAAAAACTTCAAAGATTAATGGCTGAAGATAGAAAAAAGGAAGATGATCTAGAACTGCCAAAACAAGCAAAATCACAATATGTTCCTGACCCAAAGATGATTCCATACATTCTAGAACACTTCTTGGGATACTTTGCAACACTTAAGAATAATCAAACAGATACATTAGATGAAGAAAGATATAAATGGTTCTTAGAACAGTTACATAATATTATTGATGATATCAAGACAGTTCTTCCATCTTTGTTAACAGATGAACAAGTAAAAGAAAAACAAGCATCTTTCGTATCAGTATTTGATAATCCAAGTGGACCAACTTTTTAAAAAATGTAACATATTTAAAATAATAGACATAATATATAATAGGCATTCTGTAAAGGATGTTTACATAGATTAAGAGTGGGCCCACTCTTTTTATTTTACTTTTATAAGGAATAATGCTATAATCAATGTAATGCAAAAGAAGGTGTTATACGAAAGTGTTTTATGATTTTACAATAGATAATGATAGAGAATACAAGAAAATTGTTGAAGATATATTAGACCATGAGGAATTCCAAAAGACAAAAGACATTAACCATCATGGTTTGAATAGATATGATCACTCAATTAGAGTTTCATACTGTTCATACAAAATAGCTAAATTTTTACATATAGGATATGAAGAAACAGCAAGAGCAGGACTATTACATGACTTCTTCTTAGTAAATAACAAAGAGATGTCAGCAAAAGAAAAGATGACTACATTAGTAACTCATCCTAAGTATGCTAAAGCATATTCTGAAAAATATTTTGACTTAACTGAAAAAGAAAAAGATATTATAGTATCTCATATGTTTCCACTTGCTCCAACTAGAGTGCCAAAATATGCTGAAAGTTGGATAGTTAATCTAGTTGATGATTACATCACAATTAGAGAACAATTACATGTTAAAAGAAAACAAATATATAGATTTGCCAACTTTGTATTCGCATTAATACTATCAATTGATTAAAAAAAAGAAAACTGGTTATAAAACCAGTTTTTTATTTAGTGGTGTCCCCGGTAGGACTCGAACCCACATCTATCCCTTAGGAGGGGATTGCTCTATCCTGCTGAGCTACGAGAACAACAAAGATATTATAACATAAATATTTACTTTAATTAAATAATTTGGTATATTTTTCTAGTAAAAGAGGTAGTCTATGAAAGTATATGCAGTACCAATAAAAGTTGGGTTAGTAATATTCCCAATTATAGCACTTTTATTAACAATTCCTTATATGATAAGGCAATATCACAAGTATGGATCAATACCATTACTTAGAAGTGTTATAGTATATTCATTCGTATTATATCTTTTAATTGCTTGGTTTATGGTAATACTTCCATTACCAAGTATTGAAGAAGTATCGAAGATGACAGGCCCTTGGGCCAATCTGGTGCCTTTTAGTTTCATAAAAGATATAATTGATGGAGTACATATAAGTTTATTTGATATTAAATCATGGCTAGCAGCATTTAAATCACCAGCAGTGTACACAGTCTTATTTAACTTTGTACTAACGCTTCCTTTTGGAGTTTATCTAAGATATTACTTCAATAGAAAATGGTGGGAAGTTTTAACAATGTCATTCATGTTAAGTTTATTCTTCGAAGTAACACAGTTAAGTTGTTTATTTGGAATATATCCAAGACCATATAGATTATTTGATGTTGATGATTTAATTGTTAATACAACTGGTGGAATGCTAGGATACTTAATGACACCATTATTTAGTAAAGTATTACCAACAAGAGAAGAGTTAGATGCGAAAGCTTATACAAAGGGCGAGAGTGTATCAATGCCAAGAAGATTAATTGCAGACTTAATTGACTTTGTAATTGTATCAGTTCTTACATTCTTCTCAGTACTTTCTAAAGATTCACTTGATTTTTCAATACTAACATTAATCTATATAATGTACTTTATAATACTTACATCAATATTTGGAAAAACAATAGGTAAGTTTATTGTGGGAATTAAAGTAGTTAGCGAAGATGGTAAAAGAGCAATGCCTCATCAAATATTATTAAGATATGTAATAAAATATATATTATATTTTGAAATATTCTATGTAGTATTTGTAATGGATAACTTATCAAGTTTAGGAGACTTAGGGGACTTTATATCAATAATGCTTTTAGTAACATTAGCATTCATCTATATAAAAACAATAATAAATGCATTTAATAAGAAATCACCATTAGTATACGAACAATTCAGTAAAACAAAACACATAAGCACAATAAAAAATAAATATAAAGAAAAACTTGAAGAAAAGAAAAAGGATAAAGAAAAAGAAAAGAAGGAAGAATAATCCTTCTTTTTTAGTGTAAACAAAAGACTAATTTATAGACTTATTATTATATTTTTGATACTATTTATAATAGAGGGAAGATATGAAAAAGAAAAATAGAAAATTATTAACTTTTTTATTTGTTGCCTTATTTTTATTAGGTTCTTTTTTTGTTGATAGAAGTATCTTCTTATCTTTAAAAGATACTTTAGTTAAACAAGGAGAAAAAGTATTAAAAAAGATAGATAAGGAATTAAATAAAGATAAAAAGAAGATAGAAAAAGTAAGCAATATTGAAATTAAAAATGGTTTAATGGTCTTTTTTATAGATGTTGGTCAAGCAGATGCCATATTAATTAAGTCACAAGATGAATACATGATAATTGATGCTGGTAATAATGCTGATGGTAAAAAGCTAGTTGAGTTCTATCAATCTTTAGGGATAAAAGAATTTAAATATGTTATTGGAACACATGCCCATGAAGATCATATAGGTGGAATGGACAATATAATTAGAAACTTTAAAGTAAAGAATTTCTATATGCCAGATGAAACGACAACCACAACGACATTCTTATCGATACTTTATGAACTAGAAAAGAAAAATATTAAGTTCCAAACTCCAAAAGAAGGAACTAAATTGAAACTAGGAGATGCCAATGTAGATATATTATACGTTGGAGAAAGTAAAGAAGATTTAAATGATACTTCAATAATAGTTAAAGTAACATATAAGAATACATCATTCTTGTTTACTGGAGATGCTACTCAAAATGAAGAAAGATTAATACTTGATAAAGACTTAAAAAGTACAGTATTAAAGGTAGCCCATCATGGTTCTAGTTTTAGTACAAGTGCCAGCTTTTTAGCAAAAGTAAAGCCAGAATATGCAGTTATTTCTGTTGGAGCAAATAACGATTATAGTCATCCACATGATGTTATCTTAAACAAATTAAAAAAGATTAATGCCAAAATATATAGAACAGATAAACTTGGCACAATCATCGCTTATTCAAATGGAAAAGAAGTAACGTTTAAAAATATAAAAACGGATACTAATGGAGAGTAATATGGAAGAAAAATTAGAAAAATATGCAGTTGATAGAATAGAAGGACAGTTCGCAGTACTTGAAAACATTGAAACAAGAGAAATAAAACTTGTTGAATTATTACTTCTTCCTGTTGTTAAAGAAAAAGATATTTTAGTATATAAAGATGACTTATATATGATTGATGATGAAGAAAGAAGAAAAAGATTAAAAATAATCGAAGAAAAGTTAGCCAAATTAAAAAACTTGGAGTAAAATAATATAAGAATTAGAAGGTGTTTATATGAAAAGACTTGATCCAAAAGCAGAATATGGATTATCAAGTGAAGAAGTAGAAGAACGTTTACGAGAAGGACTTAACTATACCGATGTATCCGTTCCTACAAAAACAATTAAAAGAATTGTTAGCGATAACTTCTTTACTTTGTTTAACTTCTTAAACTTTGGTATAGCAGCAGCCATCTTTATGGTTGGAGCATATGAAAATATGCTTTTTATAGGTACTGTAATATTCAATATCATAATCAGTACAGTACAAGAAATAAGAGCTAAGAAAATAGTAGATAAATTATCTTTAATTAGCCAATCCAAAGTAGTAGTTGTTCGAAATGGTAAATTAAAAGAAATAAATAGAGAAGAAATGGTTCTTGATGATATCGTCGAATTAAGTGTAGGAATGCAAGTCGTTGCAGATTCAATAGTGCAAACAGGAACATGCTTAGTTAATGAATCATTTATCACTGGTGAACAAACACCTATAGAGAAAAAAGAAGGAGACATGGTCTTGTCTGGAAGCTTTATAACTGGTGGTAAAGTAAGAGCTAAAGTAGAGCACGTTAAAGATGATAACTATACATCAATAATCAGTAAAGATGCTAAGTACGTTAAGAAATTAAATTCAGTATTAATGAACTCTTTGAATAAGATTATTAAATATATCTCATTTACAATAGTTCCAGTTGGGATAATGTTATTTATTAACCAATACTACATTGCTGGAAATGGTTATAGTGAAGCAGTTTTATATACTACTGCTGCCTTAATAGGAATGATACCTGATGGATTAATTCTATTAACAAGTACAGTTTTAGCAGTATCAATTATTAGACTTAGTGAGTATAAAGTATTGGTACAAGAATTATATTGTATAGAAACTCTTGCAAGAGTAGATGTATTATGTCTTGATAAGACAGGTACTATTACTGAAGGAGTTATGGAAGTAGTTGACTTCATACCAAATATCAAATACTCACAAGAAGAAGCTGAACGTATTCTTGATGGATTATGCCATACACTTGAAGACGTATCACCAACAATGAATGCTGTAAGAAATAGATTTGAAACAAAGAAAGGTAAAGCACTTGATTGTATCAAGATAGATCCTTTCTCATCAGATAAAAAATATTCTAAGGTATACTTAGAAGGAATTAATTATTATTTAGGAGCTCCTGAATTTATCATTAAAGATAGTGATTATAGTAATTATTCTAAAGATTATAGAACACTTCTTTTAGCAGGAGAAAAAGATGATAAGAAATTCCCAATTGCACTTATTCTTATCCAAGATAAGATAAGAAAAGAAGCTAAAGAAACACTTGAATACTTTAAACAACAAGGTGTAGAAATTAAGATTATTTCTGGAGATAATCCAATTACTATTTCTCAAATTGCCAAAAGAGTAGGAATAGAAGATTATGATAAATATGTTGATTTAAGTACTATTAAAACTAAGAAAGAATTAAAAGAAGCATATTTAAATAACACTATCTTTGGAAGAGTTAAACCAGATCAAAAGAAAGAATTAATATTATTAATTAAGAGTCTTGGTCATACAGTTGCTATGACAGGAGATGGAGTTAATGATGTTCTAGCATTAAAAGAAGCAGATTGTTCTATTGCTATGGCAAGTGGAAGTGATGCAGCAAGAAATGTAAGCCAATTAGTGCTTATGGAATCAAACTTCGATGCAATGCCTAAGGTAGTTGAAGAAGGAAGAAGATGTATCAATAACATTGGAAGAAGTGCATCACTATTCTTAACAAAGACAATATACACAGTATTACTTGTATTAATGACTTTGTTTACTGCCTTCCATTATCCATACTTACCAATACACTTAAGTTTAATGAACTTAATTACAATAGGAGCACCTTCATTAATTCTTGCACTTGAACCAAATAAAGAAAGAGTTAAAGGTAACTTCCTAGTTAAGATAATTGCTAATGCAGCACCAGCAGCATTAACAGTATTCTCAACATTATTTATATTCTTATTTATAACAAGAAACTCATCATTAACAACAACAGAAAGTTCAACTGTATGTGTTATCATGACAACAATTATTATGCTTATTTATCAATACAAATTATGTAAGCCATTTAACTTAATAAGAAGATTATTAATGATTACGATGGTTACTATATTCTCAGTAGAATTATTATTCTTTAGAGATTTCTTCTCACTTGCTGATCTTGATTCAGGAATGTTTATTTTAATAGGATTGTTAATTCTATTAGCAGTAGTATTATGGAAGCTATATAATAAGTTGTTCTATTATTTACAACATAGTAACAAGAGATTCAAAAAAATGATGCAATAAAAAACTATAGTATAAAACTATAGTTTTTATTTTTTTTCTAGTCTTTGTCCTGGAGTACCAAATACTTCAGAAATGATCTTTAATCTACTATCATCTAAAACACTACCATAAATCATAGCATTAAATATTTTCTGTTCTCTAGATAATTCATCACATTCACTATTATTTTGTAATATAGCAAAGTTTCTTAATACTTTTTGTTTAGATATTATAATTCCATTTATGTTGTATTCTAGATCACTAATAGAGTACTTTTCTAATTCTTCAATAATAAATGATTCTTTTGGTATTCCTTTGCTTTCAGCAATTGCTTTATAGCAACTATCATCCATAAATCTATAAACAGCATTAGGAACATATCCATCTATATCTTCATCACTAATAATATTCTTACCAACTCTAAAAGCTTGATCAGTTATCTTTGGTGATAGTTTATTATCAATTACTAAAGGAAGACCAAGTTCTCTACATAATTCCATACGTTTTAAATATGTATAAGATTCTTGCCCAATATATTTAGGATTATTTCTAATAAACTTAGAAAGACCTAATTCAATAAATCTATCTATTATTTCAACAAGATTTGTATTTTCAAAAAATTCATAATTATTAGAAGTTGAATATCTAAGACTATAAGTATTGATTAATCTTAATACATTTTCAAGTTGTTCTCTATCTTGTAAAAGAGTAGCACTATTTCTTGATTTAGATATTGCAAAAGCATCTATCTTGTTATCTCTTAATAAATTAACGTTATTAACGATTCTATCGAATGCAGCTTCTTTTATAGTTGTTTCTTGCATTATTTCTTCATTAATATCTTTTACAAATATTTCTGGATTTCTTTTAACAAATTCTTGACTAATTACACTACTTGTAATCATTTTATTTACTGTTGATACTATTGCAGGTGTAGATAAAAGTAAAATATCACAAATAGGGTAGGAATCATTATAAATCTTAATTCCTGACTCAGTTAATAATGTCATTATCTTTTCTATGTTTTCAATGTTACCATATCTAGTTAATTTAGATAGGTTTTCCATTAAATATTCATGAGTACAACAACTCTTCTTAAATATTTTTTCTAATCTAGTCATTGTTTCTTCTTCTTTTAATCTATTAATTGTTTCATTATGGAATTGTAAGTTATGTTTTAATACAGTTCTTAATACTAAATATTTAATTCTTTCATCAGTAATACTATCTAAAGTACCTTTTGATAGATCTATTGGTCTATTTAAATTGAAAGATTTAATTATATTGATAACTTTATCTCTTTTTCTTATGATTGAATTATTTTCTTTTTCTCTTAATCTAGGTAAGTTTTTAATTTCTGTTGCACGCTCTCTTATTGAATCTAAACAGTCTAGTGCTTTTGTAACTCTTAATGTAATATCATAGTTTATTTCTTTTTCTCTTATTTCATCTTGTGCAATTTGCATGTAACGTGTTTGAACTATTGCGCGATAACCAGCGTTAGAAGCTAATGTAAAATTACTTATATCTTTTCCATTATCTGCTACAAAATCTTTTGCTTGCGCTGTAAATTTTAAACCATTAACTGCTCCAGCTACTACTAAAGCATTAATTAATGGGACACCAAAATCTTCAATTAATCTAAAATACATAATCCTAGATTTATCTGTTGGGCACATAGTTCTAATTATTTTTTGAGCTTTCTCAGCAAGATCTAATAAACCTGCTTCTTTAAGCTTTAATGCGTCTTCATCGAATTCTAAATGTTCATATGGAAGAAATACAAATTCTTCTAATAAACCTTTGTCATTAAATTCTTTTACATAGTCATTAAAAATGAAACAGTAATCATAATCAGGTATTTTCTCTACATTTAATAAACTAACTTTATCTCTTATTTCTTTATAAGTAAGTTCTGACTCACTTCCACAAAGAATTGCTATTACTAAATCTTTAACATTTATTTTTAATATAGAATCTTTTCCATTTATATCCATTGTTTTACATATACTTTCAAGAAACTCTAATTCTTCTTTTTCATCTTCTGATAGTTCAGTACTTTTAAGTCTTTCTTTATAATAATTATTTATATAATGTATCAATCTATCCATTTAAATCATCTCTTTTTCTTTCTTTTTTCTTACCAGTTAAAGTGAGTTTAATTCTTCTTAGGATTTCTTGATGCTCTTCTATGAAACTATCATTTGATAAAGCTTCTTTTAACATTTCTCTTTGCAATCTAAATTCTTTAGCTCTTGCTTCTAGCATTTCACGATAAGGTGCTGTATTTTGGAATCTTTTAACAAGTATTCCAAGTATAACAATTACATCATTATCAAGTCTTGTAAAGATTATTCTTGAGTCTCTTCTTCTTATTGCAGATATTCCTTTTAATGGATTATAGTTATAGAATCTTTTTTCTCTTGTCATTTTATTCTTTTCTATATCTTCAATAATAGGTATCATATCTTCTTCATCGTTAATCTCATCTATATCTGAATCAACATAAAGTGATCCATTAGATTTTCTTAAGAATATAATTTTATTTTTATGTTCATCAAAAGTTTCTTCTATAGTTTCTTCTTGAAGATTATATGCTTTAATTATTTCAATTAATCTTCTATTATTATTAATTAAATCAATTAAATATTCTTCATCTTCTTCATTCATCATTTCATGAGCAATTTGTATTTCACGTAATAAATATAAAAGAATAGATGAGATAATTGTGTCATAGTTAGTATCATAACTTGATGGAAGAAGTTCAGTTAAGAAGTCTTCATCATCACAATCTTTTAAAGATAAAACGTATGGAAGCACATCAGTTAAGTTTGATTTAACTGTTGGTTTAACTTCAACGCTTTCTTCTTCCACATTATTTTTCTTTTGAACTTTTTCTTTTCTTCTTGTATGTTCAAATGACTTTTTATGCTCACTATCAACACTTAGGTTATGTTTTAAAACATCTATTAAGATTTTATTTATATCTTCAGAAGAAGTCTCTTCTTCACGCAAAAAAGTAACTAAACTTCTAATGTCAGTTACATAACCATATTCACCCGTAAATTTCTTAATTATTTCATTAGTTGTCATATAGCTAAAACCCCTTTAAAATCACGGCATATTATATCATATTATCTTTTCTTTGTCAATTTATGATTAATATGTTATAATTATTCTATAATGTAAAGAAAGAGGAATTATATATGTTAATAGGAAAGTATAACAAATCATTAATAATTAGTTATGTAGGAGTAATTGCAGCAGTTTTAGGATTGTACTTTTTGATACAAGACCCAACAGATTTAAAACCAACAATGATCTGTTACTTAATCGCTGGTGTTTGTGACATGCTTGATGGTATGGTTGCTAGAATGATGAAAAGAGATAAAGATGAAGAATTATTTGGTATTCAACTTGATTCACTAGCAGACACAATAGATTTCGTAGTATTTCCAATAGTAGTTGGACTTACTTTAGGTTTCTCAGAATGGTTTCAAGTAATTGGATACATTCTTCTTGCTATGGCAGGAGTACAAAGACTTTGTCATTTTAACGTATTAGTTATAAACAAGAAAGATAAAGGACCTGTTAAATACTATAGTGGATTACCAGTAACATCAACATCAATAACATATCCTATAATATATTTGATTAGTAAAATATTATTTAATATAAATAATGATATTAATGTTTTTGAAGTATTATTTACTTTATTAACTTTTGCATCTGCAATATTATTTGTATTAAATATTAAAGTTCCAAAACCAAGAGGAAAAGCATATCCAATAATGGGAGCTCTTGCAGTTGTTGGAGTAATTCTAATTTGCGTACTATAATGACAAAAGTAGTAATTAGAAAGACAAATGAAATAATAGAAGAAAAAAGTCCTAAAGGGGCTAATTTTCTTTATAAAAACCTTTTTGGAAGAGTAATATTATCTCTTGCTACAAAAAGATTTGTATCATCAATTGCAGGGTGGTATCTAAATAGAAAAAAATCAACTAAATATATAAAAGGTTTTATTGAAAGTAACAATATTGATATGAGCGACTATGTAGAAAGAGACTATAAATCATTCAATGATTTCTTCTCAAGAGAAATAAAACCTAATAAGAGAATTTTTTCAAAAGATAAAAAAGATTTTTGTGCACCAAGTGATTCTAAACTAATAGTTTATAAAATTACTAAAGATCAAGAATTTACTATTAAGGAAAAGAAATATACTATTAAACGTATTCTAAGAGATGAAGAGTTGGCCAAAGAATATGAAAATGGATATTTCATGGTATTTAGATTATCAGTTGATGATTATCATAGATATGCCTATATAGATAATGGAAGAGTATTAAGTAACAAAAAGATTAAAGGTAAATATCATACAGTAGGGCCAATTGCGTTTGAACGTCATAAAGTTTATGAAGAAAATCATAGAGAATATGATGTTTTAGAAACAGAAAACTTTGGTAAAATTGTTCAAATGGAAGTTGGAGCAATGATGGTAGGTAAGATAGTTAATCATGATAAAAAGACTTTCAAAAGAGCAGAAGAAAGAGGATACTTCTTATTTGGAGGATCTACAATAGTTATCATGGTTAAAGACAATGTAATCAAAATAGATAAAGATATATTAGATAACTCTAAAAAGAACATAGAAACAAAAATCAAACAAGGAGAAAAAGTAGCAAAGGGGTTGTAATTATGTGTAGTAGAAGAGCAGTATTAATAATTCATGGTTTAGCAGGTGGTACTTATGATGAAGAGCCACTTGCAAATTTTCTAGAAAAACATAGGAAGTTAGATGTTTTTTCATTCACGCTTCCAGGGCATGATGTAAAAGATAAAAGAAAAGCAACAAAGGAAGAATGGATGAAAGAATCAGAAAGACAATTAAATGACTTAATTAATTCAGGATACAAAAAGATTTATCTTGTTGGTCATAGCATGGGTGGTGTTATAGCAGCACATTTAGCAAGCAAGTATAAGCAAGTTAAAAAGCTTGTTTTAGTCGCACCAGCATTTACATCAATCGCAGCAAAAGAAGAAGGAGGACTATTAAGTGCTATTGTTAAAATACCTGAATTAATAAAAGCTTATAGTTATAACGAATTAATGACTAGACTTAATAAACTACCAATATCAGCAGAAAAAGAATTCTTTGATCTTGTTGATACATATAAAAAAGATATATATAAAGTAGAAGTACCAACACTATTCGTGCATGGCACAATTGACCAGGTTGTTCCTGTTAAATCTACAATAGATATATTTAATAAATATGAAAACCATAAGAAAGTATTATTACTTGTAAAAGACTATTATCATGATGTTTTTAAAGGTAAAAAAGTATTAGAAATAAATAAAGAAATACAAACTTTCTTATTAAAAAGAAATTATAAAATAAAAGAAGAAAAATTAGAGATATAATTATTTACAAAAATAAAATATATAGTAAAATTGTATTAAGGAGACGATAAAACTTATGGATGAAAACTTTATTGAAGAAGCAGAAGTAAAAATGTTAAATACTCTTGATAACTTAGAGAAAAGATTTGCAACAGTAAGAGCAGGAAGAGCAAATCCAAGTGCTCTTGATGGTGTTATGGTATCTTACTATGGTGTTGATACACCACTTAAACAACTTGCAACTATTTCAGTTCCTGAAGCAAGACAATTATTAATTAAACCTTTTGATAGATCTTGCTTACATGCTATTGAAAAAGGAATCTTTGAAGCTGACTTAGGATTTACTCCTAATAATGACGGTGAAACAGTAAGAATTGTTATTCCACCACTAACAGAAGACAGAAGAAAAGAACTTGCAAAACAAGTTAAAGCAATGGCAGAAGATGCTAAGGTATCTATTAGAAACACAAGAAGAGAAACAATGGAAGATATTGAAAAAGCTGATCTTCCAGAAGATATCGAAAAAGCAAAAGATAAAGAAGTTCAAGATTTAGTAAACGAATATAATAAAAAAGTTGAAGATATGTTAAAAGTAAAAGAAGAAGAACTAATGAGCGTATAGTTCTTTTTTTATTGTAAAAAAATAACAATTATGTTATAATATAGAACATTTATGGGGGTATTGCTATGGTGTGTTATAAAGATGAAATAGAATCTTTTAAATGGCAAGTAGAAGCAGATAAAGAAATCTTTATGCCAAGAAAAGAAGATGAATTTGCTATTTGTAGACAATTAATAAGAATGAGTTTTAATAAAATTGAACACTTGAATGTTGACCATAGAAACTTTAAAAAATTGTTTCTAAGATCTATTGACCCTCTAGGAGCAAAAACAAAAGATTATTATGTAGAAGCTACAAGCAAGATAGGACTTGAAAGAACTTCAAAAATAAGAAATGGTGACTCTATAATAGTAGGTAATTCTAAAGATCAAACAGCATACATAACAAATAGAAAAACAAGAGAAGATGATTTCTTTGCGTTCTCACATGAAATGGGCCATTATAAAGTAATAGTAGATTCAAGTCATGGTGATTATTTTGAATATGGTGAAGTATTGCCAATATTCTTTGAGTATCTAGCATGTAAGACAATAGATGAAAAGAATGCTTTTGAAATGTTTTTAAGAAATAGATTACAAGCAGTTAAAGGTGATGCCCAAGATTACTTCAAATTAAGAAGTGACTTAAGAGGTAATAAATCAGCAAAAGATGAATACACAAGATTAGAAATAAAACATAGAATGCGTTACTTTATTTCAGTTGATTATGTATTACAACTAATCGAAAGATTCAAAAAGGATAGAAGTGAAGTAAGTAGAGCAATAGATGAATATCTAATAGATCATAATACATTTAAAAATCTAGAATCAAGATTAGATATTGATACAACAGGATGTAAAACTCTTCTTAGAAGAGCAAACTATTATGTAAGGGGTCCAAAATTATGAGTGAAGAATTAGATTACCAAGAAAGACTTTTTATGTTTAATTCTCAAATTGCATATGCAAATAAAACTTTTTGTGAAGATACAACTGACTATGAAGAAGTATGTGAAGCACTAGCAAATACAGAAAAAAAACAAATAGAAAGTAAAAGTGCAAGTATCAGAAAAGTTAAAAATGTTTTTTTAAGATCAATAGAAAACTTAGGTGAAGATACTATTTCTTTCTATAAAGGTGAGTTACCTAACGTAAGAATTAAAAAGAAAAAATATTTTCCAGGGCGAGTAGAGATCTCAAATGGTTCTGCAGGAATATTTGATCTTAATGGAAAGTATATATTATTCACTCATAAAAAGGATCATAACGAACAAGATATTGCCGCAATTTATCACGAATTTGGACATATACCAGTAATAAGAGATGGTGCACACGGAGATTATTATGAATTTGATGAAGTGCTTCCAATATATTTTGAGTATATAGCATACAAGAATCTTCATCCTGAAAATCCAATGGAATTGTTTTTACAAGATAGAATAAATATTTCTATAGATCAAGCAAGATTACTTTTAAGATATGCAAAAGATTATTACTGCAGTGATAGCGATAAATCAAGATTCATTAGTTGTCAAATGAGAAGTAGCTTTAAATACATTAAATCTTTTGAATATGCTCTACAATTAATTGAAAGAGAACATGAAGATAAGTTAATGACTAATTATGCTATCGATAAAGTTTTAAATGGTGAAAGTACATTTAAAGATTTAGAAGGTCTATTGGATATAGATACACATGGATGTAAGAAAATTTTACAAAGATTATAAAAACTCACAAATAGTGAGTTTTTTCATTGATTTATAAGGATAAAATCATTATAATAGATAACTAATAAAGTTTGAGGGGATACTATGGGGAATATTTTCGGTGATGAAAGAATTGATTATGAACTAGCAATACTAAAATATCGTGAAGATATGGAATCTCTTGGTATGAGATATAAGTATTCTTATGATTCAGAAATGCTTCAATCAATTAATTTATTAGCAAGAAAACTAGTCAAACTTAAAAGAAAAGCTAATGAAAACGCACAAGGTATAGTTGACGAGGACATGATTAAGTTTTTCTTTATTGAATCCCTAAGAGTTTTAGAAAATAAAGGAATAATAGATTATTACAAAAGTATACTTAAAAGAACTGAAATAAGAAGAGATTCATCACTAGACTTTAACGATGGAAGAATAGTTAATTATGAAGATCTAGATGGTTTAACTTATTTTGATGTTAAATTACCAACAGGCAAGTTAACTCTTGAAGATGAATTTATATTTTCACATGAAATGGGACATGTTCCAGAAATAGATGTTCCAAGAAAAACTTTTTTAGAATATCAAGAAGTTTTACCTATACTTATGGAATACTTATTGTTTTTAAAAAGATATGGAAAGACTTTTGCTAAAGAATGTTTTATAGAAGAAAGAATTCCTATGGATGTAGAACATTCTGAAGAGATTAAAAGATTTCATAAAGCATGCGATAAAAATTCTAAAATACAACAGTTGTATGCTAAATTAAGACTTGCTGATTCATTTAAATATCTTGAATCAACTGAGTTTGTACTGCAACTCATCGATATATTTGAAAAAGATAAAACTAAAGTATCAAAAGAAATAGAAAAAGTAATCGAAGGTAAATCAATGATTGATGTTGCAAAAGATCTGTCTATTGATACTGCTGGTTGCAAGAGATTACTTAAAGAATATCAAAGCTACAGAAAGAGGGATTAAGATGGGAAGAATTATGGGAAGAAGTATGGAAACATACGATTTATCAAAAGAATTTATGAATGCAAAATTTCCAAAATATAAAAAAAATAAAAGAGTAATAACTCTCGAAGAATTAGAGAAGTGCCCTGACGCGATTAAATCTTATTTACCAGAAAGTGCAATTGAATTTATAAAAACTCATCAAATAAATATTGTAAGGAACTTTTTTGTTCCAGGAATAATAACAATCTTTCCTGATAATATTAGAACACAAGAACCTTTTATGATTGTTCATAATAAAACTTATGAAGAACATAAAAGAGATTTAATTTATTTTATTGGTGGACTTTTAAATAGATTAGAGGATGATCATATGGACTTGAATGCTTTAAATATCCCATGTCAGTTTGCCTCTGTCTTACCAATTCTTTTTGATTCTATATATATGAAAGAAACGGGAAGAATGGATGAAGCAAGTCTAAAATTTTTGCACGAATTAAGAGGCAATGCTAGAAGATATATAAGAACGTATGAAAAATATAATAGAAACCCTGATAACGAAGATATGAGACAATTTATTATAAATACATTAATATTCTTAATACCATTCTCATCAATGGATGCCTCACTTCAAATAATGGAAAAATACGGTGAAGATAAAGAAGGAATGAAGAAGTTAATAGATGAATTCATAGTAAACGAAAATGGAAATCAAAGAGAACAAATCCTTCTTGATAGAGGAATAGAAACAACTGGTTTCAAATCATTAAGAAAAGAAATAGAAAGGAATAAAGTAAGATGAGTAGATTATTAGCAAAAAGTATAGATGTTTATAAAGCATGTAATGAAATAAATGCAATTAATATACCTAGACATAAACAAAATAGAACAAAGATAAAATGGGAAGATATTGAAACAGGAGTATATTTCATCGAATGTTATTTAAGTAAAGAAGCAGTTGATTTATTAACAAGTCATAAAATAGAAATACTAAAAGATCCTTTCTCAATGCACGCAAGAAGTTCAGAAGTTCTAGATGATGAAACAACTAAAGTAAGTTTCCCATCATACTTTAGTGCTAAAGAAGAATATAAAAGAGATTTTGTATTCCTTTTAGGAACAATATTAAGTCTTCATAATCTTGATAAAGATAAAGGAGAATTTTCATACGAAATAACTGATGAATATAGAGAAGTCCTTCCTTTATTACTTGAATATTTATATATGAAAGATTCTTGTCAAGAAGATGCTTTTGCACTTAAAAGAATTGAAGAGTTAAAGACTAGAACAAAAGATTATACTAAAAAAGCTGATAAATATAAAGCACAAATTGAAGAGTGCGAAAACATAGTAAAAAATCCATTCTTAACTGCAGGTATATTTGAAGAAACACTTGATTATAAACAAAAATGTATTGATGGATTAAAAGACTTAACACATCAAACAATTATTCCTATGTCATCAATGGATGCAACATTACAGTTAATTGATAAGAATTTATCAGTAGATGAACTATGTAGAGTAATAGCAAAACTATTTAGAAATGAATATCAAGATAGATCAAGAATAATGGAACAATATGGAGTAGAATCTAACGGATATAAAAGATTAATAAAAGAATACGAGCAACACAAGAGGTAATTATGAGTAGAATATTAGGGAGAAGTTATGATGTATATCTAGCATCCAAAGAATTGAAAGATGCACATATAAGAAAATACAAAGACGATCACACTAAAACATCTTGGAAAAGTATTGATGAATCTCCAGAGAAATATCAAATGTATTTACCAGATAGTGCAATAGAATATCTTACAGATAAAAAAATAAAAATATGTAAGGATCCATTCTTGTTATATACAGAAATGCAAATACCATGTAATGAGGAAGAAGATAGATACATTAAATTCCCATCAATGATTCCAATTGAAAAATTCAAAACAGAACTTGCATACTTTATAGGAATGCTTCTTGCTGATTATCATGTAGATAATGAAGAAACATTATATTCATTTCCAAAAGAATATAGTGATTTACTTCCATTATTAATCGTATATCTTAGATTAAAAGTTGATGGAAAAGAAGAAGAATTTAGAAAGAAGTATTTATCAATACTTAGTAACTATGTAGGAACATATATAACAGATTATGAAGCTTATAAAGATTTTGAAGATTTTTATGGAAGTGCAATAATATCAGAAATGACTAGAGAACAATATGATAAACTGGTTGAACTAAGTAAAGAAAACGAAGAGAAAATGACAAGTGCAGTTGGAGAAACAATAATACAGTTATCTGCAATGGATGGAGCACTTCAAATAATTGATAGATGTAAAAGTGAAGAAGATTTTAAAAATGTAATAGAAGCCTTATTCTTAAATAAAGATGGAGATAGATCTAGTTTACTAAGAGAACAGGGTATAGAAAGTTATGGTTATAAAAGATTAAGAAAAGAAATTGAAGCAATAAAAAACAATTGCAAAAAATAATAATATGTTTTATAATCTAAAATGAATATTTGATTGCGATAATTAGGAAGTAGTAGTAAAAGTACTATCTAATAGAGAGCTAGTGTTAGGTGGAAGACTAGTAAGAAAAGTATTTATGAATTCGTCCTATAGGCATTTATTAATAATAAACGGCTGCACCGTTATAGCAATGAGAGTATTTAAAAATACTAAATTAAGGTGGTACCACGAGTAAAATCGTCCTTAGGTGCTGCCTTTTTTATTTGTATGGAGGTTATTATGAAAGAAAAAGTTGAAAGCATTAAAACTGAATTAGCAAAAGATTTAAAAGATGTTAAAACAACACAAGAAGTAGGTAATCTTAAAGTAAAATATTTAGGTAAAAAAGGTCTTGTAACAGAACTTACAAGTAATATGAAGGATTTATCTATTGAAGAGAAAAAAGAAGTAGGTCGCCTTTCTAATGAAGTTAAAAACTATGTTACAGAAGAGATTACTAAACTAGAAGAAGAAATCAACAACAAAGAACTTGAAAAGAAGTTAGCAAGCGAAAAGATTGATATTACTTTACCTAGTACAAAAGTAAATGTTGGGGGAGCAAATATCCTTGAAAAATTAATTGAAGAAGTAGAAGAGTTAGCAATATCTATGGGTTATGATGTAGTAGAAGGGCCAGAAGTAGAAAAAGATTTATATAATTTCGAACTATTAAATCTTCCAAAAGGACATCCAGCAAGAGATGCTCAAGATACATTCTATACTGAAGGAGATACATGGCTATTAAGAAGTCAAACTTCACCAGTTCAAATTAGAACTATGTTAGCTAACGAAGAAAAAACTCCTATTAGAATCATCTGCCCAGGTAAGACTTATAGAAGAGATGACGATGATGCTACTCACTCACATCAATTTACTCAAATTGAAGGATTATTAGTAGACAAAGATATTTCACTTGCAAACTTAAAAGCTACTTTCGATATTATTGCTAAGAAATTGTTTGGTAATGATAGAGAAACAAGATTTAGACCTAGCTTCTATCCATTTACTGAACCATCAGTTGAGATGGACATATCTTGCTTTAACTGTGGTGGTAAAGGATGTAACATTTGCAAAGGTACTGGATGGATCACTGTAGGTGGTGCTGGTATCGTTCATCACAATGTATTAGATAATTGTGGTTATGATTCAAACAAATGGACAGGATTTGCCTTCGGTTTTGGAGCAGAACGTTTAGCAATGCTTAAATATGGTATTACTGATATTAGAACATTCTATACAAATGATTTAAGAATTAAAGACACATTTGATAGAAAGGAGGCTGAATAATATGGCAATAAGCATGAATTGGGTTAAAGAATATGTTAACCTTGATGATGTAGATTTAAAAGATTTAGCTAAGAAAATAACAGACTCCGGAGTAAATGTTGAACATGTTACTTCAAATGAATTAAATAATTTAGTAGTAGGGGAAGTATTAGAATGTGAAGATATTCCTGATACTCACTTACATAAATGTGTAGTAGATACAGGACTTGATAAAAGACAAATAGTATGTGGTGCTAATAACTGTAGAAAAGGTATTAAAGTAATAGTATCTTTACCAGGAGCAATTTTACCAGGAGGATTTGAGATTAAACCATCTGTAATAAGAGGTGTTGAATCAAATGGTATGTTATGTGCTTTATCAGAATTAGGGCTTGAAGAAGATACACCAGAAAATCATGCTAAAGGTATCTATGAGTTACCAGCTGATGCACCAGTTGGTGAAGATGTAGTTAAATACATGGCACTTGATGATACAATTTATGAACTTGATTTAAATCCAAATAGAAATATTGACTGTACTAATCATATTGGATTTGCTTATGAAGTAGCATCAGTTTTAGGAAGAAAAGTAACTCTTCCAGACTTATCTACAAGTCCAATAAAAGATTCAGTTAAGAAACATTTCTCATTAGAAATTGATACACCAAACTGTATGATGTATAATGCTAAAATGGTAACTGGAGTAAAGATTAAAGAGTCACCAGACTTCATCAAACATAGATTAATTGCAGCAGGTATGAGACCAATTAATAACGTTGTAGATATCTCTAACTACGTAATGCTTGAATTTGGTCAACCTCTACACTTCTTCGATAAAGATAAACTAGGAGATAAGATCAAAGTAAGAATGGCTGGAGCTAATGAAACTATTATTACTTTAGACAAAAAAGAAAGAACATTAACAGAAGAAGATATAGTTATTACTGATGGTAAGAAACCTGTATGTATCGCTGGAGTTATGGGTGGAGAAAACACTGAAGTTGATGAAAATACAAAAGATATCTTAATCGAAAGTGCAATATTTAATTCATATAATGTAAGATATACTTCTTTAAGACTTGATTTAAGAAGTGAAGCTTCATTAAGATATGAACGTGGTCTTAACTACGAATATTGTAATATGGCAATTGAAAGAGCATGTCATTTACTTGAAAAGTATGCTGATGGTAAAGTATTAAGCGATACTATTACACATGATGCTATAGAAAAGAAAGTAAAAGTAGCAGATGTTACACTTGATGACGTTAACAAGACTTTAGGACTTTCAATGACTAATGCTGATGTTAAGAAAAGCCTTGATAATTTAGGTTTTGAATATAAAGAAAACAAAGGAACTTATACAGTAACTATTCCTAATAGAAGATTAGATGTTGAACCTCATAGACAAGATTTAATTGAAGAAATTGGAAGACTTTATGGTTACGATAAGATTGAATCTAAACTTCCTGTTGTAGAAACAAAAGAAGGAAATTATATTGGAAGTGTTAAATATAGAAAACTTATTACAAAAAGATTAAGAGCACTTGGACTTAATGAATGCAAAACATACACTTTAATTAGTGATGAAGAAAATGAATTATTCAAATACAATAGAAAAGAATCAATCGAATTATTAAGACCAATGAGTAATGATAAGAAAGTAATTAGACAATCATTAATCTCATCACTTTTAAAGACTTATGAATATAATAAAGCAAGAAATGTTAAAGATGTAATGATCTATGAAATTGCAAATACTTACTATAATAAAACAGAAGAAGATACAAAGATTGCAATCTTAATGAAAGGTAACTATATTAATTCATCATGGAATCCAAATGGAATTAAAGTAGATTTCTACTTATTAAAAGGAATCCTAGAGGACTTACTTGATTACTTAGGACTTAAAAATAGATATCAATTACAAGCAAGTGTTATTGATGGAATACATCCAGGAATAAGCGCCGAAATAACTCTTGATAAAGAACCAATTGGATTCTTAGGAAGAGTACATCCAAATATAGCTAAAGATGAAATATATGTACTTGAAATGTCTTTAACTAAATTAGTAGATAAGAAGATTAAACCAATTAAGTTTAAAGAATTATCTAAATATCCATCAATTGTTAAAGACTTAGCATTCATAATCAAAAAAGATGTAACTAGTGGAGAACTTGAAGAAACAATTAAGAGAAGTGGTGGTAAACTACTTACTAACATTGATGTATTTGATGTATATACTGGAGAAAATGTTAAAGATGATGAGAAATCAATCGCTTACTCATTAACATTCAGTGATCCTACTAAAACATTAAGTGATGAAGAAGTAATGCAAGTATTTAATAAGATAATAGAAGATGTATCTAAAAAACATAATGCAGTACTAAGAGATAAATAATTTAAAAACTACACATTTGTGTAGTTTTTTGTTATTATTAAAATAGGTGAGAGTAATGAGTTTTAAAGAAAGCTTTAAAGAAAACAAAATTACATATATCATTTTTGGCCTAATGCTATTATGGTGCATTTTATCTATTGTTCATGATATAGTTGAAAATAATAAAACAATTGAAGAACATGATTATGTTTTTTCGTATTGGAATGAAGATGATCAAGAAATATTACATGTATCAAACTTTACTAAGAGATATGGAGTAGTTAAAGTAAGTATTCCTGATAAATGGCTTGATCATGAAACATGTAGAGTAGTAATGAACAAAGATATGTTTATTGAATATGAAGGATCATATTATTACAATAAGATAATTAAATATTATGATAGTATAGAAGATATTATATATTCAATTTCATGTGATGATGAAAAAATAGATACTTTTGAATATCGTTACGAATTTGATTTAGATTATTCAGATGATGTAAAGGTTGAAGTGATTGAAACAAATCAAATCAAGAATTTATTTGATATCATTGATAAACCGATAGAGACAGCTCTTTATAATGGTAATTCTATTAATGAAGAAATAAAGGAGTTAGTTCAAAAATATGGTATGGATGAAGATGAAAGTTTAATTCCTAAGGTAAAAATAATCGAAATAACTAATGAAAAACCAAGAATAAAATGCGACAGTAATATCGCAGATGATTACATACCTGTATATATGTGTTTTGATAGTGATATAGATACATTATATTTTTACACTGAAGCAAATAAAATATATGTAAACGAATATAGTAACTCAATGTTTGCTGACCTAAATAATTTAGAAGAAATTAAAGGATTTGAAAAACTTGATTTTTCTAATGTTTCGTATATGTCATATATGTTTTCAAAAACAAATTTAAAATCTTTAGATTTTTCATCAATAAATTTGGAGAATGTTAAGAATATTTCTGGTTTATTTTATAAATCAAATATAGATAACTTGTTTTTTGCAAACATAAAAATTCCACATGTAGATTCATTATCATATGTTTATGCTGGACTTACAACACATGAAATTGATTTATGTAGCAATTTAATAGATACTAAACATATAAATGATATGTCTCATATGTTTAGTGATTCTGAAATAGATACAGTTAAATTATGCTTTGATACTTCAAACGTTAATAATACGTCTTTTATGTTTTATTATTCTAAAATAAATAATCTTGAATTATCAGATTTTAATTTATCTAATTTGACTAAAGCATCGTATATGTTTAAAGGAAGCAGTATAGAAACACTTGATTTAAGTAAATTTGTTTTTCCAAATTTAGTTGGAAAAGATTTTGATTCTATGTTTTCTGGTATGAGAAATCTAAAAACATTAGATATATCAAGTATTGATTACGATGATTTTGTAGATATAAAAACAAGTGAACCAGATAGAGAAACAGTAGAAAACTTCTTCAAAGGTATAGAAAAAGAAGTTAAAATAATTGTTAAAGATGAAAAAGTTAAAACTTTGATAAAGGTATACTGTCCAGATTTAAAAGATAATAATATAGAAATCAAAAAGTAATAATTATTTATTACTTTTTCTTATTAATAAATATTTGTTAAATATGTTATAATTAAAGAGAGTTGGTGATAAATATGGATAATGAAAAACCCAATAAAAAACCATTTTTTATAATGCTTGCTATTTCAATTATGGTAATCGGATCCATCTTAATATTTGAGAAAGGATCAAGTGTTCTAAATCAATCTAAATATAGTGATTTAAATAAGATTGTAATTGATGCAGAATACTCTAACATTAAGATAAATTTCTTAGATACAGATACAGTAAGTGTTTTAATATATGGTAAGAAAGCTGATGAGTTATCTGTAAAAGAAGAAGATAAAGTACTAACTATCAAAAAAACAAGTACCAAAGGAGTATGTATATTAAACTGTGATGATAAAATAATTCTTTATTTACCAAAGAACTTTGAACGTCTTGATATTACAACAGAGATGGGAGATATAAATGCCAAAGGTACAACAATAAATGATGTGTATATAAAAAGCAAAATTGGAAATGTTAACTTAGGAACAGTAAAAGTAGCAGATATAGAAACTGAAATTGGAAATGTAACAATAGAAGAATTGGATGGTGAGTTTGATTCTATTATTAAAACAGATACAGGAAATGTTACTATTAAGAAAACAAATAACCTAAATATAGAAGCATCTTCTAACTCAGGAAGAATAAATGTAAAAGATACTAAAGATAATGACTATACATTAACTGTAGAAACAAATATAGGAAATATAAAGGTTAAATAAAATGAAATTATCAATTAATGGAAAAGAATATAACGTAGTAATAGATAAAAAAATGAGTACTAGAAATACTTATATAAGAGTTAAAGATGATTTAACTATCTATGTTACTGCTAATACATTTACTTCAAATAGAGAAATAGAAAAGATTATAGTAAAGAATCAAAAATCTGTTATAAGAATGATTAATCAGATGGAGAAAAGACAAAAAAATAATGAAGGTTTCTTATACTTAGGTAAAAGATATGATATTATATATACATCAAATGAAGGAATAACTTTAGGGGAAGAAAAGGTATTTTTAAATAGAGAAGTAGATTTAGATAAATGGTATAAAAAACAAGCTTCAATTGTATTCCAAGAACATTTAGATGCTTGTTATAATAGATTCTCAAGAAATATTCCTTATCCATCTTTAACACTTAGAAAAATGACAACAAGATGGGGAGTATGTAATACAAAAACTAAAAGAGTTACATTAAATCTAGAGCTAATTAGAAAACCAATTTACTGTTTAGATTATGTAATAATGCATGAATTATCACATTTGATTTATGCTAATCACTCAAAAGACTTTTGGGCATTAGTAGAAGAAAATTGCCCTGAATATAAAAAGATAAAAAGAATACTAAAAGAATAGAGGAATAATATGCTTATAACTAGTTTAGACAATGATAGAATAAAGAATTATATAAAGCTTAAAGATAGAAAATATCGTAAGAAGACTAAAACATTTATTGTAGAAGGAATGCATTTAGTACTTGAAGCTTGTAAGAAAGATATTGTTATAGAACTAATAGTAGAAAAAGATGTAGTACTCCCAATTAATCTTCCTACTGTTTATGTAACTAATGAAATAATAAATAAGATTAGTGAAATGGAGTCACCAAGTAACGTTATGGCTCTTTGTAGAATGGAAGATAATGAAATTGTTGGAGACAAAATCTTAATGCTTGATGAATTACAAGATCCAGGTAACTTAGGAACAATTGTGAGAAGTGCCGTAGCATTCAATGTAGATACAATTGTATTAAGCCCTAATACTGTAGATATATATAATCCTAAAGTAATAAGAGCAACCCAAGGAATGTTATTTCATATAAACATAGTTATAAAAGATTTAATAGAAGTAATAAAAGATTTAAAAGAAAAAGAAATACCTATTTATGGAACTAAAGTTGATTATGGAAGAGACGTTAGAAAATTAAAAGAAAAAGATAAGAAGAAATATTGTTTAATAATGGGTAATGAAGGAAATGGTGTCAGAGAAGAAGTATTAGACTTATGTGATGCTTATTTCTATATTGATATGAATGAAAATGTAGAAAGCTTAAATGTTGGAGTTGCAACAAGTATCTTACTTTATGAATTAAACAAATAGGAGGACCTATGGAAGAAGGATATATAAGAATAGGTAAAATTGTTAATACACATGGTATAAAAGGAGAATTAAGACTATTAAGTAACTTTAAATACAAAGACAGAGTATTCGTTCAAAATAGAAGAATATATATTGGAGACGATAAGGAAGAACACATAATAACTGGATATCGTCACCATAAAATATTTGAAATGATAACTCTAGCCGGATACGATAATATTAATGAAGTATTAAAGTTTTTAAATAAAGATGTATTTGTTAAAAAGAATGATTTAAATTTAGGTAAAAAAGAATTTTTAGATGAAGATTTAATTAACTTAAATGTAATATTCAATAATGAAGAAGTAGGATATGTAGTAGCAGTAAGACAAATTAATCCAAAGAATAAGATTATTGAAGCAATGATACATGATAAAATGACAATGATTCCATATCATGAAGATTTTATTAAAGATGTTGATTTAGATAATAAAAAGATAGAGTTAGAACTTATAGAAGGAATGATTTAATGAGAATAGATATATTAACACTTTTTCCAACTATGTTTGATGGATTCTTAAATAATTCAATCATTAAAAGAGCCATTGATAAAGGTTTAGTTAATATTAATATTGTTAATTTTAGAGATTATTCAAAAGATCCACATCATAAAGTAGATGACACTCCATATGGTGGAGGAAATGGCATGGTACTTATGGTACAACCAATATATGATGCTGTTATGGATTTAAAAGATGATGATACTAAAGTAATACTATTAACACCAGATGGAGAAAAGTATAATCAGAAAAAAGCATATGATTTAAAAAAATATAAACATTTAATAATTATTTGTGGTCATTATGAAGGTTTTGATGATAGAATAAGAAGTGTAGTTGATTTTGAAATCAGCATTGGTGATTATGTACTAACTGGAGGAGAACTTCCAAGTATGATAATTACTGATACAATTGTAAGATTAGTAGATGGTGTAATCGAAGAAGAATCACATATAAATGATTCATTTAATCCAAATACCAATCTATTAGATTATCCAACATACACAAAACCAAGAGAGTTTATGGGACTTACTGTACCAGAAGTATTATTAAATGGAAATCATAAAGAAATAGAAGAATTTAGATTAAAAGAAAGCATAAGAAAAACAGAAGAGAGAAGACCAGATTTATTAGAGAAGTAGGTGATTTATATGGCTGAATCAAGTAGATTTTTAATAGTTAAAGAAAAAGATTCTAAAGAAATCAAATATTTTGATTATGATAAACTTGATGGATATAATTTGAAGGCTAAAAAAGATCTTCATTTTATGGATGCAATTGATGTTAATAGAATTATTATCATTAATCCATCTTTTATAGAGAAAATCGCTACTAAAAAGATAAATGCTAAATTTGATAGACTTATAAATATGATTCAAGTAATCTGTGATAATGACGATGATGATACAGGTGAAGGATATCGAATTGCACTTGATGAAGCTAATAAATTGAAAATGGAACTATGGAACAAATATAAAAAATATCTTGCAAAAGAAAAGTTAGACTTAATGATTAAAAAGATAGAAATACTTGAAGATGAATTAAACCTAAGATTAAATATCTTAATGAATTCATTATACGAACAAGAAAACTTAAATAAGGGACATAGTAGATAAAGGGCAATAGCCTTTTTTCTTTGACTAAAATTTAGTTATATGTTATAATACAGCCAATTAACGGGCTTATATATAAATAGAAAGGAGAAAAATAACAATGAAAAAAACAATAATAGTACCTCCTAAAGTTTTAGAAGAAGACAATAATAAAAATGGTCAAGAAAGATTTACACTTGCAAGTGAAAGATCAGATGGAAAACCTAAAGTTTATCATATAAATTATGCTGAATATGCTAAAAGTATTCAAAAAGAATCATTTAATGAAACAAAGGAAGAACCATATGAGGTAATTACACCTAATTCATCAAAAGATCATGAAAAATTAGGGCCAGTAAAAAGATTATCTAGAATAGCTAAATTGTTCAAGTAATACTTGAACTTTTTTCTTGCATTTTATAATGTATTATGATACAATCTATACGTTGTGTAATCCGCTGACATTATAAGATTTGAGTTATGATTACCGTAAAAAACAGGAAAGGATGATAGTCGTGAACGTAATTGACAAAATTACAGAAAAACAAATTAACCCAAATATTCCAGAATTCAGAGTTGGGTACACAGTTAAAGTAAACGTTAAAATCGTTGAAGGAAACAAAGAAAGAATTCAAGCATATGAAGGAGTAGTTACTGCTCGTAAAGGATCAGGAGTAAGTGAAACATTCACTGTAAGAAAAGAATCTTATGGTGTTGGTGTTGAAAGAACATTCCCAATCCATTCACCTAAGATTGATAGTATTGAAGTAGTAAGAAAAGGTAAAGTAAGAAGAGCTAAATTAAACTTCTTAAAAGATGTTAAAGGTCAATACAGAATCAAAGAAAGAGGACAAAAATAAGAGACCTAGTCTCTTTTTTTATTAAAAGAATATGGATGAAAGAGTAAAAAGAACAATAATAAAAGATGTTTTACCACTTCTTGGTATTATAGTTGGTGTATTACTCTTCAAAGCTTTTATAATGACTCCTGTACAAGTTGAAGGAGATTCAATGGAACCTACTCTTAATGAAGGTGATGTATTAATACTTAATAAAGTAAGTTATAAAATACATGGTATTAAAAGATTTTCAATTGTAGTAGTAGATAATAATGGAACTAACTTAATTAAAAGGGTAATAGGTCTTCCTGGAGAAACAGTAAAAGTTGAAGATAATAAACTATATATAAACGGTGAGTATGTTGAACAAGATTTCTTAGAAGAAGAACAATATACAGAAGACTTAGAATTAACACTTGAAGATAATTATTACTATGTAATGGGTGATAATAGAACAGTTTCACTTGATAGTAGAAGCATCGGACCAATTCATAAGAGTAAGATAAAAGGGACAGCATCATTTGTGATATTCCCATTTAACAGATTTGGAGGAAAGAATTAAGACAACTTAATTCTTTTTTTATTTAAAAAAATCAAATAAAGTCTTTAAAAAAACTCAAAGATATATTATTATATAATAGAATAAGATAATCTATAGGGATAGGTGATATTAGATGTATAAAGTATTATATAATAAGAAAATTAGTGAAAATTCTTATGAAATGCTAGTGGAAGCACCATTAGTAATTAAGAATGCTATGCCAGGACAATTTGTAATTGTAATGGCACATGAAGATGGAGAAAGAATTCCTCTTACAATTTATGATTATGAAAAAGATAAAGGACTATTATATTTAATTTATCAAGTTGTAGGAGCATCAACTGAAGAATTATCAATGGTTACTGATGAAGTATTTAGTGTAGCAGGACCATTAGGTAATCCAAATGAGATATGTGCTAAACCAGATGAATTTAGAGATAAAAGAATAGTATATGTAGCAGGTGGAGTTGGTATAGCACCAGTATACCCACAAGTTAAATACTTATATGAACAAGGATTTAAAGTAGATGTAATCTATGGAGCAAGAAATGTAGATTTACTTCTAATAAGAGATAAGATAGAAAAAGTTGCTAACAAAGTAATGTATGTAACTGATGATGGATCATTTGGTGACAAAGGATTTGTTACAAATGTATTAGAACAACACATTAATGATTATGATATATGTGTTTCAATTGGACCAGTTATCATGATGAAAAATGTTTGTAGTTTAACTAAGAAATATAACTTACACACAATAGTAAGTATGAACCCATTAATGGTTGATGGAAGTGGAATGTGTGGAGCATGCCGTTGCGAAGTTGATGGAAAACCAAAATTTGCATGTATCCATGGACCAGAGTTTGATGGACATAAAATTAATTTTGATTTAGCATTAAAAAGAATGAATATCTATAAACAAGAAGAAAAAGAAAAATGGGAACAAATGAAAGCAAAACTTTCAAAAGAAGAATAATTGGGAGGCATTATGAACGATAAAAAGATTAAGGTTAGAATGCAAGATGCTAAAGAAAGAGTTAATAATTTCAACGAAGTAGAACTTGGATATAATGATGAAGAAGCATTACAAGAAGCATCTAGATGTTTAAATTGTAAGATACCAAAGTGTGTTGAAGGTTGTCCAGTTAATATAATGATTCCTAATTTTATAAAAGCTGTAAAAGAAGGAAATATAAAGGAAGCTTATGATATTATTTCAGAATCATCAAGTTTACCTGCAGTATGTGGAAGAGTATGTCCACAAGAAAAACAATGTGAAAGTAAATGTGTTAAAGGAATTAAAGGAGAATCAATCTCTATTGGTTCACTTGAACGTTATGTAGCAGATCAAGCAATATTAAATGGATTTAGTTCAACTAGACAAGTTCCAAAAAATGGATTACAAGTTGCTATAGTAGGAAGTGGTCCAGCAGGACTTACTTGTGCAGGAGATCTTGCTAAAAATGGATTTGATGTAACAGTATATGAAGTATTACATAAAGCAGGAGGAGTTTTAACTTATGGTATTCCTGAGTTTAGACTTCCAAAGCGTATTGTACAAAAAGAAGTTGATAGTCTTAAAGCATTAGGAGTAGATATTAAAACAGATGTACCTATTGGTAACGCAATAACATTAAATTCATTACAAGAAGAATATGATGCAGTATTCGTAGGAACTGGAGCAGGACTTCCTAAATTTATGGGTATTCCTGGTGAGGATGCTAACGAAGTATTCTCAGCTAATGAAATACTAACAAGAATTAACTTAATGGGAGCATACAAAGATGATGGTAAAACTCCAGTTAAGAAAGCAGAAGTAGCATACGTAATCGGTGGAGGTAACGTTGCAATGGATGCAGTTAGATCACTTAAACGTTTAGGTATTGAAGCTCATTTAATGTATAGAAGAGGAATAGATGAACTTCCTGCAAGAAAAGTAGAAGTAGAACATGCTAAAGAAGAAGGTATAATATTTGATTTATTAAGAAATCCTACATGTATTTATACAGATGAAAACAACAGCGTAGTAGGAATGCAAGTTGTTAAGATGACTTTATCTGAACCAGGAGAAGATGGAAGAAGAAAAGTAATTGAAGAAGAAGGTTCTGAATACTACGTTGGTTGTGATATGATAGTTATGGCACTTGGAACAAGTCCTAACCATGAAGCTTTAAAAGAAAGTCCAATCGTATTAACAGAGAAAGGATTAATTGAAGTAGAGGGTACAAAAACATCACTTGATAATGTATATGCTGGAGGAGATGCCGTAACAGGGGCAGCTACTGTAATACTTGCTATGGAAGCAGGAAAGAAAGCTGCAAAAGAAATCATGGATAAATTAATAAAGAAAGACTAAAAAATAGTTTTTCTTTTTCTAATAATGTGATAAAATGTTAATAGAATATGGAGGTCTATATGAAGAAAAAGATATTATTAATCGCTGTATTGTTTTTAGGAGCAACATTTATGTTGACTGGATGTGGTTCAACTAATAAATTAGTTACTGCATTAAATAAAGTTGTAGATAATACAGTAGAAAGTTGGAAAGAAAAAGGAAATGTAACAACAATTACTATTAGTGGAATTCAAGGAGAATTATCTAATATTAATGAAAACTATTATATTATTGCAACAGGAAATAAGGAATTTGAGAAATCTGCTATTTCTACAATCTATACTACTGATATAGAAGATTACAAGGGAGTAACATATGGATCAATAAGAGCTATGCTTAGCGAAAATGATGTAAACTATGCAATGGTTTATGATAGTGAAGAAAATGCATATTATAATATTGAAATTAGTTATAAGACTGTAAAAATAAATGATACTGAAAAAGAATATCCACATTTTTCTAATGCATCAGAAATAGAATAGAAAGAGGAAACGAAAATGAATGAAGAGAATAAAAATGTAGAAGAAACAAATGTAGCTAATGAAGCAGTTGTAGAAACTCCTGTAGAGGCTGCACCAGCTGTAGAAGTACCTACTGAGGCACCTGTTGTTGAGACTGCACCAGTAGTTGAAGAAAAACCTGCAGAACCTGTTGTAGAAGAAGTTGCTACACCTGAAGTGGTTACTGAAGCTCCTGTTGTAGAAGCAAAGGCAGAACCTGTAGTTGAAGAAGCTAAACCAGCTGAGGCTCCTGTAGAAGCAGCACCTGTTGCTGAAAAAACAGTTGCAGAAACAGTTGCAGAAATTCCAGTTGCAGCTACTGCTGAACCAAAAGCAGAAGAACCAGCACCTGCAGCACCTACTGAAGAACCAGCTAAAGATGAAACACCAGCTCCTACAGCAACAGAAAACAAAAAAGGTGGTAACGGTGGTTTAATAATTGCAATATTACTATTAGTTGGAGCAATCGCATTTATAATTTTAATGCCATATATTCCATTCTTTAAAGATAGTGAAAAGCCAAATACTAATACTAATGCAAATACAAATACTAATACTAATACAAATACAAACACAACACCAACACCTAAAGAAGGGATAACTGCAAAAGATTACACAGCAGTATATAAGAATGAAAAAGGTGAAGCAAAACTATACAACACTACTGATAATACTGTAGTAATTAATATTAATAATGAAGATTACATTTATGTTGGATATGGTGATGTAGAAAATGGAAAACTAGATGCTTCACATGGTGATAATACTATCCTTACTTTATCAGAAGATAAGAAAACATTAAAAATTACAAGTGATAATGAACAATTAAAAAATTTAGTATATACAAGATCTGCTGAATATACTAAAGAAGATTATTTTAAAGATAACTTTGGTGATTCTAAATATCTAGAAACAAAATACAATGGTAAATATACATCTGATAAATTAACACTTGTAATGTTTCAAAGTGATGAAAACGAAGTAAGAATATCTATCACAGGAGATGGATCATCACTTGATTTACCATTTGATTTAAATTCTGATGGAACATTAACACGCGAATTCTTTGATGACAAATATAAAATTACATTTGGAGAAAACGTTGTTAAATTTGAAACTCTAGCAGGGGATAAAGAATATGATGGAACTTACACATATGCTGGAGCTATTAGTATTGATCTAATACTATCAACATTTGAATAATTAATTAAATTAAAACACGAAAATAAGTAGTTACTAAACTACTTTTTTTGTTATAATTTATATATAAGGACATTAATGAGTTAGATTGGAGCAATTATGAAGAAAAATACTAAAAAAGAAAAAACTTTATATATCGTTATTCCTTGTTATAACGAGGAAGAAGTATTAAATGAGACTACTAAAAGATTAGATGAAAAGATGAAAAAACTAATCAAAGATAAAAAGATATCTGATGACAGTAGAGTAATGTATGTTAATGATGGATCAAAAGACAAAACTTGGGAATTAATTGAACAAATTAATAAAGATCATAAATACTTTACTGGTATATGTTTATCAAGAAATAGGGGACATCAAAATGCTTTAGTAGCAGGTCTTATGACTGCAAAAGAATATGCTGATGTTGTAATATCAATGGATGCAGACTTACAAGATGATATTAATGCAGTAGATGAAATGCTAGATAAATACAATGATGGTTGTGATATTGTCTATGGAGTTAGAAGTGCAAGAAAGAAAGATTCTTGGTTTAAGAAACATACAGCACAAGCTTTCTATAAATTTATGAAAAAGATGGGTGTAGATATAGTATATAATCATGCTGATTATAGATTAACTACAAAAAGAGTATTAGAAAACTTCGCTGATTATAAAGAAGTAAACTTATTCTTAAGAGGAATATTCCCATTAATCGGATACAAATCAGACGTTGTATATTATGAAAGAAGTGAAAGATTTGCAGGAGAATCAAAATATCCATTAAAGAAAATGCTTAACTTTGCATGGGATGGAATTACATCATTCTCAGTAAAACCAATTAGATTATTACTTACTTTTGGAATAATAATATTTATTATTAGTATGTTAGTAACAATATATTGTTTGATAGCAAAATTAACAGGAAATACAATTGCTGGATGGACTTTCTTAGCATGTTCTATATGGATTATGGGTGGAATTCAGATGATATCTTTAGGTATTATTGGTGAATATATTGGTAAGACTTATAGTGAAACAAAGAGACGTCCAAGATACGTAATAAGTAGGAATTTAAAGGAAGAAGAAAATGAAAAAGATAATTAAAAAACTAATTAAAAATAAATATTTATTTTTCTGTTTTTTAGTTTCTTTTGTATTCTTACTATTTACAAGCAAAAACTCATTCCTTTATTCATTTAATGATTGGGTTGATGCTAATGCCTTCTTTACAGTAGGTAAAAGTATGTTTAATGGAGTAGTTCCATATAAAGATTTGTTCGAACAAAAAGGGATTTTATTATATTTAATTTATGGAATAGGTTACTTATTTAGCCATAATTCTTTTTATGGAGTATTTATACTAGAAGTAATTAGTTTCACAGTATTCTTATATTACATGTATAAGATAATAAAAATGTATTTAGATGAAAAATATTCATTAGTGATAATTCCTTTCTTAGCATTTTTAATAACAACATCAACATCTTTTGTTCAAGGAGGATCATGTGAAGAATTTTGTCTTCCATTCTTTGGAGTATCACTTTATTACTTTATTAAACACTTTAAAGAAAGTGAATTAACAGATAAAGAAATATATATAAATGGTCTAATGGCCGGCCTTGTTCTTCTTATGAAGTATACAATGCTTGGTTTTTGGATTAATTTTGGAATAGTCATATTTATTGATTTATTACTTAAGAAGAAAACAAAGAAAGCATTTATGTTTTGTTTGAAGTTTTTAATAGGAATGATTGCTCCATTAATTTTGGCATTTATATATTTAATAATAACTGGGGGAGTAAAAGATTTCATTCAAGATTATTTCGTTATTAATATGACTGCATATGACCCAGGAAAAAAATATAGTATGATTACAAGATTCTTTAGAATATTTAGATCAAGCTTTGTTGCAATAAGACAAAATGGAATATTAATAATGGGATTAATTTTTTCTATGCCTATATTTGTATGGTTCATTAAAGAAAAAAATAAGCTTTTAAAAATTGGATTATTAAGTGGAACATTATTATCATTTGTCTTTATATTCTGGGGCTTAAAAGTATATAAGTATTATATGCTTCCTACAATAATGTTTAGTTTAATAACTATAATAGGAATAATTTCAATATTTAAAAAATATTCAGATAAGATAATTAATAAAAAATATCTATATGTATTTTTTGCAATCGTATTTGTAGCATTCGCATTCTTAAGTTATAAAAGAGCAAGATTTGGATATGATATGGGAAGAAGTAAAGACTCATATTTCCAATACAAATATGCTGAATATATTAATAAATATAAGAATCCTACTTTATTAAATATGGGATTTCTTGATGTAGGAGTATATACTGTATCAGGAATAATACCTAATACAAAGTATTTTGAAGTACAAAATCTAGATTATGAAAAATTTCCTGAAAATCTTGATGAAATGCAAAAGTATGTAGAAAATAAAGAAGTAATGTTTATTGTATATGCAACAGATCAAGATGAATTTGAAATACCAGAATATATAACTAATAACTATGATCAAATATATATGGATAAATATAAGTTTGAAAAAGAAGATTACACAGCATTTTTATTTAAAGTAAAAGAAGTAGAATAAACTTTACAATAAAAAACAATTTAGTAGTTAAAAATAATAAGTAATTATGTTATAATTAATTTAACATAGAGTAGTGAAAGAATATTAGGAGGATAATATGAATAATAATAAAAAGAACAATAGTACACTTATTTTAATAGCAGTTGGAATATTAATTATAGTTGTAGTTTTACTTTTATGGCTTTTTGTATTCAAAGGTGAAAAGAAAGAAAATGTTAATGAAAACGAAGCAGTACCAGTAGAAGATGGTAAATATGAATATGAAAAAGGAGTATTATACAAAGTAAAAGATTCATCTGAATTTGTTATCAAAGGTGTTATGCTTGTTGGTGATGAAAGAGAAGAATTAGGTTATATGGATGAATATGCAAAGAATGGATATAAGACAAAGAACTTAAAATCATCATTCAAATTGGGCGAATGGATCAATGTTTATCTAGATACTGAATTCTCAACAGATTTAGATATCGCAAGAGTATATATTACTCCACATAAACCACTTGAGGAACATTTAAAATTATCAATTGAAGATTTAAATTCAAATGCACTTGAAGCAGGAGGATATTACTTCATAATTAACACTCCAGATGAAAGAAACTTCAACTTTGCAGGTAATGGATATGTTGCAAAAGATAGCAAAGCTGGAGCATACGATATCTTATTCGTATATAACGGAGAAATCGTTTATTATATCGTAATTGATGTAGCATAAAAAACTCATAAAATGAGTTTTTTTATTTTGTAAAAAATATTGTTTTAAAACTAAAATTATGCTATAATTTTGCTTATTAATGAGGTGGATAATATGAATGAATTTTCAGAACAAGAAAGAGTTAGAAGAGAAAAATTAGTAGATATTGAACAATATACAAACCCATATCCAGAAAGATTTGAAGTTACTAATACTTTAGAAGAAACTAGAATATTACCAGATGGAACTGAAAACATAAGTATAGCTGGACGTATTGTATTTATGAGAAAGATGGGTAAACTTAGCTTTGTACGTTTAAGAGACATACAAGCTGATATGCAAGTTCAATTAAAAAGCGACGTTACAAAGGAAGAAGACTATGAATTCTTTAAGAAACTTGTAGACGTTGGAGATTTTATTGGAGCAACTGGTACAGTCATAACTTCACAAACAGGCGAAAAAACATTACTTGCTTCAACAATAAAATTCTTAGGAAAAGCTCTAAAACCACTTCCAGAAAAATATCATGGATTAACTGATACTGAATTAAAATATCGTCAAAGATATATCGATTTAATATCAAATGATGAATCAAGAATAGTATTTTTAGGAAGAAGTAAATTATATTCATTCTTACATAGATTCTTAGCAGAAAACGGATTCTTACAAGTTGAGACTCCAATTATGCAAAGTGCCGTATGTGGAGCAGCAGCAAGGCCATTCTATACACATCATAACGCATTAGATATTGATCTAAACTTAAGAATTGCACCAGAAACATATTTAAAACAATGTGTTGCAGGTGGATTTACTAAAGTATATGAACTTGCTAAATGCTTTAGAAACGAAGGAATGGACTCTGAACACTTACAAGAGTTTACTCAAGTAGAGTGGTATGCAGCATACTGGAACTTTGAAGATAATATTAAGTTCTACCAGAGATTCATTAAAGAATTATTAACTGAACTTCTTGGTACAACAACAATTACATATAAAGATGTTGAACTTGATTTTGGTAAAGAAAACTTTGATAGAATTAACTACGTAGAAAAGATGAGAGAAATCTTAGGATTTGATTTCCTTGATGTAGAAGATCCAAAAGAATTAAAAGATAAAATTGTAGAAAAAGGATTATTCTCTTATGCTGAACTTGAAGATTATTATTCAATCAGCCAAATAATTGACTTTGTATATAAAAGAACAATTAGAGAAGGAATCGTACAACCAACAATTATCTACAACTATCCAGCATTCTTAATCCCACTTGCAAGAAGAAATGATAATGATAAGAGAATTATTGATGTATTCCAAGTAGTAGCATGTGGAACTGAGTTATGTAAGGCATACTCAGAGCTTGTAAATCCAATTGAACAAAGAAGAGCGTTCGAAGATCAATTAAAAGCTAAAGAACAAGGTGACGAAGAAACAATGGAAATTGATGAAGGATTTATGGGAGCAATGGAACAAGGAATGCCTCCAATATCTGGATTAGGATTTGGAATTGATAGATTATTAATGATTATCTATAATCAACCTTCAATAAGAGATGTTGTATTATTCCCAACTATGAAAGATATTAAACCAATCAAAAACGAAGAATAATTAAAATGATTACTTTTTAAGTAATCGTTTTTTTGTTATAATTTAAGTGGTGATAATATGAAACTAGTAACTTTTCAATCATATGATGCTTTAAAATCATTAATAAAAAATGGTTATCTTGAAACTGATTCAAGTAAAGCTGATTTATCAAAGACAGATAAAGTATATGATTTTATTATTAGAAAGATGAATGAAAAAGTAAAAAATAAAAGTAATGCTAAATATCCATTATGGTGTTGGGCTAAATGCTACAACAACATATGCCCTTCTAAACACAAGGGAAAAAAGGTAGAAGGATTTGATGTTAAAATAACATTTAATAAAGATAAGAAAGATGTATTTATAACTGATTTTAGAAGATATTCATTCTTGCTAAATAACAAACCAATTCCTAATAACATTAAAGAAAAAGAAGAATTTGATAAATTACTAAAAAAATATAACATTACTGATGAAGAGTTACTTAAATATATTAGAAATAGTAAAGATAAAAGAAATGATAAAGAGTTTTTAGAAGTATGTAATAAGATAGAGAAAACATTTGATAGATGTATTACAGAAGATAGTGATATATTACAAGGATGCATCTGGAGAATAGATCTAAAAGATATAGAAAAAATAGAAATACTTAAAGACGATAACTACACATATGGATCGTTAAATTATATTAGAAGTGATGGTAAAAGATTTGACTGGATAAAAGATTATTATAAAAAAATTAAATAAGGGTGTGTTTTATTATGAAAAATATTCATTTGTTTAGGAGTAAGAAAGATTTAAATATTAAGCTAACTGATGACAATATCATTAATATAATTGGCTCTAAAGGATCTGGTAAGACAACTTCAGCATTAAAATATATTAATGTATTAAATTATTTTGTAGTTAACTGTGATAGATTATATTCACTTCCAAGCGATGAAATTGAAAATAATAACATGAAAATAATAAAGAAAAGACTTATTAAGAAATATGGTTCTGATTTAAATAAAGTAGATTTTAAAGAACTATATAAAGACATAATTGAATATTCAAGAAAAGAAAAGAAAAAACTTATCATTGAAGGAAATCAAATACAAGAATTACCAATTGAAGAGATTAAAGGAGTATTAATAATTAAAAGGACAGCACTTTTTAAATGTTACATAAGATCAGTTAAAAGAGATTATAAAAATAAATACTTTATGGATTTAGAAAAAGAGAAACATAAACATTTATATAAAGTAACTAGATTCTTTAAAATATCTAAAAGAAGAAAGAAGATATTTAAAGAAGGTAAAGTGTTAGATCAATTTATTAATAATATTGAGGTAGAATAGATGATGTTTTTAAGTGTGATATAAATCACACTTTTTTATTTATTTTATAAAGAAAACAAGAGATTTTATAAGACATATTATGATATAATAAAATAGGTTAAATATATTAATAAAAGAGGTGAATAACAATATGAAAATGATATTAAGTTCTTCTGATTTTATTAATAGTAATTCTAAAGAAGTTATTATAAAAAATGTGCCTAAGAAATTAAGCGAAAACAAAGTATTATTTATACCAAATGAGAAAGCTACAAAAGAGAAAATAAATTCAAATAAATATTATGAAAGACTATATGAAGATGGATTTACTAATAAAGATAATATTTATGTTTTTGATGAATCAAATGTAGATAAGTTTAGAAACCTAAATATTGACATAATCTATGTAAGCGGTGGTAACACTTTTGCAACACTAGATAAGATAAGAAAATGTAATTTTGATAAAGATATTATCGAGTATGTTAAAAAAGGAGTTATCTATATTGGTGGATCATGTGGAGCTCATATAGTGTCTAAAAGTATTGAACATCTACTAGGCTTAGATAACAACTACGTAAATATAACTGATTACAATGCTTTAGGACTTCTTGATGGTATTCTTATTCCTCACTATGGAGAAGAAGAATATAATCCAAAATTAAGAGAAGAAGCATATAAAAAAGCATTAGAAGAAAACAAACACAAGGTATATAAATTAACAAATGATGATTCATTAATTGTAACTGATAATGAAGTAATTGAAATAAATAAAAGAGGTAATTAATATGAATGTAGATAATATTACAGTAAATACTCAAAGCAGTATAAAACTAAGTTTAAGTAAAACAATATACTTTGATCCATTTAAAATCGATAGTGATATGCATGATGCTGACATTATATTTGTAACTCATGATCATTACGACCATTATGATACTGATTCAATTAAAAAAGTTAAGAATGAAAATACAATAATAGTAGCACCAAGAAGTATGGAAGCGGATGTTAAGAAAATTGCTTTCAAAGATTATGTTTTACTTAACCCTAATGAAGAAACTAATATTGATAATATAAATATCAAAGCAGTAAGAGCATATAATATCGATAAACCATTTCATCCAAAAGAAAATGATTGGTTGGGGTATGTAGTTAATGTAGATAATATTTCTTACTACGTTGCAGGTGATACTGATAATACTGAAGAAGCTTTAAGTGTTACATGTGATGTGGCACTAATTCCTATTGGTGGTAGATTTACAATGGATGTGTTAGAAGCAGCAACATTAGCAAAATCAATAAATCCAAAAGTAGTAATACCAACTCACTATGGTTCTATTGTTGGAAATATTAATGATGGTAAAGAATTAAGAAATAATTTAAATGGTACAAATATAGAAGTAATAGAAAAGTTATAAATGAATTAATAATTAAAATAAAAGAATTACAAAACTGAAATAGAGGTGATTTCTATCAAAAACATTATATTTGACTTAGGTGGAGTTTTATTAAGAAAAAAACCTGTTTCAGTCTTGGATGATTTAGATATAGATAATGAAACTTATAACGAATTAAAAAGATTTTTTGATAATTGGAATGATTTAGATTTAGGAAATATAACTTTAGAAAAAAAGTATTTAGAGTGTAACTTTCCTAAAGAGTATGATTCTTTATATAAAGAATATTTAGTTAATTTTTATAAATATAGAAAAATAAATAAAGATTTAATTAAATGTATTGAATTATTAAAAAATAATAATTATAAAGTATATGTGTTATCAGATAATGTTAAAGGATGTTTTGACTTTTATAAAAACAATCCATTATTTAAAGACTTAGATGGATGGGTATTATCATGTGATTATCATGAAGTAAAAGAAACTGGTAAGTTATTTGATATATTATTAAATAACTATGGTTTAGAATCACATGAGTGCTACTTTATTGATGACTCTGAAATCAATGTTAAAGAAGCTGGAAAGCGCGGAATTAAAGGTTATATATTTAACGAAGAAAAAGATATTCAAGAATTATATAATGATATGAGAAATAACAAAATTATGATTTAAAAAAAGGAGATTACATGAAAGTATTATTTGCAACAGGAAATGAAAGTAAAGCTAAAAGATTTTCTAAAGGGTTATTAGAACATGACATTGAAGTTATTACCTTAAAAGAAATTGGTCAAGAACTTGATATTGATGAGAATGGAAAAGATGCTATTGAAAATGCATTAATCAAAGCAAGAGCATATTCCAAAATCGTTGATATGCCAGTATTTGCAATGGATGATAACTTATATTTAGAAAACGTTCCAGATGATAAACAACCTGGGATGTATGTTAGAAGAATTAATGGTAAAAGGCTTAATGATGAAGAAATGTTAAGTCACTATATTGGATTAGTAAAAGATTATGGAACAGATGGTAAACTAACATGTAGATGGGTTTATGGTATTGCAGTTATCTGTGATGATAAAGAATATACATACACATGGAGTAAAGAAGACTTCTATATGGTAAAAACCCCTAGTGATAAAGTTAATCCAGGATACCCATTAAACTCTATATCAGTAAATAAAAAACTAAATAAATACTTTACTGATATTACTGAAGAAGATAAAGTACTAGTTAGCGAAGATGAAACAGATGTAGTAGAGTTTATTGCTAACAGTATTTTAAAAAAACATTATAAATAAAGGAGTTAATTCATATGGATAAAAAAGTAAAACAATTACAAGGAACAAAAATGAAAATTAATCTACATACACATTCAAATTATTCTTTAGATGGAGAGTTTAATGTTCAAGAATTGATTACTTTTTTTAAGAAAATTAATTTTGATATTATATCAATAACAGATCATAATACTTGTGAAGCTTATAAAGATATTAATAATGATTCAAATATAAGAATAATAACTGGAATGGAAGCAGATGCAATTATAAATAATCATACTTATGATTTTTTGTGTTACGATTTTAAACTTGATGAAGTATATAGATATGCAAAAGAAAAGTATGAAACACCTGAAAAAAGACAAAAAAAGATTTTTGATGCACTAGTTAATATTGCAAAAAGTAAAAATATTAGTCTATCAAACATAGAATCATATGATTCAAGCAAAGAATACGCTCATACTGCTGTTTTTAGAATGTTAGATAAAGATTTCTTGGAAAAGTATAATATAAAAGATGCTAGTGATTTTTATAGAGTAAGTACAATCGAATCATCATTCCCTTTATATATTGATATGCATATTGTATGGCCAGATATAAAAGAATTGTTAGATATAATTCACAATAATAATGGTAAGGTATTTTTGGCACATCCTTATAGATATCATAAAGATGTAAACGAAGTATTAGAAGAAGTTAAAGACTATGTTGATGGTATAGAAATATGCAATAATCCAAAAAGTAGAGAAGAAGTTGAATATTTATATAATTACGCTAAAAATAATAATTTATTAGTTTCATGTGGTTCAGATTATCACGGAAATGATAGGTATAGTATTGAATGTAAATACATAAATGATGATATGATCAATGATATACTAAACTGGATAAATTAGAGTAAAATAATTATTATTAAAGATTAGAAGACATTAAAAATAGATATGGACAAGATTCTAGTCAACATAATAATCGTGTTAAAATTGTAAATAAGGTACAGTATCGCAATTGATACTTGGTATTGACGGTTAAAGTTTCGATAGAAGAGGTGAAATATATGAGTAAGATAAAGGTTTTAAATGAAAGCGATATAAATAAAATAATTAATTTAGAATTGGCAGTTAATGCTGTAGAAGAAGCTTATAAACAAAAAAGTAATAATAAGGGAAATGTTTGGCCATTAGTTTTTTATGAATATGAACATAATGTTTTTGATTTAGATATTAGATCAGGAAATTTAAAAGATAGTGGTGCATATGGATTAAAGCTCATTTCTTATAATGAGAACAATCCTCAAAATGGTCTTTCAAAAGTAAATGCAACTGCTTTAGTATGTAATGATAAAACAGGTGAACCTTTAGCTATTTTAAATGCTGCTCCAATTACTTCTTATCGTACAGGCGCTGCAGCAGCTATTGGGGCTAAATATTTAGCAAGAAAAGATTCTAAGAATTTATTAATAGTTGGCACAGGAAATATTGCAAAGTATTCTACAGCAGCAACTTTATATTTAATGCCCTCTATTGAAAATGTATATTTATATAATCCAAAAAGAGTATTAGATAATAATGAATTATTAATATTTAAGAATGACATAATTAGATTGTTAAAAGAATCTAATAAAGAATTAATGTCTAATTTTTGTATAGTTAACGATATAAGTCAAATAACAAATATAAGTGATATTATAATAACTACAACTCCATCAGATAAAGCTCTCATTGATGATAGTTGGGTTAAACCAGGAACACACTTTAGTTGTATGGGTGCTTGTATGATTGGAAAACAAGAAATTGATGAAAAAATCTTTACAAGATCTAGAATCTTTGCTGATGATGAGAGTCAATGCTTAAAACAAGGTGAAGCTCAATATGCATATAATAATAAATTAATTAGTAAATTTGATGGTGAAATAGGAGATGTTATTTTAAATAAAACAAAAGGAAGAATAAATGATAATGATATAACTGTATTTGATTCTACAGGGTTATTTTTACAAGATTTAGCAACATCAATTGAATTAATAAATGAATCAAATAACAAAAAAATAGGTGTAGAAATAGAATTATAAAAGGAGTTGATCCAAATGAATGAAAATAAAACTAATATAAATTGCTTGGCAACACTTTATACAAACTC
>CAMKPE010000006.1 GCA_946414595.1 uncultured Clostridium sp.
TTACCAAAAGCCATTGATTGAACGTTTACAGCAGTTCCCCATGAATAAGGAATATCATTATCTCTTCTATAAACATTAGCTCTTGGGTTATCCCATGAACGGAATACAGCTTTAATTGCTCCCATTAATTGTTCTTTTGGATCACTAGGGAATTCTTTACCAATTTTCTTTTTATATTCAGCTTTGAATTGTCCAGCTAATTCTTTTAAATCTTCAGCAGTTAATTCAACGTCTTGAGTAACTTTCTTTTTAGCTTTCATCTTGTCGATTAATTCTTCAAAGTATTTCTTTCCAACTTCCATAACTACGTCAGAATACATTTGAATAAATCTTCTATAACAGTCCCAAGCCCATCTTGGATTATTACTCTTTTTAGCAAGAACATCTACAACTTCTTCATTTAATCCTAGGTTAAGGATAGTATCCATCATACCTGGCATTGAAGCTCTAGCACCACTTCTTACTGAAACTAGTAAAGGATTTTCTTTATCTCCAAATTTCTTTCCAGTCATTTTTTCCATTTTTTCGATGTACTCATTGATTTGGCTTTGAATCTCCTTATTGATTTCTCTACCATCTTCATAATATTTAGTACATGCTTCTGTTGTGATAGTGAATCCTTGTGGTACTGGTAGACCAATATTTGTCATTTCAGCTAAGTTTGCACCTTTACCACCTAAAAGGTTTCTCATATCAGCGTTTCCTTCTTTGAAGGTATAAACATATTTCATTAAAATATCATCCTTTCTTTCGAGTTATATTATACAAAATATTGTCAATGAAAATCAACATATTTTAACAAGAAAAAAGAAACTATTTACAGTTTCTTTTTGTCTTCATTACTTTTTTCTATTTGCTTTCTTACTAATACTAAATCGACTGTTTCTTTTCCATCAACCATAGCACTAACAAATTTCATAGGTCTAACGTTAAGTCCCTTATATAATTCGCTTAATGGAACTTCAATATGTTGTCTTTCTAGTCTTGCCATTTTCTTGTCGATTTTCTTCATTTCAGCTTCATCTTCAGCTTCTAGTTTTCCTTTAACAGCTCTTATTCTTTTAGCAATATTGATATTATTTTCTACTTGATCAGACTCAACTACATCAAATTCTGTTTCTTCTTTAGATTCTCTTTCTATTCTAAATCCAAATCTTTCATATTTAATATCATCTAATCTCTTATCTTCTTCCATTGGAAGTGCAATTCCAATTAAATGATTTGTTGCTATTTTTGATGCATTGATAACTGCTCTTTGTCTTTGTGTTGAAAATTCCATTTCAGCATTGTAATCAGCTTGGTTTTCCATTCCCATAGACATTGCTGTTAATCTTTTAACATTAAAGCTATGTTCTAGAAGTGTTGGAATATTCTTAATCATATAATCATATTTCATTAATAATGCTTGTTTAATTTGTTCATCACTACATTTCTCTAATTTATCTTTAGCTGATTCAATAACAGCATTTCTTAATTCTAATAGATTTATTCCACTTATCTTTAATGCTTCTTTATCAAGTTTAATTCCTAAGCATTTCTTTATTTCAAGACAAATTGCTTCATAATCAATATCAAATTTTATATCTCTTAGTGGTGTTAATAAATCATGTTGAGTTATTTCTTCTTTATCTATATAGGATGCTAGTATTCCATCCATAGCGTTTTCAATTAATCTAAGTGCTTCTTCCCTTATATCTTTTTTATCGCATAAGATTAATCTTCTTTCTTCTCTATAACGCTCTACTAACTCTGTTGCATGTTTATCAAGCACCTGTGTATTTTTAATATTTTCTTTAATCATATCTTCAAATGCTTCTTGCATTGATTTTACTTTTCCAGTTATAGCGTCATATCCTCTTCTATCAACGCCTATTGAGCCATCTGGATTTTTCTTAAACTTCTTAAAGAAAGATATTACAGAATTTCTTCCATCTATTGATCCAATTCCTATACGTTTTAAATCATCTGGATATACATATCTTTCACATTCTCCAGAGATACCATTTCTTCCTGTTCTTCCTTCTAGCTGTCTATCTACTCTACTCATTTTAAAGTATCCACTTGAGATTACTTTTAATCCAGTTGATTCAAGTTCTTTAGCACTCTTTTGTTCTTCTTCTTTAGACCAAAGTGCTACATTTGGAGCATCTGTTAAGGCTTTTTCAACTTTCTTTCTTAACATAGCCATTTCAGCACTTGTAAATTCCATATGTCCATATAATTGTTCTATTCTTCTTAAATGGCTTCTAAGTGCTAAATCTATTATTGTTTCTCTATCTCCACCTACTTTAATATCAGTTCCACGTCCAGCCATCTCTGTAGATATTGTTACCATACCAGGACGACCTGCATTTGCTATTATTTCTGCTTCTTTTTCTTTTGGTGTTGTCGCAGTAAGTGTATTAAACCCTATTCCATTTAATTTAAGTGCTGCTTGTAAGTAACCCATTTCTTCTACGTTTGCCACAACAAGTAATACAGGTTGTGGTGGGTTCTTTCTTTTGGCTTCTATAATTGATTTGATAATCAATGTTATTTTTTCTTCCATAGTTTCAGTAAACACAGTTGGTTTTTTATCTACACCAATTGGTTCTTTAGCACCTTTTGCTCTTTTTCTTCCATAAAAACTATAGAAAGCGTGTTTAGGTATTTCAACAGTTGCTTTACCATATATTTCATAGAATAATTTTTTAGCAGATGTTCCTGTCATTCCGCTAAACATATCATATCTTTGATAGAAATCTTTTTGTGTTATGGCAGATGATGCAACTGTATCTTTTGTTCTTTGAGATCTTGGAATTCTTTCTCTTATTTCTATTGCTTGGTGAAGTCCATCTGAATATGTAGAACCTTCTTGAATTCTTCCATTCTTCATTGTTTTAACTTTTCCACCATCAACAACATAATCTTGGTTTTTAACCATTAAAAGGTTTGCTGTTATTGCCTGTTGAAAATAATGAGCCATTACTGCGGCTTCGTTAGATACTGTTGTAATATATTCTTCATAATGTTTATGTATTTTAGGATAATTACTATCATATAGTATTTTATTTGATCCTTTTGCTGTTAATATTACAACTCCTCTTACTATGTTATAGTCTTCTTTTAAAACATAATTAGGATCATTTAATAATTTATCCTGATACTCTATTACATCTGTATTTATATGAAGTGATAAATAACAGAATTTTAAGAATCCTTCATAAGCATCATCAGATACTGTGAAGTCTCTTTTTTCTCTACTATATATAATTCCATATTTTTTCTTTATTCCTGTAGAGTCATAATTCTTTTCATCTAATATTGCATTAAACAAGTCTTTACCTGTTTTAAAGCCATACATTTCATCTTCACATACTAAAATCTTTTGAGTTTCAAAATATAATTGAGCAAGTTCTTGATATTCTCTTTGATCTGGCATTAATTCACCATTTAAGAATGTTCTTGCTATATAACTTGCTTCTTGATAAGAAAGTCCTTCTGTAGGAAGATGCATTTGTTCAATTCTTTCACGAACTATGTCATATGGTGCATTAAACATCATACATAATTCCATTAATGATAATCCATCATGATATGTAGGTGTATGCATTGCAATTCTATAAGGAACTTGTGCATCATCTACTAAAGCATCATCAACTTCATCTATTAATGCAAATCCAGGTCTTTCAACTCTTTGAACCATATCTTCTTTTTTTCTTATTCCATTATCTCTTAGATAATCGAATGCAAAAGTAGATTTAGATCCATAAGTAATATCTTTCTTATAAGATACTTGTTTTAATTTATTTAATTTTTGATATAATTCTACTCTTTCATTTTGAGATAGTTTTCTTGGATCTTTTCCTTCTAATACAGCAAGTTCTTCTTCATTTTCTGGAACATATCCTGAAGATAATCCAAGTCCTTCAAATATAGGTAAAGTCTCTTCAAAGTCACGTCTTGCTAGGTATGAGTTTGCAGTAATTACATGCGCTCCTTTTCCTCTTAATGCTTGTAGGTAAACTGGTAATACTGCTGCTAAAGTTTTACCTTCACCTGTACCAAGTTCTGCAATGCTTCCTTCACTAATAGCAATTCCAGTTAATTTTTGTACATCATGTAATATCATATTAGGTCTTTTATGAAATGCTGTTAAAGCAAGTGACGCTAAAGCATATGCTTGTGGAAGCACTCTAGATACATCTTCATAAGAATCTACATTCTTTATACTACTTCTTATTATTGCTGTTTTATTTGAGAACCATTCTTGTAAAATTGATTCAAATTTATTCATTAATTCTGGTGATAAGTAAGACTTATGGACAACTTGTAAAAAGTTATCTGGGATTCTTAGACTGCCTTCAGGGGTAGAAAGTGCCCTTGAACAACTAACTGTATCAAGAAAAGGAACCGTATTTCCATCAACTACCACTTTCAAATTTTGAAGTTCTTTAAGAATTGGTATTAATATTTCTCCTAATATAGAAGTAATATTCTTATCAAATTCTTTTAGTAGTGATTCTTCTTCACGATCTACTTTAGCTAATACTTTTTCAAGTCGCTTTATTTCACTATTATTAATTTTTGCTGTTTCGCTATCCCTTACTCTCATAAAATCACCTATTATAAGATAATAATATCATATTATTTATTTCTTATCAAACTTAATTTTTTAGCTTTTTCATAACATTTTGCGCACATTGGTTTATATGTTACATTATCTTTTCCATCTATAGCCACTTGTTCCCCACTTGTAGTAAATTCACCATTTACAAATCTACCATTATAAGTAGCTTTTTTACCACATTGGCATATTGTTCTCATCTCATCAATTGAGTCTGCTATTTCCAATAGTCTTGTGGAACCTTCAAACCCATTTGTTAAGAAATCTGTTCTAAGTCCAAAGCACATTACTGGGATATCAAGTTTAACTACTATTTCCATACATTGATCAGCTTGTATTCTTTTCATAAACTGTGCTTCATCTACTAATATACAACTTACATCTTTATATTTCTTTTTGACAATATCATATAAGTTATCAGTGTCTTTTAATAATAAATCTACTTCTTTTTCAAGTCCAATCCTTGATACTATTTTTGTATTTCCTTTCGTATCAATTGATGGTTTTACTATTATTGCTTTTAATCCATTTTCTTCATAATTGTGTTGTGTTTGCAATAAAAGTGTTGTTTTACCACAATTCATTGCTCCATATCTAAAATATAATTTAGCCATATTACCTCCTATTTTTTTGCCCTTGGATGTGTTTTAAAATATACATCCTTTAATCTATCTGTCGTAACATGTGTATATATTGCTGTTGCAGTTAAACTTTCATGTCCCAACAATTCTTGTACTGATAAAATATCACAACCTTCATTTAATAAATGAGTTGCAAAACTATGTCTTAACATATGTGGTGAAATCTTCTTTTTAACATTGGTATTCTTAATTACTTCATCAAGGATATATCTGACTCCTCTTGTAGTAAGCTTACCACCATTTTTATTTAAGAATAAATAATCACTATTCTTTGTATTTAGTTCAAGATACCCATCACTCAAATATAAATCTAATACTTCTTTAGCATAATCTCCAATTCTTGTAATTCGCTCTTTATTACCTTTTCCTAGTACTTTAATTTCTTCACCATTAAAGTCTTTAGTTTTCATATTTACAAGCTCACTTACACGAACTCCTGATGCATACAACACCTCTAGAATTAATCTATTTCTTTGACCTAAAGGTGTTGATAAATCAATTGAATCAAACATCTCTTCAAGTTCATTATAGTAGAAGAATCTAGGAAGTTTCTTTTCTTTCTTTGGAGATTTAATTAATACAAAAGGATTATTAGAAGTATACTCTCTATTTATTAAGAACTTATAGAATCCTCTTAAAGAACTCAACTTTCTTGATACAGTAGTAGCCTTATTCTTTTTCTTATCTAAATCCATTAAAAAAAAGCGAACATCTTCATACTTAACAGTTAATAGATCTAAGTCTTCTCTTTTTAAAAAATCATAGAATTCTACTAGATCTTCTTCATAACTATCAATGGTTTCTTGTGAATAGTTCTTCTCATATTTTAAATATTTTAAGTATTCTTCCAAATATTTCATATTTCCACCCTACTACAAAATATTTTACCACAAAAAATAGAAACTTAACACCTCAAAAGTTTCTATCTAGTATCTATATCTTGTAGATTTTTTTATTAGTGAATATCTTCTATTTGGTCTTAATCTTCTTATCTTTAAGTTCTTAACTGATAATTCACCAATCATATCCATATATCTATTCATAGCATATTTTAATTGTCTAGTGTAATAATAGAAATCATTGTCATCATAATCCATTATTTCTTCTTTAACAACCGCTAACATATCTTCATATACTAATCTTAGATATCCCAATTTCTTGGATTTTAATCTATATCTAAATAAGTCTTTAAATCTTATATAGTATTTATTATCATAATCTATTACTTCAATTCCTTGTTTTCTTACAAATGATGCTTCTTTATCTGTTAAATCAATCAATTTACTTTGAAAGTCATTTAGTATACCTAGTGATAATACTAATCTTGTAAACATTTGATTCTTGCTGTTAAATAGTAGTTTTCTTGCTTTTTCAATTTCTGTTATTTTTCCTTCGTATGGATCATCTTCGAAGACAAATCCACTCTTATTATTATATATTATTGGAAGTTCTTGTTTATCTTGAACACTTTTGGCGTATGTTATTGCAAGTCTTCCTTCAATATTTCCATTGTCTCTAATAAATTTTAAAATCTTGTCCTTATTATAATAATGTGCGATAAAATCTTTTTCATTCAAGTACGGAGAAGTATGTCTGTCCATCGTATAAAGAGGCTCAGTTTCTAACTTCAAAACTCTTTCATTATTACCAACATTTATTATATAATTTAGTGTTGCTTTATTCATGTAACCACCTCTTTATTAATCTACTAATATTAAGGCAAGAGATTAGGATATCAAATATAATATTTTTTGTCAATATAAAACAATTGTTTGACACCAATTATTATATATGCTAATATGTAATTGAAAGGAAGTGCCTTATGGAAAAGTTAACTGATAAACAAAAAACTATACTTGATACAATAAAAAAATATATTGCTAAAAATGGGTTCCCACCTACTGTTAGAGAAATAGGACACGAATTAAATTTGAGTTCACCAGCTACTACACACTTTCATCTTTCTAAGTTAGAAAGCAAAGGATATATTAAGAAAAATAAATCTAAAAATAGAACTATTGAACTTTTAGTTCCTAATGAATACTTAGAAGATAATAGCGAAGTTGCAAGTGTTGCTCTAATAGGTACAATAACTGCAGGAAGTCCAATTGAAGCAATTGAAAATCCAGATGAATTCTTCTCAATACCTGTTAGTTTAATTCCAAGGAAAAGCGAAGTATTTGCTTTAAACGTAAAAGGAACTTCAATGATTAATAAAGGAATAAGAGATGGGGATATAGTTTTAATTGAAAAGAAGAAAGTTGCTAACAATGGTGAGATTGTTGCAGCTATGACTGGAGAAAATGAAGTTACATTAAAAACATTCTACAAAGAACAAGGACATATTAGATTACAACCTGAAAATGATACAATGGCTCCTATAATTCTAGATAGTGTTACTATTTTAGGAAAAGCTGTTGGATTATATAGAAAAATTTAAAAAAGAAGACTAATTTAAAAAGTCTTCTTTTATTTCGCTATCAATTACCTCTTGATCTTCATAATCTTCAATACCTATTTTTATTTTAGTATCTCCAACTACTTCAGATGCTAATTCTTTTTCTATTGTATAAGTAATATCATTATCATTTATCTCTGCTTTAGTACATGTTGGTTGTTTAATTGCTCTTACTATTATTTCATCTTGCCCATCATAATCATCATTTAAAACAACATCTATAGTATCAGTGTATTCTACTGTATCTTTAGCTACTTCAGTTTTAGTATTATTATTTGTAGAATACCAAATATTAACATCAAATTTACCATTTACAATTACTTTATCTTGTTCTTTTGTTCCTTTAAATGTATGATTGATTACCCAACATCCTAGTATAACAGCAGGAGATTCTAAAGTTTTAAGAGTATGCGTTGTAGTAGTTTTTATTTTACCTTTACCTACAACTGCTTTTGTAACAATTTCTTTATAGCTAGCCATGTTTTCCTCCTCTATTCTAGTTTATGCATCTAAAATAAAGAAGTTATTAAAAAAATTAATAGCACTGCTATTAATTTATATTTTGTTCTAATATACTTTTAATTGATTGAAATGTATTATTTAAATCTTCTTTCAAATAAGAATATTCTTGATAAGTAGGAAAAGAATCTAATTCTTTTCTTTTATTATCTATTTCATTATCTATATCACTAGTACTTTCTTTGTTGTATTCCATTTTAACTCTTTTTTGTTCTAGTTTTTTAATTTCTTTAACTAAAGACATTATAGTGTCATTTTTTTTCATTTCATCTGCTAAATAAATATATCTTTTATAGTCATCTCTAGATTTAATGATATTTATAAGTTCATCCACTTTTTTAAGTATTAACTCTTTATTTTGCTTTTCCATCTAAACTCCAAGTCTTAGCATCAGTTACTTCTACTTTAATTATCTTACCTATTAATGAAGGATCTCCTTCAAAGTTAATAAGTTTATTAGTATCAGTATAACCACATAATAGACCTTCTTTTTCGCTTGGTCCATCTACTAAAACATCAACAACTTTACCAAGCATTTTCTTATTACTTTCTAAGAAATAGCTATTAACAATTTCATTTAATCTATGTAATCTATCTTCTTTTTCTTTTAAAGTAGATTTATCTTCTAACTTCTCTGCAGGTGTACCTTTTCTTGGTGAAAAGATAAATGTATAAGCATTATCAAACTTACAGTAATTAACTAAATCAAGTGTTTCTTTGAAATCTTCTTCATCTTCACTTGGGAATCCTACAATAATATCAGTAGATACAGTTACATTAGGAATAGTTTTAATCTTATCAAATAGTTTCAAATAATCTTCCTTAGTATATCTTCTTCCCATAAGTTTTAATACTTTTGAAGATCCAGATTGAACAGGAAGATGAATACTTGGCATAATATTTGGATATTTCTTTATAACTTCAATCATTCCATCAGTAAAATCCCAAGGATGACTAGTCATAAATCTTACTCTTGGAATACCTGTTTTAGCAACATCTTCAAGCAAGTTTTCCATATTATAGGAATTATCAAAATCTTTACCATAAGCATTAACATTTTGACCTAAAAGAGTTACTTCTTGATATCCATCTTTAACAAGTTTATTAACTTCCTTAATAATATCATCTTTATCTCTACTTCTTTGTTTTCCTCTTGTGTATGGAACTATACAGTAAGTACAAAACTTATCACAACCATACATTATATTTACAAATGCTTTAAATCTATTAGCTCTTTTAACTGGAATATCTTCAGTAATATTACCTTCTTTACTAAATACTTCAATTACTTGTTTTTTAGTCTTTAAAGCTTCATTTAAGATATAAGGAAGATGATGAAGATTATGTGTTCCAAATACAAAATTAACATATTTGTATTTCTTCATTATTTCTTCTACTACTTTTTCTTCTTGAGCCATGCAACCACATAAACCAATAACAAGATCTTTGTTCTTTTCTTCTTTTAAATGCTTTAATCTACCAAGCATACCAAAAGCTTTGTTATGGGCATTTTCACGGATACTGCAAGTATTTAATATTACAACATCAGCATCTTCTTGATCTTGTGCTTCAGTAAAGTTTAATTGTTCTAACATAGCCTTAATGTTTTCAGTATCATGTTCATTCATCTGACAACCATAAGTTTTTACATAATACTTCTTATTAAGTCCAATATTAACAATTGATTCATCAATACTATAGTATTCTTTTTTTACTTCTTCTTTGCTTCTTTTTCTTGCTTCTTTGTAATCAGGTAATTGCATACTTATCACTTCCATTTGTTAATTTTATCATAAAATATTAAAAAAAAGAAGAAGTTATCTTCTAATCAAATAAAACTCTATTTAGGAAGTTATCCATTCTTCTAGTCTTATTATTTTTAACTTCTTCTATAATTTCATCAAAATTTTCTTTTAGATAATTAATTATCATTTTAACTTTTGGAGATATTTCTTTATCTTCTAGTCCACAAATAATCATCTCTAAGTTATTTATTTTTGAATATTGTCCATAACTGCTATTCTTTACGTATGTATCATATAATCTCTTAAATGATAATACTCCTACTTCGCTAAATCTTGAATCTTCAAGTATTTTAGAAGTCATATATGTAGAACTATTCACAACTGATTTGTCTAGAATTGTTTCTCCCTTATTATTTCTTAAGTTTGGAATAAAGTCTTTATTCTTTTTAATTTCTTTGTAAATATCTAAAGTATTTAAACTTTTAATAGTTACAAGTATGTGGGCAAAAGTGTCTCCATCATTATTTTGATGATTAATATCCCATCTTTTATCCTTTATGTGTTTAAGAACAATTTCGAAGTATCCTTTCTTTAGAAGCTTCATTAAGATATTGTTCCCTTGCTCATCCACAACATTAATATCAAATGTTTTTCTTGATAATATTTTGTCTATTAACTCAATATGTTCTTCTTTTAATAGTTCAAATATCAGGGACGGATCAGCATCACAAGCATTGATTGTCTTCGTCTCATCGTAAAACACGTTATACACCTCTTTCACACGTGACAGTTTGCTATTCTACCAAAAATTGCAAAAAAAGTCAAATCGAGACATAAAAAAACAAGTTTATGACTTGTTTTTTGTACATGCTTCTTCAGCTTCTCTTCCTACAAGGCCTGATAAACAAAGGCAATTTGCATCTCCATGAGCATATTTAACAGTTACTGTTTTTAACGCAAATCCTTTCTCAACATCTACTGAATATATAGCAGTTTGGGCTAGATCATCATAGTAGAAGTTCTGTGTCTGACACTTGTAATAAGATAAATTATTCAAATGTGTATCGAAGAAATCTCTAACATATTGAGATTTTCTATATGTTTTAAATACTATTTCATTTCCATCATCTTTAATAAAGAACATTAGTAAAGGTATATCTAGTTCAATCTTACTAGTTTTATATGTTTTTTTGAAGAATGTTCTATTACAGAAGAATACAAGCATAATAATTAAGAAAACAATTATCCCAGTTAAAATTAATGTCTTTTTCAAATTAAACATTCTAACTTGTTCTCTTAGTTCTTTTCTTTTCTTAGCTTTTCTAAGCTCCTTAATTTCTTCTAAGCTTTGCTCTTCTTCGACTTCTATTTTTACTTTCCTTTTCATATACACCTCTCCTATTCTAATTTAATTATATATAAATTTAATAATTATTTCAAGATAAAATAAAAAAGGCCAAAAGGCCTATTCTATACTATCGCATGTTCCTGTTGTATTAGATTCAAACCATTCTTTAAATTGTCTTAAATATTCTTTCATTCCAACAATTTTAATTGAATTCTTTGCTACATCCATATCATAATTGATACCATTTGCGGTATATCCTTTTAAAGTTTCATCTTTATACATAAGAGTTATACTTCCTTCATCAGATTTACATACAAATTTATCTGAAGACATATAAACATATAAGAATATTCCTCCTACTATTAAACCTATAATTAAAACAATACTAAAAAGGATAAGTAAAAACTTTTTCATAATACACTCCTATCTTACAATATAATAATAGCAAAGAAACAAGTTTATTACAAGATAAAAAAATACCACAAATTGCTTTGTGATATTTCTCTTTCAATCTGGCGGAGACAGAGAGATTTGAACTCTCGCACCAGTTGCCCGGTCTACACCCTTAGCAGGGGCGCCTCTTCAGCCTCTTGAGTATGTCTCCACGGCTTACTTATTAATTATACATATAAAGGCCATTTAAGTCAATAAATAAGTAAAAATAAAAAAGCGATAATGTTATTTATTATCGCTTTCTATCTTTAATTAATTAGATTTTTTTGCTGTTTTCTTTAATGCTATTATTCCAACTCCAGCACCTATTGTAGATACTGCTAATAATCCTACCCAGTTCATTATATTGTCATATGTACTTGGGTTAGTTGTTGTTGGAGTATTATTTGTAGCTGCTGCAGCAATTGTAAATACTGCTGATACAGATCCACTTGTAAATACAAATTCTACTGTATGTTGACCTGCACTTAAAGTTCTTAAGAATTCTGGTTTTAATGTAAGAATTGTACTTCCTTCAGTTGTATCTCCATCTTCATCAGTTATTTCTTGACCATCAACTAAAATCTTTTGTAAATCACTTAATGATCCACTTGCTCTGATAGTAATACCATCATCGTCTGTTTCAGGATCAACATTTTGATTATTTCCATCAAGAATTGTTAATCCTCCTTGTGGATCTTCAGGATCTTCTGGTTGTTGTGCTGCTTGTATTGTTAATGTTGCTGCTACATTTGTTGTTGAACTTTGTTCTGCACCTTGTTTATTATAAGTTACTACAAAGTTTCCACTGTAATCATCTGCTGTTGCTGCTTCTGTTGCAGTGTGATCAGCTATTAATGTAAATGTTGTATTATTTCCTGCTTCGATTGTTGCTGTAGCTGTTCCTTTTACACCAAATGGTCCATCAGGACTAATTACACTTACTTCTACTGTTGTGTTTCCAGTATTAGTTACTGTTATAGTTCTTTCAACATCTGTATCCCATCCAACTGTTTGTGTTCCAAAATCAACGCTTGTTGGTGCTACACTAATTGATGTTGTTTCTACTGGAGTTTCTGGTTCTTCTGGTTGTTGTGCTGCTTCAATTGTTAATGTTGCTGCTACTGTTTCAGAATTTCCTAATAATTCACCTTGTTTATTGTAAGATATTAAATAATTTCCACTATAATCATCTGCTGTTGCTGCTTCATCTGCAGTGTGATCAGCTATTAATGTAAATGTTGTATTATTTCCTGCTTCGATTGTTGCTGTAGCTGTTCCTTTTACACCAAATGGTCCATCAGGACTAATTACACTTACTTCTACTGTTGTGTTTCCAGTATTAGTTACTGTTATAGTTCTTTCAACATCTGTATCCCATCCAACTGTTTGTGTTCCAAAATCAACGCTTGTTGGTGCTACACTAATTGATGTTGTTTCCACTGGTGTTTCTGGTTCTTCAGGTTGTTGAGCTGCTTGTACAGTTAATGTTGCTCCAACACTAAGAATACTTGTATTTTCATCACCTTGTTTATTATATGTAAATGTATAATTTGCGTTATAATCATTTGCTGTTGATGCAGATGCTGCTGTATGATCTGCAATTAATGTAAATGTTGTATTTGCTCCTGCTTCAATTGTTGCAGTGCTTGTTCCTTTAACACCAAATGGTCCAGTAGTTGGGCTTGTTACACTTACTTCTACAGTTGTATTTCCTGTATTAGAAATAGTTACTGTCTTTTCAACGTCTGTATTCCATCCAACTGTAACTGTTCCAAATTCTACTACCATAGGTACTGCAGAAATTGAAGTTGTTTCTATTGGTGTTTCTGGTTCTTGAGGTGTTGCCTCTGTTATAGTTAATGTTGCAGATATTTCAAGAGAATCACCTAATTCTTCTCCTTGTTCATGGAATGAAACTGTATATCTTCCAGAATGCTCTCCTGCTGTTTTGTTTTGAGATGTACTGTCTGCGATTAACTTAACTTCTAATGATTGTCCAGAAGGTAAAACTTCACCATCTGTAAAATCTTTAATTCCAAATATTGCATCATCTGGAGTTTCGATATCAATTACTAAATCATATGCTCCGTTATTTGTTAATGTTACAGTTCTTTCAACATCTTCACTGAAATCTTCAGCTACTGAGTTAAAGTTAACTGCATTAGTAGAAGCTACAAGTGGTGCTTCTCCTGGTGTTTCTGGTTCTTGTGGAATTTGTGCTGCTTCAATAGTTACTGTTGCAGTAACGTTTACAAAATCTCCTAATAAAGAACCTTCTTCATTATAATTAAATACATAAGTTCCGTTATATGTATCTGGATCATCAGCTTCATCAGCGTTATGATTTGCTATTAAAGTAAATGTTGTATTTGCTCCAGGTTGTAATGTTGCGCTATTAGAGTTTAACACTCCAAAAGGTCCATCTGCTGTTGGAACATCTATACTAACTTCTATTACTTTATCAGTTGTATTATTAGTTACTGTTACTGTTCTTTGAACATCATTTACCCATCCAACTGCTAATGTTCCAAAATCAACTGAAGTTGGTGAAACAGATATTGCAGGTGTTTCAGGTTCTTGTGGTTCTTGTGGTTGTTGAGCTTGTTGTACTACTAATGAACCAGCTATATCAATATATCCTACTGGTTCTTCTCCTTGTTCACCATAACCAATTGTATAAGTTCCATTATAGTTTCCTGCAGCTGCGTTAAAACTACTGTCAGCTATTAAAGTTACTGTTGTTGAACCGTTTGCTTGTACTACAGTACCATCAGTAAAGTCTTGTACTGAGAATGGTCCTTGTGGACAAGAAATGTATATTGCTACATCATCTGTTCCAGTGTTTTGAATTGTTATATTTCTTTCTACATCTTGATCGAATCCTTCAGTTACTGTACCAAAGTCTACACCAGATGGTGCTATTTGAATTGAATATTGAGGTTGTGGTGGATTTTGTGGATCATCACCAGGTTCTTGTGGTTCTCCCTCTTCTGCTTCAATTGCATAAATAAGTACTATATAATCATTGTAATAACGGTGAGTTTGTAATGGAACATCACCATTTACTGTGAACGCTACATTCATTGGGAAAGCATATCCATCTTCTGCTCCAATTCCTATAGATGCATAATATGTTTTACCCTCTTCGATTTCTCCTGTATATGGTGTAACACAATCTAATGCGTGTTCATCATCTTCTCCACATACTCCTAAAACCCATTTAGGTTCACCAATTCCAATGTGAGCATTTTCCTCATCATAATTTACTATTGGAGTGATATTAGGAACGTCTCGTTCTTCTTCAGCATTGTAAACAAGTTCGATTACATCTCCAATTGTAGGTGGTTCTATTTCTACTTCTACTTCTTCAATAGGTTCTAAATCTCCCCAAAGAACGTATATTACCTTACTTTCATTAAATACGTACGTTTCAGGATCAAATAAATCGTTCCCATCTGCATCAAATGCAAATCCTACAATTCCTTTCAATGGATTGCTATGTGTTAATTCAACTTGATTTAATCCTGTAGAATCGTCTGCAAGCAATTCATATAGGGTATGCCCCTTTGGTAATTCGAATTGTGTTTGATCTAATGCATTACCACCATTAACGTTTATTGTTAATGTTATTGTTTCATTTTGTTCTTGTTCTTCAGGTCCAGCGTGTACTTTTGTCATTGGTACTAACGCGAAAAAGTTTGTTGACAATAAAGTAATTGCTAAAACTAAAGAAAGAATCCCTTTAGATATTCTCTTCATTAATTCACTCTCCTCCTAGATTCCTAGTATAAATATCTTAAATTAACTATATCATAGCATTTCTTAAAACAACAAATTATGAAGATATTAATTGTCTACTTTACATCAACAAAAAAAGGAACCGAAGTTCCTTTCCTTACATAATGGTGGGGCGTTAGGGATTCGAACCCTAGACCCACTGATTAAGAGTCAGTTGCTCTACCAACTGAGCTAACGCCCCATAAACATTGCTATTTAGTTATACCATAAAATTAATAAAAAGAAAAGTAAAATATAAAAAAAATAGCAATTTTATTGCTATTTTATTAACAAATATGCCAATACAATTATTCCTAAGGCTACTCTATACCACATAAATAGTTTAAAGTCATTCTTCTTTAAGTACTTAAGTAGATACTTAATACATATTAATCCTACTACAAAAGATACTAGAATTCCTATTCCAAATATTGCCAAATTATCAGCAATTATAGAGAAGTCTATCGTAATTAATTGTAATACTACTGCACCTAATACAACAGGTTCTGCTAAATAGAATGAGAACTTTGCTGCATCTTCTCTTTCCATTTTCAATCCTCTTGCTGCGGCTATTGTTGTTCCACTTCTTGAGAATCCTGGAATAAGTGCAAATATTTGACTGCAACCGATTATTATTGCATCTTTTAATGTCATTTTCTTTAAGTCTCTATCTCTTGGTCTATTTTTATCAACTAGATAAATAATTATACCCATCACAATAAGTGCTATTGCAATAAGCCAAAACTTGTCTCTTACATGTTCATCAATTGTATCTTCAAATAACACACCTACTACAGCTGCTGGTATTGTTGCGGCAATTATGTACCACATCATTTTACCTTCGCTATCTTTAACACCTTTAGTAATTCCTTTAATAAACATGTTCCAAAAATCTTTAAAGAAATAAACTAGAATTGCTAATGCTGTACCTAAATGTAATGCAACATCAAAAGTTAAACTTAAGTCTTCATTAATTAAATCTTTTCCAATTCCGAATAAATCTCTAAATATTATTAAGTGTGCAGATGAAGATATTGGTAAAAACTCTGCAATTCCTTGGATAAAGGCTAATATTATTATTCCTATCATACATACCTCATTATTCTTTCCATACAATTATAACATTATATGTTATTTCTAGTAAACAATTCCTTTAATTTCTTTCTTTGCATGTTTTGTTCAAGGCTTGCTTTTTTCTCTTCTCTTTTCTTAAAAGCACTTATACTTTTTCTTGTATATCTCGCAAGTCTATCATAATCATATGCTTCAGCTGCATTTAATCCATCTAAATATGTTGTAGCTTTACTCATTGCCATTACTTCTTCAGCTGTTTTAGTTAGATCATCTTCAACTAAACTTGGACATTGATTAACCATATAATTTACAAAGAATAAGAATGAGAAATCATTACATCTTTTGCAAAAAGGATGTTTTTCTCTATAACTTTCTATTGTTCTTCTAACTTCAAGTGGATCATTACATGTATCTAAAGCTGCTGATATATGTTGTCTATATAAATCCATTTCATAGTTGTCTTCTCTATTATCGTAATCCTTACTTGCTGCTGCAATTCCTTTTACTATATCGTCATAGCTAAAATGCATGTATTTTAATCTATCTTCACCAACTGTTTGTTTAAAAATAGCATGTGCTTGATACTTATCATCTGGTTTCTTATAATCTTCAACGTTATATCTTGATCTTACGAAAGCCATTGTATCAACTACTCTTGATATTTGATCAATATTTTGTTTGCTTTCAAACTTATCAAGTCCATCTTTTAATACTTGATAAATTGTACCATATTGATCTGCTATTCTTAATTGATATGTTAATCTTCTTGTAAATAGACGAGAAAAATCTGTAACAAAACGATTATAAGATCCTTCATTTTTTAAATATTTTTCTTCTAATTCTTCAAGTGATAATCTATTAATATCATCCATTAGACTTAGTTCTTCTGTTTCTACTGTTCTTTCCATTCTTTTTACCTCCTAGTTTTTTATATATATCTAAGTAGTTATCTACTAAGATAAACTCAATTTTATCTTTAATCTCATCAGGAATTTCTTTTAAGTCTTTTTCGTTTTCCCTTGGAATAAAGATCTTATTAACCATAGCACGATAAGCTCCAATTACCTTTTCTTTTAAGCCTCCAATTGGTAAGACTCTTCCAGTTAATGTAATTTCTCCTGTCATACTTGTTTTTGAAGATATGCTTAACTTTGTTAATAAACTTATTAATACTGTTGTAATTGCAACACCTGCTGATGGTCCTTCTTTTTGTATTGCACCTTCAGGTACATGAATATGTATTGTCTTTCCTTTTAAATCATTTAAGTCAATATTAAATGTTTCATGATTAGACTTAACATAGTCAAGAGCAATCTTAGCAGATTCTTGCATTACTTCTCCTAAAGAACCAGTTAATATCAATTCTTCTGTTCCTTTAAATAGTGTAGCTTCAATTGGTAATATATCTCCACCATAAATAGTATATGCAAGTCCATTAACTATTCCTACTCTATCTTCTTCTATATTATCATTGTATAAATATTTCTTAATTCCAATGTATTCTTCTAAATCATCACTATCGATAATATATTTTTTCTTTTCTTTATCTACAACAATCTTCTTAACTATTTTTCTAAGTATTGTTGCAATTAATCTGTCAAGTTCTCTTACTCCTGATTCTTTTGTATAGTTTCTAACAAGTGTAAGAATTGCATCATCAGTAAATTCAACTTCATTGTCTTTAAGGCCATGTTCTTTTAATTGGTCTATTATTAAATGACGTTTTGCTATATCAAGTTTTTCAAATTCTGTATATGATGATACTTCTATTATCTCAAGTCTGTCTCTTAATTCTTCTGGTATTTGTGATAAATAATTTGCAGTTGCAATAAACATTACACTAGATAGATCAAATTCTTCTTCTAGATAGTGATCGGTAAATGATTTATTCATTTCTTTGTCTAATACTTCTAGTAAGCTAGATGCTGGATCTCCTTTGATATCCTTAGTCATCTTATCTATTTCATCTATTATGAATACTGGATTCTTTACTCCTGCTTTCTTCATTCCTTGAATGATTAATCCTGGAGCTGATCCAATATATGCTCTTCTATGTCCAATAATTTCTGCTTCATCATTAATTCCACCAACAGAAATCTTTGTGTATTTTCTATTTAAGCTTTTTGCAACATTCTTTGCAAATGTTGTTTTACCAACACCTGGAGGTCCAACTAAACATATAATTGGGCTTCTTAAGTTATCAGTCTTTTGTTTTACTGCTAAATATTCAATAACTCTATCTTTAACATTTTCAAGACCATAGTGAGTACTATCAAGTATCTCTCTTACTTTCTTTAAGTCTTTTCTATCTTCTGTTGTCTTAGTCCATGGAAGATTTAGTAACCAATCAATATATGTTCTAATCATTCCAGTCTCAGGTGACATGGAATTACTCATTTCATATTTATTTAATTCAACATTAAGTTTTTCTTTTACTTTCTTAGGACAATCTAAGGCATCAATCTTATCTCTTAGGATTTCTATTTCACTTTGTGATTCTTCTCCAAGTTCTTTTCTAATTGCTTTAATTTTTTCTCTTAATACAAATTCTTTTTGTGATTCTTCTAGACCATTTGCTACAGACATTTCAATATCTTGTTCTAGTTTTAATATTTCAATGTCACTATTAATATCATCAAGAATCATTTTAACTCTTGAAGTACTAGAAGTTTCTTTTAGATATTCTTGTTTTCTTTCATAATTAATTGGTAAGTATAATACAACAATATCTGTTAATTTATCTATATCATTTATTCCTGCTGTTTGTGAAAGTATTGTATTAGACATATAAGGTACTTCATGTACATATACATCTATATGTTTATTAAGTGCTCTTACATAAGCCATCTCTTCTTGAGGTGATAATTCTTCTGTTGGAAGATAACTAAATAAAGCTTCATATATTCCTTCATCTTTTGAGTAAGCAAAAACTTTTACACGTGATTCACCTAAGATAATGATTCTTGTTTTACCATTTGGCATATCAAGTTTCATTTTAATTTTTCCAACGATTCCATAATTAGGCAATTCATCAATTTCTGGACTTATCTCAAGAGTATCTTTTGGATTAACAATTAAGATTTTATTATCATAACAAGACTCTGCTAAAGATATTATTTTCTTATCATCAGTAGAATCAAGTTCTATCCTTATTTCGTTATAAGGGAACAAGACCATATTCTTTAATAGAAGTACTGGAAGATTGCTTTTCATATGTGTCTCGCCTCCTTAAAAATATGTTTTTTATTATAACTACCTTAAATATAAAAAGCAATAAAAAAGACACTTTTTTACAGTGCTTTTTTTTATCTTTTTAAATCTCTTCTATTTTCATAAAATTTGTCTGCTTTATTGCTCTATTATGATGTATTCCACCAGTAATAATTATTATGTCTTCTGACTTAAGTCCTAAGAATAATATTGCTTCTTGTCTTGCATTATTTACTGTCTCATCCATATCATCATCTTTAACTAAACTTGTAACAATTGGATATACTCCATAGTTAAGTAATAGCTTTCTTGCAACTGCTTCATTAGGACACAAAGCAAGTATTATTGTATGTGGTCTTAGGTTACTAATTACACGGGCACTATGCCCACCAGTTGTAGGTACTACTATTGCTTTTACATTTAATGCATTTGATGAATCAATAACTGATTTAGCAAGTGCTTCAGTTATATCTTTATTATTTAAAAGATTAAATCTAGTAGCATAATAATCATTCTTTTCAGATTCTTCACAAATCTTTGCCATATATTTAACTGCATCAATTGGATGTTTTCCAACAGTTGATTCACCACTTAGCATAACAGCATCAGCTCCATCTAATACAGCATTAGATATATCAGTTACTTCTGCTCTTGTAGGACGAGGTGATTCATACATTGATGCAAGCATTTCTGTTGCAACAATAACAAACTTCTCTTTTTCTCTACAAAGTCTGATCATTTCTTTTTGAATAATAGGTAGTTTCTCTACAGCAACTTCTACTCCCAAGTCTCCTCTTGCTACCATTATTCCGTCACTCTCATCAATTATTTCATATAAGTTTTCAACACCTGTTCTACTTTCAACTTTAGAAATAATCTTCATGTCTTCTCTATTATATTGTCTTAATAACTCTTTTACTTCTTTAATATTTTCTCTTGATTCAACAAATGAAAGTGCTATAAAGTCTCCTTCATTCTTACAAGCAAACTCAATATCTTGTCTATCTTGTTCACTCATAAATGGAATACCAAGTTTTACTCCAGGAACTGCCATTCCTTTTTTAGATTTTAATATTCCTCCATCTTTTACTTTACAAGTTAGTCCTTCCATATCTTTATCAATTACTTCAATTTTCATTAAAGCATCTTCTAAAAGAATTGTATTACCAACATTAATTTTATCTAATACATCAGGATGGTTTACTCCAAAATAATTGTCTTGTCCAACAACTTTATTTTTAACTATTCTTACTGTTTCTCCTGGAACTAGTTTAATTCCTTCTTCTACAATTTCTCCACATCTAAAATCAGGACCTTTTGTATCATATAAGATAGCTACTGGTCTATTTGTTTTAGCTCTTACTTCTTTAACGACATTTAAAATATGAAGATATTCTTCATTATTACCATGTGAGAAATTAACTCTTGCAACATTCATTCCATTTAGAACCATTTCACTCATAACGTCTACAGTTTGACTTGCTGGTCCAATACTACAAATTATCTTAGTTTTTTTCATCTATACCACCTATTATAAATTATATATTAGTTATCTTTTTTTTACAATTAAGATACAAAGTTTATTTTTCTTTTACGTAAAAAAAGAATAGTAATCTACTATTCTCTTATTATTGAATATAAATAATAATTATCATTTGAATCTAATTTAAATGTCCATTTATAAGTATACTCTGCATATGGATTTAAAATACCATGATTTCTAAAAGTTACTTTCTCATATAAATATGCTTCTCTATTATCATCTGAATAATCTACTTTTGTGTAGTGATATTCATAAATAGGATTATCTTCTAGACCTCCAGTTCTACTAGTATATTGATAATATTTCTTTCCGTTTTCTTCAACAACAACATATGAAAATTCATATGGAACATTATCGCTACTAGTATAAGTTAATAAATCATCACTAAATTCTAATTCGTCTCCAACTAATTCATATAAGTAATCTGCAAATAATTTTCTAGTTGGTTCATATTCAAGTAAATAATCATATCCTGGATCATAAGTTACAAAACCATTTGCATCATGTTGTACTCCACTACCTTCAACTTTATATTGTACTTGTTTTTCATATACTTTTTGGTGAAGAATATAAAATAATTCTGCCGCTGTTAAATCCTTAGCATAAGTTGCTTCCCTATTATAAACTTCTTTTTCAAATCCAACTTGACTAGCTGTTTCCCAAGATGATTTGTGGAAATTTTCATATTCATTTGTATCAAACTCTACTCTTTTATGGGTATTATTATCACCTGTTGTATTTTCTTCTACTTTGTTTTCATTAGATCCACCAAATGGATTTAAAATAAATAGTAAACCAATAATAAGGCATACTACAACAACTATTGCTATTATTATTTTAACTAGATTATTATTCTTTTTTTCTTCTTTTACTTCAGTATTATTATTCTCTTCCATCTTATCCTCCATACTATAGTAATCGTATTAAATATTATTGTATTTGTCAATTGTTAAAATAACATATTATTATCTATTTCATAAACTACTATAGGTGTATTATGAACAATAGTAATTTTAAATATAAAAAATATGGTAATAGTAATAAAGTTCTAATAATTCTTCCTGGATGGGGAAATACTAGAAAAACTTTTGATTTTTATATTAATAATTTAAAAGATAAATTTACTATCTATATATTTGATTATCCTGGTTTTGGAGAAAGTTTATTCCCAAATAATGATTTAACTATATATGATTATGCTTTATATATTAAAAGATTTATTGAAGATAATAGTATTAATAAGCCATATATTCTTTGTCACTCTTTTGGTTGTAGAATATCCATTCTTCTTATTGGTAAGTATAGAGTTCTTGTTGATAAGCTAATAATCATTGGTGGTGCTGGTATTAGAAGACATAGTATTAAAAGATATTTAAGAACAAAGAAATATAAGCTTCTAAAAAAGTTAAGTGTCTTTATTCCTAAAAAGAAAAGATATATTTATTTAAATAAATTAAGAAATAAATACTCATCAAATGATTATAAAGATTTATCTAGTAATATGAAGAATACTTTTAATAATATTATCAATGCTGATTTAAGAAAGTATTTAAAATATATCTATACTCCTAGTTTATTAATCTGGGGAGAAAAGGATACTTCTACGCCTTTAAAAGATGGCAAACTAATGAATAGAAAAATAAATAATTCTGGATTAATTACAATAAAAAAAGGAACACACTTTGTTTATTTAGAGTATCCCTTTTATATTTTAAAAATTATTTTATTTTTCTTTAATTAGTAATCCTAAATCATCTAATTGTTTTTGTGAAACAACTCCTGGAGCTTCATTCATTAGGTCTTGTGCACTAGCTGTCTTAGGGAATGCTACTACATCACGAATGTTATCAGTTCCAGCTAAAATCATTACTAATCTTTCAAGTCCAATACCTACTCCACAGTGAGGAGGTGCCCCATATTTGAATGCATCGATGAAGAATCCAAATTTCTCTCTTGCTTCTTCTTCAGTCATTTCGATTGCTTCAAATACTTTAGCTTGAGTTTCAGAATCATGTATTCTTACTGATCCACTCAATAGTTCATAACCATTTAGTACTAAGTCATACGCTCTTGAATAGCAATGTTCTTTATCTGTTAACAACTTATCCATATCTTCTTTTCTTGGTGAAGTAAATGGATGATGAGCTGCTACAAATCTTTGTTCTTCTTCAGAATATTCAAACATTGGGAAATCAGTAACCCATAAGAAATTATATTTTCCTTCAGGTATTAAGTTAAAGTCTTTAGCAAGCTTTATTCTTAAAGCTCCTAATGCTGGTTTAACTACTTTTCTTTTATCTGCAACAACAAATACTATATCGTTATTTTCAAGATTTAATAATTTAATTAAATCTTCTTTTTCTTTATCGTCCATTACTTTAAAGATTGATCCAGATAATTCATTATTTGTATATTTTAAATATGATAATGCTTTTGCTTTATATACTTTTACTAAATCAGTTAATTTATCTATATCTTTTCTTGATAAATCTTCAGCATGATTTTTAAGTACTAATGCATTGATTATTCCACCATCACTGATAATGTTTTTAAATATTTCAAAATCAGTATTTTTAAATACTTCAGTAATATCTTGAAGTTCCATTTCATATCTTGTATCTGGTTTATCACTACCATAACGATTGATACATTCATCATATGGAATTCTTACAAAAGGTTCTAGATCAACATTTTTAATTTCTTTAAATATTTTCTTCATCAATCCTTCAGTAGTTGCCCAAATATCTTCTTCGCTTGAGAAACTTTGTTCAATGTCTATTTGAGTGAATTCTGGTTGTCTATCTGCTCTTAAGTCTTCATCTCTAAAACATCTTGCAATTTGGAAGTATTTCTCCATTCCACCAATCATTAATAATTGTTTAAATATTTGTGGTGATTGTGGAAGTGCATAGAAATGCCCATTATATATTCTTGATGGTACTAGATAGTCTCTTGCTCCTTCTGGTGTTGGTACACATAGAATTGGAGTTTCTACTTCTATAAATCCATTATCTGATAAATAGTTTCTTGTTATCATTGTAACTTTATGTCTTAACATTAAGTTATTCTTTAAAGATTCTCTTCTTAAGTCTAAGAATCTGTATTTTAATCTTGTATCTTCAAGTGCCGTTGTATTATCACTTATTTCAAATGGTATATCTATTGATTGATTGATAAGTTCTAACTCATCAACGATTACTTCAATTTCTCCAGTAGGAAGTTTTGGATTTTTGCTTTCTCTTTCGTTTATTGTTCCAACTGCTCTAATAACTGATTCAGTTTTTAGTGATGTTGCAATATCATAATATTTATTTTCTGGTCTTACAATTAATTGAATTATTCCAGATCTATCTCTTAAGTCGATAAATACTAATCCACCTAAGTCTCTTTTCTTTTGAACCCATCCATATAGTTCAACAGTTTCTCCAACATTCTTGATATTGAATTCACCATTATTATATTTTTTCATTATTCATCTTCTCCTTCATGATGCCATTCGCAGTGCTTTCCACAACTACATTCATGATCTTCTCCATGGTGATGTCCACAATGGCATTCTTCTTCATCACCAAAATCATAATCATAATCTTCTTCAGATAAATGTTCATCCAAGAAATATAGTAAGTAGTCAACACTAACTATTTCTTCTTCTTTTGTTTTATTATTTTTAATCTTTATTTCATCTTTAGCTAAATCTTCATCATTTAAAATAATTAAATATTTAGCATTTAATCTATCTGCTTGTTTGAATTGTGCTTTTAATCCACGTCCAGTATATTCAGTATCTACTCTATAACCATTTGCTCTTAAATATTGAACTAAACTTGCTGCATATTTCTTTTCTGTATCAGATACATACATAACAAATAATTCAACATCATCAATTATAGGTAATTTAACTTCTTCTAAGTCAAGTGCTTGTACAAGTCTTCCTAGTCCTGTTGCAAATCCCATACAACAAGTTTCTGGACCATCTAATGTTTCAACAAGTCCATTATATCTTCCACCTGCTCCAATAACATTATTTGATCCAAATCCTTCAACACTTGCTTCTATTTCAAATACTGTATGATTATAGTAATCAAGTCCTCTAACAAGTCTTGGATCTACTTCATAATCTATTTCTAATTCTTCTAAGTAAGATTTAACTTCTTCAAATCTCTTCTTACTTTCTTCATTTAAATACTCAATAGTTGTAGGAGCATTCTTTAATATCTCACTATCTTTATCAACTTTACAATCTAAGATTCTAAGAGGATTCTTATTTAATCTATCATTACAATCTTCACATAAGTCTTTTATTTTTGGAGTGAAATATTTAATAAGTGCATCTCTATAATTATCACGAGATTCTTTATCTCCTAAAGAATTAATCTTTACTTTAATTCCTTTTAGTCCAAGCATTTTGTATAAAAGGACTGGAATAGATATAACTTCTGCATCAACAAGTGGATCGTTAGACCCTAAAACTTCTACTCCAAATTGAGTAAATTCTCTATCTCTTCCTGATTGTGGTCTTTCATATCTATACATTGTTCCATTGTAGTAAACTTTAACAGGTCCTGGTTCTCCATACATTTTGTTTTCGATATAACTTCTAACAATACCTGCAGTTCCTTCTGGTCTTAATGTAATAGATCTATCTCCTCTATCTTTGAAGTCATAAGTTTCTTTAGTTACTATGTCAGTAGTTTCTCCAACTCCTCTATGGAACAAATCACTGCTTTCAAATATTGGAGTTCTAGCATATGTATAGTTATATTTCTCCATTAAACTGTCGATAACTTTATCAACGTATTTCCATTTCTTTGCTTCAAGTCCTACTAAATCATGACATCCCTTTGGTTTTGTAATCATAATAATCCTCCTTAAAAAATAAAAAGATGGCAAGTAAAGGACGAGTTTCCCCGTGGTGCCACCTTATTTCCATAATTAATTTATGCTTATTAGTGATAACGCTTACAAGCGATTCTTTTATTAACACAAGTGTCTTTCATTAATTCATCTTAAGTATTTTCATCAACCATACTCTTTCTACAAAGAATCTTTAATTACTCCTCTTGCAAAAGACAAATATATTGTACACTATAAAATTATAATATACAAGTAAAATATTAATAATTAATTCCTCTATTATCTTCCATTGGTTTTTGTGCTTCTTTTATAGATTCATAAGTGACTTCTTTCCAATTTGGTAATGCTATTATATCTTTTGGTTTTATTTCAATATCTTTATAAACACCTACTACTCCAAATTGTCCAGATAGGAACAAAGTCATTGTTATATATAAAGCATCATTAAATGATAAATCTTCTTTAAATGTAATAGGAACTTTATCAAACTCTTCCTCTTGCATTCCTAATTTTTGTCTCTTTTCTATATATTTCCTATATGATTTAACACCATTTCCAATGCAGTTAACATTACTTTGATCAAATCTAGATTTCTTTCCTAAAGTAAAGTCTCCTGTTTCTTCATCTCTTCTATATGCTCCATTAAGAGAACTATGACTTACTAACATATCCATGTAATAAATCATTGCTTGATCTTCTACTGGAAGTCTTTCAATATTTTCATCACTGAATTGATTACCTATAGCATTTCCATAAACAATACTTAATAGTTCAAAACTTTCTCCAAGTTTATCACCGTTTTCTGCTACTATATAACTTCTTGCCATTTCTTCTTTTTCTTTTAGATAAGTCTTGGAATTATATTTTTCTAATATTTTATCTTCTGTTTCTTTTCTTGCTTCTACATCTAGTTTTTCTATATAAGTTAAACTTTTTGTAGATATAGTTTTATCAATAGCTAAGATTTCTGGTGTTGTAATAGCAACTCCATGTAAAGAGAAATCTGGTGGAATTAAAACCATTTCTATAATTTTATAGAAATAATTAGCATATGGAACTTTTATTACTGTTTCAAAAAATTCTTGAATAGTACCTTCTATAAACTCTGGAGCATCTGTATTAATATCGAAAGATCCTTCTTTCATTCTTTCGGTTAATTTAATAACTATGAACTTCCTAAATATTTTTCTTAAATCTGTTAATTCAGTATCTCCCCAAGGAGCAGTACTAAAATGAATACAACTTCTTTCGTATCCTAATTCTTCTTTTTTATGTATTTTATCTTCTAATGAATTAACAAATCCCAAAGCTTCTTGTTTAAGTTCGTCTATCTCTTTAATTGATTCTTCACTCATATGTTCCACCTCTATAATAAAAATATCACATTTGAAAACAAATGTGAATATTTTATTTCCCATAAAAAACTTTTACTGGTTTAACTTTTGTATTATCTTTTGCATATACTTCATATATTGCAATTATTTCATGGTTTTTATTTCTATATACAATTGGAGATCTATCATATAAATTTCTTAATATTGCTCCATGATTTATCTTGTTTTCTATGTAATCATCTACATCTACAATTAACATGTCTTTAAAAACTTTTTCAATAGGTATTAGTTTTATTCTATTGTTTCTTAAATTCTCTACGCTTATTGCGTCTTCTAAAGAAAAATCCCCTTGTCTAGTTCTTCTTAAGTCTTTCATAGTACAGCAAATACCAAGAGATTCTCCAATATCTCTAATTAAGCTTCTTATATATGTTCCTTTGCTAACTGTTGTTTTAAATACAAATTCATCTTTATTATAATCGAGTAATTCTATATTAAAGATTTCTACTTCTCTTTTAGGTAATTCTACTTCTTTATTTTTTCTTGCATATTTATATAAACGTTCACCACTTACTTTAACAGAAGAATATAATGGAACAACTTGTTCATATTTACCAAGAAAGCTATTTAATACTTCTGTTAATCTTTCTTTAGTAATATTAAAGTCTTTATTCTCCTCTAATATGTTACCTGTAACATCAAGAGTGTCGGTCAAAAGTCCCATCTTAACTGTTGCTATATATTCTTTGGTTGAATCATTTAGGTATTCAAGAACTTTTACTCCTGTTCCAACAGCAAGAACAAGTACTCCTGTTGCCATTGGATCAAGTGTACCAGCATGCCCTACTTTTCTTGTGTCAAAGATTTTTTCTGTTATATTTACTAAATCTCTACTAGTAAAATCTTTTTCTTTATCTATTACTAATAATCCATTCATAGAATCACCCACATAAATATAATATCATAACATCGTAATTTATTGACTTTTTTATTTTGCAGTGTTAACCTAAAAGCATGTTTTAGGGGGGATATGTATGTTAGAATCAGAATTAAGCAAAAAATTAAGAGCATTCATTATTTCAATGGATGATACTTATGGAGATGGAATGACTCTTGAGTTAGCAGAGACTCATCGTCATGAATTATATACTGCACTAAATCGTTATTCACATGGTATGTTTGAAAAATATAGCGAAGATGATATTTTAGCTGAATTAATAATAGATGAATTATTGTGTGATGATCAAGATAATGAATTAGTAAAAGAAACAAAAAGACTTACTTGTTTAAAAACTTCTGCAGAAAGAGTGTTTAAAGAAGTACATAAAGATCAATACTATAGAGATGTATTAGTAAAATCATTTATTAAAAGAGCAACTATCCCTTTTGATAAAAAAATAGAAAATGTTAAAAATCCTAGAGTTTTTGATATGATTCAAAAGATAAGTACTTACCAGTTATCAAAAAAAGAAGAAAAAAGAAAAAATGGTAAAGTAAAAGGGAAAAATATGCCATTTGAAAAACTAAGACCTTGGTCTTAGTTTTTTTGACATTTAGGACAGTAGTAAGTACCTCTTCCTCCCACTTTAATTTTTATTATTTTGCTTTTGCAAATACGACATTCTTCATTTTGTCTTTGATGAACAAATAAATTATTTTGAAACATTCCAGTTACTCCTTCTTCTGAAGTGTAACTTCTAATTGTTGTTCCACCTTCTTCAATTGCTTGATCAAGAACTTTAACTGTATTTTCAATTATATCTTTTCTATTCTTATCATTTAGGTCTTTAGCTTTTGTTAATGGATTTATCCTTGATAAGAAAAGTATTTCATCAGCATAGATATTACCAATTCCTGTAATAATTGATTGATCTAGTAAAACACTTTTAATTGGAAGTGTTTTTTTACTATACTTTTCTTTTAGATAATCGCTAGTTAAGTTTTTATCCCAAGGCTCTAGTCCTAATTCAGTATATGGTTTCATAGAGTATATCTTATCTTTTTCAATAAGCATTACTCTTCCAAATTTTCTAACGTCTGCAAAACGCAATTGTTCATCATTATCTAAGTTAAAGAATACATGTTCATGTTTATTTTTTTCATCTTTCTTAGTTCTAAAAAAGAACTTACCTTCCATTCTTAGATGAAATAATAAATAGTAATCATCAAGAGTCATTACAATCCATTTACCTCTTGTTGTTATCTCATGTATTGTTTGATTCTTAATATTTTTTATAAAGTCATCACATGATGGATAATCAATCATGTTTTTGTGAAATACTTCTACACTTCTTATTGTTCTATTAAGTAATTTCCTTTCTAGTTTTCTTGCTACTGTTATTACTTCTGGTTTTTCAGGCATAATTACACCTACTTTGCATCATACCAATCTGAACCTTTGTTTATATCTACTACTAAAGGTACAGATAGTTTATAAGTATTTTCCATGATATCTCTAACAAGTTTTTCTACAACTTCTTCTTCATCTTTTAATACATTGAATACAAGTTCATCGTGTACTTGAATAAGCATTTTACTCTTTAAGTTTCTTTTTTCGAATTCTCTATATATTTCAACCATTGCTTTCTTTAAGATATCTGCACTAGTTCCTTGTATTGGTGTATTAAGAGCCATTCTTTCTCCACTTGATCTTATCATGTAGTTTTTATTATTTAACTCTTCAATAATTCTTTTTCTATTCATTAATGTTTTAACATAACCATTCTTATGTGCTTCTTCGATTGTTTCTTTCATATATTCACTAATTCTTGGATATGTCTTTAAGTAGTTATCAATAAAGTCTTTGGCTTTATAAACATCTATATTTAAGTCTTCAGAAAGACCAAAACTACTGATTCCATAAAGTATTCCAAAGTTAACTGCTTTAGCTTGTCTTCTTTGGTCTTTAGTTACTTCTTCTAGTGGTACTCCAAATATATCACTTGCTGTCTTAGCATGTATATCATTACCATGTTTAAATGCCTCAATTAAGTTTTCTGCATTAGACATAGCAGCGAATACTCTTAATTCAATTTGTGAATAGTCGCTAGAAAGTATTATAGAATCTTTTTCTGGATAGAAAGCTTTTCTTATCAATTTACCATATTCAAGTCTTGCTGGAATGTTTTGTAAGTTAGGTTCACTAGATGATAATCTTCCAGTTCTTGTTAATGTTTGATTAAACTGTGTATGAATCTTTCCATCAGGTTTTATTTCACTTATTAATCCTCCAACATAGTTGTTATATAGTTTTGATAAAGTTCTATAATCTAATATCTTATCTATTATTGGACTATAAGGTGCTACTTTATCAAGTATATCTTTACTTGTTGAATAGTTATTATCTTTTATTCTTTTTGGATAAGGAAGTTCCATTTTAACAAATAGTATTTCTCCAAGTTGTTTAGGAGACATGATGTTAAATTCACATCCAGCTATCTCATATATTTCTTTTTCAAGACTTGCTAGTTTTCCTTTTATTTCTTCACCCATTGTTCTTAGGTAATCAGCACTTACATTAATTCCAGTGTATTCCATATCAGCTAAAACAACAGATAAAGGCATCTCTATTTCATTAAATAAATATTCTTCCTCTTCTTCTTTTAGTTTATTTAAGTATTCATCTTTTGTATCATAAATAAACTTAGCTTTTAAACAAGCATTCTTAGCAATTACATCAAGTTCTGGTTCATGAAGTTTAGCAATAGTCCCAAACTCTTCTTCATAAAACATTACATCAATTGAGTTATTTTTCATAAGATAGCTAATATCATCTTTAATATTATAGTTAAGAAGGTATCCTGCTATCATAAGATCATAATTACAATTAGTAATTATAAGATTATTATATTTAAGTACCACTAATAGTTTCTTTAAATCATAAGTATACTTTTGATAATCGTTTTCAAGTATTATCTCTGGATTATCTTTTACTATATCAAAAGGAATGTAATAGTTATTTTTTCCATCAGAGATTGATACTCCTAAAGGTTTAGCAGAATGATAGTTGTATCCTAATAATTCAAGATATATTGAATAATCTTTATTAAGTTTAACTTCATCTATGCTCTTAACAATCTTATAATCTAGTTTTTCTTCTATTCTTATATTTTCTCTTTGATCTTCTTTTTTAATATCCATTTTTTTTATTAAAGAATAGAATTCATAATCTTCAAGTAATTCAATATATTTTAAAGTATCATATCCTTTATATCTTATTTTTTCAAAATCAGTATCTATTGGTACTTCAGTATATATTGTAGCAAGATCATAACTTTGATATGCACTTTCTTTTCCTTCAATCAACTTATCTTTAAGTTTTCCTTTTATGTTATCTATGTTTTCATAGATATTATCTAAAGTCTTATATTCTTGTAATAATTGAAGTGCTGTTTTCTCTCCTACTCCTTTAACACCTGGAATGTTGTCTGATGAGTCTCCCATTAATGATTTCAAATCAACCATTCTTGGTGGTTCTATTCCATAAGTATTAACAAATTCTTGATGAGTCATTCTAATGTTTCCTACTTGTTTTAATAGTTTAACTTCAACTTCATCAGTAATAAGTTGTAATAAGTCTTTATCACTACTTATTATTACAGCATCAAATTCTTTATTGTTATTACATTTCTTTGCAAATGTTCCAATAATGTCATCTGCTTCATAGTTATCTATTTCAAAGTAATTTATTCCCATTGCTTCAACAAGTTTCTTAGCTTCTGGAAATTGCATTTTTAATTCATCAGGTGTAGCCATTCTTCCACCTTTATAATCAGCATATTTCTCATGTCTAAATGTTTTACCTTTATCAAAAGCACACATTATATAAGTTGGTTTTTCTTCTTCGATAATTTTATTCATCATGTTAACTAAACCATATAATGCATTAGTTGGAAAGCCTTTAGAGTTTTTCATTGTATTACCATTGTATGCAGTTGCATAATAGCTTCTAAATAAAATGTTATTTCCATCAATTAATATTACTTTTTCCATAAATAATCACCTAGTAATATTATATCAAAAAAAGAAAGTAATAAACAATTATTACTTTCTTCTTAAAAAGTTTATTGCCAATCTTCTTGGCTTTTTATATTCAATTAATTCGTTTTCTATAGAAATATTAACCATTCTTTCATCAATATCATATACACTGAAATCTTTATCATTAAAGTATTCTTTTATAAATCCATCAAAGACAAAGTTATAAGTAAGTGCTATTCCATTTTCCTTTAATGGTAAAGATCTTAAAAACTGTTTATATTCTTCAGCTTTTTCTTTATTACCAGTTCTTGGTAATCCTACATAATTAAATAAATTAGATAAAAGTATTAAATCAAATTTTCCCATTGAATTAACATCTGTTTCAAATATATTACCATCAGATAATTCTATATTAACATCTTTTAATTTTCTTCTTACTAATTTATAATTTAATCCCTGTAAGTAAGGGTTATTAACAATTACTCTTTGTTTAGATAGAGTAAATGATCCAAATAGTTTTGAATATTCTAAATCTTCTTGTGTATACCTTGTAAAAATATAATCCCAGAACTTTTTAATGTCACCTACTAATCCAGTTCTTGCTTTTTCATAATAATCTATACCAAGAGGATAAGTTCTTTTACTAATATCTCCAATTATAAAATTTAAGAAATCTTCTTGATTTAATTTTTGGATTGCTGCTAGTTTAAGTGCTACAAAATATTTAACCAGTTTAGATATATCTATTCCTTTAACTTCTTTAGCTCCTTGTAATATAGCATTTATTATTTGATCTCCAGAACCAGTAATTGCTAGTACTTTTTCTTTGTTTTTCATATTACCGAAATAGTTTGGATCGCTTATTGTTTCATTAGTGGTTCTATAAATCATAGAGTGTTCATTGAATATCCCTGATTCAACCTTTAACTTACCATTAATTACGCCATCAGCCAATTCCATATCATGTTTTAATTGTAAGTTTTGTATGGATAACATACTCTATTTTCACCACTTTCTTTTATATAATACCATCCAGTCCGGATCATCTCTTTTTTCTTTTCTTTCATCAGTTAAGTGACATGGTCTATAATTATCACTTAAAAGACTAAAATAATTCTTATTTTGCCACAATTCATAGTATTCAACATTGTAGTTTAATACTAAGCCATCTTCATTTAATGGAACATTTTCTATAAATGCTCTTAATGCTGAATAGTCATTATCATTTGCTCTAACATAGTTAATTATATTAGATAAGTTAACTAAATCAAAACCTTTCATACCAGTAGTATCTAAATTTAAAATATTACCAGTATGAAATTTAACTGTAATATCCCCTATTTTTTCTTTTACTATTTCATATTTTCCATCATGCATGTATGGATTAAAACGTCTAATTAAATCTTCATCAACTATATCTTGTCTAAATAAAGGTGATTTAACAATTCTTTTTGCATCATATTGTGAAATTATACTATCCCAAAACTTTCTATTGTCTTCATCTAAAAATGATTGTATCTTTCCATACATATCTTTATCGAATAGTTTATCTCCTTTATCGTAGAAGAAGTCCATAAACTCATTTAGTTTAAGTGCTTTAAGGGCTGCTAGTTTTAGCATTAAGTAATATTTAGGAAATGTACTAATATCAAATCCTTCAATATCTTTACTACCTAATAGTATTGAATTAATTATTTGGTCACCTGATGCTAGTACTGATAAGATTCTTTCTCTATTTCTTATTGCATCTTGATATTCTTTTGCTGATACTATTTCGTTAGTTGTACGATAAATCCCGGATATATCACAATGAACATGTCTTGGTGGAAATACTGTACCTTCAATAAGACCTTTAGCTGTTTCAATGTCTTTTTCAAGATCCATACTCATACTAGTTCACCCCTTTACGAGCGGTTATTATAACACAACTAAATAAAAAAAGAAAGAATAATCACTTATTCTTTCACATAATCACATTCACTACATTTAATTGTGTTATTTTTTTCTACCAATAGTTTTCCACATTCAGGACATTTTTCTCCAGTTGGTACATCCCATGTTGCTACCTTACATTTTGGATAGTTATTGCATCCATAGAATACTTTTCCACGTTTGCTTGTTTTCTCTATAATCATTCCGCCACATTCAGGACATTTAACTATTTCTTTTGTTTCTTTTTGTTCTTTCTTTATGTACTTACATGTTGGATAATTGCTACATGCAGTAAACTCACCAAATTTTCCTTTTCTAATAACTAAAGGGCTTCCACATTCAGGACATGTTTCTCCAGTTTGTTCAGGAGCTTTCTTTTCCATTTCCCCAAATGCTTTCTTAACTAGTGGTTCAAAAGAATCATAGAATTCATGTAATACTTTAATATTGTCTTCTTTATCATCAGCAATCTTATCTAGATCAGTTTCCATATTAGCAGTATATTCAACATTTATAATTCCACTAAAGAACTCTTGTAGTTTATCTGTTGTTTCTATTCCCATCTTAGTAGGTTTAAATTTCTTTTCTACAAGTTCTACATATTCTCTTTCTTTGATTGTATCAATTACTGTAGCATATGTAGAAGGTCTTCCTATACCTAATTCTTCCATTTCCTTAATTAATTTAGCTTCAGTATATCTTGCAGGTGGTTGTGTGAAATGTTGTTCTTTTTCAATACTTTCTGCATTTAATACTTGATTCTTTTCAAGTTTTGGAAGAATCTTATCTTCACTTGATTCAAATTCTTTATATACTTTTAAATATCCATCATAGATTAATGTTTGACCAGTTGCTTTAAAGTCATAGTCATTGTTTCTTAATACGATTGTTGTTGCATTTACTTTAGCATCTGCCATTAAGCTTGCTAGTGCTCTATAATAGATTAATTCATATAATTTATATTCATCTTTAGTTAAGAACTCTTTCATCTTTTCTGGTGTTCTAAATACACTTGTTGGTCTTATTGCTTCATGTGCATCTTGAACATTATCTTTTTTCTTTGCTGTCTTAACGTATCCTACATATTCTTTTCCATATGTATCATTAATATATTTATATCCTTCTTTAATAAATTGATCACTAAGTCTTATTGAGTCAGTTCTCATATATGTTATAAGTCCGACTGTCTCACTACCAATATCAATACCTTCGTATAAATTTTGAGCAAGTGACATTGTCTTCTTAGCATTGAAGTTTAATTTATTAGAAGCATCTTGTTGCATTGTACTTGTAATAAATGGAGCTTTAGCTTTCTTACTTTTTTGCTTTTCTTCGATTGATAATACTTTAAAGTCATTTGAAAGTGCTTTTAATACTTTATCTGCTTCTTCTTCATTATTAATTGTTATTTCTTCATCTTTATAATTAAATAGTACAGCATCAAAGTCATTAAATACTCCTGTAATAGTCCAATATTCTTCGCTATTGAATGCTTCTATTTCACGTTCTCTATCTACAATTAATTTAAGCGCTACTGATTGAACACGTCCAGCACTCTTTCCACCTGTTTTAGATTGCATTAATTTACTTAATCTAAATCCAATGATTCTATCAAGTATTCTTCTAGTCTCTTGGCTTTTAACTAAACTGTAGTCTATCTTTCTTGGTTCTTTAAAAGCTTCTAAAACTTTGTCTTTAGTTATTTCATGGAATAGTACTCTATCATAATCTTGATCTTTTATACCTAAAGCTTCTTTTAAGTGCCAGCTTATAGCTTCCCCTTCACGGTCAGGGTCGGTTGCAAGATATACTCTATCACTATCTTTTGTAAGTTTCTTTAACTCATTAATTGTCTTTTGTTTTCCTTCTATAGGAATATAGTTAGGTTTAAAATCATTGTCTACATCTACTCCTAGACCATATTTTCCTGTTGTTGCTAAATCTCTAATATGCCCTTTTGAAGATACAACTTTAAATCCAGCACCTAAATATTTTTCTATTGTTTTACTCTTACTTGGAGACTCCACTATTACTAAATTTTTAGTCACGCTTCCACTTCCATTTCTTTTCTTATTTATTTATACTAATTATTAAATATTTTGTCAACACTATATATTATTATACATTTAAAAAGAAATTCCTAAGAATTTCTTAATTTTTTTTAATATTTTCTTCTAAGAACTCATTTAACTCTTCTTCTGTATCTTTATCAAATAGTTCATCTTTTCTTAATAAATAATTATCTCTAATTATATTAGAATGTTCATTTCCATATATTTTTTCTGTCATTTTAATTAATGAATCTATACTTACTGCTTTACTATTTCTAAGTCTATTATGCATTTTTTCAAATGGCACGTTAAATGCTTTTAAAAGAAGTGATAATTCTTTTAATGTTTTACTATCTTTACACAAGTCTTTCTTTTCTTCACTATATTTTAAATCATTTATTTCAAGAATAGATAATGCTCCCATAAATCTTTCACCAAATTTATTTCTTTTCATTACAGATAATGGACACATAAAGAAATTATAATTCATTCTTCTTACATTATTATCTTCATATTTATCTTTTGGAAGTGAATCCATTGATGGATCAAATAAATATATTCCATTAATATGATAGATTGGATCGACTACTTCAACAACTGATGTGTAAGAAACACCATCATCTGATTCTGTCTTACCTACAAAAGCACGGAATCCTAGACATTTTAATACGTAAGTAAACAAAGCATTAAATCCATAAGAATTTGTTTTTCTTTTACTTACTATTTCTGGAAGTAAATCTATGTCTTTTGAATCAGTATATTCCATTAATTTTACTTCATCATATATCTTCATTATTTGCTCTACTGCTGATAATTCTCTATCATCTAATTTTCTTATATATGCTTGTAATGATCTATATCTAGGTATATCAGTAAGTTTATATGTATCTTCTATTTTTTGATATGGTATTTTCCATGTTGCAGGATTTTCAAATGATGATGATAAGAAGATACTGATATCTTTAGGATTTAAATCTATTAATAAATACTTCTCTACTTTTCTGTCATCTATATAGTCACTTATTGTTAATAAGTTCTTAACCATTTCAATCGTATCAAGACCACAACTACCTTTAAAGTATATTTGTTGAAGACTATTTGGTGAGAAAATTAAGTCTTTATAGCTCTCTAATTCTTCATTAGAAAAAGAGTGGTCTATGACTAAATTTTGGACATCAAAGTAATCGAAACTTAACGTATCTTCTTCTTTTGTTTCCAAAACGTTCATAAAACCACTCCCCACCATTGTTTTATTTTAGTTTACCTAGTTTACCAAACTTACCTTTAGCACCCTTAAGTCCATTAAATCCACTTAATATGTTAGATTTAAAGCTTCTTGTTTTACTCTTTTCAATCTTATAATTTTTCTTAGCATAATTAATCATTTCATCAAGTAATTCAGTGAAGTTCTTATCTTTAGCATCCCATAGATAGAAAGCTAAACTTCCAGGACATGAATTAATTTCATTGATGTATGCTTTTTTCTTTTTCTTATCAATTAAGAAATCTATTCTTGTTACACCACTTAATCCAACTGCTCTAAAAGCTTCAAGTGCAACATTTTCAACTTCTTCTCTTAACTTCTTATCAATATCTGCTGGAATCTTTCTTAAAGCACTTGCCATTCCTTTAGAACCTTGCTTTTTAGTTCCACCAATATATTTATCTTCATATGTTAATAAATCATTATCTGTTAATACTTCTTCTATTTCACTAAGTTTTTGAGTTTCATAGTTTCCTAAAACACTTATATTAACTTCTACTAAGTTTTCAACTTTTTCTTCTACTACTATTTTAGTATCATATTTGATTGCATCTTCAATTGCTTCTTCTAATTGTTTTCTATTATCTACTGATGAGATACCTACACTACTACCTAATGTTGCAGGTTTAACAATCATTGGATATTTAATTTTCTTTTCAATATCTTTAATTACTTTATCACTATCTAATGTGTAATCACTATCATAGAACCAATGATATTCAGTTATTGGAAGCTTAGTACATTCAAATACTTGTTTTTGAATTACTTTATCTTGAGCTACAGCACTTGCCATAACATCGCTTCCTACAAATGGTACTCCAATTGTTTTTAAGTATCCTTGTAATACACCATCTTCTACATTAGTACCATGTACTACTGGAAGCATTAAATCAACTTCATTAACAATACGTTTAAATGTTCCTTTATTTTGTAGAACAAAAGCATTACCTTTCTTATATAAAACAACATTCTTTGTATATCTTTTTAATAGATCCATATCTTTATAAGTATCTATTTCTCTTAATACTGCTCCTGTGTACCATTCTCCATCTTTAGCAATATATATAGGTACTATTTCATATTTTTCAGTATCAAGTTTATTCATTGCTTGCACTGCTGAAATAATACTTACTTCATGTTCAACTGATTCTCCACCAAAAATTACTCCAACTTTTATCATAAAATCCTCCTATTCAGTATATGTGTCTGGTAAATCATTCTCAAATAATGCATATATTTCTTTCTTTGCTTTTAATTTATTAATTAATGTATATGCTTCTCTTACATCATTTGTAACGAATATTTTATCTTCATTATATTTCTTTTCTAATAATCCATCTTTAATTGGTTTTGTTTTCTTTTGTCCTACTAAGATAACAAAATCTGCAACTTTTGCAATTTGACGACCAAATTCTTTATTTAGTTCATCTTCTTTTTCTCCTAATTCAATCATACCTGGAGTTACAACAACTTTAGTTCCATCCATCATATCAAGAACATCAAGTGCACTTTTAGCTCCTACTGGATTTGAATTATAAGCATCATCTATTTGATAGAAATTACCTAATCTTTTAATCTCTAGTCTATGCTCTACTGGTTGAACTCTTCTTACTCCTTGTTGTAATTCTTTAATTGAAAGTCCAAATTCATAACCTAAAGCAATTGCAGATAAGATATTATAAACATTATGTTTTCCAAGTAATTTTGTTTCAAAAGAATATTTCTTCTTATCACCTTTAAATGTAACATCGAAAGTAGTTCCTTTACTAGTACATTTAATATTAGATGCTTTTACATCAACATCATTACTATCTATTCCTATCCATAATATCTTACATGGATTTTCATTCTTGATTTTATATCCTTTTTGTTTAGAATCATCTTTATTTAATACTCCAACTCCATCTTCTGGAAGTGCTTCTATTAATTCCATTTTTCCATCAATAATATTTTGTTCACTTCCAAATGTTTCTAAGTGAGCTGTTCCTATTGAAGTAATTATTCCATATTTAGGAGTAACAAGTTTACATAATCCACTTATTTCACCTTTTACGTATGCTCCCATTTCTGCTATAAACACATCTTCAAATTTAGTTAAGCTATTGTTTATAACAATCATCAATCCATTAAATGTATTAATACTCTTTGGACTAGCAAGTGAAGTGTACTTAATATTTAATACATCATTTAATACATTCTTACAACTTGTTTTTCCATAGCTTCCTGTAATACCTACAATCTTTAAATCAGGCATTGATTTAAGTTTGTTCTTAGCTTGTTTTTCAAACTTATGATATATAAGTCTTTCAATTGGATGATTAATAACATTTGCAAGATATATCATTAAGTAATTTAGACATATCAATACTGAAAGTGCTATTAAAGATACATCTCTAAATTGTTCATTATATATAAAGAAACAAGTTGGTATTATATACAAAATTGCAAGAGTTACAATCAATCTTTTAACTCTTTTTGTAATAACAAGAGGTTTCTTATTTTGATCTTGTTTTCTTTTTTCTTTTTCTATTAAGTAACTAACTAAATAAACAAGTACTAATACTCCAATGAAGAAGATATCTAATTCTTCCATTGTTGAATATAAAAGTAATACGGAAAATAATATTCCATATAGATTTATATTTAAAAATGTTTGTTTCTTATTCTTGAATATCCATCTTAAATATCTATTGTTTTCATTGTATAAGTTTTGTTGCAACATATGAATTGATTTTTTACTTATATAAATAACATAAATATATTCAACAAAAAGTAAAAAATATGTTAGTAATATCATATTATCCATATTATCACTCCTTAATAAATGTTTTTATTACATTACATACTGGATTTAAGAATTCAATATAAGTATAGTGGCTTCCACCTTCGTATACTACTAATCCAGCATCTGGCATAATAGTTTCTAATTCTCTTGCTTCTTCAATTGGTGCTTCAGTATCATTATCTCCCCATATTAATAATGTTGGGCTTTTAATCTTTTTAGCACATTCAGTTAAATCTTCATTAACTGTATTAACAAGTATTTCTCTCATTATTGGAGAAGCATTTCTATAATCACGAGATCCAATATGCTTTTTAGCAAAACCTTCAAGCTTATTTAATCCAGGAACTTTCTTTAGTGATTTAAGTACTTTTGTTTTTGCACTCATCTTTTGTTGTTTTCTTATACATGGTGCTCCAAGAAGTATAACTTTTTCTGTATCGTATTTAGATGCATATACAATAGATACTCTACCACCAAATGAATGCCCTATTAAGATAGGTTTCTTTATTTTTAATTTATCTAATAACTCTTTTACCACTTCACAATAATCATATATTGTTAAAGCTTCTTTAGGTTCACTTGACTCTCCATGTCCTGGTAAATCAATAACGGTAACTGTTGCTATATTTTCTAGTTTTTTTCCAATTGGATTCATCATTTCTATGTTCTGTCCCCAACCATGTAATAAAACTACATTCTTTTTACCTTTACCATATTGTATGTAATTTATATCAATATTTTTAATATTAGTTATCATCTTAAACACCTTAGGTTAATTATAACAATTTTTAGCCTTTTATTCAATTTTTTGGGCAGTATTTACATATAATTTTACAAAGAAAAAGAGACTATATTAATGAGTCTCTTACGAATACTTCTGTATTGCTTAGAACATAGATATCAACCAGTGCTTTTTCAGTTATCTTGATAAATCCTAGCCCATTGATAACTAGGTCTTGATGATACCCAACTTCCATTGTCATTTTTGTTAAATCATTTAACTCTTCACATCTAGAAGTTTCTTTTTTATCCTTCTCTAAATCATTTGACACAAAAAATGTAAAACTGTTTTTATCTCCCTCTAGATAATCTATTCTAAAGAGTTTTTCTATTATTACACTTTGCCCTTCTCTCATTTGATAAGTATAAGGATCAATCTCTTTTTTAGCATTTACTCTTTTAATTGTATCAAAGTCTAAATAGTTAACTATATTTCCTCTATCTATAAGACCTGGAGTATCTATTAATGTTAAATCATCAGTTAATTTAATAACTACTTTGTTTAATGTAGTTGATGGTAGTGGTGAAATAGTTAATTCATACTTTTCATCGCCATAGTTTTGTACCATCTTATTTATTAACGTACTCTTACCTACATTGGTGTGACCAATAACATAAACATTCTTACTAGATTTATGTTTCTTAATCATTAACAATAGTTCATCCATATTATAGTTTTTATTAGAACTAATAATGATAATATCTTGATAATCTAAACCTAAGTTCTTGAAATAATCTTTTATTTTATCATCATTAACACTTCTTGGAAGAATATCTCTTTTAGTTAATACAAGTATTAATCTATTAGTTATATAGTTTCTGATCATCTTAATATCTTTTTCAATATTTAATAAATCAACCATATAAAGTACTAAATCTTTAGTTTCATTAACACTTTTTAAAATATCTATATATTCTTCATTTGATTTAGTAGTAATCTGATAATCACCATAATTTCTTAATTTAAAACATCTTGAACATATATCATTTGCTAAATCTGGAGTATATCCATCATATAACATATTAGAATCTTGAAGTTTTACACCACATCCAATGCAATATTTATCTTCATTCATAATATTCTCCTTTAATAAATGTTTTCTTCTTTGCCAAACGTTTTAAATGTTTCTTTTCAAAGAATCTATTGATTCCAGTACATTTAAGTTCTTCATTTGATAAAGGTTCTACTAAAACTGTAAATATACCAAATCTATTACCACCTAGAATATCTGTCATTATTTGGTCTCCAATAATACACATATCTTCTTTTTTATAATTATTCTCTTTTAATACTTTTTTAAATCCCTTAGAGAAAGGTTTCATAGCTGAGCCTACATAGTGAATTCCTAAAGCATCTGCTACTGTAGTTAATCTTTCTTTATGAGAATTATTAGAAATAATATAAATATTAAAATCTTTCTTTAGTTTTTCCATTAATTTGCATGTATCTTTTGTAGGAGACGAACTATTAACTTCTACTAAAGTATTATCAAGATCAAATATTAGACACTTTATCTTCATCTTCTTAAGTTTCTCATAGTTGATTTTTTGAATACTTGGTTGATACATTTTTGGAACATATTTATCCATAAAATCATCCTTTATAAAGAGAAAACTTAGATTATTCTAAGTTTATTTTTTCTAATCTCTTTGTTTTCTCAATTTCTTTTTCTTTCTCTTTTTCTTCAATCTTTTTCTTTTCTTTTTTGTTTTCAATAACCAATTTAATAAAGATTACAAGTAATACTATAAATATTGTTAAACTTAAAATCAAGAAAAAGTTAATTCTATTATCTTTTTTGAATGTTATTGTATAGTAACTTTCAACGTTTTTAGTACCATCTTTTGCACTTACTGTTATTGTAAGTGTATCACCTGCTTTAAGGTTAGATACCTCTTTATCCATTGAGTAAACTGCCTCTTCAGGATTATTTAAAACTGGTTTAATAACTAAAGATTCAATATCTTTTGATCTATAAGTTAATTCATAGTCAAATTTACCTTTTTTGAAATTCAAACTGTCTTTATAATTAAATAATTCGATATTCTTTAATGTTGTGTCTATTTCACTATCTACATTGTTAATTAATACTTTATATACTTTTTCTTCTTGTTTTTCACTTGTTACTGTTATTATTATCTCGTTTTGACCAATAACTAGTTTTTCTGGTTTCTTAACTACTACAGTTGCATTAGGATCAACTGGTTCTGCAGTTATATCTACTGTTTCAAGTTTATGAGTTATAACTGAATATGTTAATTGATCTTGTGAGAATGTATCAAGTAATTTTGGATTTGAATTAATAATTATATTTTTTAAATTATTATTTGTTCCTCTATTATCATTTCTCTTAATATTTAATGTATATGTTTTTTCATCTCCACTTGCTGATACTACTATTATATTAACTTTGTTATCACCGTATTCAAGTGGTACAGATTTTTTAGGTCCACTATTATCTTTAAATGTTGCTGTTTTATCATTAAGTGTTGATTCAATATTAGCGGTAGTAACACTAGGTTCTACTTGAAGATCATAAACAAATTGATTTGCAGATAATATAACTGCTTCACCATTTAATTTAATTTCCTTTAATGTATTATCAGTTGATTTAATATCAATTGTTTTTGATACTTTATCAAGAGTATTTATTGTTTCATCTTCTTTGTTTCTTGTTGATGCTTCAAGTGTAATTATAGTATTTGATTTAGATACATCTTTTTTAACTTTGAATCTGATGATTGCAATTGTTGTATCTCCTTTAATTCCACTATTGTGAGCAAAATCAAGAGCAAGAGGTGATTCTCTTTTAAACTCTGTATTGTCAATCCAATTATCTTTATTTTCAATACTTAATATTTCAAGTACTGATGTTTCATAAGTAAGTGTTGCCTTAAAATCGTCAATAGCAACATCATTAGATACAACTATACTAATCGATATTTCTTGATCTGGGCTTGCTTTGTCTGGAGCTTTGATAATTGCTTTCGACTCTGCAAAAACATTAATTGGAATTAAAAATAATATAAATAAACATATATATTCTTTTATTCTTTTCATATTTCCTCCTAGTTATTTATTCCTTGACGACATATTACACTAGAATCTAAAACTTCAAATTTATAACCATTATCTAATCCGTATTTTACTATTGATTCAATTGCGTTTGCTGTATGTCCTTTTATGTCATGCATTAATATTACATTACCTCTTGATTTAGATAATGAGTTTACTACATTTCTATATTCTACGTTTGGATCTGTTGTTCCTCCAGCGTCACCACTAGATATATTCCAATCGAAGTATGTATAACCTTTATCTAATGCTTCATAAGCAAGTCTTGTCATTATTCCACTGCTATAGTGTCTACTTACTGTATTTGATACTCCTCCTGGGAATCTAAGTAATTGTGAATCGTATCCTGAAACATTTTTGATTGCATTTCTTGTTCTTGTTACTTCATCCCAAAAGGCATCACTAGATTTATATATTTGGCTATACTCATGGCTCCATGTATGGATACCAACAGCATGTCCTTCATTTACTTCTCTTTTTATTAAGTTTGCATTTGAATTTACTTTTGATCCTAATACAAAGAATGTTGCTTTAACATTATATTTCTTTAGTACATCTAATATCTTAGTTGTATAAGCTGCATTTGGTCCATCATCAAATGTTAAATATATAACTCCTGCTTTACCACATGTGTAATTTGAAGATATTTTTGTATAACTTTTTTGTACTACTACACTTCTTGTTTTTGTAGTTGTGTTATTTAAGCTATCAGTGGAAGTATATGTTAATGTATAAGTTCCTGCTGTTGAAGTATTTACAGTACCAGTTACTTTTACTGAGCTAGATAAATCACCTTCACATTTATCTATAGAAGTATATCCTGGCTCATTATATTTATTATTAATAACAACATATACTGTTGCATTTCCCTTTAATGTTAATTCAGGTCCTTCTTTGTCTTCTCTTACAAGTGTTCTTGTAACTTTTGTCTTATTTCCACTTGAGTCACTTACTGAATATTCAACTTTGTCTTCGCTTGGTGTTCTTTCAACTTTATCAGTAATATCTCCATCATAGTTATCTACTGCAGTAAATCCATCTTCTTCATATTCTTGCTTTGGACAAATCTTCTTTTCAGTATCTCCTGCAAGATCTATTTCTGGCTTTTTAGTATCAACTATGTTTACTTCTCTTTCTTTAGTAGCGATTACTTTATTTTTTCTTACTTTGTATTTTAAAGTATATGTCCCAAGTTTAGTTTCATCAACTTTTCCTTCAATCCATACTTTTTCGGTAAGATCATTGCCTAAGTAAGAAGCTTTATATCCTGGTTCTTTATATCTTTCTCCATACTCTATTGTTACTACTTTTTTACCAATAAGTTTTAGTTTAGGTACAAAAAAGATAAAGAATACAAATACTACAAAAACGATAGATAAAAGAGCAATACCTAAGATAGAAAAGCTCTTTTTATTAATCTTTGTTTTCTTCTTAGTTTTTTCTTTTTTAGGTTCTTTTTTTTCTACTTCTTTTTCTTCTTCAATTGTGTTTTCTTCTAATGTTTCTTCTTCCATAAGTATAACCTCTACCTTATATCTACATTATACTTAAAAATCAATAAAAAGTCCATATAAATGACATTTATTCCTTATTATTTTTCAAAAATTCTCTAAGCATTTTCATAAGAGCTCTTTTTTCAATTCTAGAGACATAACTTCTTGATATATTAAACTCTTTTGCTATTTGTTTTTGCGTTAATTCTATAGTGTTATTTAATCCATATCTTTTAATTATTATTTCCTTTTCCCTATCGTTTAATACTTCAAAATACTTCTTTAATAGTTTTATATTCTCCTTTTCTGTTATCTTTTCTACATAATCTTCGCTAGGAATCTTAAGAATATCAAGTATGGTAATTTCATTTCCTTCTTTATCGTACCCAATTGATTCGTTAATTGATATATTCTTATTTGTCTTATTATTACTTCTAAAATACATTAAGATTTCGTTTTCTATACATCTAGCACAATAAGTTGTTATTCTTGTTCCTTCATTTTGCTTATAAGTATCAATTCCTTTGATTAGTCCTATAGTACCAATACTTATTAAGTCATCTTGATCAACATTTTTATAATCGAATTTCTTTACTATGTGTGCAACTAACCTAAGGTTATGCTCAATTAGTTTATTTCTTGCTTCTATATCATTATGTTTAAGTTTTTCTAAAAGAATATCCTCTTCTTCTTTAGATAATGGATCTAGAAAAACATTGTTAGAATAACTCGCTGTAAATAAAAATAATTCTTTTATTTTTTTAATTAATTTAAAAAACATATAACTCCTCCATTAGAATTATATGTTTTATACTTTATTATTTATACAATTAAGATTATTACTATTATGATTGCTAGTATAGCTAAGAATATTAATGCTAAATTACTATTTGAAGGTGTACTAACATTGTTTCCTTTTGGATCATCTATTATTGCGTCAGGTGCATCTTTATCTTTAATCCCAACGTTTCCGCATCCTTTGCAGAACTTATCGTTAGGACTTAATTTTTCTCCACAAAAATCACAATATCTAACTTTGCTTTTCATTTATCATCTTCCTTACTTGTTATACTATATCATTTTTGGTACTTTTTTACAACTTTTTAAAGTATTTATCTAATACATCTATATCTGAATAATATACTTTTAAGTCTTTTATTGCCATATAAGTATCTCTTCCTTTTCCTAGAATTGCTACTATATCATCTTTATTTGCAATACTTAAGGCTTTCTTTATAGCAGTTTCCCTATTTTCTTCAATTATATAGTTATCTTTAGTCTTATCTATCATCATGTTAATTATATCGATTGGCTTTTCCCATCTTGGATCATCCATTGTATAGATAACTAAATTTGAAAGAGCTTGCAGAACGATTCCCTTTTTATTTCTATTTTCGACTTCTCTTCCACCAGCAGCACCAGTTACTGTAATTATTCTTTTATGTTTCATCTTATTTAAGAAAGTTAAGATGTTTTTAATACCATTTTCTGTATGTGCATAATCAATTAAGATTTTATAGTTTGTATTATAATCTAAGAACTCTACCCTTCCACTTGGAGTTTTTATTTTGTTTACAAGTTTTTGTATTTTATCAAAACTAATGTTTAAAGATAAGAGTGTTAGAATTACACTAGATAAATTGTAAACATTAAACTCTCCCAATAAAGGGCTTGTAACAATATAATATTTCTTCTTATATTTATATTTTATTATTGTTTTATTCTCTTCTTCTATGTAATCAATTATTCTAAGATTACTATACATGCTTTTTCCATAAGTAAGTTTTTTCTTTTTCATGGTCTTAAATTTATAGAAATAATTATCATCTCTATTTAATATTGCTATACCATCTTTATCTAGTTTATTAAATAACTTTCTTTTGCATTTGATATAGTTATCTATTGTTTTATGAACATTTAAATGATCTTCTGTGATATTTGTAATAATTGCTCTTTGAAATAATAATCCATTAAGTCTATTTCCTAATAAACCTTCACTGGATGCTTCAAGTGATATATATTTATTACCTTCTTTATAAAGCTTATCTAAGTAGTAATACAATTTCTCTATTGAAGGAGTTGTATTATTTAACGATTCATTAGTATTATCTGATATTACTCCATTAGTTCCAATATAGCCAGTGTTATCTAACATATCTTTAATTATTGTGGCAGTTGTTGTCTTACCATCAGTTCCTGTTACTCCAATTAAGTTTACTCTCGAATAGTCTTCATAGATATATTTAAGAATATTCACTAATTCTTTATTAACATTTCTTACTTTTATATATGGTACTTTGTAATCTTTTCCTTTAGATACCACTAAAAAGCCTGCACCTTTATTAAGTGCTTCATCGATATATTCATGTCTATCTTCTTTTAGACCTTTAATACATACAAATAAATCGTTTGGCAATACTTCTTTTGAGTTTGTTTTAACGTTATTAATATTTAGATTTTTTTTATATAAATTATATAAATTTTTCATACTTCACCATTATAATTTATGCTTCTTAAAGTCTCTTGTTATTGAAGTAATTATTTAGTGCTTCTTTTTCATTCATTATTTTGTTATTGATTATTATGTTGTTCTTATATTTGTAAAAAGAAGCAATGTTTTTAACAATTATATCTTTTTTAAATTTATATCTTTTTAAATATCTTTCTAATAAAAACTTATTAATTATATACTTAATATTCTTCCCTTCTTCGAGGATTTTAAATATTAAAAGGAAGGATACAGTTAGCATAAATAATGAGTTTATTTTATAAGAAAAGAAAATTACTATTAATGGATAAATTAATAAAGAAATAACTTGTAATATATTTAATACCTTCTTAAAAGATATTCTTGTTGATAACAATATATTTAGTAGTTTACTTCCATCAAGAGGTACTACTGGTAAAAGATTAAAAGTAAGTAGTAATAAATTGAAGTATCCTAAAGAATTATCCAAATCTTTAATCAAGCAATAAAATATTATTTGAAATACTGGGCCCATAATTGTTACCATTAATTCTTCTTTCATTGGCTTATTAATAGATGTATTAAACTTTGTTATTCCTCCTAGTGGATAAATATAAATCTTATCAACTTCCCAATTAAATAATTTTCCAGTTAAGAAGTGCCCTAGTTCATGAACAATTATTAATAATAAATATAATAAAGACTTTTTAAAGAATCCCATAAAAAAAGAGATTATTAAAAAGATGTAAGTTAGTATATTTATTTTAAATAAATTCTTTATAATCTAAATAATCTCCATTTCTTTGAAATACTAAAATAAGATTGTTATCAATTGCTTCCCCAACATAATCATTCTTTTTAACATAATCATATATATCTATATTATTGTAATTGATATTTGAATACCATATTTCTGTTTTGTCATCACTCTGTACCACAATTGTCTTACCATATCCTTCTTTATTACCAATATATACAACAATTCCATCTTTAATAAACGGAACAACACTATTATTTAATTCTAATAAATAACCATCTTTATACTTATTAATACTTTTATAACTTAATTTATCATCAAAGACCATTACATCACTTTCAAATACATTAGATACAGGTAAAATTGATCCGAAGGTTTCGTTATACCATTTGTTTATACCTGCAAAGAACATACTTTTATTATAAACACTAGCATATATATCTTTTTTAAACTGATCACTTTTTTTAATGCCAATTAAAAAAGAAAGAAAAAGAATTAAAGATATAAGTATCTTTATTAGATAGTTCTTTACTATTTTATTTTCTTTCTTTTCTTCGCATTTTCTTGCCATATTATCATCTCATTTAATTTATACTTTTTACTATTAGATTTAGAACTATAATTGTATAAAAGTAATAAAGATAATATTAAATTAATTGGAAGTGTTCTTGCTATTTTGATTACCAAATAATTAATAGAATACTTATTAATTAATATAAAGAATAAAGTATCATAAAGAATCAAACATATAGTAGTTATTAAAAGATAAGCATCTATTGTTAATTTATTTTTAACAAATCTTTTTATTATTAAATATGATAGTAATAGAAATAATAAATTAAAGAAAATTATTCCTTCTAATACTGAATATAACAATAATGATATTGCTATATGACTAATATTTTTAGTAGTTAATAATTCATAAATGATATAAGTTATGGTAAACATTGGAAAAATTGAAATGCTAGATAATTCATAGTTTAAATAATTTGAAAACACAAGATCTAAAAGAATAGATAGAATAAACATTAATTATCTTTCCTTTTTAAAACTGCTACAAATCTTAAATCACTAGTATTACTTGAAGTTTCTATTTCAAGTGATAATCCAACATTTTCATAATTAATCTTTTTAACAATTCCAATTAATATTCCTTGAGGAGTTTTATCTAATAATCCACTAGTTACTACCTTATCCCCTATTTTGATATTATCTTCTTTATTAACTCCTTTAATAATTAACTTATTATTTTCACTTTTCATTATATAGTTTTTATCATTTATTCTTACTTGGATAATATCATTAATAGTTTTTAATAACTTTACTTTAGAAGTACTCTCACTTACTTCATTTATCTTACCTATCATTCCTTCTTCTGTTACAACAACCATATTCTTTTTAAGCCCATCAACAGCTCCTTTATTAATTGTTAATTCATTTAGGTAATAAGTTAAATTCCTTTCTACTACAGTTGCATAGATAGTATCAAAATCAGTAAGCGATGTTATATTTAGTAAACTTTTTAATTCATTATTCTCTTTTCTTATTTCTTCATTTAAATTGTCTAATAAAACAGTACTTTCCATTTTAAATGGTTTATAAATAATATCTCTTAGAATACCACCAAATCTAATATCATCTTTCAATTCTATAAAAGACATTATTAATAAAAAAAATATTAAGTATAATACTTTATTTTTCATATTATCACCTAATATTAATTTTCCCATTATCTTGAAAACTATAATAATTATTGTTAGAAACTATTATATGATCTATTATCGGTATCTTTTGGATTAAGCCTATTTCTACTAAAGCTTTAGTAAATAAGATATCATCTTGTGAAGGAGTAACATCTCCTGACGGATGATTGTGAAGACATACTATACTGGAAGCTGAATAAAGATATGCTGTTTTAAAAACTTCTCTTGGATGTGTAAGGCTTCTATTTACTGTGCCAATAAATAATAATTCTTCACCCACTAGTTCTTGTTTGTTATTAAAATATAAACAATAAAACAACTCTTGTTTTTTATCATTAAATAAATATTTAGTATACTCAAATATACTTCTTGGATTCTTTAAAACAGGTCTTTTATTTATTTCTTCCAAGTACATTCTTTTACCAAGTTCTACTACTGCTAAAATAACAGAAGATTTAGATAAGCCCATACCATTTATATTATTTAATCTATTTATTGTAGAGTTTTTAATATTTGCTAATCCATTAAACTCTTTTAATATGTCTTTTGATAGATCATTTACTGATTTGTTTTTTGTTCCACAACGAAGTACTAAAGATAATAATTCTTCATTTGATAATTTATTTGCACCATACTTAACAATTCTTTCTCTTGGTCTTTCTTCTTTAGGAAGTTCTTTAATTAACACATATATCACCAATAATATTATTACTCGTGTGTTTAAAATTTCCTTATGTTATTTTTCTAAAACCATTTCTTCATAACTTGATATTATTACATCATTTATTGATATTAGATTATCTTCATCTTCTACTTCTGAAAGTAAGATATCATATTGTTCTAAGTTACTTATGAACTCAACATTATCAATCACTGTTGGCTTTATAAAACTTTGTATTTGTTGTTCTTCATAAATCTTTTTAATCTTACTTGCATTTACTAAACTAGTTGTTATTCCTGCATATACATTATAGATTCCATTTTCTTCAATTACTAAATACTTATCAGCATTAACCTCTAAATCATTTTCTTTGTAACTACCTATTTGAATTAAATAAGCATTATATTTGTTATCATTAATGTTTTTTTGGTATGCCTTATAAAATGAATTTGCTGTAATAAACCCAAAGAATAAAGCTAAAAATAAATAAAATATATATTTTCCTTTCATATTATCACCAAAGATAGATTAGCATTTCCCTAGGTAGTTTTTTGTCGAAAAAAAAACAAACTATTACTAGTTTGTTAATTATTAAAAGTTAAGCATTAACCATTCTGGTTTTATAATTAAAAGTAATCCTACAAGTAACATAATTATTCCACCAACAATACTTGAATACTTTCCATATTTAGAGCTTGCTGTACTTAGTTGTAGTGTTGCTACTGCAATTGTAAATACAACTAAATCATCAATCATATAGAATAAAGTATAAACTAATAAGTATATGATTTTCATTAATCCAGTAACATTATTTACTGCAAGTATTTCTGCAAATGTTGCTGGGAATACACTTGAGCAAGCAAGTTCTACTATATTAACTGATATTGCTAAAATAATTACTCCACCAAGAGCAAGAAGCAAATTCTTTTCTTGTGTAAATTTTTTAATTCTTGTAAATATTTTCTTTCTTTTCTTTTCATCTACTACATGGCATCCAGCATCTTCTTTTCTTTCTTTGAAGAATCTATAGACATTGTAACTACCTACTATTAATGCAATTACTCCAATGATGCTTCTTATTAATGGTAATGAAATATATGTTAATATATTTGTTATTCCTAACATAAATAAGAAATACATAAATCCTGAAGTAAATAAGAATACAAATCCTATTATCAACATTTTCTTTCTATCATGCATTCCAATTAACATGTTTATTAAGAATAACAATACCCACATAGCACATGGATTAAATCCATCAACGAATCCTAAGATTACTGCTACTAATCCAATAGATACATCTTTAATATCCACTTCTCCAAGAAGAGGAATGTTTTCTTTATCTTTATTTACTAAGTATTCTTCTTCACTTATTATTTCCAAATAATTCTTTAAGTTTAATTCTATTTTCTCTCCAACAGATTCTGAATATCCAATGAAAGATACTTCTCCAATTACTGTGTATGGTACTGCTGCTGATGCTGTATCACCCATTATTTTCTTAGCTTGAAGCATTAATTCTTTATTTTCCTGATTGTGCCAGGTTTCATAATAATAAATATTATATTTGCCTTCATAACGAGTCTCTAATAGTTTTAAAAACTCTATTTCGCTAGCACAATGTGGACATTCTTGTCCATGAAAGAAATAAATATTTACTTTTCCTTCTTCTTTCTCAACATTTAGCAATTCACTTAATTTATCTTCATATTTATCTGATAATGCTTTGGCGCTTACTGGCCATAGAATTGCAATTAATAGAAAAAGAAATGCTATTTTTTTAACATTCTTTATCAACTAAATCACCTAATTCTTTTTCAAATTGTTCTTGTGTTTTTTCTCCTATAATTCTACCTAATTCTTTATCGTCTTTATATACTATTATCTCTGGTAAGATGTTACCGATGTTTAATTTTCCTACTTCATCTTCGTCCATATCTAAGTCAAATTCAGAAAACTCTATATCAGAATATTTTTCTTTTACTGTATTCCAATATTTATTCATCTTAATACATGCAGGACACCACATAGCTCCTACTCTTATTACTTTCATATAATCACCTAACCTACAAGTTTTTTGTAGCATAATTCAAAACTTTTTAAAAATTCATCTATTTCTTCTTTAGTAGTAACATAAGAAATACTTACTCTTATACTTGATTTTGCTCTTTCCTCATCTTTAGTAAGAGCATAAACCGCTTTAGACATTTCTCCACCTTTTGAACATGCAGTTTGTGTTGATATATAAATATCATATTCTTCAAGTGCATGTTGCATTGTTTCAGGTTTGCATCCAATAACACTTAAGTTAAGTATTTGAGGTATTGAATACTCGTTACTATTTATTTTTACATTTTCATATTTCTTTAAACCATCTTTTAGATAGTCATTTAATTCTTTAATTTTCTTAATCTTCTTATCAAGATCTTCAGTTGCAAGTCTTAAGGCTTTTGCAAGTGATACGATTAATGGAAGTGCTGGTGTTCCACTTCTGTAAACAGTTGTACTTTTACCACCATGTATTAATGGTTCAATTACTATGTTTTCTTTTTTTATTAAAACACCTATTCCTTTTATTCCGAAGATTTTATGTGCAGAAAAACTTGCTAAATCTACATTTTCTAGGCTAACAAAATCTTTTCCAACACTTTGTGTCATATCTACATGGAAGAAACATTTTGGATGTTTTTTAACTATTTTTGCTATTTCATCAATTGGTTGCTTAATTCCAATCTCACTATTAACAGCACAAATAGAAACTAGTATTGTATCATCTCTAATTAACTTTTCTAAAGATTCTAGTTTTACTCTTCCATATTCATCAGTTTCAACGAAATCGACTTCTGCTTTTTTATATTTTTGTAAATATGTTATTGGGCCATAAATAGATGAATGTTCAAACTCTGTTGTTATGATATGTTTTCCTCTATTTTCAAACTTATCAAATATACCTTTAATTGCTAAGTTGTTTGATTCACTTGCACCACTTGTATAAATGATTTCTTCTTTTTTTACTTTAAGAATTTTAGCAATTTGCTCTGTTGATGCATTAATTAATTCGTTTGCTTTTGTTCCTATTTTATGAAGTGAATTTGGGTTAGCAAAGTAATCAACGCTTGCTTTATTAAAAGACTCCAACACTTCAGGAGAAGTTGGAGTTGTTGCTGAATAATCTAAATAAACCATTTTTATCCCACCTTAAACTGATTTGTGTCTGGAACGCTTACCATTGTTCCACAAAGTGGATCTTTTGGTATTACGATAGCATCTCTTACACCTTTTATATCAAAGATTGCTCTTATTACTGTTGGAATAAAGAATAAGCATGCTGCTGCTATAGCACGTTTCGTTACTTTGCTAGTTGCTTTTTTCAAAGCATCGTTGTCTTCTTGGAAAACAGCTGTAGCAAAATCTATAGCAGTTAAAATTAATAGTAAAATTGGGGCCGCAATTCTGATGTAACCCAGAAGTTCTTTTATCATATCTGCTGCATCTGGGGTTAAAATACCGCCACAATCTGTTCCACCAGTACCTTTTTCTACTAAATTTAATGCCGTATTATTATCAAATTTTCTTTCACTTTTAATTACTTGTGCGTTTGCTTTTACTGTAATAATTGAAAATATTGTTAGTATTATTATTAAATATGTTGTTACCCTTTTCATATCACACCTCATATAGAATAATTATAGCATATTTATCAGTTTATATAAACAAAAAAAACATACTTTCGTATGTTTAATTCTTTTTGGTGACCAGTATGGAATTCGAATCCATGAATGCCGCCGTGAAAGGGCGGTGTGTTAAGCCACTTCACCAACTGGCCATATGGCGCCCCAACTAGGACTTGAACCTAGGACCCCTTGATTAACAGTCAAGTGCTCTAACCGACTGAGCTATTGAGGCAAACTGGTGGGCCTGGGGGGACTTGAACCTCCGACCTCACGCTTATCAGGCGTGCGCTCTAACCACCTGAGCTACAAGCCCACTTACTGACTTTTTTCAGCCGTACTTCATAAGTATATACTAAGTTGCCAAATATTGCAAGGATTTTTTTCTATTTTTTATTCAAATGGCAAAGCGAAATTCTCAACTAATCCAAAGTTTGTATATTCAATACTTACAGTGGTTGTAGTTGTTTTATTTAATGATGCATTTACTACATTTGTTATATCAATTTCGATACCTACAATCTTGTTATTTCTTTTAATTAATTTGATGTAATTTAAGGCATCTTCATTATCTGTCTTTTTGTTGTTAGTAATTTCTTCTAAAGCCTTATTTGTTATTTGATATTTATCATCAACGAAAGTAGAATTACTTACTACATTCTCAAGTATTGTATTATCGTAATAGTTGAAATAAAAGAATGGTAATTCTGCACTTGTATATTCATTTGTTTCAACATTTAGAATTCTAATGTCTTCTAATGTTCCAACATACTTATAATTAATTCCTTCATATGTATATGTTAGTTCATATTTATCTTCAAATCTCTTACCTTTAGATAAATATTCTTTACCATCAAAGGAAAGCTTTACTGAAAACTCATAATTACTGTCATTTACAAATGCAAAATCACCGTTTGTTGGTTTTGGATTTGGTGTGTTTGTATTGGTATTTGTATTAACGTTATTTGTTGCAGTATTTGTATTTGTGTTAGTGTTAGTATTGTTATCTAAATTCTTTGTAATACCAGAAGTTCTAATTACAATGATTAAAATTAGAAAAATAACACCATAAACAGCAAGAATTGCTCTTGCTCTTTGTTTTTTATCATTTAAATCAACATTGAATTTCTTTTTATTTCCATTACTATCATATTCATTATAATCCATACTTTTTACTCTTTTCTAAATACTTTATTTAATAATTCTTCCTTATTCATTCCATTTAATAAATCTTGTACGCTTAGTTGTTTTTTTCCTTCAATCTTTAACTCTTCAACAACTACAAGATCATCATTTGTTTTAACATAGATACCTGTTTTATCTACCATCACAATAGTACCAGGAAGTGCATCAACATTCTTTTTATCTACTCTTGTTCTATAAAATTTAACTCTTTTACCATCTAGTAATGCATATCCACCTGGAAATGGACTTAGCCCTCTTATCTTGTTGTGAACATTTACTGCAGTATCAGCAAAATCAATTATTTCATCTTCTTTTTTAATTATTTTAGCCAAGCATACTTGTGATTCATCTTGTTTAATTCTGTTATTTGTTCCATCAAGAATACTAGGAAGTGTCTTTAATAATAAATCTCTTCCTAATACAGATAATTTATCATGTAAGTCCCCTACTGTTTCATTTTCACCAATGCTTATTTTTTCTTGAGAAATGATATCACCATCATCCATACCTGGAGCCATATACATAATAGTAATTCCAGTTTCTTTTTCACCACTGATTATAGCTCTATGAATTGGTGCTCCACCTCTATATTTTGGTAATAATGAAGCATGCACATTTATACATTTATATTTTGGATATTCTAGTATTTCAACTGGAATAATTTGACCATAAGCACATGTTACAATGATATCTGGATTTAAATCTAGAACACATTGATAATCAACTCTAATCTTTTCTGGTTGTAATACTTTTATATTGTTTTCAAGTGCTAATTTCTTAATTGGTGAAAACTCTATTTCCTTTTTTCTTCCTACTTCTTTATCTGGTTGTGTAACAACTCCAATTACATTACAGTTATCTATTAATCCTTGTAAAACAGGGACACTAAAATCAGGAGTTCCCATAAATACTACATTTAAATCTTTCATAATATCACCTATAAGAATTATATAATTTTATTAATAATAAAGCAAATAAAAAACTACTATTAGTTTTCCTAATAATAGTTTAGTCTTTTTTAATTAAAGAGTGTATTCTATTACCTGCTTCATTGTCATCTGTTGATCCTGTTATTATATTTACTTCATCTTTTTCTTTACTAGATGAATCATCACTACCACTAGTTACTAAAGATATTAAATATACAAATGCTAGGATTACTGCAACAGATATTAGAATAATCCAAATGATTTTATTTCGTTTTTCATACTTTTCCATATTGGAACCATTCATAACAATCACCTATCTTCTTTAATTATAATATAAAAGAAAAGAAATGTTAATTAACATTTCTTTAATTCTTCTAATTTTTTCTTTTCTTCAGCTAATTTATTTCTATCCATTTCAACAATGTTTGCAGGTGCTTTATTAACATAGTTTTCATTAGAAAGTAGTTTTTCACGTCTTTCTATTGATTGCTCTAAAGCTTTAATTTGAGCTTCTTTTTGAGCTTTGTCTTCTTCACTTTCAGTTTTTTCAAAATAGATAGTAGCTTTTGTTCTTGCTGAAAATACTTTATATGCTTTGATTCCTAAAGGTTGTTTTACTATGTTTTCGTCAATCTTAAGCATTTTAACGATTAATTCGTTATCATCTTCAGTATCAAACATAACTTTCATATCTTTAGTCATGTTGTTCTCTGCTTTTACATTTCTAAATGATTTAATAAATTCAACTGAATCATCAACTGCTTTTTCTTCTAAATCAAAGATATATTTCTTGTTATATTTTGGATATTCAGCAATCATAATATCTTCTGCATCTTTTACAGGAAGCATATTATAAATCTCATCTGTAACATATGGCATAAATGGTTGTAACATTTTAAGTATTGCAGTTAAGATATAGCAAAGTGTTGATTTAGTACTTTCTTTATCTAATGAATACTTAGCCATTTCAATATAATAATCACAGAAATAACTCCATGTAAATTCATATATTGCTGCTCCAGCATTATTGAATTGATATTTATCCATATATTTCTTTGTATCGTGTAACATATGTTCAAACTTAGTTAAAATCCATTTATCTTCATTCTTAAGATTTTCAAGTTTTATTTCTTTTAAATCTTCAATATTTGATAAAACAAATCTTGAAGCATTCCAAATTTTATTAATATAGTTCCATGTAGATTTAATTTTTTCTTCATCAAATCTCATATCAGTTCCTGGTGCAACATCTGTAGCAAGATAATATCTTAATGCATCAGCACCATATAACTTGACCATATCAAATGGATCAATTCCATTTCCTAATGATTTAGAGAATTTTCTTCCTTGTTTATCACGAATTAATCCATGAATTAAACAATCTTCAAAAGGTCTTTTACCTAATAATTCTTCTCCTTGGAAAGTCATTCTGTTAACCCAGAATGGAATTATATCGTATCCAGTTATTAATACGCTATTTGGATAATATCTCTTTAATAAGTCAGTATTTTCTGGCCAACCTAAAGTTGCAAATGGCCATAGAGCACTAGAGAACCAAGTATCTAAAACGTCCTCATCTTGTACCCATCCACTACCCTTAGGTGGTTTCATACCAACGTATACTTCATCACCTTTATACCAAGCAGGAATTCTATGACCCCACCATAATTGTCTTGAAATACACCAGTCATAAGTTATTTCCATCCAGTGGTTCATAATTTTCTCATATCTTGATGGTACAAAGTTAACTTTCTTATCTTTATCTTTTTGGAATTTTAAAACTCTATCTGCAAGAGGTCTCATTTTAACAAACCATTGTTTCTTAATCATTGGTTCAACCATAACTCCAGTTCTTTCACTATGACCAACTTCATGTACTAATGGTTCAACCTTTAATAATAGTCCATCTTTTTCTAGATCTTTTAATAATTCTTCACGACATTTTTCACGAGTCATTCCGCAGTACTTACCTGCGTTTTCATTCATTGTAGCATCATCATTAATACATACAACTCTTTCAAGATTATGACGATTTCCAACTTCAAAGTCGTTAGGATCATGAGCTGGTGTTATTTTAACTGCTCCTGTTCCTTTTGTCATATCTGCATGTTCATCAGTAATAACTGGTATTTTCTTTCCAACAACTGGAAGAATAACGTTCTTACCAACAAACTTTTTATATCTTTTATCTTTTTCATTAACTGCAACTGCTGTATCTCCAAATAATGTTTCAGGTCTTGTTGTTGCAACATCAATGTATTCTTCGCTATCTTCTAGTTTATATTTTAAGTGATAGAAAGCGCTCTTTTCTTCACTATATATAACCTCTTCATTTGAAAGTGCTGTTTGAGCAGCTGGATCCCAGTTAATAATCTTTTCTCCACGATAGATTAACCCTTTGTTGTAATAATCAACAAATACTCTTTTAACTGCTTCGCTCATTCCTTCATCAAGAGTAAATCTCTCTTTTGAATAATCAAGAGCTACTCCTAATTTTGCCCATTGTTCTCTTATTATGCTTCCATGTTCATGTGTCCAATCCCAACAAGCTTCTAGGAACTTTTCTCTTCCATATTCGTATTTATCAATACCTTTATCTTTTAATCTTTTAACAACTTTCGCTTCTGTTGCTATTGCAGCATGATCCATTCCTGGTAACCAGAAAGTATCATAACCTTCCATCTTCTTATAACGAATTATAATATCTTGAATTGTAACATCCCATGCATGTCCTAAGTGTAATACACCAGTAACATTAGGTGGTGGTAATACAATTGTAAATGGTGGCTTTTTGCTATTAACATCACAAGCAAAATAATCCTTTTTTAACCATTTCTCATATTTATTTTTTTCAACCTCTTCATGGTTGTATTTTTTATCTAACATTTTATTTCACATCCTCTATAAATTTAATATATTTATTCTTTAATTTGCTTAACTCTTCTTCACTACCTTTTATAGGAGTAACAACGTTAAGAAACTCTATAAAATTATTTGTTTTCTTTAATATTTCAAAACTTTCTTTGTAATTAACATCATATAAGAAAGCAAAGTAAGACATAATTTCATCAGATTTTGTCTTTTTATCATGTATATCGACTGTCTCTTCTTTCTTAACACTTTCTATTACATTTTTAGAAACATCATCTTTGTTAAATTCAAATGTATATTCCTCAGCCAAGACTCGATAGATATCTGTTTTATCCATATCTCTAATCATCTTTGCAAAGAATAAACTTTCACCTTTAACTTTTTTATCTATTTCTCTTTTATTATGATTTTTAATTGCATCATATATTACTTGATCATATTTATCATCTTTAACAAAGTCTCTTATATGTCCTTTATCAAATAGATAAACACAGCTTTCATCAGCGTGGTCGACGCCTGTTTTAGCATCTGAACAACGCGAATATAATTTTACTTGTTCAAATCTTCCAATATCATGTAGAAGTCCAATTATCTTAGCTACTTCAGTTTTTTCTTTATCAAGTTTTAATTTTTTAGCTAATTCTTCCATTAACTCTTCTACTCTAAAACAATGGCTATATTTGAATCTTATTTCTTTGACGCCTTTATCATAGTTTCTTAAATATTCTTCAAACGCTTTTTCAAATTGTTTCATAAAAAAACTCCTCCTTAACTATATTTAAGGACGAGTTAACCGCGGTACCACCTTATTTCGTAGAATAATTTCTACACGCTTAATACTTTAACGCAAGTAATACGGATATCTCCTATTTACTTAGAGAATCTACTCAGTTGCTACCTTCTATTATATTAATTATTAGTTTCCACCATCCACTAACTCTCTATAAATCTTTATAATATACTCCTCAACTTCAATGTAATTATCAGTATTATAGTTTATTTTTCTTATTTTGTAAATATCTTATTGAACAGTATATGGATGATCAAATGTTCCATTACCACCAGAAATTGTTACAGTGCTCTTTAAGTTAATCACTGGTTTTACTCCAGAATATTCTTCTATTCCTTTTGAACTAATTCCTTCTGTAGGTAATACTACTATTAATTTATCTTCCTCTTCTTCAGTAGCTTTCTTTAAGTTATTAAGTGTCCAATACTCTTTATTTGAAGGTATTGTATACATTTCACCTAATCTTGGTATCGCTACTTTCATACTATGGATATCTGTTGTTTGACACGCTGTTGTTTGTGGTGTTGATTTATCCATTGCATTACGACAGAAGTCTCCACTTTCTAGTTTATCTGCTATAGGAACTGCCCATGTATTATTTAGGTAATCTCCTATATATGTATCATCTGAATATACTTTGTTGAAGTAGTGGAATTGTAAGTCAGTTATATTTAATGTATCTACTGCAACTAAACGAGTATATTTACTTGTTTTTGAAGATATTCTAAATTTCATTCCATTAATTGATACATATTCTCCTGGGAATCTAGTATTTAAATTAGCTCCAATATTTCCTGCATTATCTCCTAGAAGTTTATATGGATTTGATTGAGTTCCTTGACCACCTGAAATTATTGATACGCTTGGCCTTAATACTATTGAAGGTCTTACTCCATAGTATTCATTAACTACTCCGCTCTTTGCTGTGTTATCTCTTCCTACATACCAAACACTACTATTATCTTTATTAGATAATAACCAATAAGTTTTTCCTGTATTTAAGAATCCACCAATCTTACTATATTCGTATAAATTCAACATACCAACTTTTGAAGTTGATTTTTTATCTCCTGTTGGTGCTGCATTTCCATTGCTTACTTGTGAATAATTCCATTCAGTATCTAATATATATCTATTTGGATTATTTAATGTACCTAAGAATATATTATTTAACCAAACATTAACATTACTTGAATGATAATCATTAGATACTGCATCATATGTTACTATTGATTGAATATCATCAGTTACCAGTTTAACTGTTCTATCATTAGTGTTGAATCCTACAATTCTCCACATCTTACCTGAATACCATACATAGTTATTTGTTGATGTTCCAGAAACAATGTAATTATTACCTGATGATGTAACTGTAGTTAACTTAGTTGTACTTGCTGGATCAGATATTGCTTTTATTAAAGAGTTTGATACTTCTGCAACATACTTGTTACAAGCACCCTCTTTTTCTATTAATTTTGTGTAATATACTTTCTTAGAATTTTTCTTCTTACAAATCATACTAAATTGAGTACTTATTACACCATTTTTATTTTCTATTCTTATGTTAACATATTTAGAAGGATCAATATCTACTTGTGATAATTCATCTGCTGAGAAATCACCTGGAGATTTACATTCTACATTACTATCATTTTCAAATTCTTTGACATAGTTTTCTTGTACTAATTGTGAAATAGTTGCATCATCAACACAACCAGAAACACCTACACCACCTATGTCATCTTTTCTTGTTCTAGAATACATTTCGACGGCTTTTTCTACAACACCATAATATGTTTCATATTCTTTTTCTTCATTATCACGCATTAATCTTGAAGTTGCTGGGAATACAATCAAAAGTATTAATCCCATCATTACGACTACCGCAATTAATTCAATTAAAGTAAATCCTTTATCTTTCTTCATGTTTTCATCACCTATCATATATTAAAATTATATCATAAATTATTATATATATCTTATTTTTTTATATCTTGATGTAAAGTGAAACATATAATATTTTAGGTGATATGATGTTTAAACCTTTGAAGCACAATTTCTTTTGTCGTTGTAGTTTCTGCAAAACAAAAAGAAAACATAATTTACTCTATTTGTTTCTACTACTTTTTCTAATTGTTGTAATCTTTTATCAAGCATTTATTTTAATATTTGTAACAACAAGAATAAATGCTATTATTCTTTTCCTCGAATTAATAGCATTCGTATATTTAATCTTTCATATAGTTTTTTAAGAAATTATTTATTTTATTTAAATAATCTATTTTCTTTCTAATCTCTATGGTATTGATATAATCATTTTCTATTAGATTAACTTTATCAATTAATAATAATCTTGTTGCCAAAAGAAACACTTCTTCATCAAGTAATGGATACTTAGATATATAAATATTAAAGATATCTATCATATCTATTTCTTGATAGTTTTCTTTAAATAAACTTTCTATATCGTATACAGGACTATCTTTTTTGTATTTATACCAATTAATTAAATATGGATTATCGCATGATAAGAAGTTAGATGCTTTTAAATAGTTATGATTAACTACTTTTCTTATTCTTTTTTTATCCTTAATAATTTCATACCATTTATCTAAATAATATTTACTTTTATCTAACGATATAAGTATTAAAGATATATTTCTAATTAGTAAAAACATACTTGGATGTGGAAACAATAAAGTTACATTGGAATCAAACAAGTCTTCATAATACTTTTTAGTTTCAATTATCTTATCAGTTAATTTTTCATATTGATCTTTAATCTCATCAAGTGTAATATTTGAATAAAATGTTGTTTTAGAATGAAGCATTATAAGTACATACGTTAATTCAGTTAGTATTTCATTACTGCTTTTTTCTATCTTTTCAACATACTTTGTTATTTCATAATCATCAATTAGATTAATATCTACAAAGTTTAAAAAATCTTTAGTTCTTAAATATTTAAATAAATCTATTACGCTTTTATTTTTATTTTTTTTAATACAGTATTTACTATCTTCTGTACTTATTATTGTTAGGTTATCAATCTTCTCTATTTTCTTAATTTTCTCATTATTAAAGAACTTATTCATCACAAGTATTAGGTATTATTAATTTTGATCCAGTATGAATATCATTTAATTCATTATATTCTTCTAGTAATTCTTTAGATATATTGTATCTATTTAATACATCATCTAAAGTATCATTTTCTCTTACAATATATACTCGATATGTTTTATAAGTCTCTTTTGATTTATCAAGATTAGAAAATAAAGAGTCATTGTTATCTATAGGTTCAGTATTCTTCTCTTGTTCTTTCTTATCCTCATTTATTACTAATTCTTCAGAATCATCCATTTCAAGAAATAAATCATCAAGAGTTTCTAATTCTTCTTTTTCTTCTTTTTTTGGTTCATTAAGTTTTAAATTATCAAGTAAGATATCAACATTAATATTTAATTTATTATCATTAATATCATAAGTGAAATCATCTATATCAATTTTAATATCATCAAGATTGTATTTTTCATCTATTTCAATATCTACAGGTATTTTATAAGAAAAAGGATTATCTATTTGACTTGCTTCAGTCTGTTTATATGTACCTGTTACAATTAAATCTCCTCCAATAGAGTTTTCCCCATTAGTCATTAAAGTATGTTCTAAAGATATTGATGTGATATTACTTATCATTGTTTTAAATTCTATTTCTTTTTTAAAAGATACTATTTCGTTCATATAATCATTCCCTTCAGTTAGAATATATGCATAAATAATCTTTTTATAACAAAAAATACTAGATTTCTTCATCTAGCATTTTTATTTCATTAATTATTTCTTCAGTTTTCTTATTATCCTTTGGAATACTTTTTAATATGTTATTATCTACTTCTTTTAAATAATTAAAGTATTGATAAAAGAGTTCATCTTTATTATTTAAAAGTAATGGTCCAAAGAATAATTCTTTTTTATTATACTTTTTATTTCCTTTGATAAATTCCATTATTATATAGTATTTATCTTCTTCATAGACAATTCTTTCATCGTTTATTATAAATCCCATTTCACTAATATCTTTTCTTAGTCTTTCAAATTTATTATTTGATGAAATTATTAATCTATCAACATGTTCTAAATATTCTTTACCATTATTTAGTATATCGACTATTGTTTCTTCTCCCATACCTGATATTACTGCTGTATCGATAAAGTCATCTAAAACTCCTAATCCATCTTGCAATCTAAGTTCAATTTTATTTAAAAAAGAATATTTTTCAATATTCTTTTTAGCACTTCTTAATGGTTTTTCTCTTAAGTCAGATGCAATTATTCTTAAATCTTCATTATTTTGTAATAAATAGATATCAAGTAATGCATGATCACATCCAACATCGATAATACCACTTGTTTGTTGTTTTAATACTATGTCTGCTACTGTTTTAAGTCTATTGCTAATATTAATCAATTAAGAAATCCTTTAATTTTCTTGAACGAGATGGATGTCTTAGTTTTCTTAAAGCTTTAGCTTCAATTTGTCTTATTCTTTCACGAGTAACTCCGAAGATTTGTCCAACTTCTTCAAGTGTTCTACATTGCCCATCATCAAGACCAAATCTTAGTCTTAAAACTTTTTCTTCTCTATCAGTAAGTGTTAATAAAACACTTGCAAGTTCTTCTTTTAACATTTCTACTGTTGCATATTCTTCAGGAGACATTGTTCTTTCATCTTTAATGAAATCTCCTAAGTGAGAGTCATCTTCTTCTCCAATTGGAGTCTCTAAAGATACTGGATCTTGAGATATTTTGTAAACTTCTCTTACTTTATCAACAGTTACACCAAGTTTCTTAGCAAGTTCTTCTTCAGTTGGCTCACGATTTAACTCTTGAGTTAATTGTCTTTGAACTCTTGCTAATTTATTGATTGTTTCTACCATATGTACTGGTACACGAATTGTTCTTGCTTGGTCAGCGATTGCTCTTGTTATAGCTTGTCTAATCCACCAAGTTGCATATGTTGAGAATTTGTATCCTTTTGATGGATCAAATTTATCAACAGCTTTCATAAGACCAATGTTTCCTTCTTGAATTAAATCAAGGAATAACATTCCGCGTCCTACATATCTTTTTGCAATACTAACAACAAGTCTTAGGTTTGATTCTGCTAACATTTTCTTAGCATATTCGTCCCCTTGCTCAGCTAGTTTTGCATATTCAAATTCTTCATCAGTTGTTAATAGGTTTATTCTACCTATTTCTTTTAAATACATTCTGACTGGGTCATTTATTTTAATGTCTTTTGACATTGTTAAGTCTTCAACTACTAATCCAGATGGATCTTCATCGTCTGTAGAGTTATCTGCAGTTTCACTTATAATTTCAATATTGTTTTCAACAAGTGTGTTATATAAATCATCAAGTGTATCACTATCTACATCTAATCCTTTTAATTCTTCAACCAATTGTTCGTAAGTAACATATCCTTGTTTCTTACCTGCTTCTATTAAGGATTTTTTTCTTTCTTCGATAGTTTTAATTTCTCCAATCATGATTTCACTCCCCAATTCTTAGTTTCCTTATTCTTTCCAAAATCTCAATTTTCTCATTTTCATCAGGTACTTTTCTCATCAATTGCTCTAAACGCTTTATCTCTTGTCTAGTGTTATAATCACTAATGACACTTATATATTCTTCTATTGTACTATCTGATATTTCTTCACTTAAGTTAAGATTTTGTACTTCGTTAAATACTCCTAATAATTCTTTCTTATCATTTAAATACGTATAAAAATCTGCAATATTTATATCTCCATACTCATGGTAATAATAACTAATCTCAGCAGCAAGATTTCTCGTATCAGCATCAATGAAATAAAGCTTTTTACTATCATATACTTTTATAACTTTTGGGTTAATAAGCATATAATAAATGAATTCATGACTAGCTCTTTCATACTTATCTTTCTTTAAATCTTTTCTTTTGATAGTATTATTTTCAATTTTAGTTCGTTCTTGTTCGTTCAGATTTCTGTACTCATTAAATTTTTTTTCTAGTGTATTATAACTCAAATTAGTCTCATTTGCAAGTTTTTTGAGCATTATTTCACATCTAATCTCATCATTTATTGATGATATTTCTTTAATAACTTTATTAACATAATTTGATAGTTCTAAATCACTATCAAAATTAACATTATTCTTTAATCTTTCTATCTTAAAATCACTGTAGTTAAGCGCTCCATCGATAAGTGCTTTAAACTTTTCTTCTCCATATTTTAAGATATATGAATCTGGATCTTCATCATCAGTTAAACATACTACTTTAACATTTAATCCAGCTTTCTCTAATAACTCACCATTATGTAGATCAGCATCTTGTCCAGGATTATCTCCATCAAGACATAAATATACATTTAATGATAACTTTTTAATTAATGATATTTGTTCTTCTGTTAAGGCAGTTCCCATTAGCGCTATTGTATTTTTAATACCAATAGTACTTGCTCTTATAACATCCATGAATCCTTCCATAACAATAACGTATTTAGCAAGTCTTACATGTTCTTTTGATGCATTATAGTGATATAGACAAGTTCCTTTTCTAAATATAGGAGTCTCTTTAGTATTCATATATTTACTCATTTTAGAATTATCATAAATTCTTCCTGAGAATCCTACTATTCTTCCATTTCTATCATCAAGTGGGAAGATAATTCTATTAATAAAAGTATCTATATCATTATTAGCAAGTCCTAAATCATTTAAAGTATTAATATCATATTTTCTTTCTTTTAAATACTTTATTAATTTATCTTTTTCATCAAGTGCTAAACCTATACCAAATTCTTTGATTGTTTCACTATCTATTCCTCTTTTATTAAGATATTCGATAGCATTCTTACCTTTATCAGTATTAATCATTAATTGGTAATACTTTGCAGTTAATTCATAAATATCATAGTATTTTGTATATTTACTACTAAAATCACTTTTATAACCTTCTAGTTTAATTCCTACTCTATCAGCAAGTTTCTTTAAGGCTTCTTTAAATGAGATGTTTTCTATTTGTTCTACAAAATTAAAAACATTCCCACTATTATGACAACTCCAACATGTATATGTTTGTCTTTTTTCATCTACACTCATTGATGGATTCTTGTCATTATGAAAAGGACATATCCCCCAGTAATATTGCCCTTTTTTTGTAAGAGGAACATATTCGCTAATTAAATCAACAATATTAATTTTACTTCTTATTTCATTTATATCGTTTTGATTATTCATACGCACCTCCTATTACAAAGATATTATATATCAAATGAATTATTTTTCAATGTTTATTTATAAATTCAAATAAAAAAACTAGCATAAGCTAGTTTTCTTAAATTATACTTCGGTGCATCATCCTCTCGTGTTTATTTTTTTTAATCTATTTTAAACCTTATAGGCTAATCCTCCTTTACAATTATATTTTTTTCTTTCCGAACGAACAAGTTTATTGCTCTTGGCAATAATCAATTTATTTTTATAAATCTTAAATAGCATCACTGCTATGATTTAACCTATTTAATTGTCAAACAACGTCTTCTTCTATATGCTTCATCTCCTTTTGTAATTTAAGTATACTAAAAAATTATGGTAGAATTTTGGGATAATTGTCAAAAATGTGTGAATGTTTTTAGAATGTTTTTTCATATTCTCAAAAAGTTTCTTAAAGCCTTATATTTAAAGCGTTTTGTGAAGTTATAAATGATTGTCAATTAAAGTGTTAAATGAAAAAAGAAGTTATTTTATTAACTTCCTTTTATTGTTCTTAATTTCTTAGCAAGTGCTGGTGGTTTTGTACCTGGACCAGGATTATCTCCTAGTTCTGATGGTTCATTCATCATAGCAAGTATTTCAGCATTTATTTCTTTTGGTTGTTCTTTATCACTAGATTCTCTTTCAATTCCAGCATTTTCATAGAGTTTATTTATGTATTCTTCTATTTCAGCCTTTTCTTCTTCTGTTGGTTGTCGTTTAGTAACTCTTTGAAGTCTTGGTGAATCAATTTTCTTCTTTAAGATTTTAAAAATACTCATAAACTTCTCTTTGCCTTTTGGATCAAGAGTGGAAACTGGATTATCTAAATCATTTCCATTTCTTTTCTTAAAGATTCTTAATTCTTCAATTGTTAATATTTCAAGTGCTGCAATTAATTGTTCTTTTGTACAATTTAGTATTTCGCATAATGGTGTTACTGCTCTTCCCATACCATCACTCTCTTCTTTTGGCTTTTCAACCACTTTTGTTTCTTCTTGTACTTTTGTTTCTTTTACTGTTTCTACAACAGGTGCTGATTGTTCAATATGTGGTTCTTCTTTTGCAGGTACAATTTCTTTCTCTTCTACAGCAATTGGCATATCCATTATTACTGGTTTTGGTACTTCTATAGGTTCAGCAGATCTATGTACTTTTTCACCAGTGTATTCTTCATATAATTCAATTGCTTTTTCATTTCCTGGTTGAACTAATTCTGTTTTAAACTTTTGTACTGCACTCTTAATTTTTTGTTTACTCAATCCGCAAGCTGCAGAAACCATTTCTTCAGATTGTCTTGTTCCTGCTTCAAATCCAAAAATTCTTGCTGCCACTGCTTCTTCAAGGCTAGATAAATTACACATTAAACTAATTTTTTTGCATACTTGCATTCCTTTGCTTCTTATCATAGTAGAATAATCAACTCTTGCTATGCAATTATTTAAAATTCTTCTAGCAGTTGGATCTTTATATAATTTTTCATGGAATGTTTCAGATATTTTTTCGATATCTTTTGGCTTATATCCTACTAAAGAAGCAATTCTAACTAAACTCTTTGGAACACCATCTACTAATCCATATTCTAGTTGAATAATATAAAATTCTTTATCCGTTAATCCTAATCTATCTTTTAATTCTTCAAAATCATCAGTTGGGTTAGTTGAGTCAACAATAGACATACGTTGTCTTGGTTTATATGCACTTCTTGATTTTGATTGAGTAGTAGTACTACTGATTCCAAATTCAGGAAGTTTACCATATTCTTCTAGTTTTTTTCTACATTTTGGACTTTTTAGTTTTCTTAATGCCTTTGCTTCTATTTGTCTAATTCTTTCTCTTGTAACATTGAAATCTTTTCCTATTTCTTCAAGTGTCTCTATTCTTCCTGTATCAAAACCAAATCTTCTTTTTATGACCATTACTTCTCTTTTTTTGAAATATCCGCTTTCAAATAATTCTTCAAAGATTTCTCTTAAAGCACTACCAAATATAACAGTATCTTCAACATTTTCATCTGATTCAATAAATTGTTGAAGTTCTGAGTCTTCATCACCATCTTTAGATATTGGTGTACTTAAACTTACTGGTTCAGTTGCAACTTGTCTAATGTTCTTTAACTTCTCTTCTGTAATACCCATCCTTTTAGAAAGTTCTTCATCTGTTGGTTCACGACCTAGTTCTCCAGTTAAGTATCTTTCTTCTCTTACCATTTTATTAATTGTTTCTACCATATGAACTGGTACACGAATTGTTCTTGCTTGATCAGCAATTGCTCTTGTCACAGCTTGTCTAATCCACCAAGTAGCATATGTAGAAAATCTAAAACCTTTTTTAGGATCGAATTTTTCAGAAGCTTTAATTAATCCTAGATTTCCTTCTTGAATTAAATCTAAGAATAGCAATCCATGTCCAACATATCTTTTAGCAATACTTACTACTAATCTTAAGTTATGTTCAACGAATTCATTTTTAGCACTTTCATCGCCTGCTTCAATTCTTTTTCCTAATGCTATTTCTTCATCTACAGTAAGAAGTGGAATTTTTCCGCATTCTCTCATGTATTGACGAACAGGATCATCACAATAAACCTCTTCATCTCCTGCGTAATAATACTCTTCTTCTTTTGGTTCAATTACCTGTATTTCATTAAGCTCACAATATGTTTCAACAAAGAACATTACAAGTGGACTATCAGTAATTTTTATTACATCATCCTTAGCAACTGTTTTTTCATTTTTCTTGTATACTCTGTTTATTATTGCAACAACACCTTGAATAAACTTATCATTGTTATTTAAAAGATTAATAACAAATTCTTTGCTTGGTAATGCATCAAACATTTCACAAATATCACTTAGCTTATTTAAAGCAGAAACGTTTTTTGTTAATTCATTGCTTGTACCTGGAAAAGTTTTATTTATGTAATTAGTAAATAATTGTTTTTGTTTATCTTCAGGTAATTTTTGTAATATTTCTAATAGTTGTGCTCTTATTTCAATTTCTATAATACTTACATAGTCTTCATCTTGATTTTCACTAGTTAGTGTTTTAGCAATTATCTGTTTAACTACTAGTTCAAAATCTTTAGGTGCTAACTCTAAAAATTTGAAATAATCGATATATCTTTTAACCGAAGGATAAACTAAAGAATAAATTGAATCAACGCTTTTTACTTCAATTTTTTGCTTTTCATCATCGTCAAATAAATCCACACAAATTGCCTCCTAACTTTTTATTGCAATATATTTTAACACTTTTGGTCAAATAAGTAAACAAAAAAAAGAGCATTTTGCCCTTATTTTATTGTTCAGTAACGTTTATTTTATGCATTGTTTCACTAGTTTGTTCTTCAATTGTATCATCAGTTACGTTATCTACTTTTTTAGATCCGCAACCTGTAATTATAAATACTGAAAGAATCATTACAATTATTACTAATTTTTTATATTTCATTTTATCCTCCTAAATGACTATTCCGGTATCTTTATGAAATCATAAAGTACCATTCTAAACCAATAATCTACATTTACTGTCGTTACTCTTATATCTAGTGTTGGCTGATCAACTTCTTCTGATACAACCCACGATTCATTTTTAGTTATTGTATGCCATTTACCATCAGATGTTTGATATTCCCATCTTACTTTGTAAACATAGTTATCATAACCATTTATTTGTGAAACGAAATGTACTACATCATTATAATAAATTACACCATTAGGTCTATCACTTACTATATCAAAATCTAGTACTACTACTCCACCAGTAATTGAGCTTACTCTTGCTATTACTGGTTTTCTAGGCCCCTTATTACAATCTCCGTCAATTACAATGTAATATTTCTTTAAATCAAGTCCCATTCCTTCCATGATATCTTCTGTTTGAATATCTGTTTTTATTTCATCTTCATCTAAGTATGAAAATTTAAGAAATTTTTTAGTACCATGACCTGTAGTATCTACGCTTGTCCAATAATAAGTATATTTATTTCCGTTAAAAGTAACTATTATATACGCCTTATCAAATTCTCCATATGGACTTTTTAAACCGTTTTCTGTACTGATACATTTTACATCAATATAGTATGTAACATCAGTATCATACATCTCAAGTTTTCCTTCATTAACTAGATTTCTTGTTGCTCCGATTACTTCTTTTGCAGTATCAATATATGCACTCTTTCTTGTATCTTGTATATACTGTGTGACACTAGGTACTGCAATAATCATTAAAACTCCTAAAATAATTATAACTGCTAATAATTCAATAAGTGTAAATCCCTTTTCATTACGCTTTTTCATTTTACTTCCTCACATATAAGATAACAATTTCTCTAGTTTAATAATATCATAGATATTTCAAAAAAAATGATTTTTGTAATTATTAGAATAATTTTAGTGAATAATTGTGTAAACTTTAGAAAAGTGATAACTGATCAGACTCATCTAGTCCGTCAAGTATTTTCATTTTTCTTAATTTGTCTAATAGTGTTTGAGAGATCTTAGCGCGTTTTTGTAAGTCTTCTATGCTTGTAAATGGTCTCTTTTCTCTTTCTTCCACTATTGCTTTTGCAACTGTATCACCTAAACCATCAATTGATGAGAATGGTGGATAAATACTTTTTTCATCTTTTACTCCCCACACAGTTGCTGCACTTTTATTTAGATCAATTGGAACAAATGATATTCCTCTTGCTGTTGCTTCAAGCGCTACTTTCAAACTTTCATGTTGGCCATTTTCTTTGTTTGTAGCATCATATCCTTTTGTTTCAATTTCTATTATTTTGTCTTTAATTGCATTATATCCCTTCATCATTACTTCGATATCAGTATCTGTTGCTTTTGATGTTAGCCATGAAGCATAGAAGTATACTGGCATATGTACTTTATACCAAGCTATTCTAAAGGCACTCGTAACATATGCTGCTGCATGGGCTTTAGGGAACATGTATTTTATTTTTTCACAAGAGTCAATAAACCAGTCTTCTATTCCTGCTTGTTGCATTGTTTCTTTATGTTCTTTCCATGCTTCTGGTTCTTTACTTGCTTTTCCTTTACGAACAAACTCCATTATTTTAAATGATTTAAACTGAGGTAATCCATGATAAATCAAATATACCATAATGTCGTCACGACATCCGATAACCTCTTTAAATGGTACTACTTTGTTCTTTATTAATTCTTGAGCATTTCCAAGCCAAACGTCAGTTCCATGTGATAGACCTGATATTTTTACAAGCTCGGCAAAAGTCTTTGGTTTAGTCTCTTCAACCATTGAAATAGTAAATGGTGTTCCAAACTCTGGAATTCCAAGAGTTCCTGTTTCATTTAATATTTGATCAGTTGTTACTCCAAGTGCTTGTGTTGATGAGAAAATACTCATTGTCTCTTTATCATCCATTGGTACTTTAGAAACATCAGTCTTAGTTAAGTCTTGAATCATTCTTAACTGCGTTGGATCACTATGTCCTAAAATATCTAGTTTTAATAAACATTGGTCAATAGCATGGTATGAGAAGTGTGTTGTTCTCCATGCACTTGTTGGGTCATCTGCTGGGAACTGGAATGGTGTGAAATCTGATACATCCATGTAATCAGGTACAACAACTATTCCACCTGGATGTTGTCCTGTTGTTCTTTTAACACCAACACATCCTAGTGATTGTCTTTCTATTTCAGCACTTCTTACAGTTGAATACTCTCTTACTTTTTTAACCATTTCATCATATTTAGCATCTATTTCTTTTCCAACTTCTTTTCTTATACTTTCTTGTTTTAATAAGAATTTCTTTGCGATTATTAATGGTTTTTCTTTCTTTTCAACTTCTAGTAATTCTTCTATAGTTTTATCCATACTCTTGGCTATTTCCCCAATTATATCTAGTATCTTATCTTCGTAGTAACCTAAAACAAATCCATATGCTGTTTTATCTGCTACTGTTCCAATTGTTCCAGCACGATAAACATTGTCAACTCCAAATAATACTTTTGTATATTCGTGAGCTGATGCTTGGTTTAAGTCACTGAAGTTTAAGTCTATATCTGGAACTTTATCAGCGTTGAATCCTAAGAATGTTGCAAATGGAATATCTTGTCCATCTTTAAGCATTTTAGTATGACAGTTAGGACATTCTTTATCAGGTAAATCAAATCCTGAAAAGTATGTTGCTCCTAATGAATTACCATCTTCATCTTCAAATATACTAGTCTTACACTTTGTACATCTATAATGAGGTGGTAATGGGTTAACTTCTGATATTCCCATCATACTTGCAACTAAACTTGATCCAACAGATCCACGAGAACCAACTAAATATCCATCTTCATTAGAGTGATTAACTAAACGTTGTGCTATCAAGTATATAGGATCAAATCCTCCTCCTATGATACCTCCTAGTTCTTTCTTTAACTTCTTCTCTAATGATTTATCATCAAGTTCTCCATCTTCTTCTTTCCAGTTTTCTTTCAAGTATTTAGATATTTCTTCTTTTACTTTATCAAATCCACTTGATACAGTATCATGTACTCTTTTAAATACTTCTTTCTTGAAGTCTTCATCACTTATATTTTCATTTTCTTTTTTAACAATTGCACTATAAGAATTATAAACAATATCTCCATATAATTCTTTTGCTATACGTTCTTCTATGTTATATGGAAGTGGATCTCCATACCATTCTTTTGCTTTGTTAAATACTAGTTCAGTAACTACTTTTGGACAGTCTAGGTAACTATTACCATCATCACTTTTAACTCTTGGTGAGAATGGTATCCCTTTTGTATCAGGAATTACTTCAACTTCTTCAATCATGTCTGCTACTTTATTAGTGTTTTCTACTACTATTTCGTATGCTAAATCTTTATCTAAGAAATTAAAGTTTTCAAGCATCTCATTAGTAGTTCTAAAGTGTTGTGAAGGAATATTAGTTATTTCTTTCTTAGCTAAAGGATGTCTTCCTCCACCAGGAACTTTTTGATTGATTATTATTTCTCGATATATCTTATCTTCCTTATAAAAATGATGTACATCTCCAGTTGCAACAATAATCTTACCTGCTGCTTTAGTCTCATTTATTACTTTTTTAATATGTTCTTTTAATTCATCTTGATCTTTAAAGTCTCCAGTTTGAATTAAATGATCATATACTTCTGGAGGTTGAACTTCTACATAATCATAGAAATTAATTATGTTAGTTAATTCTTCTCCTTCTTTACTTCTTGCTTCAATAAATACTTCAGAATTATAACATCCACTTCCTATTAAAAGTCCTTCTCTTAATTCTTCAAGTTTACTTCTTAATATTCTTGGAGTTTTATATAGATATACTGTATTAGCAAGAGATATTATCTTAAATAAATTCTTTAATCCTGTTTTATTTACTACTAAGGCATTAAAGTGGAATGTTCTTCCAAATTTATGTATTTCATCTTTTGATATTAATCTATCTAAATCACTAATCTTTTTATAGTTTTGATTAGAAAGTTTCATAAGCATTTTATGGAAAACTTTAGCTGTTCCATCAGCATCATAATCTGCTCTATGGTGTCCTTCTTCATCAAACTCAACATTGTATCTTTGCACAAGTGCTGATAGTGAATGTCTTGCAAATCCTTGATCTAGAGTTCTTGATAATTCAAGAGTATCTATTACTGTATTTTTAAATTCTCCTAAATCGTATTTCTTCATAGACATTTCTATAAATGAAATATCAAACTTGGCATTATGTGCGACCATTGGAGCATTTCCTGCCCATTCTAAAAATTTCTTTGTTACAGTCTTTTCATCTTCTTTACCTTTTAACATTTCATCTGTGATATTTGTTAATTCAGTTATCTTTTTAGGTAAAGGCCTTTTTGGATCAATTAACTCATCAAAGGTATCTGTTATCTCACCATTTTTAATCTTAACAGCACCAATTTCGATCATTTGATCTCCACCAGCAGCATTAAAACCAGTTGTTTCAGTATCGAATACAACATACTTTGTATTAACAAGGTCTAAATCTGTTGGTCTATATACAATATTTACTGTATCATCAACAAGAGTTAATTCTGTTCCATATAAACATTTAAATCTCTTAAAGTTTTTAATTTTTTCTTCTAGCTCTTCTAATTCTTTTTCTAAATCATGTTTTTTAACTTCATCAGTTTCTTTTTCTAAATCTTTTACTAAGTCTTTTTTCTGTTTATTTAGTTTTCCATTGTAAGAATTAACAAGTTCAAATGCAATTGGAAAAGCCTGGCATCCAGAGTGATCTGTTATTGCAACTGCAGAATACCCCATATCAATTGCATTGCTTACTAACTCACATGTGTGTTTATCAAGGTCAAGTTTTGTAACTCCATCCATTTGACTCATCATTGTATGAGCATGAAGTTCTACTCTTTTAACTTCAGCATCATCAACAATTTTTTCATCTTTTTTATTTGATTTTGAAACATCATAAGCATTTAATACAAGTTCATTATTAGAGTACTCATCATTCTTTGTATTTCCTCTTAATATAACCCATTTACCTATTTTAGTATTTTTAACAAGATTAGCATATTCTTCATCATCACGAACAAAAATCTTACAGAAAATACTGTCAGTATTATCACTTACTTTTAAAGTAAGGATTTTAAATGCTTTACTTTGAGGTACAAATTCTTCTATACCAAATATTTTTGCTTCTATAACAATATCACTATTTTCTCCTACTAGAGAACTTATTTTAGTGATTGCTTCTTCATCTTTAATACAATTTCCAAAGATAGTATTTTCATCTACTTCTTTCTTTCTTCTTCTTGGGAAACCAAATGATTTTGGTTTTTCAACTGGCTCTACAAAAGGTCTACTCATTATCTCAGTTGATTCATCATCAATTTTCTCATCTATTGCTACTCTTATATTGTCATCAATTAAAATTGTATCTTCAAAATCAGTTCCATATATAGATAAGAAACTTCTTAATTTAGATATTTCTCTATCTAAATCTTTCTTTTCTCTTGCATTAACTACTGTTAGGGTAATACTGTTATCTGTTACTTCTATTTTGTCTTCTAATGCTTTTAGATTAGGAAGTGATTCATAACAATCCTCAAGTACTCTTTCATAGTTTTTCTTAAAGTATTTACTAGAATCAGTTTGATTCTCAATTTTTAAATTAATAGTTGCTCCATCAAAATATTTAGAGAAAAGTGCTACTAATTCATTATATAGATCACATGGTAAGTCACCATCATTAGCTATTTCTATATATACAGTATTCTTTAAATCATCTGTTTTTGTTTTATTTATTTTTGCATTTAAAAAAAGGTTGAAATATGATTCATCCAAGTTGATTTTATTTAATATTTTGTGTAATTTCTCGTCCATATTCTAACCTCTTTCGTTTTTATGATTTATCTAATTCGTTTAATTTTATGATGTATTTTTGATTAGTACAACAAAAGTCGATAAAACCACGCAAATCTACTTTTCTTAATTCCTTTTCAATAGGATATTTATCAATATCAAAAGGCATTTTATCTCTCATCATAAAACTAACTAGTTCTTCTCTATCAGCCCCTTGATACATTAAGAAATAAGGATATAATTGTTTCTTTAAAAGTTTTAATCTTTTTATACCTTCATTATATTTTGAAAATCCAGATACACGTGTATAGATTTCATTTGTTACAAGTAGATCTTCAATTGCTGTTACTATTTCTTTATTCTCTTCATGAAAATCACATAATTCATATTTGATTGTTGTAAATAGAATTCTCATTATGGCTTTAAGTCCATCTTCAGTATCTTCTTTTTTACCCCAAACAATATTCTTCTTAGGATTCTTCTTTAAATATTCAACATTATCAAAATAAGGATGTATAACCATTATTTGATAGTTGTTTTCTACTTTAAATCTTAATAGTTCTTTTAATGAAGATTGGATTACTTTTTGATTAGAATCCCATATCTTCATTAAGAATCTTCTATATTTATCAGTTTGTTTCTTAACAAGTTTAAATTCATCACTATTAATAATAAAGTTATATATTGTATCGTCATCAGGAATAAAATCATTTGTATACTTTAATATCTCAACATTTTCTTTTTCAAGTTTCAAATATTCTTTTGAATAATTCTTCCATAGACGTTCTTTTAGTTCTTGTATTTCCTTTGAAATTGAAGGACGGAACAACAAGTTCCATGCTAGTAAGTAGTCATTTACTACGAACTGTATATTCATATAATCACCACCATTATTTATAATATTAATATATCACAAATCTCTATCTTTCACTAACAATTTTAGCTTTTTCGACAATTATTTGGATTGCGTTTCTCTTTTCTACTTTTCCTTGTACTAGTAGTATATCCCCTTTGTTCAAATCCTTAATAGTATCATAAGATTTTGAGAATGCTGTTAACTCAATTGATGCTATTTCATCACTTCCGGTAATGAATGCCATTTCATTACCTTTTTTATCTTTATGTACTTTTATTTTTTCAACTAATACGATTACATCGATTATTTTACCTATATAGTTTTTAACATCATTGATATTAATCACTTTATATTTATCTTTATATTTAGTAGTCGGATGATAACTTAAATAGAAACCAAACAATTCTTTTTCTTTGGCCATTAGCTCATCGCTTGATAACTCTTCTTGCTCATTAATTGATGGATGTTCTACTAAATCAGAAGAAAGTCCTTTAGCAATAAAGGCAAACGTTAATAAGTTATCTAAGTTTGTTAATAGAGTATTTTTGTTATAACCAAACGAATCAAAACAAGATGCATATATTAATGATTCAATTGTCTTCTTATTAATTCCTATTTCAGTTAATTTAGTTAAACATTCAAAGATATCTTTGAATCCTTTACCTCTTACATTAACTATATCAAGTGCAGTACTTACTCCAATATTTCTAATATTAGAAAGTGGGAATAATACTCCATCGTCAACAATCTCATATTTTTCAGTACTCTTATTAATATCTGGTAAATAGAATTTAACTCCAATCGATCTTGCTTCTCTTACAATTGAAGAAGTTTTATAATCATTTCCAATTATCATTGATAATAAACTTAAAAAGAAATATTTTGGATAATGTACTTTTAAATATGCCATTTTATAAGCGATTATTGAATATGCTACTGCATGTGATTTGTTAAATCCATATTCTGCGAATGCAAGTATATCTTCATAATACTTCTTAGCAGTTGCATAGTCATAGCCATTCTTTATTGATCCTTCAATAAACTTCTCTTCTTGTACTTTTAATAAGTCTTTTTTCTTTTTAGACATGGCTCTTCTTAATAAATCAGCTTCAGATAAAGTGAATCCTGCCATAACGTTAGCAATTTGCATTATCTGCTCTTGATATACTAAAACTCCATACGTTGGCTCTAATATTTTTCTTAAAGCTTCATTTGGATATTCTATTTTAATCTTGTTATTTTTTCTTTCGATATAAGTATTTGTATCAGGTCCTGGTCTTACTAAGGCATCTGCTGCAACTATATCACTAAACTCTTCTACTTTAAGATTCTTAAGTAGATTTTTCATTGTATCACTTTCAAATTGGAATATTCCATTAGTATTAACATTATAGAATAATTTCAAAGTATCTTTATCATCTAATGGTATATTTAAAAAGCTTATCTCAATACCTTCTTTTTCTTTAATACTTTCTATTATTTCCATAACAGTTGTAAGATTTCTATTACCTAAGAAGTCCATTTTTAAAAGACCTAATTCTTCAAGATAACCCATTTCATAAGAACTTATGTAGGCTCCATCTTGCTTTACTAAAGGTATTACTTCATCTAAATCTTCATTTCCTATTACAATACCTGATGCATGAACTGTTGTGTTTTTAGGGAATCCTTCAAAATATAGAGATAAATCATATAGTTTTTTTAATCTATCATCGTTATCCACAATACTTTTGAACTCTTCGTTTTGTTCATAAACATCTTTTAATTTAGAATTTAAATCTATAAATCTTTTTAATCTATCTGTCTTTGTTTGATCTATTTTTAATATTCTTGCAACATCATCTAAAACAGCTTTAGCTTTAAGTGTTCCAATAGCAATGATACCTGCAACACGTTTTTCTCCATATTTATTTCTTGTATATTCAATTACTTGCTCACGATATGAATCAGGAAAATCTATATCAATATCGGGCATAGTTACTCTTCCTGGATTTAAGAAACGTTCAAATAGTAAATCATACTCAATTGGATCAACATCGATTATTCCAAGAGCATACGCTACTAAACTTCCTCCAGCACTTCCTCTTCCAGGCCCTACTAAAATACCACTTTTTTTAGCATACTTAACATAGTCATAAACAATTAAGAAATAGTCTGGAAATCCCATTTTCTTAATAACATCAAGTTCATATAATAATCTTTTCTTATATGTTTCATTAACATTATTATTTAATCTAATCTCAAGTCCTTTAATACTTAATTTCTTTAAATATTCATCACTTGGAAGATTTAAGTTGTTTTCAAAATGAGGTATTCTATTCTCACTTTGTGGAAATTCCACATTACATTTATCTTTTATTTCGTTAGTTTTATCTATAACTTTTTTACTAACTAGTTTAGATATTTCATTAATACTTAATAAGTAATTCAAATGATCATCATAAGTAACATCATCTAAGACATTCTTCTTTTCTTTCATCATTATTAAGTATCTATAGTAATCACTTTCGTTTTTATTTAAATACAATATTTCATTTAAAAATACCACATCACTAGTTAATTTAGATGCTTCTATTTCTTCATCTTTATTCTTAACTCCAATATAATTATCTATATAAAGATTCTTTAACTTACTATATGATTCTTTTGAAGAAAAAGGTATTACACATATAATGTCCTTATTAAATTCTTTTAATATTTCATAATTTAATTCATCTATTCTTGTTACAATCTTTAATAAATTTTGATATCCCTTATAGTCTTTAGCGTACAATAAAAATTTATCATCAAGAGTTATTTCTACTCCAATGATTGGTTTGATATCATTTTTAACACATTCTTTATAAAAGTATAGAGCTGCAATCATGTTGTTATCTGTTAAAGCAACTGAAGTAATATTATCTTTTTTACAACGCTTTATTAAATCTTCAATCTTAACTAAACTTGTTAAAAAAGAATAATTACTTTTTACATATAATGGCGTATACATAAAATTGCACCTCCCTTTAATTGTATTATAACACAAATGCACGTTAAAACATTTGACTATTCGCTAATTTTATGATAAAGTTATTTAGCAAGTGATTTTATTTAAGAGGAGGGCTAATAATGGCTATTAATATATCTAGTAGAAAACC
>CAMKPE010000007.1 GCA_946414595.1 uncultured Clostridium sp.
CCTTAGCCTTCCAAGCTAACTACGTGGGTCCGATTCCCATCATCCGCTCCATTTGTATGAAAATCGAACTAGCAATAGTTCTTTTTTTTGCAAAAGACAGACCCAACGTAGTTAGCAAGGGAAGGCATATCGGGAATTCATTATCTAGAGTGTGAAATTGTGTTAACTTAATATAATGAAAAGCCAAAATAATTGTACACAATTATTATTTAATGTATACTTATGTTAGTGAATAACACTATCGGAGGTTACTATGAGTAGAGATGGATGGACATATTGGACAGGTTTTGAAACATCTGTAGGAGAAAGCATTGAGAGTGTGTTTACACGATCAAGAGAAATTATTGATAAAATTGCGGGGCATACAAATTATTTAACATATTGGTTAAGATATCATTGGTCTTCTCCAAATGCAGTAGAGTTTTCAAAAAAATATAATCCAATGATGGCTCAAACACTAAATAATGCAATTGATTCAGTAAAAGCTTTGTGTGAAAAATCAAGGAATGCATATAATGCAATGGCAAGTGCAAATGGTGCACCAACATTAGGACCTATTGATTATTATACAGGAACTACTGTATGGTTTGACTTTTATACAAATTATCCAGATCAAGGTGGTTTAGTTGGTATTCATCCTAATACTTATAGTTGGGCAGAATCATTTGAGAAGGATGTAGAAAAACGTTTAAAACAATTTTCTGACATAGCAGTTGAAATTGCTTTGTATGATCCGGATAACGCTTTAGCATATAGCTATCGTGTATCATGGAATGAAATAGTAGAGAACATTCGTACAAGTGTAAAAGAAGTATGTAGCGCTGTTAAGCAAGCTATTGAAACAGAAGTTAAATCTATGGATCTTACTGTTGAACGTGCAGTACAAACACTAGGTATTCATAATCCTTATAGTCCTTGGTAATTAATATATAAAAAATAGAACTAGTAATAGTTCTTTTTTTAATAATTTGATAGTGCTATAATGTTTTTGGAGGAAAATAAAATGAAAAAGAAATTGTTTTTTAGTTTACTTATTGTACTTTTGTGTTTCGTTTTAGTTGGATGTGGTTCAAGTAGTGAAGAAGATAATGATGATGTAAAAGATGATTCTCTTGTTGTGATTAATGGTCTTGATTTTAAATTAGATCAAGAAAAAGAATATAAGGGATTAAAGTATATTATTACTGGAGACTTTAAAGAAAATATAACCGATCACTATGTAGAGTATAGGTATTATCAAGAAGATGGATCAAATTTATTGTTCTATAGAGTATTCTTCTATGAAGGAAAAGATAATGCCTATGCAAGACAAAATTTAGGTATAGAAGATAAATTCCAATTTGAAGATGGAAAAATAAATGATATTGAATATAAGTTAATTGATGAGAAACGTACAGATGGAACAATTCATTTCTATTTTATAAACAAAAACAATAACACTTATGTATTACATTTTGTATCTCAACATGACATAAAAGACTTTGAAAGTAAAGTATTAAATTCAATTAAATTTGAATAATAAAAAAGTAGATTAGTAAATCTACTTTTTCTTTGGTTCAAATATTTTCCTTTCCTTTGATAATCTTTTTATATCTTCATTAGCATTTAATAATTCTTGACTGATATTTTCAATACTACGATATTCATCAATTTTGTCTTTTAAGATAAAGTCGTATATTTCAACTCCTTTTTCTTTAAATCTATTTATTATTCTTAATAAATTGAAATTCAGCCTTTTAACTTCATTTAAAACAACTACAACTTCCAAATTTTGTTCTAAACATAATCTTCTAACATATTCAGGATCAGCATTTTCATCAATATAAAGAATACCTTTTTCTTTTTCTTTACTTTCAATGTATTTATCTATCCTTTGATAATTAAATGCTGTGAAATAATTATCTCTTTTTAAAGCTCTTTCAACTCTTCTAGAAACAGGGTATCTTATATCCTCTTTGAAAAACATTTGTACTGCTGCACCAAGCTCACTAATACCGTAAACACGATAGAAGGGATTACGAAAGAAGCAGGCATGGTTAAATAAATCATCTAGATCAATTAACCTAACTTCGCCATCAACAAGCATTACATTATTTAGTTTGTGATCTGTTTTATAAACCAATAATTCATCTAATTCTTTGGCGTCTCTTACATAATCTTTTGCCAACCTTATTTTATCTTTAACCGGTTCATGAATCTTTTCCTTAAGAATAACACCATCGTAGTAAGGAGTAACAACTCCTCTAAATTCACCATCAACATATATTAAATCAGTTATTCCACCAGAATATTTTAAGTTTTTGTATCTTTTCAATAGAGTTCTAAAGTGTAACCAAGTCAAAGTAAGTACTGGATTGGTAATTACTCGTCCTCCACAACTTATTTCTTCATGATAGATTTTGTATGCGGTAGTATCATCTTTTTTATAAATAGTACAATATTTTCCACCACGTGTAATCTGTTCTAATTTTTTAAGATCTGCAGAAGTAATTCTAACCATACAACCACCTCTTTTGATAGTGGTTATAATAACATATTTGCTTGAAAAAATAAAGATACATTTGTTGACACGTATATTACTTTATGCTAGTATAAAAATCGTGAAAAAAAGGAGGTTTTGAAAATGGAAAGAAGCCTAAAAAGCAGATTATCAAGTTTATTAACTGCAGCAGTTATGGCAGCTGAGTTAGGTGCTTATACTAATGAAGCGCTTGCTGAAAAGGATACAAGTTTTGATGTTCCATCTACAAAAATAAGTTTAAGCCAACAAGGACAATTCCTTGATACTTTTGTTACAGATGAAGGAAAAGTATTTGGAACTTATGCCGTAAAAGAAGGAGATCATACTTCAAAGATTAGTGAAAGAATTTGTGTTCACTATGGTGAAGAACCACAAACTAAATATTGGCCAGTAATAGCCTTTTATAATGGATTCCCAAGAGTATTACAACCAGGAGATTTGATTATATTTCCAGCATCTATGGAAGAGATGGAAAATGCTAGAGTTGTATTAGAAGAAACAGGATGGACTAATAGATACAAATATAAAAATGATGTATACGGAAGAAGAAAAGGTATGCAAGGGAAGACTACTTTGTATCAATTATTAGTAGAAATTTATGGCGAAAAAGTATGCGTTGATCCTGACTTTGTTGATGAATATTTAAAAACAAAAGGGTTATATGGAAAATATACAATGGAAACAATTATCGATGCTGATATTGCTACATTCGTTAGGGTTACTGAATGGATTCCATCACTTGAACAAATAAAACATAGACCAAAAAATGTTAAAAAGAAAACAAAAAAGAAGAACCAGAAATAGTTCTTTTTTTATTTATAAAAAGCTTTATACATAAGTATATCATCGAATAGTGAATACCATTTAATTTGCACAAAATCTTTTTTATCCATATATTTTTCATTTCTATTAAGGCATCTATTTTGAGGTTGAATAAATAAACATCCAATATGGACACTTTTAGATTCTCTATCTTTAGTGTTCATTATTATTTTATAAACATCAAATCTATTAATCCAAAAGAAGTCATTTGGAGTTCCATAGATTATTCCATCAACTGGATACATAGATAATCTTCCTTTTAAAATAAATCTATCAATAAAAAATGACAAATCTATTTTGCTAAGATCTTTATTAATAACTTTTATTTCATCTTGATGTAATTCACAATACTCTTTAGAGGTCATGTTTTCGGCATAATGAAAACCTAAATATTTTTTTGCTGTACTTTCACTAATACCATGAAGACGAAGAGTGTTAATAAAAGTATTAATGCCTTCTGCGTGTACTGAATTTCTAGAACCCATTTTTACACTTATTGATCTTACAACATTATTTATCTTTATAAAAATATCTCCCTTTTGATTGTTAATATGATTTCTCCAAGACTTAACGATATCGTTTTCACTAATATCGTCAAATAAGTCATCAATTACGTCTCTTAATAGAGGATTTAATTCTTTGACTTTTTTGTTGTTGAATTCTAAGACAAACATGAACTCGTTTTGGTATCCTTTTTCTATCATGTTGCACCTCCTTAAGGATATTATTATCTATTCATTAAAAAATTCCTCAAAAAATTAAATAATTATTTAAAAAAACTTAATTAACTTATATAATTATAAGTAGGGGGAATTAGATATGAAGCCTATAGTTAATTTGATGATTAATGAATTTCATGCTTTAGATGTAGGAATGGACTTCATGGGGTATAGAATTACTGACCCAAGAAGACTTAGTTTTCATCATCTAATAGTTCCTAAAAGAAAAGGTGGTAAAGAAACTATCGAGAATGGTGCATTGTTAATGAGAAGTGCTCATGATTATTTGCACATAATAGAAGGTGCTGATAAAGAAGTATATGAAGCAATACAACGCGAGATGGTTTTAGAAAACAAAAGTAGAGAAATAATGATGGCTAGTATTGAAAGAATAGATGCAATACTAAATGAGTTTGAAGAAAAGCATTGTGAAGATTCAAATGAACAAGGTTATTATTTAATTAAAGATTTTTTTAGAAGAAGAGTATTAAGAGAAAATGATGATAGATTTTATCATTAAAAAGAGGTGAACAATGAAAAATATTATTTTAGTATTAAAAGGATTCTTTATGGGAATTGCAAATGTTATCCCAGGTGTTAGTGGAGGTACCATCGCAATTATCTTAGGAATATATGAAGAGTTTATTGGAGCTATTAGTAATTTATTAAAAGATTTAAAAAAGAATTTTTTATTCTTATTACCAATAGCAATAGGTATGGGACTTGCAATTGTTACAACAAGTAAAGTAATAAGTTACTCATATGATCATTTCCCATTACCAACAATATTATTCTTTGTTGGATTAGTATTTGGTGGTATACCAATGTTACTAAAAAATGTAAAAGGCAAAAAAGAATCAAAGAAAGTTAGTAGTTATGTTATTGCAGCAATTACATTTGCATTAGTAATATTCTTAGCTAGTTACAAATTCATATTTAGTATGAGTGGAGGAGCTAGTTTTGAATCAATGAATCTATTAGATTATGTATTATTATTTATTGTTGGAATTGTAGCAGCAGCAACTATGGTAGTACCAGGTGTAAGTGGATCATTAGTTCTTATGATACTTGGATATTATTATCCAATTATTAATACAATTAATGGTGTATTAAAGAATGATATATTACATAATTTAATTGTATTAGGAATATTTGGATTAGGTGTCGTAGTAGGAATTTTATCTATTGCAAAATTACTTGAATACTTATTTAAAAAATATAAAGTAAAGACATACTTTGGAGTGTTAGGATTTGTATTTGCATCAATTATTGCAATACCATTATCTGCTTGTATAGAACTTGATAGCATAGCAATAGATGCAGTTCAAATAATCGCAGGATTTGCCTTATTAATTGCAGGTACAATAGTAAGTTATAAATTAGGAGAGAAATAATCTCTCTTTTTTTACACTTAATTTTTTCTTTTTTCATTTTTATTAAATAATTAATTGTTATATATGTTATACTATTTTTAGAATAGAGGTGAAGTGTGATGCAGAATACTTTAATTAATCCGGATGAGATATTAGCAAACTTGAAAAAATTACCTAAAACAGCAATGATTTGCTTAGTTTTTGGTGGAATAATGCTCGCTTTAGCATTAGGTGGTTTAGTAGTTGCAATAAATGGCGAAGATTTAGGATGGATACTCGTAATTGTTGGTGGAATCTTTGCACTTATGTTTTTTGTAATCATACTTGCTAAAAAAATTAAAAGTAGCAGAAAATTAAAAAGTGTTGATTTAAAAGATGTAAGAAGTGAATTGTTAATCGGATGTAATTCATATAACAAAGCAAAAACATATTTTACTGATAGTTATATGTTATCTAATTACTACTATTCATTTGTAGTAAAGTATTCAGATATCGCATGGATATATAAATTTGAAAAAAAAGCACAAAACGGAATGAGAGTTGGTAATGACTTAGTTATCCGTTTAAAAAATGGAAAGAAAGAATATACTACATATGATGATAATTTTTGTGAAGAAATTGAAAAACGTAACAAAGATGTATTTGAGGGTTATTCAATAGAAAACAATAAAAGATATAAAGAATTAGTAAAAGAATATAAAAAGAATAGTGCAAATTTACAAAATAATATGATCACTAATCAAAACAGTTCAACAAATATGGTTAATCCAAATGAGTTACAAGCTGGGCAACCTTCTAATGATGTTCACGAAGTACCAAGTATTCCAGAACCAGCACCAGTAATAGCTAAAAATATGAGTGAGATTGATCCAATATATAGCATGCCTGGAATGGTAAATAATGTAGAGAATTCAACACCAACTGTAGAAGAAAAGAGTAACATTAATTTCTTTTCACCTAGTGAAATAAATATGAATCCTGAAATAATAGAACCACAAGCAGCTCAAATTAACAATACAGTTTTAAACCCAAATGAACAATTAAATTTGAGTCAACAAGAAAAGGCAGCTTCAGATAATAATCCATTAAATAATATTTTTAATCCAAATGAACAAAATAATGCAGTTCAAGAAATTCCACAAAATGAAGTTAATAATGTTGTAGGAAATAATGTGCAAATGGTTGAGCAACAAAATGTTATGCCACAGGCACCACAGGATATAAATGTTATGCCACAAGCTATTCCAGTGCAACAAAGTATTGCTCCAGTTCAACAGGATATAAACCAAACACCACAAAATATACCAGTAACACCACAAGATATACCGGTAGCACCACAAACTGTACCTGCAACTCCGCAAATTATGGAGACAGCACCAGAAGCAGTTAATAACAATGTTGAACCAGCAGCAAATCCACAAGAAATGCCTGGAGCAATTAGAAATCCATTTTTAGATTTATAAAGTACTTCGGTACTTTTTTTATTTTGAAAAAATATAATTTAATATGAATAATTTTGTATTAGATTTGATAAGTAATTTCGGTTATTTTGGAATGTTTATTGGAATGGTTTTAGAAGCAGTAATTATTGTAATTCCAAGTGAATTGATACTAGCAACGGGAGGAATTCTTTCAGCAACTGGTGTTTTCAATTTTTGGATTTCATTTCTAGTTGGATTGTTAGGAAGTGTTTTTTGTGCAATAGTAATTTATTTTATGGGTTATTTTGGGGGTAGACCATTTGTCAAAAAGTATGGGAAATACTTCTTTATGAAAGAAGAAGATATTATGAAATCTGATAGTTGGTATTCAAAATATGGATTAATTGCAGCAGCAGTAGGAAGAAATATACCAATTGTTAGAACACTTATTTCACTTCCAATAGGAATAGCAAGATTATCATTTATCAAATTTTTAATATACACAACTCTGGGAAGTATTCCATGGACTTTTGTATTTGTATATTTTGGTTATTCTTTGGGAAACAACTGGGTAGTTTTAAAAGATGTTATTAATAGATTAAAACTACCAATAATTCTTTTATTGATCCTACTAATTGTAAGTAGGGTAATTAGGCAAAAAAAAAGAGATAAATAATTATCCCATATAAAACTTGTGATTTAGATAACACTCTAATGTTTTTTTGCTTGGTGAAAAGATTTTTGGTGGTATCTTATCAATATCAAACCATCTCCATTCAACAATAACATCTGGTTCCATAACTTTAGGAGTACCTTCAAAAGAGTGAGCAATCATTCCTACAGATACGAAATGTGCATGTTCATTTTTATCCGTTTGTACACAAAATACTTCTAAATCTTTAACATCTATTCCAGTTTCTTCTTTAGCTTCTCTTGCTCCAGCTTCTTCAAAAGTTTCACCATATTCTATAGCACCACCAGGCATTGCCCAAGTTCCTTCTTCATGAAGCTCGCAATCTGCTACTTCTTTATCTTCATTTCTTAATCCTAAAAGTAACTGATTATGTTCATTTAGCACAATAACACCACAACCAGCACCTATTGTGTTTGGTAATATAGTCATAATATCCTCCTAAAATAATTATAGAAAAAAATCAAGTAATAGGCAACTAAATTATGATATAATAAAAAATATAAGGTAGGTGATAATATGGATAACAATAATAATCAAAACAATTATGCTTATATTCCTCATTTTAATGTTTCATATAATTATAATCCATATGTTAATAAACCACCTAAAAAGAATAGACATATTTTTTCTATAGTACTTATGTCTTTATTAGTAGTTGCATTTGTAACTATATCAACATTATTCTTTATGCAAAAAATGGATGTTGATGATTCAAATAAGAAAACAAGAACATTTATGATTTATATGGTAGGATCTGACCTAGAATCTGCATCTTCTCAAGGTACTTATAGCATTGATGAAATAGATCCTTCAAAAATAGATTTAGATAATAATAACATTATCTTGATGGTTGGAGGAGCAAAGAAATGGCATAATTTTGTTAATCCAGATGAAGTGGCAATTTATGAATTAACTACTGCAGGATTTGTTAAAAAAGAAAATGATTTTGAATTAAATATGGGAGAAGAAAGTTCTTTAACAACATTCTTAAATTATTCTTATAATAATTATCCAGCAAAAAAATACGATATGATTTTATGGAATCATGGTTTAGGTGCTTTTGGACTTGAACTTGATGAAATAGCAGATGATTTTATAAATATTTATGAACTAGATAATGCTTTTAAAAATAGTAAGTTTAAAAATGAAAAACTAGAATTAACAATATTCTATAATTGTCTAACAGAAAATATTCATATGGCAAATATTATGAGCAAATATTCTGATTATATGTTAGGATCCGAAGAAATAATATATTTGTCTAAATTATTTAATAGATTAAAATTCTTTGAAAAAGTAAAAGTAGATGATACAGCAGTTGATATTGCAAAATACTTTATAGATCAATCTGATGTTGCAATTGATAACTACAATAATACTCATATTAAAAAAATTAATTCAACATTATCATTACTTGATTTAAGTAAGTTTGAACAATTTAATGATGATTTAGAAAAATTTATTGCAACAATTGATGTTTCAAAAAATTATTACAGCATAGCAAGAATCAGAAGAAATATGTATACATATGGAAGAAATCAAAATAATGACTATGATACAGTTGATTTATATTCATTAATAGAAGAGTTAGAACCATACACAAATAATACGAGATTATTAAATAATCTTAAATCTAGTATCAACGATTTAATAGTTATTAATAGTGCTTCAGATAATTATTCACATGGTATTTCAGCATATTTCCCATACTTTAGTGGAAATGATATAATAAATGCTCATTTAGTAATGTTTGAAAAATTATGGAGTAAGTCATCTTATGTAAGCTTTATAAGAAACTTCAATAGCATTAGATATGTTAATGGAAGAGAAACAAAACAAATAACTGGAAAAGAGACAAATGAATTAACAAATGAAGTTTCATTTAAAGATAACAAAATAGAAATAACATTAGATGAAAATGAAAATGCTAAATATCAAAGTGCATATGTCTATATATTCAAGAAAGATAAGGATAATAATTATGAGTTATTATTAAAATCAGATAAAGTAAACCATGATAATAACAAACTTGTTTATAACTATAATGGACTACTAAAGATTAATGATACGTTGATATCTTTCTTTGACTTAAAAGAAAAGAATGTTTACGGAAAACTAACTAATAAATATGATCAATTAAATATATTGTTTAGTTTATATATTGATAAAGAATCTTCATATATAATTGAAGCAATTTTAGATAGTGGATCAAATCCTTTATCAAGTATCATAGATATGTCTGATTATAATAGAATATCTTTTGCAAAATTAAAATATAACTACTTTGATCGCGATACTATGACAGATTCATGGAAAGATAATTATAATAGAGAAGATATCGAATATGATAAAGATAGTGTAGATATAATTATAGATAAAGTATCATTAAAAGATTGTTATATAATGATTGAAATAGTAGATTTAGATAATGATAGTTATTATTCTAAAATGTTGCATGTAGAATAAAGTAATCGAAAGATTACTTTTTTTCTTGATTTTTTAAGGTTTTGTGCTATAATTTAGAAAGTTTATAGAAGTGAGTGATTTTTATGAAAAAAAGAAATATAGCTATTATTGCCCATGTTGACCATGGTAAAACAACATTAGTAGATGAAATATTAAAATCTAGTGGAACATTTAGAGAAAATGAAGATACTAGTAATATATCAATGGATACTAATCCTCTTGAACATGAAAGAGGAATTACAATATTAGCTAAGACTACAGCAATTAATTATAAAGACTATAGAATCAATATTCTTGATACTCCAGGACATGCAGATTTTGGTGGAGAAGTTGAGCGTATTATGAACATGGTTGATGGAGTTTTATTAGTTGTAGATGCTTATGAAGGAACAATGCCTCAAACTAGATTCGTTCTTAAAAAAGCATTAGCAGCAGGAGTAAAACCAATCGTAGTTATTAACAAAGTGGATAAACCATCAGCAAGATGTAAAGAAGTTGTAGATGAAGTATTAGAGTTATTTATGGACCTTGATGCAAATGAAGATCAATTAGATTTCAAAGTAGTTTATGCATCAGCTATAAATGGAACTAGTAGTTTAGATCCAGATATTTCTACTCAAACAAAAGGATTTACAGGACTTTTAGATTACATTATTTCTGAAATACCTGAACCAAAGGGAGATCCTAATGCACCACTTCAATTCCAACCAGCACTTCTAGATTATAATGACTTCGTAGGAAGAATAGGTATAGGTAGAGTTCATAATGGTGTTATAAAAGTTGGAGAAAATGTTGCATGCATGAGACTTGATGGAACAGTAAAACAATTTAGAATTCAAAAACTATTTGGATATCTAGGACTTAAGAAAATAGAAATTGAAAGTGCTGAAGCAGGAGATATCGTTGCAGTAGCAGGACTTTCTGATATATCAGTTGGAGAAACATTATGTGAACCAGGTAAACTTGATGCTTTACCAATACTTCATATAGATGAACCAACACTTCAAATGACAATAGGAACGAACTCATCTCCATTCTGTGGAAGAGATGGTAAATTATTAACAGCAAGAAAAATCGAAGAAAGATTAATAAAAGAAACACAAAGAGATGTTAGTTTAAGAGTAGCACCTAATGATGCAGAAAGTTGGATTGTATCAGGGCGTGGAGAACTTCACTTAGGAATTCTTATCGAAAATATGAGAAGAGAAGGATTCGAAATTGAAGTTAGTAAACCAAAAGTAATTTTAAAAGAAATAGATGGTAAGAAGTTAGAACCATACGAGGAATTACAAATTGAATGTCCAGAAGATACAGTAGGAAATGTAATTGAAGAATTAGGACATCGTGGTGCAATTATGGATAGTATGAACAATATCAATGGGCAAGTAAGACTTGTTTATACAATACCATCAAGAGGACTAATTGGATTTACAACTAACTTCCTAACACTTACAAAAGGATATGGAATAATAAATCACTCATTTAAAGAATATAAAGAAATGTCTTCAGTTGATGTTGGAGAAAGAAGTTTAGGTGTTTTAGTATCAATAGATGAAGGTAAAACAACAGCTTACTCTCTAGGTGGACTTGAAGATCGTGGTATCATGTTTGTTGAACCAGGTGTTGATGTATACGAAGGAATGATAGTAGGGGAACATACAAGAGAAAACGACTTAGCAGTAAACGTTACAAAAGGAAAGAACTTAACAAATATACGTGCTGCTGGAAGTGATCATACAGTTGTATTAAAAAGACCAAGACCTATATCACTTGAATATGCACTTGACTACATTAACTCAGATGAGTTAGTAGAAGTAACACCACATTTTATAAGACTTAGAAAGAGAATATTAAATACACAAGATAGAAAGAAATTTGATAGTAGAAATTAATTTTCTTTTTATCTTTTTTATTGTATAATTTTATTAGGATGTGATTTTATGAAAAAGAATAATAGGAAAATACCAAAAAAGAACTATACTACATTTTCGTTAATAATAATCGTTACATTATTAACTGCAATTGTTTGTTTTGTAGCATACAACAATAAAAAAGAATATGAAAGATCAATTCCTGTATTAAGAGGGCATTCTAAAGAAATAGAAATAAATAATTTAGATTCATATTTAGCAGAGAATGAAGATGTTCTTTTATACATAGGAATGCCTGATAATGACGAATCAAGAGCATTAGAAGATGAACTAATTGATGTAATAGATGATAATAACTTAGATGTTATTTATTTGAATATAAAAGATGTAGAAAACTTAGAAAAATTCTATGCTGATTTTAATAAGAAATATTCTAAAGGAATAGATGTATCTAATTATCCTGCATTCTTAATAATTAAAAATGGTAAGATTGCTGATTTGGTACAAAGAAAAGAAAGAAAACTAAATGGTGGAGATATAATTCAATTACTTGAAATTAATGAACTAATTGGAGAAGAAGATGCTTAATATAGTATTATATGAACCAGAAATTCCACAGAATACTGGTAATATTATGAGAACTTGTGTAGCGACAGGTACGAGATTGCATTTGATCAAACCATTAGGATTCAAAATAGATGATGCTCACTTGAAAAGAAGTGGAGTAAACTATATCGACAAATTAGAGTATTACGTATATGAAAATTATGATGACTTCTTAAGTAAGAATAGCGGAGAGTTCTATTATTTCACTAGATATGGACATAAACCGCATACAAGTTTTGATTATAGTGATACTGAAAAAGAGATTTATTTAATATTTGGAAAAGAGTCAACAGGTATCCCAAGAGAACTTTTACAACCACATTTAGATAGATGTATGAGAATACCTATGACAGCCAATGTAAGAGCACTTAATTTAAGCAATTGTGTGGCAATTGTTTTATATGAAGTACTAAGACAACAAAACTATAGAGATTTATTATTTGATGAGCCACATAAAGATAAAGATTTTATCATAAATGGTATAGATAATAATGAAGGATAATATATAAAAAAACAATTGACAAATAACATATAAATATGCTACTATTTATATGTTGCTTGATTTGGGGCATTAGCTCAGCTGGGAGAGCGCCACGTTTGCACCGTGGAGGTCAGCGGTTCGATCCCGCTATGCTCCACCATATTTAGTAATAGAATTGAATACGATGTATTCAATTTTTTTTGTGCATAAAAAAAGACAATAGATTTTATTGTCTTGATAATATTTTTTCTTTTATCATATCATTATATGCTTTTAATCTTTCTTCGGTTGGTATACCAGATTCTTTAATTGTTATTTTACGACTTGGAACAGCAAAATCATTAGCAACATTTATAACATCATAATCACTTGCTCCTAAAGTTAATTCATGACCAATGTATATAACATTGTTAGGATTACCTTCAAGTATATTTCTAAGTAAATCATAATATGCTTTTTTTCCATTAGCAGTTCTACTAAATTCACTATCGTTAAGATGAGCGAAAGTAACATGTTTTATTTTATGATCACTAACAATAAAGTTAATTGGACTTCCTGTATATTGTTTCATAAAATTAACAATTGTTTTAATATTTTTATCAGCATTTTCACTCAATAGAATTTCTGTTGGAATAGATGCTGCTATAGAAGCATCAGGATTTATCTCTAATCCATCATTTATTGATCTAAACATAAGTCTATAAGTAATAGGGTAGTTATCTCTTATGAAGTATGATTTGGAAATCATTGGAGAAGTACTACTAAACATAGGTTCTTCACCAAAGTTTTCAATATATACATCTTTTTGAAATACATCATAATGCATTAATCTAAATCGATCTAAAGCATTTTTATTTGGATAATCATGATATCTAATATCTCCAGCATAAGGAGCAGCCATTTTTTGTTTTTTAGGTGCTCTTGGGTCAAATGGATAATCTTTTTCTTTTTCATCTTTTTGTCTTTGCCTTAAATTATATAATTTTGAATATAAGTGATTTATTTCACTTTTTTTATTTGCGTATTTAAATCTGTTATCTGGATCATTTGGATCCATTTTATCTAACTCTTTATTAGCACTATCAATTTCTCTTTCTAACATCCTAATTTCATCTACTATAGTTAACATAAAGTCCCCCAAATATATAAATTGTCAATATCATATCATAAAATGTTAAAAATATAAATAATTATTATATTTAATTATGCTATAATTGAATTGGTGATAATATGGCTATTATTGTTTACTTAATAAGACATTCAGAATCAAAGGAAATGAAAATAAAAAAGAATGTTCCTTTGCTTGAATGTAATAAAAATACAAGACTTTCAAGGAAAGGAAAACACATTGCTTTTGAGTTCAGTAAAAATAAAGAATTTAAAAACATTGATGTTTTAATTTCAAGTGATTACAAAAGAGCAATAGAAACTGCATTATTCTTCTCAGAAAACAAAACATCATTTGAAATAAACCCAAAGTTTGGTGAAAGAGTTCATGGTGTTGAATCATTTGATCAGTTACCTGAAAATTTTGAGAAAAAACAATTCACAGATGAAGATTTCAAAATGGAAAATGGTGAAAGCCAAAAAGAAGTACGCGATAGAATGTACAAAGCATTAATGGAATTACTAAAAGAAAATAAAAACGAAGATAAAATTGCCATAGTATCTCATAGCACTGCTATAACATTCTTATTAAAGAAATGGTGCAAAATTAAATATGCTGGAGAGTACAAATTTAAGAATAAAACATTCTTTAATGGTGTATGGAAACCATGTACAGCATTTAAACTTGTATTTGATGGTAAAAACCACTTACTAGAAATAAGTGAAGTAAAACCAGAAATTAAAGTTATGTCTTTTAATTTAAGACACATAATAAAAGAAGAATTATTTGGTATATGGAAAACAAGATATAGACGAATAATTGATTTTATAGATGAAGAGTCTCCAGACATAATTGGAGTTCAAGAATTAACAAGAAAAGGTAAAAGATATTTAAAGAAAAATTTAAGAGATTATAAAATAGTTGGTAAAAGAAGATATAGTATTATCTTCACTAATGAATACAATTGTGTTCTAGTAAAAAGGGATTTCAAAATAAAAGGGCATAAGACATATTCGTTATCAGATAAAATAAATATCTTAGGAAGAAAATCTAAAAGTGATAACTTCCCAAGAATATGTACACTTGTGCATTTAGAAAAAGAAAATTATAAGTTTTTAGTAGCAAATACACATATTGATAATAGTAGTACTGAAAATAAAAAGAGACAATTAAATATCTTTAATAACATAATTAATACCCATAAAAAAGAAGAGGAATTATTAATAATAACTGGTGACTTTAATATGACTATGGATAATAGAAATTTAAGTAATTATTCAAAGAATTTTGTAGCACCTTTTAAAGATTATGCAATCGGAACATTCCCATCAGTTCCAGATATGAGAGCATTAGATCATATTTTCCTAGATCAAAGATTAGATTTTTTTGACGAGAAAATATATAGTGATTCTAATGAAAAAGGATTTATGAGTGATCATAATCCAATCAGTTGTATTGTAACTATTAAATAGTTATGGAGGAGTAATGAAAAAGTGTGTAGTAATTTATAACAAACATAGTGGTAAAAAGAAAAAATATGACTTTTTAGAAGAATATGAAAAAATACTAAACAAAAATGATTATGAAGTAGAGTTCATTACTTCTAACTATAAAGGTCATGTAATAGATATAGTAAGAGATTTACCTAATAATATTGATTTAGTTCTTTCAATTGGAGGAGATGGTACTTTCAATGAATCAATGAGAGGAAACTTCAAAAGAGAGAAAAGATTAGTATTAGCACATATTCCTATGGGAACGACTAATGATGTTGGGAAAATGTTTGGGTATGAAAAAGATTGTATAAAAAACTTGAAGATGCTTATGGAAGGTACAACTAGAAAAATGGATATATGTACAATTAACGGAGAGCCTTTCATTTATGTAGCTGGATTTGGTAAATTTATGAATATTCCATATGAAACAAAAAGAAAAAGTAAAAAAAGATTTGGTTACTTGGCGTATGTATTTAATGGAGTTAAAAACTTTTTTGGGCCAACAAATTTACATGATCTTACTTTTGAAGTTAATAATGAAGAATACAATGGTTTATACTCATTTCTAGCAGTAACTAATGCAACTAGAATTGCAGGAATGAAAATATATGATGATATAAAATTAGATGATAATAAATTTGAAATATTATTTTGTAATATCAAAAAAAGAAAAGATATTTTAAAATCATTAAAATATCTTAGAAAAACAGATATAACTCATGTCCCAGGATTTTATTTCTATAAAAGTGATTGTATAAAAATAAAATTTAATGAAGAAAATGAAATTAAGTGGTGTATGGATGGAGAAGAATTTGATGTTCATACAAGTGAAGTTGAAATAAAAATAGATAGTAACACTCAAATAATGATGCCAAAGAAAAACTTAGAAGAATTATTTACAAACAAGAAAAAATAGAATGATTTAATCATTCTATTTATTTTATATAATTATTTGATTTTAACTTAGCAATTATTTTATCTTTTGATACATTTCCATCAATTCTTTGAAGTACTGATGATTCTTCACCATTTGTTATAAATACTGTAGTAGGTGTACTACTAATTCCAAACTTACTATAGAATGCATCATAATCTTCACTAGATAAATTAGTAATGTTTAATTGATATCCAATCACATCATATTCATTTAATACTTCTTTTAACTTTGGAGTAAAGTTTGCACAGTGGCTGCAGCCATCTTGAACTACTTCAAAAAAGAAAGTATCACCATTTTCCATTTTCTTATTTAATTCTTTATAACTTAATGACTTTAAATTATTGTTTCCACATCCAGATAATAATAATACTGAAACAATAATTAGTAACAAATTCCTAACAGTTTTCATAAAACACCTCATAAAGAATAATAACACAATTATGTATAAATCTCTATAAAAAAATATTTTTTTATAAACATAATGAAAAATACTAGTAAAAAAAAATGAAATGTAGTAAACTTAATTTATAAGAAAAATAGGAGAAGGGTATGAAAGAGTCAATTTGGATGTATTTCTTCATGATAATGGGAATACTAGGTATCGTATTAATTAATATATTCGGAAATATTTTGATAAGTAATGAACAAAACTACTATCTTTTAAAAGAAGTTACACAAGCTGCTATGTATGATGCGGTTGATTTAAAAGCATATAGAGAAGGTGTAGGATGGGATGGAGTTACTTATGAAACTGACCCAGAATCAATGCACTGTGAATCAGGAATTCCTGGTACAATAAGAATTCAAAAAGAAAAGTTTGTAGAGAGTTTCGTAAGAAGATTTGCAGCAAGTGCAAAACTTAATAGAAAGTATCGTATTGTCATTCATGATATAGATGAATGTCCTCCAAAAGTATCTATTTCATTAATAGCTACTGAAAGATTCTCTTTCTTAAAATTCTTTGATGTTTCTTATGATAGTGGTGAAGAAATAACAAATTCATTAACTGGTATTTTGGAAACTGTAACACCAGATAAGTATTAATAAAGAACGAATGTAAATCGTTCTTTTTTTTGAAAAAAAATAATAAAAAATCATATCAACTTGTTGCCTTTTCTTTATACATAGAGTATACTTATTCTATAGTAGAATAGTATAGTGTGCTGTTCTAAAGTTGAATATGAAAGGGTGACACAAAAATGGATGGAAACAATTTAAATGCATCAAAATTAACAAGAATGGTAAGAAGTAAAGGATTTGTAACTGCACTATGCGGTATTTTAGCTGTAGCAGTATTGCTAATTGGTTATAACATACGTATAAATAATGCAACAAAACCAGTATCATTACCAGTTGCGAAATATACAATAGATCCTAAGACAAAGATTACTGACGATATGATTGTATATAAAGATATTCCAAGAGGAGCTTTAAGTAGTGATTATTATGCAAATAAAAATCAAATTATAGATAAATATACAAAGATTAATGCTACAATCCCTGCAGGTAGTATGTTTTATACTGAGTTATTAACAAGTAAAGAAGAATTACCTGACTCAGCATTATATGATATTCCAGAAGGATATACTTTGTATTATTTAACAGTTAACATGTTAACAAGTTACACTAACTCAATACTTCCAAATAACTACATAGATATTTATATGTCTACAAAAGATAATGGAAAAGCATTAGTTGGTAAACTTTTACAAAACGTTAAAATACTAGCAGTTAAAACTAGTGATGGTAAAAACGTATTTGAAGGTGGAGATGAAACAAGAATCCCTTATGTTATAATCTTCGCTTTACCAGAAGAACAGCACTTATTATTAAGAAAAGTTAATGCAATCAATAACTATTCAATAGCAAATGAAACTGGAGGATTCTCAAGAATCGATATAATCCCAGTTCCAACAAATGTAAATATTAATAATAAAGACGATGAAATAATGTCTGAAGTATCAAGTCAATACTTAAGTGATTATGTTTTAAAACTTGCTGCTGAATATGAAATTACAGATGATAATTTCAACAGTACAAACACAAATACAAATACAAATACAAATACAAATAAACCAAATGAATAATTAGAGGTGGAAATATGAGCGAGTCAATGAATTTCGGTAATATTGGCTTCGGTAATGTTTCTAGTGGTGATAATAGCAATTCACAACAACTTAGCAGTGCTCCTGTACAAGAAACACTAGTACAAGAACAACCTGTTGAACAAAAGAAGGAAGAAATGCCAGATTTGTTAGCAGGTGTTAAAGAAGCACAAGCTAAGATGGAAGAAGAAAGAAAGAAAAAAGAAGAGGAAGAACAAGCATTTAGAGACTTTCAAGAAGCGAGTGCAAAGAAAAGTAACTATGAAAAAGATGCTGACAATTTCTCACAAATAGACTTCGGTCCTTTAAAGAAATATCTTGATGACGATGATATCACAGATATTTCTTATAGTAATGGAGGACAATTGTGGCTTAAATCACTATCTCAAGGTGTTTACAGAGCAGATCAACAAGAAGTTGATAATGCACTAATTGAAAAAATCGCATTCCAATGTTCTAACGTAATGGGTAAGACATTTAATATGGCTCATCCGTTCCTAGACTCAGAAAGTGCAGAACTTCGTATGAACTTCGTACACGAGTCTATAGCAAGAAATGGTATTGCGGTAGTTTTCCGTAAAACACCAGCAAAGATAAGACTAGAAAAACAGAAGCTATTAAATGAAAAATATGTTAGATTAAGTATCCATGATTTCTTAATAAACTGTGTTAAGGGTCACTGTAACATAATCGTTTGCGGAGAAACTGGTTCAGGTAAAACTGAGTTAGTAAAATATCTAGCAAGTCATACAAGAGAAAACGAAAAACTAATAACAATAGAGGATACTCTTGAGTTGCACTTGGATAGAATTTTCCCACATCGTGATATAGTTGCTATGAAAACAAATAACATAGCATCATATTCAGACGTTCTAGTTACATGTATGAGACAAAACCCAATATGGATATTACTTTCCGAGGTTCGTAGTGCTGAAGCTGTTACGGCTGTACGTAACTCTATATCTTCAGGACACTACATCTTATCAACAATCCACGCTGATAAAGCAGAAAGTATCCCACACAGAATGTACTCACTACTTGAGTCAAACATTGACGTTGAACAGTTCTTAAAAACAATTTACCGTTATGTTCAAATAGGAGTATTTGTTCGTGGACGCTATAAACCAGAAGAAAAAAGATTCGTTCGTGAGATTGCAGGAGTTTGTGAATTCTATGTTGACGAAGAAACAAATGCCCCTGTATTCAATAATATATATTTAAAAACAGTTGGTGGAGAAGAAACATATAATGAACCAACTAAACATATTAAAGGTTACCTTGAAGGTCAAGGTGTTGATATAACTAACTTATTTGGAGAAAATCATTCTTCATTAAAAGAAGCTAATGAGGCTAATGGTGATCATATGGATACACCAGAAGAAGCTGCAAGAAAGTTAGAACAAGAGATAGAAGGTAAATCTAACTCCAATAATGAACCTGCTACACAACCAAAAGAAGTAGTAGAACCTAAAAAAGAAGAGGAAAAAATAGTTGAGGTTAAGACAGAACCAGTAACACAACCTGCAACACAGCCAGTAACTCAACCAGTTACTCAACCTGTTACAGAACCAGTTACTGAAGTAGTTACAGAGCCAAAAACAGAGGCTCCAACACAACCAGTAACTCAACCGGTTACTGAAGCAGTAACACAGCCTGTTACACAACCTGTAACAGAGCCAGTAACTCAGCCAGCAACAAAACCAGTTGTTGAAGTTTTACCAGAAGATGAGCCTGCTAAACCAGCAACTCAAGTAGCAGTACAACCTGTTATTGAACCACCTGTTCAAGCACCAGCTGCTCCAGCTACAGAAGCTCCAACACAAGTTACTGTACAACCTGTCATTGATCCTCCAGCTGTAGAACAATCAACACAACCAGTTCAACAACCAGCAACAGAAGCTCCAACGCAAGTTGCAGTACAACCGGTTATTCCACAAGCAACAGAATCAACTCCTCCGCCTCAAGTAACGCCAGTAATACCGGCAGCTGAGGAATCACATACAAAATTTTTCTCAGGTCCTGTTGATTTTGATCCAGAACCTAAAGATTAACAAATATAAAAAGAAAAGAAGGTGCTTTTATGATAGAGTCAATTATAGCATTAGGTATTATTGCCTTTGGAATACTGTTCCTACGTAAAAAAGGCGATTCATCAATGTATAAATTTGCAATTGACCAAGCAGCTACAGTTTATGATAAATATGCTCCTTATTCCTTTAAAAGTATTAGACAAAAAGTAAAGGATATGGGACAAGAGTATTCTACTAAGGAATACTTTGTTCAAATAGCAGTATTTGCTGGTGTAGCATTTGGAATATCTTATCTATATTTCTATAATATTATTGTTTCAGTAGTATATGTAGGAGTAGTAGTAAGTATAGTTCCTTATCTAACATATTTAAGATGTAAAAGAATTTATTCAGAATTCTTATTTGAGCAAATCCAAGTATATACTACAAATACTATAATGGAGTTCCAAACAACACAAAACTTCGTAAAAGCAATTGAAGGTGTATATAATTCAGGAGTTTTGGAGTCACCAGTATCAGATGATGTAAAAACCATGATAGATATGGCTTATAAAAATGGTGATATAAATGAATCAATAGAATTCATGAACTCTAAATATGATTACCATATGACAAGAAATATGCATCAATTATTCTTGCAGATCACAAGAGAAGGTGCAAGAGATTCTAATGAAGTTTTGGAAAACATGCTTTTAGATATCGACGTTCTTGTTGAAGGAGTTTATCGTGATAGAATTGATAGACAAAACTTCCATAGACAATTTGTACAATATGGATTATTACTATATGCAATGGTTGCATTAGTACAATACTTATTAGGAATTGATAACTATTTGGACTTATTAAAAAGACCAATAGTATTAATGGCACTTCATGGAATAGTAATATTTAACAGTTATTTTCTTCTTAATGGAGAAAAATATTATAACGAGAATGTAGGTGCTGAATAATGTTAGAGACTTTCGTAATTATTGGATTAATAACAGTTGCATTATTTTACACAGATACAGTAAATGTTAATAAATTTATTAATACAGAAGATGGATATTTCTTATTCTTAAAAGAAAAAGATTATGATTTCTACATTGCTACAAAATATGGTGAAGGTGTAGATGTAAATAAACTATTTATAGCAAGAGTTAAGAATGCATTTTATACATTCTTGATATTCTTTGCATTTATGACAATAACTGGTAATATGTCATTCTTAAACTTTATTATGTTATTAGTATTAGCATACGTAATGTTTAAAATGCCATATTCATCATTAAAAGCATATTATAAAAAGTATATGACTCAAATAGACCAATTATTGCCATATTACTTAAAGAACTTGGAAATATTGTGTCAGAACTACACAGTTCCAGTTGCAATAGCTAGATCAATAGATCAAGCACCAGATGTATTTAAACCAGGATTAAGACAAATGGTTGCAAAGATTGACGCTGGTGATTCATCTATTCAACCATACATGGATTTTGCAATACAATATCCAGTTCGTGATTCAATGAGAATGATGAGATTGCTTTATAGATTAGGTCTTGGTGCTCAAGAAAACAAATATAAACAATTATTGATATTTTCTAAGTCAGTATCATCACTACAAAATAAAGCAAGAGAAGTAAAATACAAAAACAGACTTGATACAATGGAGAAGAAAACTATGGTCATGCTAGTAGTTACTGGTGGTGGAACAATGGCCATTCTACTATTGTCAATGTTGATGCTTTTTGGTATGTAAAATATTGATATTAAGAGTAAAAGAGGTTATAATAATAATTGTATAAAGTAGAAAGGAGAAATTAATTTATGAAAGAGGCAACAGGAGAATTAAACATGACACTTGTTACAATTATTGCAATTGCAGCAGTACTTGCATTCGTAACAATGTTTTTACCTAACATGTTAGGTGGAGTTAGTGATAAGTGGGACGACGCTTCAAATACTAACATTGATGTTAATGGTGCAGCACACCAATAATATTTAAGAATATAAAAAGGAGTGTGATAATGGATGCGTGAGTCAATTGGTGGTACAATGCTATTCTGGATTGTATTGTTTTTCATGTCAATCTTTATAGTTTTCATGGCATCTGTTATCCGATATGCCCGTGTATATAAGATAAAGAACTCTATGATCAATTACATAGAAAAACAAGAGGGAATTAAAACAAAAGAAGAATTTGAAGAGACTTTGTTAAATCTTGGATATCCAACTACAGGAGAATATAAATTCTGTAGAACAATTACAGGAGAAACAGGAGGATATTATACATTAAGTCTTTACGCTGATTTTGAACTTCCTTTTGTAGGAAATGTAATTAAAGTAGAAATAAAGGGTGAAACAAGGCAAATTGAAACTGGAACTTTAATCAAAGATTCCGGTGCCAATGGAACCAACTGGGTTGGAACATGTGCGGAAGCATATGAATAAAAAGAATAATGAGAGTGGGTTAGTGATATGAATGTATTAGTAGTCAATCAACAAGAAAACGTATTATCCCCATTAAATATTGAAATAATAAAAACTTTGAGAGGTACATTTAGTGCTGATGAATTAATTAGTACATTTACTAATTTCTTCTTTGCACGAATGATTATTGATATTACAGCTTTACAAATGCCAGAGGACATTGTAACATATCAAAAATTATCTATAGGTCTTCCAATAGACAAGATAATATTACTAATACCTGCAAATTCAAGAGTGGCTAACAACTTCTTCTTGTCAAAGTTGATTTCGATGGGATATTACAACTTTACAACTAATGGTGATGGAGTAATGTATTTGTTAAATACACCAAATACATACAAAGAAGTTGCTCACTTACACCAACCTGAAGTAGCACCACAGCAGATGATGCCACAGCAACAAGTACAACAACCGATGATGCCACAACAGGGAATGCAACCAATGCAACAGCCTATGGGTCAAATGGGACCAATGAACCAAATGGGTCAAATGGCTCCTATGATGGCAGGACCAAGATCATTGGGAGTTAAAGATATAACTGATGGTGCAGGTGCAAGTTCACTTATATACATGATGAAAAAAGAATTAGAAGCTCAAAATTTATCTGTTCTAGCTATAGAAGTAGAAAAAAGAGAATTCGCATTCTTTAAAGAAAAGAATATGATTTCTACAGATAAACATTCTGTAGCACAAGAAATAATGAAAGCAGGTAATTTTAACTATGTTCTTGTTGATTTAAATAATTATGACGAACCTTTATGTGATGATGTTATTTATCTTATAGAGCCTTCGGTTATTAAACTAAATAAATTAATGTTAAGAGATAGAACTATTTTTTCAAAATTAAGAGGTAAAAAAGTAATTGTAAATAAATCAATTCTTTCACAAGCAGATGTAAGAGAGTTCTCACAAGAAGCAGGAATAAGACTATTCTATGTGTTACCACCTCTTAATGATCGTGAAAGATCTAGAGATATTTATGATTTACTTGCACACTTAGGAATGCTTAAATAGTAATTATTGACAATAAATGTCATTAAATAGTATAATTAATTAGAAAGTTGAGGAGTTAGAAGATGGAATTATTTCAAATTTTAGATAGTTGTGGTGGTTTAGGACCAGTAGTAAAAGTAGTAAGTGGATTATTTGACATTATTAAAATAGTTGTTCCAATTATCTTATTAATTATGGGAGCAATTGACCTTGCAAAAGCAGTTTTAGCAAGTGATGATAAGGAAATCAAAGCAGCTACTTCTAAATTAACAAAGCGTGCAATCGCAGCAGCAGCAGTATTCTTCTCTGTTACTATAGTTGATGTAATTATGGGAATGGTTGGAGACGACAAATGGAAAGCTTGTTGGAAAGGATCTGGAGGATCAGATTCACCATCAGGTGGTAGCGTAGCATCAGATGACTAATAAAGTACTTTATAAAGTACTTTTTTTTGTGTAAAAAAGTTGTTTTTTTTCTTCAATTTGATAAAATATATTTAGAGGTGAAAGGGTATGGATAAACAATTAATTAAGTATTTGGCAATATTAGGTGTGTTAATACTAGTTATTATACTTTTCTTTTTAGTAACAAATGCTGGTGGAGAAACACTTGAATATAGAGATATGGAGGAATTGCTTGTAAAATCAACAAGAAAATATGCACAAGACAATCCTAAAATCTTACCAACTAGTACAAATAGTAGTGCTCCAAAAATAAGTGATAAAACATTAACAAGTTTAGGTTATATGGATGAATTATCATCTTATGCAAAAGATGAAACTACTTGTACAGGAGAAGTTGAAATTTATCAAACAATAGCTGGAGTATATAACTATGTTCCAACATTGAATTGTGGTAAATATTTTGCATCACAAAGATTAAGTGAAAAAATAATTGAAGATAACTTAACTACACAAGGTCCTGGATTATATGCTCGTTATGATGGAAATTTCTTAACAGATGATAATGACCTTGATAGATATATGGCAGATGAATATGTATTTAGAGGAGATGGAGTTCATAACTATATCCAAGTACAAGATAGTGTATGGAGAGTTGTAGCAATCGACGAAGAAGGAAATATGCTTGCAATATTAGTTGATGAACTTGCAACTAATACAAGCTGGGATAATAGATATAATGTTGAAACATCTAGATATTATGGAATTAACGATTACGAAATAAATGGTAATAAGAGTAGAGCTATGTTAGCAGCAGAAAAAGTATTTAATGAACAAGTTCCACTTATTGATAAAGACTATAGTGGAAGAATTAAATATATGGTATCTCCAATGGATTTATGCGTTGGAAAAAGATCTAAGGATGATACAGGAAATGATGGTTCTATAGAATGTAAGAAAGTTCTTGAAGGACAATATATGGGGCTTCTTCCAGTATATTATTACATGAGCGCAAGCTTAGATGAAAACTGTGTTAAAGCTACATCAAAGAGTTGTGGAAACTATAACTATTTAGCAAGTATAGGTAGTACATGGTGGACTGCAACAGGTAATAGTGATAATACTTATGAAGCATATGCAGTATCACAAAAAAGCTTAAAATCAGAGGTTTGTAGCTACACAGATGAGATTAAACCAATATTAAAATTTGGTGCAAGAAGTGTATATAGTAGAGGATCAGGAACTAAAGAAGATCCATATATTATAAGATACTTCAAAAAGAATGCGTAAAATTGTGACTAAAAAGCAATAATTATTTATTATTGTTTTTTTTTATGTTATAATGATAATATACGTATACTAGCATAGAGGTGATATTATGGGAGTTCAATCACAGAACTGGTTCATGGATATTTTAAGACAAATTTTTGGTTTCTTTGATGAATTAGTTTATGGACTATTTGGAGCAGTAATACAAGGAATATTCGATATATCAGATTTAGCAACAAATTCGAGTGTTTTTTCTGGTTTATATACAAGATTATATGTAATTTTAGGTGTATTTATGGCATTTAAACTTGCATTCTCGTTCTTCCAGTACCTGGTAAATCCGGATCAGATGGTCGATAAAAGTAAAGGTGTAGGTAAATTATTCTCAAGAGTATTTATAATGTTATTTGCGCTTATGTTCTTACCACCATTATTATTTTCTGGATTTGGAACAGGTGGAGGTGCTTTGATACCAAGAGCGCAAAAAGCCTTCCTTCCAGTTTTACCAAAGGTAATATTAGGTACTGATAAAGTTGGAGATAGTGTAGAAGAAACGGTTGATTATACAACAAAAAGTATAATTAAATCGACCCTAAGAACGTTCTTCCATCCGGCTGAAGGATTGGATGACGCCTGTGACACAGGAACTTTTGCTAAGCTAACGGAAATTGAAAATACAGATGATTTTAGAGCAAAAATAATTGATTCTTGTACAGTAACAAAAGGTGAAGGACAAAGAAAGTTCTTATGGATATTTAATGTAGCAAAAGTTTATACATATACATATATACCAATTATTTCAACGGTAGTTGGAGTATTGCTATTATTGTTATTAGTAGCAATATCAATCGATTTGGCAAAGAGGTGCTTTAAATTAGTAATCCTCGAAGTTATAGCGCCGATACCGATTATGTCGCTGATTGACCCAGCAGCAAGTAAAGGAGAAAGTGCCTTCTCGAAATGGTCAAAGAATTTATTATCAACATTCATAGATATATTTATTAAAGTAGGAATTGTATATTTAGTATTAGTATTCTTAGATTTAATTACAACAACAATAAATAATGGAACAGAATTATTTAGTGGTATGCCTGAAGATTCAACAAGAAAAGGATACTTAATAGTACTATTAATTATTGGATTAATATATTTTGCTAAAGAAGCTCCTAAATTCATAAAAGAATCATTGGGAATGAAAGCTGATAAAGGTGGATTATTCGATGATGTTAAATCTATTGCAAAGACAGCAGGTATCGTTGGAGGTATAGGTCTTGGTGCTACAGCTGGTGCAGCAAGAGCTCTAGGTGGAAACATTGGAGCAGCAGGAACTGCATTTAGAAATGGTCATGGTCTTGCTGGTGTGGCAGCATTGTTAAATCCTGCTAGTGCTTTAAAAGGAGCAATTGAAGGTGGACAAGCTGGTAAAAAAGGAGCAGGAAAACATGGAAATATCTTCGGAGCTTTAGCTGGAGGATGGTCTTCTCAAGCAGCAGGTAATGCACAAAGAAGAGCATATGCAGAAGAAGGATCTACTGCATTTGGTAGAGCAAGAGCTCAAGCAAGAAATGCCTTTACTGGTACAACAGCAGGAGGTTGGGATCAAGCAAGAATTGAAGCTAATGATGCAATTGGAAAAGAATTTAGTTCATTTGATGAATTCTTAGGAAAGAAAGCAGCAAAAGAGCAATTACAGCAAATTGATTCAACGGGTGGTGTGCATCATTTCTCTTATGGAGAATTACAAGCAGCAATTGCAGCAGGTGATAATGCATGGGCACAAAGCCATGGTTTTGAAAGTATAACTGCAGCAGCGCAAGCAGAAAAAACATCTTTAGGAAAACAAGCAAAGAGAGAAAGATACAAAAAATACAAAAATCTTACTCAAGAGCAAGTTCAACAAGCCATTGCTTCGAGCGATTTTTCTTCACTTACAGCATATGGTATTACAGATGCAGCTTCAGCTCAAGACTTGTTAGAGGATCTTCAAAGCAATCAAGAATCTTTCGCTGTTCGAGAAGAATCTTACAATCAAGCACTTGAAAGAGGAAAATTGGATCGTGTCGACAATTATGGAGATGCAAAATCTCGTAGCGATCAAGCTGCTAATAATTCAATTGAAATTAGAAATAGACGTGGTTATAGAACAAGAAAAGCTAATGCTGATTCTGTAAAGAATAAAAAGAAGAAATAAAGGGAGAGTGAAAAGAAATGGACAACGAATATTTAATTCCCGCTAATGCCAATAGAGGAAAGTTAATCTTTGGATATTTTAGAGGAATAGATTTAATGATATTTGCAATTGGATTAGTTACTTCATTCTTTTTACTTGTAATATTCCAAGATGCAGCATCAGATACAATGGTAACAATATTACTTATGTTACCAGCAATAATATGCATATTGTTAGTTTTACCAATACCTTATCAACATAATGTATTGGTACTACTACAGGCAATATATAGTTTCTATTTTGTTAATAGACAACAGTACATATGGAAAGGTTGGTGTGGTAGTTATGGCGACAGCAAAAAGTAAATATACTGAAGACTGGATACCAGTTAAGGGTATAAACGGAGGAGCAATTATATTAAATAATCAAGAAAAAGTAACAGGAGTTAAAATAGCTCCAAGAAATATCTTTATTCTTGATGAGGATTCTCAACAAAGCGTATTATTTAATTTAAGAAACTTCTATAATTCAATTGATTATGAATTCTGGTTAGTAGTAGCAGATAGACCTGTTGATATATCAATTTATATGTCACAACTTCATTTGCTATATAATCAAGAACAATCTCCAGCAATAAGAAAACTAGTTGCTGAAGACATTAACAAAGGTAATGCTTTTATTAACAACAATGTTGTTGATACAGAATATTACATTTTATTTAAAGAAAAAGATCCAGAAAAGATTCAAAAGAAGATTCGTAATTTAATAAATTCACTTGCCACTGCAGGATTATCTGCTCAACAAACTACAAATGAAGATTTAAGAGTTGTACTAGATAACTTCCTAAATGGCGGAAAGACAATGTCATATGAAACGGTGGTGGTTCAAAGTGAGTAATATTAATATAAAAGCACAATTAGCTCCAAAAGGATTACAATTCTATCCAAGTGATTTCTTTATAAGTGATAAGTATGCAACTATATTAACAGTAGTTTCTTATCCTAAGTTTATTACTCCAGGTTACTTATCAAACTTAACTAGTATGCCAGGAATTAAAATAGTAGTTAAGCATATACCTGTACCATTCTCAATTGTTTCAAAAATGTTAAATAAACAAATTGCAGAATTAAAACAAAAGTATCAAGAAGAACGTGATAGAACAATGCAAGAAAAGATTCGTATGGACTATGAATCACTTGAATCATTCGTTACTATGATTGCATCAAGCCAATCAAAAATCTTTGATTTCCAAATGCATATCATGATCACAGCAGATACAAAAGAAGAACTAGAACTTAGAAAAACAAATGTTAAGAGTTACTTAGAAGCTATGGAAATGAGAGGAGTAGCATTAAGATTTGAGCAAGAAAAAGCTTTAAAATCAATTATTCCAATCTTCCCTAAACAAGATATTGAAGATAGAGTTGGAACACCAATCCCATCAACTACAATAGCAGCTATGTATCCATTTATATTTGATAGTGTTAAAGACCCAGGATTATCAACACTTTTAGGTGTAGATTTCTCTGGAGGAGTTATCCTATTTAACCAATTCTTATATAAAATTAAAAAAGAAAATAATAGAAATAATGCAAACCTAATCTTATTAGGTACTTCAGGATCAGGTAAATCAACAACTGCTAAATTATTATTAAGAAATCATATAAGAAATGGTTGTCAGATTGTTGCAATTGACCCAGAAAACGAACTTGAAGAAATGACTAAGAACTTTGGTGGAGATACTATTGACTTAGGTAAAGGTGGAGAATTCGGAATGATCAACCCTTTACAAATCGTAGTAGATGCTGATGAAGAAGAAATTAAGTCAGGTTTAGGATATACAATCTTAACAAGAACATTACAATTCTTAAAAGCATTTATGAAGTATTATGATCCATCAATAGAAGAAGATGTATTAACATTATTTAGTGAAGTAGTACAAGATACATATAGACGTTTTGGAATAGATTTCGATCAAGATTTCTATGATTTCCAACCAGAGGATTATCCAACATTCTCAGATGTTTATGAAACAATTACTGCAATACTTCTTTCAATGACTGATCATACACATGAAAGAGATATTATGGAAAGACTTGAGTTAAAGATTAGACCTTTAACAAAAGACTTAAAATACTATTTCGATGGTCATACAACTATTCAACATAATAGTGACTTTATAGTATTCAATATTAAAGAGTTAATGAATGCTGAAGAAAATATTAAGAATGCTTTATTCTTCAATATTCTTAAGTATGCATGGGGATTATGTCTTGATAAAGAAGTAGATACTGTATTAATGGTTGATGAGGCTCACGTATTATTAGGAGACAATAATACATTAGGAGCTGACTTCTTAGCACAAGTTCAACGTCGTGCAAGAAAATATAACACAGGAACTATTATTATTACACAACAACCAAGTGACTTCGCTGCACCTGGAGTGTTGATGCAAGGTAAGGCAATCTTCGATAATGCTTCTTACTACATAATAATGGGACTTAAGAAACAAGCTACTGAAGATTTAGGTCTATTAATTGACTTAAATGATAATGAAAAAGAAAGTATTAAACAGTACTCTCAAGGTGAAGCATTATTCGTCTGTGGAAACAGAAGAATGAGAATAAATGTAATAGTAACACCTGAAGAATTATCTTCATTCGGTAGTGGTGGAGGACTATAAAATAAAAAAGATGAAATTATTCATCTTTTTTTAATTTATTCCTAGAAATAATATATGCATTGTGGTAAAATGTTATATAAAATAGGATGACAATAAAGTAGGGTGATTGTTATGAAGAAATTCGTAGTTAAAACTTTATTTATATTATTGATAATAAGCTTTATGTTACCAGTTATTGTAAGTGCATGGAGCGATAACATGAATGGAGCATGGAAATATGCTTATGCATACCAATTATCAGTAGTAAAATATGATGGTACTGGAGACCCTGAATTAGTAGGTAAGCCAATTCTTATATATCACCCTAATTTAATGCAAGATGTTTATTATACTACAAGAAATCCTATGCCATCTTCATATGAAGAATTAATTCAAGGTGGATTTGGATTTAATCAAATGGTAAATAAAAATATAGACTCAGACACTAGTACTTTGTCTCAATGGACATCTGGTGAAGACGTTGAAGGTATTGAAGAATTACGTGAATTAGTTCAAAAAGCAGAAGAAACAGATGACCCTTTGACAACTTTTAAAACTATGGAAGCTTATCAATTAGCTAAAGATATGGTTGATGACAAAAACACTAGTAATTTCGTAAATGTTTGTGACGAAACTGGTTGTGTGGCTAAACCAGATAGCCAAAGATACGTTACTCAAAATGATGCTAATATTTTTGGTAAAGCATGGTATGTGTCTGAGATTGACACTTATGTTTTTCAAGCAGATGATTATTCTGTTAGCCAATATAACAGTTTTCCATATAAAAGTGGGCATATGGGATATGAAACATTTACATATAAATACACTACACCACAAAAAAGAATAACTTATCATGGAAGTGATGTTGATACAAGCAAGTATTATAAAACAATTTCAGATTCTAATTTAACAGAGAATAATGTTAATAATGGATACTTGGAAAACCTTGTAAAAAAATATGGTGGAAGTGTTAAAAAGATAAGAGATAATTTTGGAATAGATTTGGATTATAAAGATATTGATAAATACTATATATCTGTTGAACCAGTACAAAGAATTTTGGGAGACGTAAAGCAATTGCGTGGTGCATATTATATTGATAAATTGGAAAAAGTTCTTAGATATGAAACAACATGGTCTACAAGTAGTTGGATAAAAACTACATATACAAATGGATGTGATGATGATAGCCACCTTTTCGTTGGATATCAATATAGTCCACGTGACCTTGTTGATAGAGATTATTGTGGAGATAAAGCAGTTACAAGAGTTGATGGTAAAACGTATTATTTGCATAATAGTAAATGTTATAAGGCTAGATCAAGTAAATGTACCAGTTATGACCTTCCTTTGCAAAAAAGTGGATTAAAGATTGTTAAAGAGTTATATGGAAGATATGCAGATGGATATAGTTATATTGAAACATCAAGAAAACTAGGTTCAGGAGCAGTTTATTTAAATAGAGCAGTAGATTATTGTAATGAAGATAAAAATAGACACTGCGTATTAGAAGAAGATAATAAAACGTGTAAAAGAGATTCTAGTGGAAAGATAATATATGAATATTATATTGGACCAGATAGAGATAAAGGAATTACAGGAACACAATCAAGTAGTTATTATAAATTAAATGGAGCTTGTTACAATGGTACAGGAACAACAGGAGTTAAGAATTATTTCTTACCAACTTTACTAGATTGTCCAGAAGTATGTTCACCATCTGGTGCTAAAACAAGTGATGGATTCTTAGCATGCGCAGAAAACTACTGTGAAGCAGAAGTAGACTATAATAGAAAAGGAAGCCCACAAAAAGCAAAAGAAGCTTGTATCTTGACGTGCGGTTATAAGGGAAACGCCACGAATTGTGATACATCAAGCCCATATAAAGACATTAATGAAGTAACAGCTACTGGGACAACAACATGTAATGTTAATGATGATGGATCTGGAAAAGTATTACAAGGATTAATTAAAACATGTCATGGAGATAAAATTGATTCTTTTGATGGAGATGATACAAACGATACTCCATTTGATATCAGGAAGTATATAACTGTTGCTTGTGTAGAGACAAGTGGATTTGAATATAAGGATACAACGCAGTTAGACTTAGCAAGAGGAACAGGACTTAACTATAGTGTAAATCTAAATGGAGAAAAGAAATGTCAAGCATACTTTAATGAAGACCAATGGAAGTTTGACTATGCAACAATATCAGGAAAAGATCCAGATAGAAGAAAAAGATTACTTTATATAAAAGAAGTTTTTAATAATTTGTTTAATGATAATTATGACAAAACAAAAAGCTCTTATTATGATACTGACTTCGATGAACAAGGTGATGGAGAAGTAGAATGGAATAATTATCTATATGATACAAGTAAAGTATCAATAAAGTCACAAGTAAGAGAAGAAGTATATAATGAAATGAAAGTTAGTGATCTTGAATCACTGGTTAGTACCGATGAAACTGGCAAAGCAACTAAAGCAACAATTGCTAATAATATTGTTAAAAAAATATCAAAGAATAATATAATAAACGAACCAATAAATAGATATGAACAAGTAAGTACAGTAAAAGCGACATATCAATTTAATAAAAGATGTGTAAGTAATGATGGTCTTGGAACAGTAACAAAAGCACCTGCATCAGGGCTTTGTTATCAAACAAAAGATGAACATGGAGTAGTAACACCAGTATATGGACAAAATGTATTCTATACAAATTTAAGTGCAGATTGGCTTGGTAATTCTGTTTTAACTTATGCAACTGTAGGAAAAGAAGTAAAAGATGATAATCCCTACTATGATGTTCAAGAATTTTGTGATTATACTTTAGATGAAAATCCTACAGGAAATTCTGGAGATCCTGAAGGAAACATATTATCATGTGATATAAGAATAGATCCAGTAGGTAGTACAGAAGCATGGGGAAATAGTATTTATCATGGAGGAGACGTAACAGCAACGATACTTCCACGTGATACCTTAGGATCAAATGATTATATTTCAAATTATACTTTACAAGTAAGAAATACAACATATGATGGTAAAACAAAACAGATAGGAATATCTGATAAGAAACTTGCTATGGAAGAAATAAAAATTTTAGGTACAGTAACAAGTTCATTGGGTAAAAAAGGAACTTGTGAAAAAACAATATATATAATAAATCCAGATGAAAACTGTGGGGTAAGATGTAATTTAAGAAAGATAAATGATACTTTATATGAATTACAATCAATTGGTCCACAAACACCTACTGCATACTATAGAGCACTTTCTATAGATATGACACAAAGAAAAGTATATAAATCAGTAGTTGATCAGAAATACTATATTGGATTAGATAAAGACATAACTGTTCCGATAGAGGGTAACTTGATACTATTTGGAATAGTGGAAGGTACAATGACTACTAATGGAGCAAAGTGTAAGTACACATGTAATACACCACCTCCAACATTAAATAGTTGTTATGCCTTATATAAACCAGCAGAAACACTTGCAATAAGAGATTATTGTAATGAAAGCTGGGAAAAAGACGTAAATGATTATGATGATGCAGCACAATGTATTAGAATGTGTTCTAATAGATGTGATGAAGAGATTAAACGTGACTTAGAAAAAGTTACTGCATATTGTAGAACAAATTCTACAGCACTTGGATTCAGTAATGAAAATATATGTATTAATGCATGTTACAATGATGATCCAAGTCGTGGAAAAGATTATGTTTATAGACCAATAAATAATAGTAATCCATTCCCTAATTCATATGACAGTGAAGAACCAAATGAAAAAGGAAAACGTCTTGTTGGAAGAAACTGGGCAGGATTTACTGATTACATCAAACATGATGATAACGACGAAACAAGTGTAACTGGAGTATATGCAAATCAACATGTTGAATATATAATTGATTTATCAGCAAGTGACATAGAAAGAATACAAGAAGATACAAAGAAAAATCAAAGAGATGGAGCAAACCCATACATAGAATATGAATACAAAAAATCTAGTGATAACATGAAATATGTTAAGAAGTATGAAAGTAAATTCATACATGAAGATTTTGCTGATTTATTTAGAAAAGATTTAACATAAAAAAAGAATGTTTATAACATTCTTTTTTATTATCTACTAGTAAAAGAAATTAAAATGTAGTAAAATTATAATATAATGGAATAATAAGATAAGTAGGTGTAATTATGAAGAAAAGACTATTATTAGTGGCAATATTGATGATGTTATTTATTCCAACAGTAAATGCATCAAATATTTGTACACAAAAGAAATTTAATGAATTAAAACAAAAGGCATCTAAAGTTAAGGTGGAGTGGAAACTTAAATTTGAAGATGAAGATACTGATGACTACTATTTTGAAATAAGTATCTCAAATGTAGATAAAGATTTAGTAGTTAAAGCTAATGGAATCTATTATGAACCAGATGAAGGAAACATAGTATTAGATTCTAAATTAACTGGAGGTAATACATACGATATTCAATTCTATGGTGGATTTGATCATGTATGTGTTGAACAGTATATATTTACAAAGAAAATAAAAGTTCCACTATATAACAAGTATTACAAAATGAAGGAATGTGAAACATATAAAGAATTCCCATTATGTGATCAATGGTATAACGGAGTAATAATAAATGAAGAAGATTTCTATGCACAACTAGAAGAATACAAAAGTAAAATTGAAAATGGAGAAATTGTTATAGAAAAAGAAAAAGATGATAATACACTTATAATTGTTGCTGTGCTAGCTGTGGTTGTTGTTGCTATCGCAGCAGGATACTTTTTTGCTACAAATAAGAAAACTAAAAATAATGAAAAGAAGGAAATAAAGAAATGAAATATTTAAGATACTTTGTATTTCTTTTATTGCTTTTAATACCTTTTAATGTAAAAGCAGCTAATATATGTACTGCTAATAAATATAATGCATTAAAAGCAAAAGCATTTAAGATTGAATTATCATATGAATTAAAATTTGATGAAAAACACAATCCTTATTTTGAAATCACAGTTATGAATATGACTGAAGATTTAATTTTAAAATTTAACAGTACTATTTATGAAGCAAAAGAAAATGGTACATTTGTTATTAATACTAAATTACAAGGTGGAAACACATACAAATTTAATTTCTATGGTGGATACAATAACGCATGTGTAGAACAATTTATATATTCAAAATCATTAACTTTACCTAGATATAATATATTTAGTGAAAGAGAAGAATGTATTGAATATGAAGACTTCCCATTATGTAGAAAATGGTATTCTAAAGAAATTGGAAGTGAAACAGAGTTCTTAGATGCTTTAGAAGAATATAAGAAAACTTTAGAGAAAAAAGAACCTATTGATCTTGATACAGACGAAAAAGGTTTGTTTGATAAATTAATTGAATTTTATCAAAATAATTTAATAATTACTTTACCAATAACACTTGCAATTGTTGGTGGAGCATTATATTACGTTGCAAGAAAAGTAATTAAGAAGAAAAAGAGAGTTAAAATTAGAGACGACGAATTTAAACTTTAATGAGGAAAATATGAAAAGGGTATTTGCTAGGTTTACAATCATATTGCTAATTATGTGTATGTTAATTCCATACGCAGTTTCAGCGTGGTCTGATAATGTTAATGGATCATGGAAAACAGCATATGCTTATCAATTAACAGTAATAAAATATGATGGTAATGGTAATCCTGAAGCTTTAGGAAAACCAATCCTTGTATATCACCCTGACTTATTTCAAGATGTATATATGACAACTAATACACTACTACCAGATTCATATGATTCTTTGGTAGGAAAAAACTGGGGATTCCAGCAAATGTATGACGTTGTTAATGATACTAACCAATGGGAAAAATATCGTGCTTTAGACCAAGATGCTTTAAGACAACGTATTGAAGCAGATTCAAATTGTACAGAAGATAATTGTAGATATTTTGCAACAGCTGAAGATAGAGAAGTTGCAAGAGACTTACTAGAAGACCCAAATCTTACAAATACACCACTTGAAATAGATCCTCGTACAGGAGAAGTTGTAAACTTAGGTTATACAAATAGATACGTTAATATCAATACTAAAGATGCACACCCATATACAGTAGTAGCATTAGATAGAATTAAAAAAATTGAGGATGCACCAACGCCTACATATAATTGTACAGGTTATGAAAAATACTCTTATGATTATTTAACAAAACAGAAAAAAATAACATATCATCGTAGTGATATCGATACAAGCCAGTATTATAAGACTTTTGCTGATTCTAATTTAACAGAAAATAATGTTAATAATGGATATTTAGATACAGTAATTAAGACTTATGCTGGAAGTTTAAAAAAAGTAAAAGATAATTTTGGAATAGATCTAGATTATAAAGATATCGATAAATATTATATTTCTGTTGAACCGGTACAAAGAGTACTTGATGGTATCAAACAAGAAAATGGAAGATATTTTATTGATAGTTTTTATACTACAATTAGAAATCAAGAATGTTTCCCATATTCTACTGGATGGAGAACAGGAAATATTCCATCTTCTAAAAGAACAGAAGCAGATTATAATTATTCGCATAAAGACCATGATGGTGAATGTACAGAAGAAGAAAGAAATGCAAACGGAACAGCAAAACGTTATACTTATAGGGGAAATTGTTACAAGAATAGGGAAGTAGTAAACTATTACACGATAAAAGTAAGAGCAGGATTAAGAATATATAAAAATATGTATGGTAAATATGCTGATGGATATAGTCATTTAGCAACATCAAGAAGCTTAAACTCAGGATCAGTATATTTGAATAGAGCAGTAGATTACTGTAATGAAGATAAAAATAGACATTGTTTATTGGAAGATGATAACAAAACATGTAAAAGAGATTCTAATGGTAATGTTATTTATGAATATTATATAGGACCAGATAGAGATAAAGGTATAACAGGTATTCAAAATAGTAATTTATATAAATTAAGTGGAGCTTGTTATAACGGAACTGGAACTACAGGATTAAAACATTATTATTTACAAACACTATTAGATTGTCCAGAAGTATGTACACCTTCTGGAGATAAAACAAGCGATAGTTTCCTAGCATGTGCAGAAAACTATTGTGATGCAGAAGTAGACTTCAATAGAAAAGGAAGCCCACAAAAAGCAAAAGAAGCATGTATTTTAACATGTGGATATAAAGGGAATGCAACAAGTTGTGAATCATCAAGCCCTTATAAAAATTCAAATGAAACAAATGTTAATGGTTCAACAACATGTAATGTAAACAATAATAGTGCTAATCCTTTACAAGGCACTATAAAAACTTGTACAGGAGATAGTATTAATTCTTTTGATGGAGATGATACAAATGATACTCCATTTGATCTTAGAAAATATATAACTATATCATGTATAGAAACAAGTACTTTTAAATTTAAAGATACAAGTAAAATGAAAATATCAAAAGGTTCAGCATTAGATTATTATGTTAATTTAAATGGACAAAAAACATGTCAAGCATACTTCAACTTAGATCAGTGGAAGTTTGACTATGCAACTATTTCTTCAAAAGATCCAGATAGAAGAAAAAGATTAAATTATATTAAAGAAGTATTTAATAATATATTTAGTAATACTTATGATAAAACAAAGAGTGCATATTATGATGCTGACTTTGATGAACAAGGAGATGGAGAAATAGATTGGAATCTTTACTTGTATAACTATGAAAAAGTATCAGTTAAGACACAAGTAACAGAGAAAATATATGGAGAACTAAAGGAAAGTGAATTAGAACCTTTAGTAGCATCTTATGTTAATAAAGCAACACAAACAACTACAGATAATGAATATGTTAAAAAAATATCAAAGAATAAAATAACAAATGAACCTGTTAATAAATATGAACAAGTAAGTACAGTTAAAACAACTTATAACTTTGCAAAAAGATGTGTAAGTACAGATGGACTAGCTAAAGTTACAAAAGCTGATGGTTCTGGAATTTGTTATCAAACAAAAGATGAATATGGAAGAGTAACTCCTGTCTATGCACAAAATGTATATTATACAAACTTAAGTATAGATGAAGGAAATCATTCAATCGATACTTACGTAACTATAGGAAGAGAAGTAAAAGAAGAAAATAATTATTATGAAGCAAAAGAAAGTTGTAACTTTAATGTAGGAAAGGCTAATCCATATTTAAGTTGTGATATAAAACTAGTACCTGATACTGGAACTGAAATGTTAGGTGATAGTATCTTTGAAGGAGGAAATGTTACTGCAACAATTCTTCCACAAGATAACCTTGATTCTGATGATTATATTTCAGGATATAAAATCAAAATAGGTAATACTACTTATGATGGAAAGAGTCATAACTTTGGTATTTCAGATAAGAAACTAGGATTGCAAGAAATTAAAATAGTTGGTACAGTTACAAGTGCTAAAGGAAACGAAACAACATGTAGTAAAACAATATATGTAATTGATCCAGATGATGCCTGTGGAGTAAAATGTGAATTAAAAGAAGTAAAAGAAACATTATATGAAATTGTATCAACAGGATCTCAGACTTCAACAGCATACTATAGAGCACTTTCTATAGATATGACTCAAAGAAAAGTATATAAGTCTGTTGTTGATCAAAAATACTATGTTGGACTTGATTCTCCACTTTCAAGTATAAAAGATAAAAACTTAACATTCTTTGGAATTGTTGAAGGAACATTGACTACAAATGGACAAAAATGTAAAAATGTTTGTCATAAATCAATGGAAAGTGATGAAGAGAAAAGCAATTGTTATAAAGACTTTAAACCAGCAGAAATATTAAGTATCAAAGAGTATTGTAATAGTAATTATGACAAAGATATTAATGATTTTGATAGTTCTGAACAGTGTATAAGAATGTGTACTAATAGATGTGATGAAGATATTAAACGTAACTTGGAAAAAGTAAAAACATATTGTAGAGAAAATGCAGCTTCTTTAGGATTTGCAAATGAAAACATATGTATAAATGCTTGTTACAAAGATGATCCAAGTGGTGGAAATGAGTACATCTATAGACCAATAAATAATGCTAATCCATTCCCAAATTCATATGATAGTGAAGACCCATATGAAAAAGGAAAGAGAATAGTGGGAGCTAACTGGGTAGGATTTACTGATTACATAAAACATGATGATGACGACACAACAAGTGTAACTGGAGTATATGGAAATCAACATGTTGAATATATAATTGATTTATCATCAGGAGACCTTCAAGCAATACAAAAAGATTCAGAAAGTCTTGATAATCCATACCAAAAATATGAGTATACAACAACGAGTGATAATCAAAAATATGTAAAGAAATATGAGAGTAGATTTATCCATGAAGATTTTGAAAATCTATTCAGAAAAGACTTAACTTAAACAGATATGAAAATATCTGTTTTTTTGTGTAAAATCATTAGGAATTGAATATCATAAGTGATATAATAAAATTAGATAATTATACATAAAAAATATAGGTGGTGAGAACATGGCACAATCTCAAGATATAGAAAATTATGCGAAGGATATGGGAATAGAAATAGACCCAAGTCTCGACCAAGAGGGAAGATTTAGACAAATTGCTGATGCTTTAGGTATGGAAGATTATAATGGTTCATATGATGAACTTGAAAAAAAACTAGCAGAAGCGCAAAGTGGTGATTTGCCAGATAAACTATTTGATCAAAAAAATAGAAAACCAAAGAACACTAGAGATGCAACAATGGACACAAATAATCCTGAAAAAGGTTTATTTCCAGGAAGAAGAAACCGTAAACCTCCAAAGAATGCAACGATGGATTCAAATAATCCTGGAAGAGGTTTCTTTGCATCAAGATCAAAAAATGGAAGAAATGCAAATGGTTACCAAGGACAAAATAATTCACGAGGGCAAGCCAGTTCAAATAGTACTAAAAATGCTCAAAGTTTAAGTGATAAAATAAAAAACGTTAGAAGAGAACAGCAAAGAAAACAAGCAAGACAAAATATAAGAAAAGGCTTAAACTCTTATATGCCTGGTCTTGGTGAAGTTGCTAATAAAAAGTTAAAAACTGAACAAGGGGAAAAACTGCTTGATAAATACTTAGATGCACCAACAAAAGCAGAAGGAATTAGACAAGTAGCCAAAGAATTAACTAAAGAAAAAAGAAGAAGAAAAATGATTTTTTGGTTTCTTACTCACCTTATACCAATATTCCTATTATTGCTTTTATTAGTATTAATATTTAAGAATGCTGATACTCAGATATTTAGTAATCAAAACGGTGGTACAGTAGAATCAGAATATTATGAATTTGATAATGTAAATACAAACATATTTGCAAACTATCCTGGATTATATGAAAAGATAGTTTCTGCAGTTAAAAAAGTAAGCGATACATATAAAATAGAAGTAGACCAATATATAATTCTTGCTACACTTTTAGCACCAATTGATAATGGTTATGTAACACCTGTTAGAAAAGAAGATATAACAACAGGAAATGCATGTGATGAAGACTTATGTTACAAATATGATGGTGATTATATAACATGGCAAGAATTTGTTGATACAATGGGTGAAGAAGCAGAACTTCTTGCTAAAATGCAAATACTTACATTCACAATAAAAGGAGAATGTGGTAGTGAAAAAACAATGGAACAATATGCTAAAAACGACGATGAAGTTGAAGAACTAGCATGGTGGGAATGGCTAAACCCTGTTCGTTGGTTCACTGGTTATACAGATGAGAAAAAAGCAGAAAAGAACTATGTCTGCGTAGATGCACCACAAAAAGATAATAGACTTCCAGAAAACGTTTATACTTTATCTTTGGATAAAGGTGAATATAAGTATGTTGTTCATAATGATGGAACAACAGAATATGAAAAAGATCCAAATAGTGGAGGAGTTTACTATTGGAACTTAGTTAATGAAGGTGGATTCTTATTTAAATATTTAAAAGATTATTTATATGATGATAATCATTCAATAACAGATGAATCAGAATTATATAAATTAAACTTACCAACAATATTAAGTAATGCTGAATATATTTATTCATATTACTTGTCAATAAGAAAGAGTTGTGATTATCCAGATGATGTTCACAAGATTTTAAAGAGTGAGATTAAAACAATTAAAGTTTATAACCCACCAGAAAAACAATCTAGATTTGGTTTAGAAGAACATATTGAAATTGATTTTGAAGATCAATATATTGGTGGAGTTATGTTAGCAGAGTACAATAGTGGAAATGATGAAGCTCTAAAAGCTTTTGCAATACTTGCAAGAACTGAAGCAGTTGCAAATGTTGGATTAGATGGATCTGGAGAAATAGAGAATAGTTCTAATAAACAAAACTATAATCCAAATTATTCTAAAGAAAAATATCCAAGAATAGCTGCAGCAGTAGAAGCAACAAGAGGGCTTGTAGTATCTGATTATAAAAAACAAGAAGTATGGCATACAGAGTATGATGCTTTCTGTCCTACAAGTAATACTCCTGAAGGAGGAAGATGGTATTATCTTCCAGAAGGACAACAAAATCTTCCAATAGATATAGTTGCATACGAAGAAAAAACTGGAAAGCAATTTATTGATCCGGATAGTAAGTATTTAGATTGTCCATGCTTTAAAAATGCTAATAGTAGACCTCATGATGAAGTAATTGATAGAAAATATATAAAATATTCAACATATGATCAAGCACCAACAGAAGCAGATGGAACTCCTAGTCAAACAACAAAAGAATCTTGTTGGACAAGAACAAGTTATATGAAAGATGATTTAGTTGGATGGAGTTATAAAGCTAGTGGTGGACATGGAAGAGGAGCAAGCCAATACGGATTAACATATTTTGGAGCATTTGGATATGACCAAGACGCTCTAATAAGATTGTTCTTTAAAACAGCACAATTAAGAGTTCTTCAAAGTTCACTTCCTGAAGGAAAATGCCATACAGTTGATACAATGGACTTAGATAAAGATGGTGGTAATACACCTAGTGGAAATAGTGATTTTGATGGAAACGGTTATACTGAAATACTTGAAGGATCTCCACTTAAAACAACACTAGTAAACGCGTTGGCAGCAAAAGGACATACAATTGAAGATTTAAATAGTTGTATTGGTGAAAAAGTAAATTCAGCTGGTTATGGTACAAGGGCAGGAGTAGTTGCAGCAGGTGTTGGATTACTTCAATGTACAATGGATTTAACTGGAGGATATACTTATCCATATGACCATACTGGAGGAAAAGTATGGCAAGCTGACTTAAATGGTAAGTTAGGTGTTAATAGTAAATGGGGAGAATATGGAGGAGTTGGATGTAAAGATGAGCCATGTCGTTTAGGATTAAACTGTGCGAACTTCGTTCGTTGGGCATTATGTAATGGAGGAATGAACTTGTGTAGTCAAGGATCAGCCTTCGCTCATGAAATGATTTATGACCAGTATTATCCTGGATTAATTAAGATTAAAACGGCACCATTCTTCAAAGTGATTTCTGGTGAAACAGATATATCTACTTCATCGGATGCCTTTGATCAAATAAAGCCTGGAGATGTTTTATATTCAAACTCAGTTTCAGGTGGAAGTAATCACGTAATGTTAATTGTAGGAAAAGAAGATGATAGAATTATCATTGCTGAAAATGGAAGAAAAACAAGAGCCATTTCTAAAAGTGCAATAACATCATCAGGTGGTAGTATGGAATATATTGTATTGCTACTTGATGGATATTATAACGATCCACAAAACCAAAACGGATTATCTTGGTAGGTGATAATAGATGAAAAAAATAATAATAGCATTATTAGCATTGTTTATGACAGGATGTACAGTTAATTACACTCTTGAAATAAAAGATGACAAGATAATTGAAGACTTTGAAGCAATCGAAACAGATGTAGAAAAAGCAACAACTAAAGAAGAAGGCGGAAAAAGCTTTGAAGACTACATAAATAAGTATAAAGATGTTGATAATTTGTATTCAAATTACTATATGCTATATTCAGATCAAGAATGTGAAGTTGATTGTAAATACTATTTAATTGAAGGAAATGTTGACAATAATGAATATGTGCTTATACTAACAGATAGCCATACATTTGATGAGTATGCAAATTCAACATTAGCCAATGAGTATTTCAATAGTTTTTCAGTAACATTCGAAGATGATAAATTAACAATTAAAGGTAATGTACCATCTACTATTTTCAATGATTATCCAATATTAGATGATATTAATTTAACTGTTAAAACTGAATATGAAGTAGTAGAAACAAATGCTTCAAAAACAGGAAAAAATGAATACACATGGAATGTAAAAAGAAAAGATAATAATAAAACAGATAAGCTTTATATTACTCTTAATACAAAGAAAAAATCTGAAGAGACTAAACAAGAGGAAAAAGAAAAAATAAGAATAACTGTTTTACTAATAATTTTGTTAATAATTCTATTCATATTGTTTATTAGTTATTCTTTATTTACTAAGAAGAAAAATATTAACAGACTATAGTGGTTTTATTGAAAAATAAAGACTTATATGGTATGATTAAAAGAGTTTAAGGAGAAGTGTTTATATGAAATTTAAATTTGTTGCAACAGCAAGAGATATTAAAATATTCGTTATATTTGCTATATTTCTATTATATATAGTTGCACTTGGAGTAGTTAATATTCCTGTGCTATCTTCAACAGGTAAATTCTATGGATTAAATCCTATAGAAGCTTTTTTGCCTGATAAACTTCCTGCAACTTTAATATTATATTTTATTGCACTTCTTGGTTTATTCTTAAGTGTTAAATCATACTTCTTTGAATTTGAAAGCGGAGTAGGATTCAAGATTGGTGATGGAAACACTGGAGGATATAGTGATTGGTCAAAACCAAAAGATATTAAAAACGATACAAATATTAAAAAGGTTGTAGCATCTGATCCTAAATCAGAATACGCTGGAGTACCATTGATAAGTAATGGTAAAGAATTATGGGTAGATAATGGTGAGTATCATACATTGGTTATGGGTGCTACTGGATCAGGTAAAACTCAAGATACAATCTTACCAACAATTAAAGTTTTGGCTAAAAAGGGTGAGTCTGTAGTTGTTACTGACCCTAAAGGTGAAATTTTTGAAAAAGCTGGAGGATTATTAAAAGAAAAAGGATACAATATCTTATTATTAAACTTCCGTAATCCTCAAAATGGTAATACATGGAACCCACTTGAATTACCATATAGACTTTATAAAGAAGGAAATCAAGATAAAGCAATAGAGTTACTTGATGACCTTGCATTAAATATTTTGTATGATGAAACAAATGCAAATAGTGACCCATTCTGGGAGAAAACAGCAGCTGACTATTTCTCAGGTATCGCTCTTGCAATGTTTGAAGATACAACAGAAGATAAAATCAATATCAACAGTATTAACATGACTGCTACTGTTGGTGAAGATAAATTTGGTGGTTCAACTTATATTAAAGAATACTTTAATACAAAAGATCCATCTAGTGCAGCATACGTTAATGCCAGTGGTACAGTAATGGCACCAAGTGAAACTAAAGGTGGTATTATCTCTGTATTTAAACAAAAAGTTAAATTATTCGCATCACGTGAAAACTTATCAGAAATGTTAAGTTATAGTGACTTTAAACTTGATTCAATTGGTACACAACCAACTGCAGTATTTATAATCATTCAAGATGAAAAGAAAACATACCATTCACTTGCAACAATTTTCATTAAACAAGTATATGAAACATTAATCGATGTTGCTCAAGCACATGGTGGAAAACTTCCTTGTAGAACAAACTTCCTACTAGACGAGTTTGCAAACATGCCACCATTAAAAGACGTTACAACAATGATTACAGCAGCACGTTCAAGACAAATAAGATTTACAATGATCATCCAAAACTTTGCACAGTTAAATAAAGTTTATGGTAAGGATGACGCTGAAACAATAAAAGGTAACTGTGGTAACATTATTTACTTAATTTCAACAGAGTTAGCAGCTCTAGAAGAAATCAGTAAACTTTGTGGTGAAAAGAAATCTAAGAAAGATGATAAAACTGCATCAACACCACTTGTTACTGTAAGTGACCTACAAAGAATGAAACAATTCGACCATATCTTGTTAAGAATGAGAAAAAGCCCATTCAAGACATCATTTGTACCTGACTTTAAAATCGATTGGGGTAAAGAAAAATCTCCTAAGATTGACTACCCTGTAAGAGAAAAAAGACCAGTTGCAATATTCGATATAAGAGAATTTGTTAAAGAAAAGAAGAATCAAAAAATAAATGAAATGATGGCAAGCATTGGTGGAGGAAGTAGTAGCCCATCAAGCGAAACAAGTGGTGGAGCAAAACCAACAATCCTTGGATCATCATTTAATGGTGAAAAACCAGTACAAACTAGCTCTTCATTTGGAGATGCTCCTAAAAAACAACCAGAAATTTCTGTTAATGACTTAGTTAAGAAGATAGATGAAAAACTTGCTGAAATTGAAAGAGAAGAACAAGAAGCAAAGAATAAGAAACAAGCAGCAAAAGCTAAACAAGAAGCAGCAGTAATTGAAGAAGTTAAGACAACTGAGCCAAAAATAGAAAAAGAAACAAAACCTCCAGTTCAAAATGTTGTTAATAACGTTACTATAAATAATTATGGTAAAGATGATGAACTAGAAAAAGAAAAGAGCGTTGGTAAGGGATATAGTTATACTGATCAAATCGATTTAAGTGATTATAAACCTAAAAAATATGAAGAGGAAGAATTCTATGTTCCTGAACCAGGTAGAGATGAATTAGATGAATTCGATGATGATCTAATTAGTAAAGATCCATCTAAGGATTTATATCAAGCTTATGATGCTAACAAAAATACTTCATATGATGATGTATATGAAAGTAAAAAAGTACCTGCATATAGTGATGTTTATGAAAGTAAAAGAACACCTACATATGGTGGTGAAATATATGAAAGTAAGAAGACTCCATCATATGAAGAAGAAGTATATAATAGACTTGCAAATCATCAAAGACCAAAGACAATCAGTGAATATAACAAAAGAGATAATGTTGAATTATTAGATGAAGACTTAATTTTATCTAACGAAGAAATCGAAAGAAAAGTTAATGAAAAGTTATCTAGTGATTTAATTGAAAAAGAAACTAATATAGTTGAAAACAAAGCAGATGAAATAAATAAAAGATTAGAAATCGAAGCAAATAATCAAATTAATCAAATAGAAAATCAAGTACCTGTAGTAAAACAAGAGTTACCTACAGAGTTATCTGAACAAGAACAAGTAATAAGAACTATGCAAGAAGGATTTAATGAATTAAACAATAACAATAATTCTTATGCACAACAAAATACATCTTACGAACAACAAAAGATGGCTCAAAGTGGATTCAAACCTACAAGTACAATAAAACTTGAAGATAAAGATGTAGAAGAAAAATTCTTTGATGATTTCTTTGATGACTAATTACAACGAATAGAGGTGAGATTATGAAAAAGTTAACCATCCTATTAATGGTAATGTTATTGTTAGTACCATTTAATGTAGGGGCTAGCGAATCTACTTCTGATGAAGTAACACTAAGTAATTGCGTTGATGGAAACTCAGCTCGTTTCATGTTAGGACTAAAAGAAGTTAAAGTTAAATTTCTTGGTATTGAAGCAGCAGAAAAAGTAATTGACGATGAAACAGATGAAATAAATGATAGTCTTGTAAAAGACTACGTGTGTAATACATTTAAAAGTGCTAAGAAGATTAAAATAGAATATGAGCCTACAATTGAAAAAGAAGACAAATACGGAAGAATTCAAGCGTGGGTGTATGTTGATGATGTTCTACTTCAAGAAGACTTAGTAAGACAAGGATATGCTAAAGTAGTTTATATAAATGATGATTACTTACATACTAAAGAACTTAAGTCTGCACTTGCATACGCAAAAGAGAAAAAACTTGGTATATGGAAGAATGAAGAAGAAGTAATTGAACCAAAAGAAGAAGAGAAAGAAGAAAAATCTAAAAACTTTTTCGAAATAATAATTGATTTTATAGTTGGTTTATTTAATGGATTAATAAAACTAATAGATGATATTATTAGTAATATATTATAAGAGAAGGTGACTATATGAGCATTTATACTGAAGCAAAAAAGTTTAAGAAAAAATATCCTTTAACAGTTGCATGGAGACTAAAGGCAAATAGTGAAATAGTGGAAAAACACTTAAATCCGGGAGAAGTTGTTAAGTATGTTTTTGCTGGACAAAAGAATGCCAAATTCTACGATTTCTTTTCAACAGGAGTTGTAGCTATTACAAATCAAAGAATCTTAATAGGAAGAAAAAGAATATGTTTTGGGTATGCACTTGATTCAGTAATGCCATATATGTACAACGACATAAATATAAGAACAAGAATAATTTGGGGAAAAGTAATTGTAGATACTGTAAAAGAAGTAATTGTATTCTCAAATATTGATAAAGCAGCTATGGAAGAAGTCGAAACAAACATAAGTAAAAACATGATGGAATTAAAGAGAAAATATCCAAGGGATAAAGATGAAAAATAATTATGTAATTGTTTCGAATGATAAAGTTACCATTGATAATTATATTGAGAGTATTATTAAAGACAATAAATTAAAAGATTATGAAATAATTAAATATGATTATCCAGACGTATCTATAAATACAGTATTAGAAGAATTAAATACATATAATTTTTTATCTAATTTAAAAGTTATTGTATATAACAATTGCGCTTTTCTTTCAAAAGAGAAAGATAAAGAAACTAATGAATTAAAGAAATATTTAGAAAATCCAAGTGATAATTATTTCATAATGGTTAGTGAAGCAATTGATGATAAAAAAGATTTATTTAAAGATAATATTACATTATTAGATAATAAAGTATCTTCAGAATTGTTGATAAAAAATAATCTAGAAGATTATACAATGGATAATAGAACTATTAAATATTTTGCAAATTATTGTTTAGATAATAATGAAAAAATATTGAATGAGTTAGATAAAATAAAATGTTATAAAATGAGTGAATCTGATAAAAATATTACTATAGAAGATATAGATAATATAGCAATAAGAGATTACGATGAAGATATCTATGATCTTGTTAATGCAATTGCAGCAAGAAATAAAACTAAAGCATTTGATTTATATAGTAGAATATCTAAAAAAGAAAAAGATTCAGTTAATATCATTGCAAGCATATCAAGTCAAATAAGAACACTTTATAGTGTTAAAGTATTAACAGAAAAAAGACTTAAACCAATAGAGATAGCAACTATCTTAGGAGTTAAGCCTTATGCTGTTACAATGGCGCTTGAAAATTGTAATAATTATAGTACTAAGAAACTTTTATCTTTCTTAAATACTTTAGCAGACATAGATTATAAAACAAAAAGTGGGTTAGGAAGAGGAAATTTATTATTTGAAATATTTTTATTAAATTTATAGTAAAGGTGTTGGTAGTGAATGAGAAAGGCTATTTCATTTTCAATAATAATATTTTTATTATTATTGGTATATCAAGTAGGAATTAATCATATTAAAAAAGAACATAATGTAAGTTACAACGTTGAAAATGAAGTTGGATCATTTAAGATAGAAGAAAGTTATTCTTATAACAACAGTGATTCTTATATGATTAGAATAACTGATGCTAATAAAAATTCATTTCTTTTTAATGTAAATAATAATTTCAATAAACAAAGAGAAATAGTAAAAGATATAATTACTTATAATGAAGGTGGAGTATATTGTTTATCACTAGAAATGTTAAATAATGAACATGATACTGAGCCTCTTTGTAAGATAGATAATCAAATATATACATATTCATATGTTATGAAAGAACATAATATTGATTCTTTCTTAGAAAAGTTAACAAACTTTGATTATAAGAAATATAAAGGTGAAACTACTGTAAGAGAAGATAGTGGAATCAATGTTAATAGAGATTATCTTGAAGAACGTGAATTGATTGTTATCTATGATTACAAAAGAGTAGTACTTCATAAACAATACAATAGTGATTACTTTGTATTTGCAACTTCAGATAATATTAAAAATACAATTGGTATAAGAGTAGGTAAGTATTACTTAATACCTAAGCTAACCGAAAGTCCTACTATCAATACAATTATTAAATATGATCTTGAAACAGATTTAAAAAGAGAAATGACTGCACCTAAGATATCTAAGATGTCTTATATAATGGGTGTTCATGATGACAAATTATATGTATTTGATAAGAGTGAAATGAAACAATATGAAATTGATCCATATGATGATGAAATTAATTTAGTTTCATCAGATACTGAATCAATTCTATATAAAGATGGAAAAGAAACAAAGATATCTAACTATGAACTTGCAAATGAAAATATATACTTCACTGAAGATACTTCAGCATATAGTTCAATTCAATATGATGAAATATATTTAGGACCAAATTATGCTGTTTATAGAAAAGGAGATAAGTTCTATAAAGTATATGATGGTTACTTAAATGATTCTATCGTAATATTTGATGCTGACGATGTAAGAGAAGTAATTGTAAGAGAAGAAAACATCTATTACATAAAAGGTGATACAATTTATAGACATAATAAATATGGAGATACACCACTAGTATTTAAGAATGAATTTAAATACAATAGTGAGAATATCTACGATGTATACTTTATTGACTAAAAAGAAGAAATAATTCTTCTTTTTTTAAGTTTTAATCTTTATAACTATTCAAAAATAATGTATACTATTATCATAGGGTGATTGTGATGATACTAAAGAAGCCATATGCATTTTTGGTAAAATACTTTAAGTTAATTCATGGTATTATACTAGCAGGTGCAATATTTATTCTATTTAAATTTCATAATATCGTTGATTTCTTTAATACTTATATATCAAACAATCAAAGAATAACTGGTGCGGATGAAATATCATCTAAATATATTGATTGGACTATTTCATTCTCATTAGTCTTTGTATTGGTAATTACAGGCGTCATAATGGCCTTAATGATATATAAAAAGAAACCAAAATTCTTTTATATATATACAATAGTTGTATATACATTTGGATTGTTTTCGATATTTTACTTATCAGGATTTTTGTATGATATTCAATTTGAAACGCCAAGCTTAAGACTTACAAAAATCATAAGAGATATAATATACACATTTAATGTTTTACAAATACCAATTATTTTAACAACGTTTATACGTACAATTGGATTTGATGTTAAGAAGTTCGACTTCAAAAAAGATTTAATGGATCTTGGAATTGAAGAGGGCGACAATGAAGAGTTTGCTTTAGATATTAAACTTGATAGCGAAGATATTAAAGCAAGAATAAGAAAAAGAATAAGATACATTGGATATGCTTTTAAAGAAAATAAAGTAATGTTTATGTGTGTTGGCGGTGCTGTTGGATTAGTACTAGCACTATTACTAATTATGAACATTACATCTAGAGAAAAGATTTATAAAGAAGGACAAAAGTTTAAAACAAATAAACTTCAAATAGAAGTATTAGACAGTTATAAAACAAATGCTGATGCAGTTGGTGAAGCATTAAGTAGTAAGAACTTCTATCTAATAGTTAAATTACGATATAAAAATATATCAAATGAAGCATTAACTATTTATACTGATAATGCTTTAGTAAGCTATGACGGTCTTGCAAGTGTTACACCAACACTTAAGATGAGTAGGATTCTAAATGAATTTGGAGTAAACTATTATACGCAACAATTAGATCCAGGTGAAACAAGAGATTTCGTACTTATTTATGAGATTAAAAATGAATATTATAAATCTGATTTAAGACTTAAATATTTATATGATTCTAAAGTAACTAATGGAAAACTTGAATATAAATATAGAACAGTTAAATTATCACCAAAGACATTCAGTAACGATAAAAAGACAGTTGATACTAAAAATCTTGGAGAATACATTTCATTTGATGGAAGTCTTCTTGGTAAAACTAAATTAAGAATAAATGAAATCAAGATTGCAGATACATTCTTCTATAATACAGTTAGATGTCAAAAAGGTGGATGTACTAGTCTTGTTAAATCAATTAAAGCAAGTACAACAACTAATTTTGAAATGACACTAATGAGAATTGATTATGATGTTATTTATGATTATGATACTTTAGGACAAGGATATGTTAATAATGATATTATTTCTAAATATGGAAGTATAAGATTTGTTATTAATGATAAAGAATATAACAATAGAGTAGAATTAACTAATGTAACACCTTACATAACAGGTAAATATGTATTTATTGAAGTAAGAGAAAAACTAAAAGGTGCAGATAAGATTTACCTAGATTTAACTATAAGAGGTAAGGTATATACAATAGTAATTAAAGATACACCTAAAGAAGAACCAGAAGAAAACGATACTGAAGATAACACTGAAGAAAATAAAGAAGCTAAGGAATAAGCTTCTTTTTTGTTATGTTTTTATGATATTGACATAAGATAAAATATAGTATAAAATTAGTTTAACAAATGGGTCTATAGCCAAGTGGTAAGGCATGGGACTGCAACTCCCCGATCGTTGGTTCAAATCCGACTAGGCCCTCCATAAAAAAATAACTAATCTAGAAATAGATTAGTTTTTTTTTAATATTGAATATTGTAGTTTCCAATATGCTCATTATCGATAAAATGTACTTTTAAATTAAAGATTTTTTCAAGAGCAAACTGATTGAATCCTCGATTCCATGAATAATATTCTGAAAATTTCTTTTTATATCCATTTTCAATATAATAGTATTCTGGTTCATTATTATCATTATATTCAATAAAATCATCAGCAAACTCATATGTTATATCGTTATAATATAATTTATAGTTATGAAGATCTCCAACAACATTGTAATTTTCAGCTTTAAATAATTTATATAAAGACGATACACTAATTTGATTTGTATACATATTTACATATATATCATCATATTTTTTTGTAAGATTCTTAGGTTTATCATCATCATATTTATAAACTCTTACTGCTTCATTACTATCAATAACTGATTTATATTCTTCTTTTGTCATATCACTTATTATTGAGTCTATATTATTACTAATACCAAAATATAAGTATTTGTTTAATAAATGATCAAATTCAGATTCCAATCCATATAATACACCAAATTCATCAATACTATTGTCTTTAATATCTCCAGGTATAGCTCCTGTAGAAGTATACTTAATCATATATGATATATCTGATCTATTACCAAAATAATTACTAATTGTAGAAAGTGATTTATAACACTTCTCAAGTTCATATCTATCATTAAATTCGCATTTTAATGTGATATTGTCATATCCATCATATTCTGAATTATTTATATAAGTTATTTTATAATCAGTTTTAATATTCTTTCTTTCTTTTAAATAAAATGCATCATAGTAGTTCGATTTTAATGAATTCGATACACTTTCGTATCCCCAGTGATAGTCATCTATAACATAAAAGTCAAAGTCATTTTTGTTATCATGGACTTTCCATAGTTTATCTTTGTATCCATCCTCATCAACGTGTTCAGTATAATTATTTGATATAGAATAATCAGTTATTCCAATATTAGTTGCTATAAAAAGTTTAACGTCATCGTTATCATGTTTTTCTACACATCCTGATATAAGAATTATTAATCCGATGATAAATAGTCTTTTTAAATATTTTTTCATATAAATCTCCTTTATATAATTGATAATTTGATTATAACATTTTTTTCAATATTAATATAAAAAAAAGCATTTATTTAAAAAATGTATTGACATCTTATTTTTTTAGTATTAGTATTAGTTTAACAAATGAGGATGATTTATGAGTAAATATGTTAATTATTACATTTACATATTTAAACAAAAATACATCTTTATTAAAGATGTATTGTGTTGCTGCGGCCTAATGATGTCTTCATGCTGTGAAATGTTAAATAATGGAAATAAGAACGTTCAAACTGTGTAAGTTTGTGCGTTCTTTTTTATTAGTGAGGTGAGAATATGAAAAAAGAAAAAGATGCACTTAAAATTGACTCAATCAACAACTTATTAAAAAGAGAACTTATATGTTCAATGGGATGTACTGAACCATCTGCTATAGCATTTGCTGTTAGCTATGCCAAAGAGCAAGTGCCGAGTAATGAGGAAGTAAGAAAGATTAATTTTAGAGCAAGCTCAAATATTTTGAAGAACGCTTTATGCGTTAACTTGCCAAATACTAATATCAGTGGTATTAAAACAATAATATTATTAGGAATATTAAAATGCCAAAGCAAAGATAAACTAACAATACTAAATAATATTACTGAAGAAGATATTAAGAAAGTAGAGAAACTAGAAAAGAAGATAACAATGAATATAGAACTTAAAGAACTTGTTGATCCTCTATATATTGAAGTAGAGTTATTAACAAAGAATCATAAAGTTCTAGTAATTGTTGAAAAACTACATGACCAAATTAAATCATGTTATGTAGATGATAAACTTGTATTTGATAGAAGTAAGGATACAGTTCATAAAGAAATATTAGATAACTTAAGTTTTGATGACGTATATGATTTTGTAATTAATAAAAAGTATGATAAATCATTAATATCTAAAGTTAAGAAATATAATTATGATATCAGTGATTATGGAATGAAACATAATGTTGGATTAAATATAGGTAGTTCAATAACAAGATTAAATATCTATAATGAACAATATCAAAGATTAATATCATTAACTGTATCAGGAATAGACTCAAGAATGAGTGGAGTTGCTAAGAAAGTATATATAAATAGTGGTAGTGGTAACCAAGGAATAACTGCTACTGTACCGATTGTTGAGTTTGCAAAAGAAAACAATATAGATGAAGAAAAAGAATTACAAGCTTTAACAATGAGTCACTTAATAACACTTTATATTAGATCTAAACAACACAAACTTTCATCAAGTTGTGGAATAATATGTGCTTCAGCTGGAGTAGCTGCAGGTATAGCATTCCTTCTTGGCTGTAATAAGAAGCAAATAGAAGGTGCAATAAACAACTTGCTATGTTCAAACTTTGGAGTATTCTGTGATGGAGCTAAAATAACTTGTTCACTTAAATGTGCTTCAGCAGTATCAAGTGCAATAAACTCAGCACTTCTTGCTAAGAACAATACATTTATAAATCAAAGCTATGGAGTAATATCTCCATCAATAGAAAAAACACTAAATTCATTAAAAACTATTGAGAGTGAATTTACTGATAAACTTGATAAAATAATTATGAATGAAGCAATAAAAAATAGAAGTGAATAAAATATACTAGTATTGAATTATTAAAAAAATAGTAGTATAATCTAGACAAGTTAGGAGGGGATTATATGTCACTTAAAATATATAACGTTTTGGATGGAAAGAAAGAAGATTTCGTTCCTTTAGAAGAAGGAAAGGTAAAGATGTATGCTTGTGGTATCACAGTATCAGGTGATGCTCATATTGGGCATGCATATCAAGCAGTAATCTTTGATACAATAAGAAAGTATCTAAGAGCAAGCGGTTATGATGTAACATATGTAAGAAACTATACAGATGTTGATGATAAAATTATTATTAACTCTAGAAAAAAAGGAGTAGATCCTATTGAGTTTGCTGAACATTACATTGAAAAAACAAACAAAGAGATGGATGAATTAGGACTTGAACCTCCTACAATTCAATCAAGGGCTACTGAATGTATTCCTGATATGATTGATTTCATTTCTAAGTTAATAGATAAAGGTCATGCCTATGCTACACCTGAAGGAAATGTATACTTTAGGGTATCTTCATTCCCAGAATATGGTAAATTATCACATCAACAAATTGATGAAAATATGGTTGGTGTAAGAAAAGATATCGAACCTGGAAAAGAAGACGATAGAGACTTTGCTTTATGGAAAGCAGCAGGAAAAGATGAAATCTATTGGGAAAGCCCATGGGGAAAAGGAAGACCAGGATGGCATATTGAATGTTCTACAATGAGTATGAAATATCTTGGAGAAACATTAGATATCCATGGTGGTGGAAAAGATTTAAGATTCCCACACCATGAAAATGAAGTTGCTCAATCAGAATCATTAACAGGAAAATTATTCTCAAGATTCTGGATGCACAACGGTCTTGTTAAAATAAATGGACAAAAGATGAGTAAATCATTAGGAAATGGTATCTTACTTGAAGACTTATTAAAACAATACAATCCAGATGTAATTAAAATGACAATGTTATTAAATAACTATAAGTCAGATTTAAATGTAGTAGATGGATTATTTGAAAACTCTGAAGAGCAAATTTATATGTTCTATAAATTAATGCTTTTAGTAGATAAAATAAAAGGTGATTTAACTCCTGATAAAGAATCAGAAGAGTATAAAGAAGTACATGATAACTTTGTAGAAGCAATGGATAATGACTTCAATACATCAGCTGCAATATCTCATTTATTTACTTATGCAACTCAAATTAATAAAGCTGTTAATAGTAAAAACTATCAAAGAGCAGTTAACTATGTTGGAGGTATTGTAGATAACTATGAAATTTTAGGATTATTCCAACAAGAACCTAAACAAGTAGTAGATCAAATCAAAAATAAATACTTAAGTGCAATAGATTTAAGTATAGAAGAGATCAATAAATTAATTGAAGAAAGAATTCAATACAAATATCAAAAGAATTATGAAGAAGCAGATAGAATTAGAAACATCTTAGTTGAAAAAGGAATTGTTATTAATGATAGAGGTCAAGAAGTTGACTGGGATATTAACTTAGGAGTTTTAAAAAAATAGTATATTAATGTGTTGACTTTAATATTTTAAAGTAGTACTATTGATATAACTTATTTATGCGAGGTGAGTTTTATGACTTACATTATTGAAAGAAAATGGCATAATTTCTATTATTTTACAAAGGATATTTTGTGCTGTAAAAAATTTTCACGCATAAAAAAAGTTTTATGTTGCTGTGTTATGAATAAGAACGCTCAAACCATGTAAAGGTTTGTGCGTTTTTTTGTTGGTGAGGTGATAATATGACAAGTGCAACTTTAGAACAATTAATTTCGATGGTAAGTGAATACCTATCAAATGAGGAAGTTGAAAGGATTAAGAGGGCATATACGTTTGCTAAAGATATGCATGAGGGGCAATTAAGGCAAAATGGAGAGCCGTATATTGTTCATCCGACTACAGTTGCTTGTATATTAGCAGAAATGCACGCTGATACAAATACGATATGTGCAGGACTTTTGCATGACACTTTAGAAGATACAAAAACAACGAAGGAAGATATTGCGCATTATTTTAATCAAGATGTAGCAAATCTAGTAGATGGAGTTACAAAGCTTGCTAAAATGAACTTTTCATCTAAACAGGATCAAAATGTCGCCAATACAAGAAAAATAATAACTGGAATAACACAGGATGTACGAATAATAATAATTAAACTTGCAGATAGACTTCATAACATGAGAACATTACAATTTAAATCAGAATTTAAACAAAAAGAAAATGCTATCGAAACACTTGAAATATTTGCACCACTTGCATATTACATAGGAGCATATAGAATAAAATCAGAATTAGAAGACTTATCACTTAAATACTTAATGCCAACTAAGTATAAAATGATTGAAGAAAAAAAGCATTACGTTGAAGCAGAAAGCGGTGCTATGCTTAAAGAAATGCTTTATAAAATACAAAGATTATTAAGTGATAAAGAAATACCTAATGAAATAAAAGTTAGAACAAAGAATATTTATGGTATTTATAAAAGATTAAGTGAAGGACAAAAATTATCTGATATACATGACTTGTTAGCACTTAAAATAATGGTTGATGAAGTAGATAATTGTTATAGAGCTTTAGGTGCTATTCATAAAGAATATCATCCATTAAATGATAAATTTAAGGATTATATTTGTAATCCTAAAACAAATATGTATAGAAGCTTACATACAACTGTTTTTGGACCTGATGATAAATTAGTTCAAACACAAATAAGAACATTTGATATGGACAAGATTGCATCATTTGGATTAACTGCTTATTGGGATTTATTAAAAGGTGATGCAAGACGTGTAATGCAAGAAGATTTAAGAGATAAATATCAATTTTTCCAATCTTTAATGGAGATAAATTCTATGTTTGGAGATAATCAAGAATTTGTTACTCAAGTAAAGAATGAATTATTTTCTGATAAAGTATATGTTTATACTTCTAAGGGAGACATAATAGAATTACCAAAAGGAGCGACAATAATAGACTTTGCCTATAAAATACATACTGATATAGGTAATACAATGACTGGAGCTTATGTTAATGATGAAATGGTTCCAGTAGATTATGAGTTAAAAAACAAGGATAGGGTAAGAGTAATAACTGATAGCTTCTCCTTTGGACCAAGAGAAGATTGGATGGAAAAAGCCCATACTTCTGTAGCAAAAAGGAAAATTAAAGAATTTTTAAAAGAAACTAGGAACTAGTTTCTTTTATTTTTTAAATATGTGGTTTTTGTTCTTCTTCTTCGTTTCTAGATTTATCAAGTTTTAATAGGTATTCTTTTAATTTTGCGTACATTTTAGCAAATCCAGAAGCACTCATATTTCTTGATACAAATTCATCATGTGGATAAGTATCGTTTCCTGCAAGATGGTTTTCACCAAAGTCCCATAAACTATATCTTTGAACAAATAAATCAAAAGCAGCAGAATCAATTACTTCTTGTTTTGTGTCTTCTTGATATTTTCCTTTAGCTATTTCGTAACATTCATCAGCAACAGCTACAAAACTTCTTGCAGCATCTTCAAATGATCCACCATTTTGTAGAATCCAGTTTTCAACACCAACACCACCTAAACCTCCTTGAGGAACATCACCTCTATTAGGTTTATATGCTTTAGCATCTTTTAAAACGCTTTTAGCAATTAAGATGTTTGCTACAACTAATTTATATTTTTCTGGATCTTGTTTTTTTATTACTGCTAATCTTTCTTTTAATGCCATATCAGTAGAGTAACTAACTTTATCTGTCTTAGTTATAAATGTAACGTCTAGATCAATTACAATACCATTTCCAATATCAACACCTTTGAATCTCCAATCTCCAAATTTACCGATTGTCTCTTTTTCTTTTATTGATACTAGATGTTTTATAATTGTTTCTTTTAATAATCTTAATTTTTCATCATTTGCCATGATTTCTCTATCGACTCTCATCATAAAGTCAAAGTCACCATCATGTGGTTTATTAGTTCCTCTTCCTGTTGATCCAGTATCTATTAATTCAACTGATCCAGGTGTTAACTCACCATCAATTTCAGTTTTAAGAGTAAGACCAAGTTCATCTAAAGCAGCTTTTACAGCTTTCATTAATTGATTACGTTTTTCTTGAACTTCTTTTTCATTGTTTTTTAATTGTCCTACCATTGCAAGTACGTCTTCGGATTCAAGGTTAGGTGAGAATTTATATTCTTCTTGTTCATAGTAAGACATACCAGCCATCTTAGACCTTAACTCATCATAATCTTTTGGACTAAATAATAACTTACCTGATTTATCCACAACAGGAATATAGAATCCATTCATAGCAATTTCAATACCAATTCTTGGATCATAAGTTTCTACAACTATATAATCTATATCAGTGGATGCAAATCCAGTTCTAATACCATAGTGACCAGTTCCCCATACACCAGTATGGAATAATTCATATCTTGATAAGTCTCTTTTTTCATCAGTCATTCCTTCATGAGTTCTTGTAGTAGAAAATCTACCATTGTTTTTAAGTACTATATAAATAGGACCATAACTATGAGCAGCAGTACCTGAAATAGCATCTCTAAATGATGTAGGATTTTCTTTTTCAACAACTGATAAATCTGTATCAAGTGGAGTAGCGTCACTTCCCATTTCAGCTCCTAAGAATTCTCTTGCACAAATACCCCTTTGTAACATACTACCTAAATATTTAATTTTTCCAATACCTTTAATAATATCTCCTTTTTTTGGTATATATTTGGATGTAGCGCTTTCTCTGTTTCTTTTATCTGCTTCTTCAACTTTTGTTTTCATATAAGCCTTAGCTTGACTAACAGTTTCAATTCCAGAATATCCACAGAACATACTTACAACACGATCACCAAGATTATAATCCATGCTTCCATCAGGAGATAATATTTGCTTCATCATAGTAATAGTTTCAATAACATTATCACTCTTACTTATTTTTTTACCTTCAAGTTTTCCTTTCATACTCTTTTGATATAGAGTAAATAGATGATTAGCAAAATTATATAATTCATTCTTATCTTCATCACTTAATTCTTCGTATTTAACTTCACCACGCATAATAGCTTCATATAATCTATTACCTGTTTCAATATTATTTAGATATGCTTTCATAGTTCTATTATTTGATCCTAAATTAATCTTAATTAAATCAGAGAATACAATAAACTTTTTAGCTCTAGTTGATGCATTTTTTAGAGTAGGAGATATAGTTGATTCATCACCAAAATCAAATCCAGTAAATTCAGGATGTAATATTTCAAATGCTGCAAAAATTTTACCTATAGTAGGGATATTATTTTCAACAAATACTTTTTCAATTTCAACAACATCTCTTAATGGATCATCAGATTCCATAATTTGATCTGCAAGAGTAACTCTAAATGCATGCATTTCGTGTGAATTAGATAAACTTAATCTACTATATACTTTTCCATATAACGCTAGTTTTTCATAATCTAGATTATCTCTATGCTTCATTACATAATCTATAAATATTTTTTCTAAATCAACATCTTTAATTTCACAGAAACTTTTAATAATCTTTAAATAATTTATATTGTTTTCTAAAATATTATCGTTATCAAATACATCTAATAACCATAAATATTTTGTTGGAAATCCAAATACAATATTAGTATTTTTAAAATAATTTAATAAATCCGGATTATCTCTAAAGTCTGAATAACTAAACTCACGATTATAATATTTTTGGCGTATTTCTTCTGGAGTATCTTCACCTAAGAACATAGATTGATGACTATTTTTGAAGTGTGTTGGAATAGAATCATCATAACTCATTTTTCCTTCTTTTATAGCATTATATATCTGTTTATCTGTAAATTCCATAAAAGACTCTTTATCTTTAACTTCATATGCATTAAATGATGTTAAATCTATAATCTCTGCTAATTGTTCAATATATTTTCCATAAAGAAGCATAAAGTCAAACGCGTCATCCCCAAAGTGTTCTTTAACTTTAGACATAAAGCTTTTTGGATAACCAACAGAATTTCTTATTCTCAAATATTTAAATGCCATTTCTACATTTACTTTTTTCAAATACTCAATATATTCAGGGTGTTCTAGTATTGTTTGTACATCAAGAGTTCTACTATAATATGCTTCTTTTAATTCATCAGGAGCATCAGGACTTAAGAATAAATCAGGATTGCTTTCTATAAAATGTTGTGGAATATTTTTAGGGAATGGTACACCACAATCTAATAAAACATCTCTAAATCTTAAATCAAGTTCTCTTCGTATTTCATCTCCATTAGGAGAACCTTTATACTCTGGATATACATCAGTTCCGTAATTATCTCTATCATAAATAACTTCTAAGATTTCAGCGTATTCCATTATTATGTTCATACATTCTTCATGACCAATATTATCACTAATAAAGTTATATATGTTTTTGTATGTACTTATTCCTAGTTCATCATAATATCTAATACTTCTTCTTTGAAAACAAGAAGAGTAGTCTTTACCTTTAATATATGGAACATATTCAGGATGTTCTGCAATATGTTTAGGAGTAAGCTCTTTTTTATAGAATAATGTTTTTAATTCATCAGGAGCATCTTCACTTAAAAATAATTCTTGATACATTTCTCTAAATTTTCCAGTGATACTGCCAATATCTGGAGCTTTATCATTGTAATGTGAATCAGTAGGCCCGTGAATAATCATTCTTTTAACAGCCTCATAAAATTCTTCTTTAGTATATGGACGTGTATATATTCCATCACCAGTATATTTAGTAGCAAACATTGAACCACCATAATGTAAATACATCATATTAGCATCTTTTAAGAATTGCCCATTATTTCTAGAAAATAAATGTCCACTTTCTTGGTCAAATTCCTCAACATTTTTTAATCCATATTCATTAACAAATTGTAATACACCACGATGTCTAATAACATCAAAAGGTATTTCCATTTCAAATAAATATCCTTCTGGTAATCCTTCTAATTGCTTCAAAAAATTTTTAGTTGCATATTCATCATTAGAGTATTCAAGTAAATACTTCTCTAAAGGATAGAAAGTAAATAACATCTTATATTCTTCATTTGTTAAAGTCATATAGTCTTCATGCTTTGTTTTCTCAAGTATTTCAATTGCTAGATTTTTAATAAATTCATCTTTTTCTTCTTCAGTTGATAAACTAGCATATTTTTTAACAATTTCGTTAAAACTTGCATCATAATCTCTAAATATTAATCTAGCCATTACAATATTTTTATTAACAAACTCTTTTAATTCTTCTTGAGTAATACTTATTCTTTTTTCTTTTAAAACATAGGAAAGATCCATGTCTTTAAACATTTCCCAATTTTCTAGTATTTCATCTAAATATAAATCACCCTCGTTATAGGATGTTTTTAACTTTTTAGTTTTTTCATCATCATCTTCTTTAATTTCCATATAAGAGTTAGGAAATCTTTCTTTCATTTTTGATGAATAGTAAACAGGGCGTAATTCATCTTTGACAATTTTATATAATTCTTCGTTTAGGTCTTCAACTGATGGGTCTAATTTCAACAACTTTTGTTTAGCGCTTTCTGGATTAATCTCAATACTTGATAATAATTCCCAATCGAGTTGTTTAACTTTTTCAAGGCTAAATTTTTCTACAAGCATTCTATCAGTCATATAAAGGCAAGAAACAGGTATTTTATCTTCTAATCCATATTTAATAAAATCTTGAAAACTTAAATAATTAGCAAATATCCTGCTTTCTATATCTTTTGGAACAGGAAGTTTTTTACCAAATATTTGGCTCTTTTTATACTTGTATTTCATACATATCACCCTATAGTAACATTTTATCATATTGGCATAATTAATGCTATAAAATTGAATAAATGTGTAAACCATGATAGAATAATCTACAAGTGGGGGATTTGAATATGTTAAGTGAGTTAAAAGAAATCCTAAAAAGGATTGAAAAATATCCTAAATCTTTACAACAAAAGATGCTTCAAAGATTAAAAGATAACGTTGAAGACATGGACATTATTCTTGAAGAAAAAAAGAAAATATGTGATCAAGAAGGACATGTTTATGATGCTGAAAACGAAGGATGGATAGATGAATCATATAGATTAGGTGAAGATGGTAAGAAAATACATATAAGTGCTTTATCTATGAGAAGTAATCCGTACTTACTTAACAATAATCCAATTTCTAAAGAAGGGATTCAAATCTGTTTTACAAGAAAATGTACTAGATGTGGAGAAAAAGAGACAAAAAATAAAATACCACTTGCTTTATATAAGAGAAAAAATAAAGAAAGTTGAAAAAACTTTCTTTTTTAGTGAGGAAATTTTTCACCGATGAGTAATAATTCATAGTAGAGGAGGTGAGAAATGAGAAAATATGAATGCGTAATGCAAGATGGACCCAATGATTGTGGTATTTGTTCATTACTTACAATTATTAGAGTTCATAAAGGAGATGTCTCCAAAGAATATTTAAGAAATATAACTTTTACATCAAATAATGGAGTAAATGCCTTATCTTTAATTGAAGCAGGGAAGAAATTAGGTTTTTCTTCATACGGAGTAAAAGGGGATGTTCTGAATATTGAAGAGAAATATCTTCCTTGCATTGCTCATGTTATTGTTGATAAGAAAAGCAAGCACTTTGTTGTAGTACATAAAATAGATAAGAAAACTAACAATGTAATAATTGCTGATCCAGCAAAAGGAATTATAAAAATGGACATTGATAAATTTAGATCAATATCTACTAAAAACTTTTTATACTTCATTCCTAACAAACAAATCCCCATAATAAAAGAAGAAAATAAAATTAAAAATATAATAAAGGAATATCTGATATCCAATGTAAACATACTCGCTACAATTGTTATCTTTTCAATTCTATATGTTTTATTTAGTATAATAGTTTCTTTTGAATTTCAATATGTAATAGAAAGATCATTATCCTTTAGTTCAATCACTAACCTTTATGTCCTGATATTCATTTTGTTCATTGTACATCTAATAAAAAATACTCTTGATTATTTAAAAGAAAGATTATTAAACTTTATAAGCAATAAACTTGATTATATCTTAATCAACGATTCATTGAATCATATTTTATCACTTCCTCATTTATATTTTAAAAATAGAACTACTGGTGAAGTATTATCAAGAATATCTGATTTAGATAATTTAAAAGATACAATATGTAACTTATTAGTAACTATCTTACTTGATTCTTTAATAGCATTAATCTCAATAATAACCTTATTAATGATAAATGCTAAGTTATTGCTTTATACCTTAATTGTAATAGTAATATTTTCCTTAATAACGTTAATTTATAACAAGATTATTTATTATGACATTAGAAAAATAAAAGAAGAAAATGCAAAAGTAAACTCAAATATAATTGAATTAATAAACGGAATAAATACTATAAAGAGTTTAAATATTTTAGAAAGGGTAAAAGAGAAATTTTCTTTAAAATATAATAAGTATATTTCTACAAATCATAGTTTTATAAACAAAGTAAATAGTAAAAAGCTTATAGAAAATACCAATACAAGTATAATATCTTTGTTAATACTCTTAATTGGAGGGAAACTAATAATTAATAATAAAATGACCTTATCAAGCCTTATTACTTTCAACAGTATCGTTTTCTATCATGTCGGGTCTTTAAGAAATATATTAAATGTAACTTTAATGCATAAAGAAGTTAAATTAACTATTGAGAGAATTAATGAATTATTAAATATTAAAGAAGAAAAAATATATTATGATTTAAATCCTTTAAGGAATACTAAAGGAGATTTAGTAATAAAGAATCTATCGTATAGTTATGGAAATAATAACATTATTAACAATCTAAATATTGTATTTAAAGAAGGTAAAAAGATATTAATTCACGGATCATCAGGAAGTGGGAAAAGTACACTTGCAAAACTAATATCAGGTTATTTAGAAATTCAAAGAGGTAAGATATCTATAGGTAATAACGATATAAATGATATTAATCTTTGGTCATTAAGAGAGCAAGTAACATATGTTTCACAAGAAGAGTATATCTTTAATGATACATTATATGACAATTTAACAATAAAAAATACACGTGACAAAAACAAGGTATATGAAATAAGCAAATGTATGTTATTAGATGAAATAGCAAATAAAAACAGTAGTGGTTATAACATGATATTAGATGAAAACGCTACCAATCTAAGTGGAGGAGAAAGGCAAAGAGTTATTCTAGCAAGAGCTTTTCTAAAGAATAGTAACATTTATATATTAGATGAATCATTTAGTGAGATTAATATTGATAAAGAAAGAATTATCTTAAAAAATATATTTGATAAATTTAATGAAAAAACGATTATTGTTATCTCACATAGATTTGATAATAATGATTTATATGACGAAGTTTGTAACTTGGAGGATTATGGATTTAGTTAGTTTTCAAAAGAATTTTAATAATATAGAAATAGATTTAAAGAAATATATAACCATAGTATCTATTTTAATTGGGTTCTTATTAGGAGTTATTCTTTTTAATAATAAAATTGAAGAATATTATACTGGAATATCAAAGTTATCTGATAAGAAGATAGAAGTATTAATAAATATAGATGATCTAAATAAAATTAAAGATAATAATGAAATAGTTATAGAAAGGAACACATTTACTTACGAAATAGATAAAGTTGAAGATTATTTATATGAAAATAATTATTATAAAAAAATAATAATAAAGATAAACGATGAAGATAAGTTAATTGACAATGAAATTATTAAATACCAAATAATAACTAATAAAACCACAATTTTTAACTATTTAATAAAAACACTAAAAGGAGATGAGTAGTATTAAACAGACAAGCAAAAACGAACTAAAACAAATAACAGGTGGAGGATTATCATTGTTAGCAGGACTAGGAATACTAGGAGGAGCAATCTTTTTAATCGGCGTTGTTGATGGCTTTGTAAACCCAGATAAATGTAATGAATAAAAGATTAACTGATGAAGAACTAAGAAATATTGATGGAGGATTCTCATTAACAGGTTCTATAATAAACGCTTTTGTAGATGGAGTTAAAACAATACGAGATTTAGGAAGGAGTTTAGGCTCATCAATAAGAAGATTAAAAGATAAAAAACTATGCGCAATATCGTAAATACAGTACTTGATAAAAAGAAAGTAATATTAGAAGTGTTATTACTGCCAATAGCTATATATATTGCAAATACTCTTGCATTAGCTATATTTAATGCAGGAACAATATTAGGTACATTTTTAAGATATATACACTATTATGTTGTTTGTTAAAAAGAGCTTAGCTCTTTTTTCTTTTAGGTTTTAGACTATATAAAACTTGTTTTTCTTATTTTTAACTAGTATAATATGTTTAGAATAGTAGGTGCATTTTATGAGAAATATTTATACGGGTATTGATCTTGGTAGTGATAGTATAAAGATTGTTGTTGCTGAACTAATTAAAGATAAATTTCAAGTTTTAGCATCAGCAGCAGTAAAATCAGTTGGTATCAAAAAAGGGCTTATCGTAGATGATGAAATGGCATTAAGATCACTTAATCTTGCTTTAGAAGAAATAAGAAAAGTTCTAGGTACTAAAATTGATAGAGCAATTATCACAATACCATCAAATAATAGAAATATCAAAGTAGTATCAGGAAGCATTGATACTAATGGTGAAATAAATGGAAAAGACATTGTTTCAGTATTACAAAATGCTGCTGAAAACGAAATCCCTGAAAACGAAGAATTAGTATCTGTAATACCAATTATGTTTAATACTGAAGAAGATAAATTTACTAAGAATCCAATTGGTATTGTAGCTGATAAATTAATAGTAAAAGCACTACTAGCAACAGCACCTAAAAAACAAATATATGATTATATAAAAGTATTCCGTGAAGCAGGAATAGCTGTAGAAGATATAACATTTAACTGTATAGGTGACTATTTTGAATCAAAGACTAATGAAACAGATGAAAAACTAGGAGCAATTATAAATATTGGTCATGATAAGACAGATGTTTCTATATTTAATAAAGGAATTGTTATTAAAGAAAGTATTTTTAATTTAGGAAGTAAGAATGTTGATAATGATATTACATACATTTATGGAACAGATACATCAACATCAAGAGAATTAAAGGAGAAATTCGCCCTTGCTAGTAAGAGATATGCTGATAACAATGAAGTACTAGAGTTTACACTTGACAATGATGAAAAGAAAACAATAAATCAATTTGAAATCACAGAAGTAGTAGAAGCCAGAGTAACAGAACTATTAAATCTTGCTAAAAAAGAAATTAATGACTTAACAAAAAGGGAAATAAGTTATATAATTGTAACAGGTGGTATAACTGAATTAGTTGGATTTAGTTATGTTGTAGAAAGCGTTTTAGGACCAAATGCTACAGTATTAAACATAACTACTATGGGAATAAGAAGTAACAAATTTTCTAGTGCTATAGGAATAATAAAATATTTCCATGAGAAGATGAAATTGAGAGAGAAGAACATATCACTTATTGAGGAAGAAAAAATTAAAGAAATCGAACAAAGCAAACAAAGTATGTTAGATTTAACTGATGATACATTTATTAGTAAGATATTCGGATATTTTTCTGATAAGTAAGGAGGGAATTAAATGTTTGGTGGATTAGAAATGGACCAATTAGCCAAGATTAAAGTTATTGGTATTGGTGGAGGTGGAGGAAATGCTATTAACTCCATGGTAGAAACAGGAGTTAAAGGTGTTGAATTCATTGCAGCAAACACAGATTTACAAGTGTTAAATACATCTAAAGCAGATGTTAAAATTCAATTAGGAAAAACAGGATTAGGAGCAGGTGCTAAACCAGAAATTGGTAAAGAAGCAGCACTTGAAGCTAAGAAGGAAATAGAGGATGCTCTTGAAGGAGCAGACATGGTATTCATTACTTGTGGAATGGGTGGTGGAACTGGATCTGGAGCAGCACCAATCGTTGCTGAAATAGCTCAAGGTTTAGGAGCATTAACTGTTGCAATAGTAACAAAGCCATTTACATTCGAAGGTAAGAAAAGAATGGAAAATGCACTTGTTTCAATTGAAGAATTAAAGAAACATGTTGATACATTAATTGTTATTCCAAATGATAGATTAAGAGAAATTATTGATAAAACTACACCAATGCTTGAAGCATTTAAAGAAGTTGACAATGTATTACGTCGTGGTGTTCAATCAATCACTGACTTAATTGCAGTAGTTGGACTTGTTAACCTAGACTTTGCCGATGTTAAAGCAGTAATGGAAAAATCAGGAAATGCTATTATCGGTATCGGTATTGGTATGGGAGAAGAAAGAGCTATTGAAGCTGCTAAACAAGCAGTATCATCTCCACTTCTTGAAACATCTATTTCAGGTGCTACTGATGCAATCATCAATATCACTGGTGGTATGAACTTAACATTATTTGAAGCTGAACAAGCAGCAGAAGTTGTAAGAGCAGCAGCAAATACAGATATCAATACAATCTTCGGGTCAGTAATTAACGAAAACTTAACTGATGAAGTTATAGTTACAGTTATTGCTACTGGATTTGATAAGAATAATAAAGAAAAAGAGAAAGAACCAAAGGAGATTGTTCACAAACCAGTTCAACAACCAGAAGCTCAACCAACACCAGCAAGAAGAACAAGATCTGAAAATCCTCAACCAGTTCCAAAGATTGAGAAACTTGTTGACGATGACGATGATGACAGTGAAGAAAGCATTTATGACACTCCATCATTCTTAAGACCAAATTATTAAGAGAAATCGAAAGATTTCTTTTTTTTTGTAAAATTAAGTCTATAAATATGTAAAATATCCTTTTATATGATATAATTACATTAAAGTGAAATAGTCGGAGGATGAATATGGCAAAAAGAAAAAGAAGAAAAAGCAAAAAAAATAAGTCATTAGAAATAAGGCCTGAAGTATATGCCATATTTCTTATAATAATTGCCATACTTTCATATGGACCTGGTAAACCATTAGGTTTCGTAGGACAAATGGCAAGATGTTTTGCAATATTTTTATTTGGTTCTTTAGATTGGTTATTTATAATGGCCATTTTATTAATTGGAATATATATGCTATTTAAAGGAAAGAGTCCATCTTTTTGGTCAACTAAGTTTATAGGATTAGTTTTAGTGTCAATTGGTTTCTTGGTATTTGCTCATATGGGTTATATTGAAGAAGCTAAAGGTGGAATAACAGACATTTACAATGATTCTATGAAAGACATTCAAGCTACGTGGGATTTAGTAAACGATGGAAAAGAATTTGTATCTCCAGGTGGAGGTATGATTGGATGTACTATAGCAGTAGGATTCAAATCTTTATTTGCAGTAACTGGAACAAAGATAATATCTGTAATCTTTATTATAGTAGGAGCATGTCTATTTACAGGTTTCTCAATAAGAGATTTCTTTGATAAAGCAACAGAAAAAGGAAAAGATATAATTACTAAGAATAAAGATGGTAAGAAAGATAAAAATAAAGACAAAGAAAATGAAGATAAAAGTGATTCAGTTGTTATCATAAATGATAATAATGCACCAAAAGAAGAAAAAGAAGAAGAACAAAAACTTGTTATTTCAAGTATCGATGAATTAAAGAGAATGAATAACGAAGTTAAAGAAGAAAATGAAGAGGAAAAAGAAGAAACTATTGAAAATTTATTAACTGATGAGTACGTAGAAAAACCAAAAGTTAAAAAGACAAATTATGTTCTCCCAACATTATCTTTATTAAAGAATATTACTAAGAGTAAAAATACAAATTCACAAGCAATAATTGAAAAGAATATTCAAATTATCGAAAAAACTTTAAAAGACTTTGGTATATTTGGAAAAGTTGTAGAAGTTAATTCAGGACCTGCGGTTACACAATATGAAATGGAATTACAAACAGGTACTAAATTAAGTAAACTATTAAGTATTAACAAAGAAATATCTCTTGCTCTTGCTAAAAAAGATGTAAGAATTGAAGCACCAATTCCAGGAAAGAGTACAGTAGGTATCGAGGTTCCTAATGAAACTATTTCACCAGTTGCATTAAGGGAAATACTTGAAAATGTACCTCAAAATAAAGTTGATAACAAATTACTTGTTGCCCTAGGTAAGAACATAATGGGTAAACCAAGATTTTGTGAAATTAATAAAACACCACACTTGTTGGTAGCAGGATCAACTGGTTCAGGAAAATCAGTATGTATAAACTGTATAATCGCATCAATCTTAATGCGTGCAAAACCAGACGAAGTAAAACTTGTTTTAGTAGATCCTAAAAAAGTTGAGTTATCAATGTATAATGGAATACCACATTTATTAATGCCAGTTGTAACTGATGCTAAAAAAGCAAGCGTTGCACTTCAAAAAATGGTTGATGAAATGGAACGTCGTTATGATGTACTTGAAGAGAAAAAAGTAAGAAAAATCGAGGATTATAATGAATGGGTAGAAAAAGAAAATAAAGTTAGAAGTGAAGAAGACCAAATTGCTAAGATGCCTTACATAGTTGTTATTGTAGACGAGTTAGCAGACTTAATGGTTGTAGCAGGAAAAGAAGTTGAAGATTCAATATTAAGAATAACTCAAAAAGCTCGTGCAGCTGGAATACATTTGATTGTAGCAACACAAAGACCATCAACAGATGTTATCACTGGAGTTGTTAAAGCAAACATTCCATCTCGTATATCTTTTGCTGTATCAAGTGGAATAGATTCAAGAACAATACTTGATACAGTAGGAGCTGAAAAACTTCTTGGTAAAGGAGATATGTTATTCTTACCAATGGGTGAGTCATCAGCAGAAAGAATTCAAGGGGCGTATGTTTCTGATGAAGAATTGGAAGCATTAGTAGATCATGCAGTTAAACAGCAAAAAGCTCAGTTTGACGAGAAATTCATGAATCTAGAAGCAGCCAAAGAACAAGGTAATGCTGGCGGAGAAGTTAAAACAAAAGAAGAAGAATATGACGATCCTTTATACGATGAAATCGTTGAATATGTTATTACTTCAGGTAAAGCAAGTGCTTCACTTTTACAAAGAAGATTTAAACTTGGATATAATAGAGCAGCAAGAATTGTTGATTTATTAGAAGAAAGAGGAATTATTGGTCCACAAAATGGATCTAAACCAAGAGAAGTTCTTGTAAAAATGGAAGGTAATAATGAACAAGAGTAAAAAAAGGACAGTAGTCCTTTTTTGCCATTAAAGGAGGAAAAAAATATGGCAACACCACATATAGAAGCAAATAAAGGAGATATAGCAAAAGTAGTACTTATGCCTGGAGATCCTTTAAGAGCTAAATTTATAGCAGAAAACTTTTTAGAAAATTATAGAATGGTAAATACTGTAAGAAATATGTATGCTTACACTGGAACTTATAAAGGTCATCCGGTAACAGTATTTGCATCTGGAATGGGATGCCCAAGTATGGGAATTTATTCTTATGAATTATTTAAATTTTATGATGTAGATAAAATAATAAGAATTGGTTCAGCAGGAGCATATACAAAAGACTTGGGATTATTCTCTTTAGTATTAGTAACTGGATCTTATTCTGAATCTACGTATGCTAAAGTACAAGGAGACGAACAAAGAAACATCTTATATTCAAGTAATGAAGTAAATGAAGTGCTTGATAGAAAAGCAACAGAATTAGGTTATCATTTAACTAAGGGAATTGTTGATTGTAGTGATGTATTTTATAAGGAAAATGACAAGTTTGAAGAATTATATAACAAATATAATTGTATTGCTGTTGAAATGGAAACTTTTGCTTTATTCCACAATGCTAATGTAACTGGTAAAAAAGCAGCAGCTTTAGTAACTATTTCTGATAGCTTAGTAACACATGAAGAAACTACAAGTGAAGAAAGGCAAAATAGCTTTACTGATATGATTAAAATAGCTCTTGAAGCAGCAATAGAATTATAAAAATAGAACATAATAAAAAAGAGGTGATACCTTGAAATACAAAAAGATTAATTTTTGGCCTTTCAATTTACATATGGTAAAAACCGATAGGTTTAAAACAACAACAATAGAATTAATATTTTGTAATGAAATAGAAAAAGAGAAAATAACAATAACTAATTTTCTAGCATCCGCAATGTGTTATTCAACAAAGAAATATAATACAAAAATAGAATTTGCTAAAAAGTTAGAAGATTTATATTCAGCAAAAGTATTCCCATCATGTTATAGACTTGGGAAAGTATACAATGTTGATATAAATATGAGTTTTTTAAATGACAAATATAGCGAAAAAGGATTATTAAAGGAAGGATTTGATTTATTAAAAGAAATAGTATTCAATCCTAATGTTACTAATAATTCATTTGATGAAAAAACATTTAATGTAATTAAAAACGATGAAATATCACATATTGAAAGAGTAAAAGAAGATCCTAGAAGAAATTCTATGTTAAAACTATTAGAAAATGTTAATAAAGATGAGAAGTATTCTTACAACACTGATGGTTATATGGAAGACTTGGAAAAGATAACTAAAGAAAATTTATGTGATTTTCATAAGAAATTTATAAATGAAAGTATTATTGATTTATTTGTAGTAGGGGATTTTGATTTTGATGAAGTAGAAAATATAGTTAAAGAAAAATTTCCATTCAAAGGAATTAGAGAAGTAAACTTTAATCCAATTATTGATAGCAAGATTCATAATAAAAAGATTAAAGAATTATATGAAAAAGATAATACTAATCAAGCAAAACTTAGTATCGCATGTACTTTAGAAGATTTAACAGATTATGAAAGATTCTGTGTTTTAAATATTTATAATATTATTCTTGGAGGATCAGCTGATAGCAAATTCTTTAAAAACATTAGAGAAAAATATTCACTATGTTATTACGTATCATCAGTAGGTAATAAACTTGATAATTTACTTCTTATATCATCTGGAATTACTAAAGACAATTATAAGAAGATAATGACATTAATTAAAAAAGAAATGGATGATATGAAAAAAGGGAACTTTTCCGATGAAGATTTGGATAAAGCTAAGAAATATTATTTATCTATATTAGAAGAAATAGATGATAAACCAAATCAAATAATAGCATCTTATTATGCAATGGATAGAATTAACACAGATTCATTAGAAGAAAGAAAAAGAAAAACTGCAGGTGTAACAAAAGAAGAAATAATGAAACTTGCAGAGAAAATATTCTTAGATACATCATTCTTATTAGGTGGTGATAAGAAATGATAAAGAAAGAACTTATTGGACTAGATATATCAGTTTATGAGGAAGAACTAGACAATGGTTTAAAAGTATATTTAGTTCCACTAAAAAACAGAACAAACTTTCAAGTAAGTTATTTTACAAAGTATGGAGCATCCATAAATGAGTTTATATCACTTGATGATAATAAGAAAATAAAGGTTCCATATGGAGTAGCACATTTTCTTGAACATAAAATGTTTGAGCAAGAAAATGGAGAAGATCCTTTCTCATACTTTGCTAAATTTGGAAGCGATGCTAATGCTTATACAAGTTATAGAGTAACAGCATACGTGTTAGAAGGAAGCAATGAAGTGGAAAAAAATGTTGATTACTTGCTTGATTACGTTAACAGCCCATATTTTACAGATGAAAATGTAGAAAAAGAAAAGGGAATAATAATCGAAGAAATCAACATGTATAAAGATGAACCAGAAGGTAAGTTATACGATGTAAGTAATAAAGCTGTATTTATAAAACATCCATGTAGAATAGATGTTGGAGGAACACCAAAAAGTGTTAGAAGTATAACAAAAGAAGTATTGTATAAATGCTATAATACTTTCTATCAACCAAGTAATATGTGCTTAGTTATTGTTGGAAACTTTGATAAAGATAGTGTTCTAAAGACTATTAAAAATAATAAAAAACTTAATAGCAGAACCTCTAAAATACCAATAAAGAAAGTATTAACAAATGAGCCTTATGAAGTAAATATTAAAAATAAAGAATTAAAGATAAAAAATATTGCCATACCTAAATCAATTGTAACTTTTAAATCATTATTAAAAGAAATGAATAGTGAAGAAAGATACAAATATAAGATGGCACTTGATATCTTGCTATATTTACTATATGGACCATCTTCAACTTTTAGAGAAGAAATGTTAAATAAAAACTTAATGACTTTCTTATATTCATCTAAATCAATTGTAGATGATATCTTACTAATTGAATTAACTGCAGAATCAAAAGATCCTAAGAAGTTATTTGATGAAACAATTAAGAGATTTAAGAATATTAAAATAACAAAAGAAGATGTTGAAAGAGTTAAGAAAGTTAAGATAGCAAATGAAGTATATGCAACTGATAGAGTATCAATGATTATGAGTATGATTAACTCATATTTAATAGATCAAGATGAGGTTGTATATAATAGAATTGAATTAATAAAGAGTATTACACTTGAAGACATATTGAATGTTAAAAAGGATATAGATTTAGACAATTATTCGTTTGTAATTGGTTATCCAAAAGAGTAAAAAATACTCTTTTTTTTTCTAATAATATGTTATAATTATATAGAATAGGTGAAGAATATGATAGGGAACTTAGGTAAGATAATTGATATTAACGGAAACTATATAATTATTAAAATTGAATTTGACGTTGCAAAATATGGAAGTTTGATGAATGTCCATGTTGTTTTTGAAGATGGAATAAAGAAAGTTGTTGGAGAAATCGTTAAAGTAACAACTGAAACATTAACAGTAGCAGTTGTTGGGGAAATTGATGGCGATAGTTTCATCCCTGGAGTTAGTGCAAAACCAGCTTTTGCATCTTCAGTAAGAGTTGTTAACAAGTCTGAATTATCAATGATTTTAGGACCAGCAGATGTAAATGATGCAGATCACTTATATTTAGGTAAATCATCAATCTATAATGGTTATACAATAAACGTTGGAGTTAATGCATTCTTCAGTAACCATTTTGCAATACTAGGAAATACTGGATCAGGAAAGAGTTGTACTTTTGCAAGAATAGTACAAAACATCTTTACTACCTCAAAATACTTACCAGTAAATGCAAGTATATTTGTATTCGATGCTTATGGAGAATATAAAAATGCATTCTCATTCTTACATGAATTCAATAATCAATTGAATTACAAAGCATATACAACTAACTTAAATGAAGATTCAAATTCAATACTAAGAATTCCTTTATGGCTTTTGGATGTTGATGATATTGCACTTCTTCTTGGAGCAACAGAACCAAGCCAATTACCTATAATAGAAAAAGCTTTAAAACTTGTTCCAATATTAAAAGGAACTGATGAAGAAGCTATAAAATGTAAAAACGACATAATCGCAAGAGCGTTATTAGATATATTACAAAGTGGAAAAGATTCAATTAAGATAAGAGACCAAATAACAGCTGTTTTATCAACATTCCACACTGAATTATTAAGTCTTGATAGCCAAATAATTCAACCAGGATATGTAAGAACGCTAAAACAATGTATCTATGTTGATAACTCAGGTAAGATGCAAGAGATGGAACTTGTTGTTAACTTTATCTCAACATTTGTAATTGAAGGATTTGAAATACCTAATCCAAAGGGAAATATAATGTACGATCTAAATGATTTAGAGTTAGCACTTGACTTCTCACTTATTTCAGAAGGTATCTTAAAGAGTGATAAAGTATTCGACTATGCTAATGTATTGTCAGTAAGACTTCATGCTTTAGCAAGTGGATCATATAAAGAATATTTCAAATATGACAAAATGGTTACAAAGAGTGGTTATGTTAGAGACTTAATGACTACAATTGATAACACTAAAGCTCAATTAATTGGATTTAACATTAACTATATCGATGATAGAACAGCAAAAGCAATTACTAAAGTAATATCAAAATTATTATTTGAAGTTGCAGCAAACAGTGAAGCCCGTGGAAAATTCCCATTCCATATAATAATAGAAGAGGCCCACAGATATGTTCAAAAAGATATTGACCAAGAACTTCTTGGATATAACATATTCGATAGAATTACAAAAGAGGGAAGAAAATATGGAGTTGTTTTAGGACTTATTACACAAAGACCTAGTGAACTTAGTGAAACAAGTATTTCACAATGTTCTAACTTCTTAGTACTTAGAACACTTCACCCAAGAGATTTACAATATATTAAAGAAATGGTTCCAAACGTTACTGAAGAAATACTTGCCATACTTAAGACATTACAACCAGGAAGTGCAATAGCATTTGGTAGTGCCTTTAAAGTACCAGTATCAGTAAAAATGGATTTACCAAATCCAGAACCATACAGCCACAATAGTGACATTGCAAAAATATGGTATGCACTAAATTAGTACTATGAAAATCATATAATATGTGATAAAATGAATATATAGACTATGGAGGATAGAAAAAATGGCATTCAATAAATTAATTGGTAGATTTACTAATAGAAATGATGATGAAGAAGAATATGAAGACGAGGTTGAAGAAGGAGCACTTGAAGGTTTAGCTAAAAAAGATAACACAATGATTCTTTTAGAGCCACGTGCATACTCAGAATCTCAACAAATAGCAGATTATTTAAAAGCTAACTCATCAGTAGTAGTTAACTTAAGAAGAGTTACACCAGATCAAGCTAAGAGAATAGTTGATTTCTTAAGTGGAACTATTTATGCAATCAGTGGAGACTTACAAAAACTTGGTGGAGGAATTTTCTTATGTACTCCTAACTCAGTTAATGTAGAAGGAAAAATCTCTGATGAAGGATTAAAAGGAAAAGACGGAAAAGCTAATAATAAAAACAAAGCAGAAGAAAAAGAAGAAGACGACGAATACAACTGGTAATATTTAATTTCTAAAAAGTAGGTGATGTCATGGAAAAGTTTACTATAACAGAAAATGGTTATAGTGTTCCAGAGGTAAATAAATTTATAGATAATGTTATTTCACATACTGAATCAATGCTTGATAAGATGAAGAAACAGCAAAGAGAAATAGAACAGATGAAAAAAGAACTCGATAATTATAAAAAGGTAGAACTCGACCTAAAAAGTGCTTTATTCAAAGCTGAACAATCAAGTACAGATATTAAGAAACAAGCATATGATGAAAAGAATGTAATAATAGAAGAAGCAAGAAGAAACGCTTCAAGAATCGTAAATGAAGCTTTACTAAGGGCAGAGAAGATAGAACTTAGAGCAGACACACTAGAAAGAAATATGAGAATATTCAAAAAGAAATTAAAGTTAGTAGTTGAACAACAATTAACAGTTATAGATGAAATAGAAGAACTAGAATTAAAATAGTTCTTTTTTTCAGCACAAAAAAAGAACCAAATGGTTCTTAATTTCTTTAATTATTCGTTTTCTTCACTTATTTTATCAGCTTTTCTTAAAGTTCTTGCTTCTTTAGCGCTAATTCTTACTCTTGTTCCATCCTCAAGTCTTACTACTTGTAAGTTTAATGCTTGAGTACTGTTTGTAGTATTTAAAGCGTGAGAACGTAATCTTTTTCTTTTATTAGGTTTTCTACTAGATATATTAATAGCCATTATTAGCCCTCCTCTTAAATAAAATC